>CAWDKN010000013.1:0-9582 GCA_963802815.1 uncultured Alphaproteobacteria bacterium
AAAGGCTCTGATTGGATTGATAATTCGCGCGTTGCGACCAACCGCTGCCCTGGCGGCGCTCGCCGTCCTTGCGGCCGCATGTGCGTCGAGCAACGAGGAAAGCGCCGTCAGCGTTCCCCGAATACGGGCATCTACAAGGTCGGCCAGCCCTACCAGATCGAGGGCACGTGGTATTATCCCCGCGAACAGCCCGACTATGACGAGACCGGCATCGCCTCCTGGTACGGCCCGACTTTCTACGGCCAGCAGACTGCCAATGGCGAAATCTTCGATGCCATCCGCTTTCCGCCGCCCATCGCACCCTGCCGATGCCCGTCAATGTGCGGGTGACGAATCTCGAAAACGGTCGGTCGCTCATCCTGCGCGTGAACGACCGGGGGCCGTTCGCCAGGGCCGCATCATCGACGTGTCGGAGCACGCCGCGAAGCTGCTGGGTTTCTACGGCAAGGGCACGGCGAAGGTCCGGGTCACCTATCATGGACCGCGCCGACCTGCCGGGCCGACCGCGGGCCCGAAACGCCGCCCGAAATTGCCAATGCGCTCCCGGCCGCGCCGTCGGCAAAGGTCGGGTGGCCGCGCTCAATCCCGTTCCGGGGGTACCGATCGACGCCGCCCGTGCGGACGTGCGGCCGAGGCGCTTCCGGCGCCGGGCCTTCGGCCGACCAGCCGCCGCCACGCAGCCGGACGGCAGGTCAGCGTGTCCCGTTCCGGCCGTCACCCACCTCTATGTCCAGGCCGGCGCCTTCTCGAGCTGCGACAACGCGGTCCGGCTGAAGCAGCGCCTGTCCGGCGCGCAGGGGACTTTCATCTCCGCAATCGACAGGAACGGGCAGCGCCTTTATAGGGTGCGTCTCGGGCCGTTCGACGATGTCGCCAGGCCGACGCGGCGCTCGCCGATGTCGCGGAACTCGGCGGAACCGACGCCAAATCGTCGTCGACCAATAGATATCGCGGCGACAGGCCGCCATCGAGGAGTATGTTCATGCGTCTCTGCGCCTTCCGTCACCGTCCTTTTCGGGCTCGCCGCCGCCGGCCGGCGCTGCCGGCGCAAGCCGGTATCGCGACCTCGGCCGAGCACGCGATCATCATGGACGGCGAAACCGGGCAGGTGCTGTGGTCGAAGGACGCCGACGCCGCGACGCCGCCAGCCTCGATGAGCAAACTGATGACGCTCGAGCTGCTCTTCCAGCGTCTCAAGGACGGCCGCGTCAAGCTGACCGACACGCTTCCCCGTTTCGCAGCGCGCCTGGCGTACCCAAGGCTCCAAGATGTTCGTGAGCCTGGGCTCGCGCGTGCCGGTCGAAGACGCTGATCCGCGGCATCATCATCACCTCGGGCAACGATGCCTGCGTCGTCGTTGCCGAAGCGCTGGGCGGCACCCAGTGAAGGCTTCGTGCCGATGATGAACCAGCGGGCGCAGAAGCTGGGCCTCACCCATTCGCATTTCGTCAATCCGAACGGCTTGCCCGATCCGCCCGGGCAGCTGATGTCGGTGCACGATCTGGCCACGCTGGCGCGCCACCTGATCTACGACTATCCGCAATATTATCACTACTTCTCCGAGCGCAGCTTCGTCTGGAACAACATCACCCAGCAGAACCGCGATTCCGTGCTCGACAAATTCCCGGGTACGGATGGGCTGAAGACCGGCCACACCGACGCGGCCGGATACGGCATCGTCACTCGGCCGTGCGCAACGGACAGCGCATGATCGTCGTGCTGAACGGCCTTCGCTATCCGCAGCTCGACAAGATGTCGCCCGCGGCCCAGGACTGGCACGGCGTGCAGATGCGCGGCGACGAGGCGGCGCGCGTGATGGGACTGGCCTTCACGGAATTCCGCCACTTCCCGCTCTTCAAGGCGGGCGACCAGGTGGGCTCGGCCGAAGTATGGCAGGGCTCGCGCGATACGGTCCCGCTCGTCACCGCGCAACCCGATCGACGTCACCATGCAGGTGGATTCGCATGCGGCGATGAAAGTCGTTCTGACCTATGCCGGTCCGGTGCAGGCGCCGATCGCCAAGGGCCAGCAGATCGGCACGCTCGATGATCACGGCGCCCGATTATCCCGGCCTCGCAGATTCCGGTCTATGCCGGCGAGAGCGTATCGAGCGCGGGCTTTTCGGTCGCGTCTATCTGGGTCTGATGGCGCTCCTCGGCGGTCATTCCGGCAAGCAATGACGACGCGCGGCCGTTTTATCACGTTCGAAGGCGGCGAGGGCGCCGGCAAATCGACGCAGGTCAGGCGGCTGGCAGCGGTGCTCGAAGGCGCGCGGCACGCGATGTCGTGGTCACGCGCGAGCCCGGCGGTTCGCCGGGCGCCGAGGAAATCCGCAAGCTGCTGGTGGAGGGCGAACCCGGCCGCTGGGATGCGCTCACCGAAACGCTGCTGATCTTTGCCGCGCGCGCCGATCACGTCGCGAAGACGATCCGGCCGGCGCTGACACGCGGCGCCATTGGGTGATCTGCGACCGCTTCACGGATTCGACCTATGCCTATCAGGGGGCCGGACGCGGGCTGCCGCGCGAAACCATTCGCCGCATCGAAGCGGTCGCGGTGCCCGACATCAAGCCCGACCTCACCTTCATCCTCGATCTGCCCGCCGCGGACCGGCCTTGCGCGCGCACCGCGTTGCGCAAGCACGACGAGACCCGCTTCGAGCGCTTCGATCTCGCCTTCCACGAACGCTTGCGCGAATGTTTCCGCACCATCGCGCGCAAGCCACGGCGATCGCTGCGTCGTCATCGATGCGGCGCGCGATGCGGACGCGGTGTCTGCCGAAATCCTCTCCACGGTGGAGCGGCGCTTTGGTGTGTGAGCGCTCACCCATACCTTGCTCGGCAGGAGAATCCCTGAATGGCGCGCAAGGCGAAATGTCGGAAGACATCGTCGAAACCGATCGCATCGCCGGGCAGCCGCATCCGCGCGAGACCCGCGGCTGGTCGGGCAGGACGAAGCGCTCGGCCATGCCGCGCGCGCCATCCGCAGCGGGCGTCCTCCGCAGGGCTGGCTGATCGGCGGGCCGCCGGGCGTCGGCAAGGCGACGCTCGCCTATCGCATCGCGCGCTATCTGCTCGCTTATGGCGCGACCGACACCGGCCCGGACGATCTCGCTGTGCGCCGAGAACGATCCCGTCGCGATGCAGGTCGAAGCCGGCTTCCATCCGGGCCTGCTCGTGCTCAAGCGCGGCGTCCAATCCGGATACCGGACAGCTGATGACGGTTCTGCCGGTCGACGAAATCCGCAGGCTCGGCCGGGTTTTTCGGCATGACGTCCGGCGCCGGCGGCTGGCGCGTCGCCATCGTCGACAGTGCGGACGACTTGAACGATGCCGCGGCCAACGCGCTTCTCAAGATGCTGGAGGAGCCGCCGCCGCGCGCATGCTGCTTCTGCTCGCCCATGTGCCGGCGACGCCTGCTGCCGACCATCCGTTCGCGCTGCCGCGGCTCCGCTTCGCAGCCTGGACGAGGCGCAACTCGAAAGCGCGCTCGCGGACTTCCTGCCGGAGCTAGTCGCGAAAGAGCGCGCATCGCTGGCGCGGCTGTCCGGCGGATCGATCGGCGTGGCGCTCAGCTTGCCGGCGACGAGGGCGTTGAAGCTCGCCGGAGAAGCGGACAGGCTGATCGATTCCGCGACGACGTCCGATATCGCGCCGATGCTGGCCCTTGGCGACAGCATCGCCCGCATCGACGACGGCCTCGACAAATTCGGCCGTTCCTGGCTCAAGCCCTGTGCGAACGCATCCGCGCGAGGGCGCTGCGGGTGCACCGGGATCTCGATCGCTGGGTCGAGGCGCAGGCGAAGCTGGACGCAGAGCTTCGGGCGCACCGCCGGGCTGCATCTGGAGCCGCGACAGACGATCGTCAGTGCGGCGCGGGTGTTGAGGAACACGGCGAAGAGGGCGGGAGGGATTTAGCGTCGCGCCCACTCACTCGCGCACGCCACCTCCCCATGCTTGCGCTCGGGGAAAGAAATCGCGCTCGCTTTCCTCCCCATGCGTAGCCTGCGGGGCAAGAAGCGGCCGCGTACGAGCAGCCATTCCGCGCAGCGGAAGGGTGGAAGGGGCCATGGCCGACAAACAATGACATTTGCCATCCTGCCCCCTCTCGCGCTAACCAACCCCATGCTCGTCGACAGCCATTGCCATCTCGACTTTGCCGAATTCGCGCCCGAGCTCGACGCGGTGGTGGCGCGCGCGGCGGAGGCGGGCGTCGGCGTCTGCGTCTCGATCGGCACGACGCTGGCAAATTTCGCCGGCGTGCGCGCCGTCGCCGAGCGCTTTGCCAATGTTTGGTGTTCCGTCGGCATGCATCCGCATGAGGCCGAGGCCGAGCCACTCGACGACGCTTCCGCGCTGATCGAGGCCGCCAAACATCCCAAGGTCGTCGCCATCGGCGAGACCGAACTCGACTATTACTACGAACACAGCCCGCGCGCGGCACAGGCAAGCAACTTCCGCGCCCACATCGAAGCCGCAAGGCGGACCGGCTTGCCGCTCATTGTCCACACGCGCAATGCTGACGACGACACCGTCGCGATCCTGCGCGAGGAGATGGCGCGCAGCCGCTTCAACGGTCTTATCCATTGCTTCACCGGAACGCGCGCGCTGGCGGATGCCGCCCTCGAACTCGGCCTGTCGATCTCGGTCTCCGGCATCGCCACATTCAAGAAATCGCAATCCCTGCGCGATATCCTCAAGAACGTTCCGCTCGACCGCCTTCTGGTCGAGACCGATGCGCCGTTCCTCGCGCCAGTGCCGTTCCGCGGCAAGCGCAACGAGCCCGCTTTCGTCGCCCACACCGCCGCGATGCTGGCAACGCTCAAAGGCGTCGACGCGGCGACGCTCGCCGACGCGACGACGAGGAATTTCTTCCGGCTGTTTTCGAAGGTCGCGATCCCCGTATGACCGGCTCGCTCGCGCTCACCATCCTGGGCTGCGGTTCGTCCGGCGGCGTGCCGCGCATCGGCGGCGCGGACGGAAGCGGCTTCTGGGGCGCCTGCGATCCCTCAAACCCGAAAAACCGGCGTCGGCGCTGCGCCGTGCTGGTGCGGCGAAAGGGAGCGGACGGAGCGACGCAGCTCCTCGTCGACACCTCGCCCGACATGCGCGAACAGCTTCTCCACGCGCGCGTCTCCACGCCTCGACGGCGTGCTGATCACGCACGACCATGCCGATCAGCTTCACGGCCTGGACGATCTGCGCATGGTCGCGATCAACATGCACCGCAGGGTTGATCTGTGGTCCGACGCGACCGCCTTCGAAGGGATTCTCGCGCGCTTTGGCTATTGCTTCGTGCAGCCGCCCGGCAGCGATTACCCCCCGATCCTCAACCCGCGCGAGATCGCCTTGCCATTCGCGCCGTTCGAGATCGAAGGGGCAGGAGGGCCGATCCCGGTCCGCGCCTTCCACCAGGGACATGGCAAGATCAACTCACTCGGCTTCCGCTTCGGCCCCATTGCCTATTCGAGCGACGCGGACGGCCTGGACGACGCAGCGTTCGCCGCGCTCGACGGCGTCGACACATGGATCGTCGATGCGCTGCGCTACACGCCGCATCCCAGCCACAGCCACGTCGCGCGCACGCTCGAATGGATCGCGCGCGTCAAGCCACGCCGCGCCATCCTGACCAACATGCACGTCGATCTCGACTACGCAAAACTGAGCGCGGAGCTGCCGGAAGGCGTAGAGCCGGCCTATGACGGGATGGTGGTGGAGGCGGCGCTATAGGACGGCGACTTCCGCGCAAGCGGGTCGCAAGCGGGGAGTGCGACCGTTTGCGCGAAGCGCAAATGGTGGAGGGGGAAGCGCATTCACACAACTCGCAACACCTCCTCAACCAACGCCCCCGTCTCCAAACTTCCATCCAACCGCACCACCGGGCAGGTCATCGCCGCCAGGAACGCTTCGTGCCGCGCAAGATTTCGTCCCGCGACCTTGCCGCCATCGTAATCCGCCGCCCATTCGACAAATTCGCGATACGCCCGATGCCGATCCCCGCCCGGCGAGATCGCTTCGGCGCCATAGCGCTCGACCTCTCGCGCGCGGAGACGCGCCAGGCGGATCTCAGTCGGCGACTTCACGAACACGACGTGGCGAAACCACGGCACTAGCGGCTTGCCCCAATCGCTGATGCTGCCCGACAGGATCCAGCCGCGCGCGCCGGCTTTTGCCATCGCGTCCTGGATCATCGCCAGCCGCTCCGGGATCGGCCGCTTATGAGTGTAATCCGGCTTGAGTGGCAACCAGTAGAAATCGTCGGTGTCGAGCGGCGCCGCGCCCGTCCTGGCCGCCAGCGCGCGGCCGAGCGTTGAGACTCCCGAACCCGATGCACCGGTGATGTGGATTGCGTAATGTGTCATCGCATCGACGCGCCGAAGGCTCGCAGAATGGAAGAGATCGAGATTTGCCCGCCCCGCGCGGACGACTATCCCATCGCACGGAATCTGGCGCGATTCTACGTCTACGACATGTCCGAGCATGCGGGCTGGGACTTCCCCGATGATGGCCTGTTCGCGACCGGCGACAGCCTGATGAACTACTGGGGCATGCGGCCGGCGGATCAGGCCTGGCCCGCACATTGGCGCGGCTACGCCCATCTGCTGCGCGCCGGCGGCCACCCGGCCGGCTTCGCTCTGGTGCGCCAGGTGGACGACGGCTTCCTCGACATGGGCGAGTTCTTCATCGTGCGCAAATATCGCCGCCGCGGAGCAGGGGCCCGCGTCGCCAAGACCCTGTTCGCGCGCCACACTGGCCGCTGGCAGGTGCGCGAGCTCTTGACCAACAAGGGCGCGCAGGCCTTCTGGCGCCATGTGATCGGCGACTTCACCGGCGGCGCCTACACCGAGGCGCAGGAGCACTTCGCGAAATTCTACGGCGACCGGGAATTCGTCGTGCAGCGTTTCGACAGCGCGAAGCGGTGAGAGCCGGAATCATGCACCACAATCGAGCTGTGCTTCCCTTGCACGCCCGCCACGCCGCACCCGATCCTGCGCCATGGCCCGCGCGAACGCCGCGATGAAATACATGCCGCTGTCGCTCGTCGTCCGTCTGACGAAGCTCGACGAGGCGCGCCACCGGCTTGCCTATGAGCGCGGCGACGGGCGCGGAGAAACGCTGGAACGCGAAACGCGCGGGGTTCTGTTCCGCAGCTTGCTGCATTTCGCGGTCGAAAGCGAAGCCTGGCTCGCGGCATCGTTCTACCGTTCTTTCGCCAAGGGCGCGTCGCTTATCGACGAGGCGCCAGCGACCGAGCGCATCGTCGGCGTCCTCATCGGAACGATCGAAGCCGAAGCCGCCTCGGCGCTCGCCATCCGCGGCGCCAAGCTCCTCTTCGAGGAGTCGGCGAAGGGACGGGCGGCATGACCACCGAATTCGTCGCCCGCGCGCATGAGCGACTGCGAAGGCTGACCGAAGAATGGAAAGCGCTCGACGATGGGGGTGTGTTGCGGTTGGAGTTTCCGCCGAAAGGTTGAGGGACTTCCGCCTCCGTCGCTTCGCTGAGTTATCCTCGCGCCGCGCTTCGCGCGCTGGCTCGCGTCAGCTCCCCTGCAAGCGGCGAAAGACGATCACCGCTCTCAGCGATCCTACCCGGCGCGGGGGGGCCATTCCGCGAAGCGGATTGGAGAAGAGGGCCGCCGCGCGCCCTATCGCCCCTGGTGCCGGATAATTCTCTGCGCCGCAACGTTGAAATGCGCATCCTTGCCGGCAAATTTCTTCGGCTCCGTGCCATCGGTGCCGCGCGCCTTCGCGGCGGCCTCGGCGCGCCGCGCACGCTCCTTCTCGCTGACTGGTTTCTTGGTTTTCTTGGCCATGACCCGAATCCGATTCTGTCTCCGCCGGGGAGTTTAGCGCGGCCGCGTTGAGACGGAAGCGCAGCTTTCCTCTCTGCGACTTGGACCCGGGGTGCACCTGCCGTAGCGGCCGCCCACGCCTTTTCGCATGATCGCCCGGACGGAAAGGACCGCCCAAGGCCGGCCCCAGGACCTATCCCGCCGGCAGGCCCGGAATCTCGTTTTACGTTTCCGGGCTTTCAGCCGCCCCCTCACCCCCGGCTAGACAGGGGAAGCGCTGCATGTCTGCGGGTGGCGACACACACCATTTCCTGCAAGAGCGGGGAATTTGCAGGGAATTTCTTCTCGTTCTGTACACGGACGATATCCTGCCGTCCGGCCTAACGTATTGAGAACGCGATGAAATCCCTTTCCCGGGACGCCGTCGGCTCGACCCTAAGCGCGCAAAGATCCCAGAAAAAACCGATCAGGCGACCGGCTGCACACGCACGCGCTGCTGTTTGCCGGCCACAGGGCCCGCGCCACGAGAGTTGGCGTGGCGGCTCGCGGCGCGGGAACAAAAAATACCTCAGTGCGACGAGGTCCGCGGAAGCCGCCTTGTGTTCCGCACCAGCGAACGCAAGGTCGCGCCTTCCTTGCGCAGTTCCTCCTCGGCCAAGCGCTCGAACTCCGCGGCCGCGCCGAGAAGTTGGTCCCGGTCGGGCCTCGGCAAGCGGAACTCCGCACGCTCGCGGCACACCTCGGCCAATGCCATGTACTTCTCTGCGGCGCTCACGCGGACACTCACCTTCTTGCGCACCCATCGCGGGACGGCGACGATTTTGCCCGCCCGGCAAAGCCGGTTCTGTTCAATTTTGGACATCGTCCTTGCGACTTACACCGCAAAGCCCGGTCTTCGGGGGCGCCGCGTGCTCCGCCTCATGGAGGAGGGGACGATCCTCGCCCTGCCGGAATGGCGCGCGCATGGTCTCTCGGGCCTTGTCCAGTTCTTGCTCTGCAAGCCGGCGGAACTCGGCCGCGGCGCCCAACAGGGTCCGCGTATCGCGACGGCGGCCGCCTTCGAGGGCGCGCTCCCGGCATTTCTCGGCCAAGGCCAGGTATTCCATCGCGGTCTTCATGGGCCACTCGTTTCGCGCGACACATCGCGCTTCAGGGGTGAATTCGTCGGCTCTGTTAAAGCCCAATTCCGGTCACCACCGCATGAGGGCGGCTACGTAGATCGTATAAGGGTTCATACGTAGTTCGCCCATCCGTTCACAGGTTCGAAGCGCATGGTGATGTCGGAGGATTTTTCGGAAAAAAGCCTGGGGGTCAAATCGATGAAAGGCGGGGAAGAAGCCGGTGGGCGTTCCTGACGAGCGAACGCAAAGGCCTTTTATCCTTGCGCCGATCCTCCCGAGCCAGCCGCTCGAACTCGGCAGCCGCGGCAAGAAGATGCTCCTTGTCGGATCGCGGCGTGTCGAACGCGGCGTGTTCGCGGCAGACCTCGGCAAATGTCAGATATTTCGTTGCGACGCTCAACGCGGCCTCTCGCTTTCCGCGCCGGATCATCACGCGAGCAACGATTTTGCGCGCTCGGGAATGCTAGTTCTGGTCAATATTGGACAACGGACTTGCAAGGGACCCGGCAGCGGCGGAAAACCTCCGGATGCGCACATGCGCCCGAATATGTCCCTGTTGCGCGCCACTTGGGTGCGCGGAACCCCTCGAACCGCGCACCTTGTCGAGTATACTATCGCCCCGATATTGGCGATGTTTCACTTGACGAGAGGTGAAACATCGTGCCGCTAT
>CAWDKN010000014.1:0-290942 GCA_963802815.1 uncultured Alphaproteobacteria bacterium
GTCGTGGTAGTCGCGGATCGGGATCATCAGCCGGCCGCGGAAGCGGGACCGCAGGGCCCCGGGGGAAAAGAGCGCCCCCTCGCGCACGAAAAAAAGTCCGCACTGCCTCACCGCCTCCTCGGAGTAATTGCGCTTCCAAAGCCGGCCGGCGAGCCCCCCGTCGTCGGCGGGGGCCGCCCCGACCTTGAACTCGACCGCCAGTTCCGGCGGAAAGCGGCGCTGCACGGCCCAATACTCCCGCATGTAGCCCCCGGCCGGCGCGCCGCCTTTGAAAACCTCGTGGTAGAAATCCGCCGCCTGCTCATGCAGGTCGTACAATTCCTGCCGGAGCGAGCGCTCTTCGCTGGGTGGGACCGGCCTCCCTCCTCATACTCGATCACGATGCCAAAGCGCGGCCCTAGGGCCTCGACGGCCTCCGTGAAGCCGAGTTGCTCCGTCTCGCGGACGAATTTGATGATGTCGCCGGACTTGCCGCATCCGAAGCATTTGAAGCTCCCCTGTCGCGGATTGACGTGAAAAGACGGGGTTTTTTCGCTGTGGAAGGGGCAGAGGCCCTTCAGCCGGCTCCCCGACCGGCGAAGGTCACGGCGCGCGAGACGACGTCCGCGATGTTGATGCGCAACTTCAAGTCGCGGAGGCAGGTAGGTTTGATGACTGGCATGTAGCGCCCTGGCAGCTATCGGCTGTTCAAAGAATGACTTTAACCGGTTGGGAGGTACTGTCAAGTTCCACCCCTTGCGCCAGTCCAACCCCATTCCGATGAAACATTGCCCGGCTCCTGGGCGACATACATACCGTCATGACCCGTTTCCCACGCCTCCTCCTTTTGGAGCGGCCTTGGCCGCAATCCACAGGACCCTTTCCTTTGGCCAGCAGCTTGGCGCCCCCGGGGCGACGATCCGGCCGCAAGCCCCAAAGGAACCGTGTCTGGCAGGTCCGGCTGGTCGGACTTCGACAAGTCCAACTACGACCGCGCGGTCGAGGCGCTGATTTCAAAGCTATGAGCGTTCGAGGGGGGCACAAGCTGGCGCCGCGGGCGAAGAAGAGGGTGGGGTTGAAGATCTACTCCGACTCCGGCCCGGGGCTGGCCACGCCGATCCCGCTCGTGCAAGGCGGTCATCGAGGCGCTTGAGCGCCGCGGCTATAAAAACAGGAACATTTTTCTGGTGGGCTTGAACCAGATGCGCCTGCGCATGACGGGATACCTTCCCTCGCTCGTCACGGGCAAGACTCCCTTCGAGGGCAACCCCGTCTACGTCCTCGAGTCGGGGCGGTACTACGACCCGGTCTGGTTTTACGACAGCCCGCTGCCCGAGCGATTTGATCCGATCGTCGCGCAGCAGCAGACGCGCGATTACGCCAACTCCTCGACGACCGACGAGGACCGCAAGAGCTTCCTCGCCACGCCCTCTTTTCCTCGACGCGGATTTCTGGATCAACCTCCCCGTCTACACCGACCACGTTGTCCTCGGCGTGAACGGCGCCCTGGTCAACGCGACCCTTTGGAACGCCTCGAACACGGCGCGGTTCTTCCGTTCGCCGGCGAACGCCCCGGCCGCCGTCGCCGAGATGAGCGCGATCCCCGAGCTGCGGGAGACCTGGGTTTTCACGATCGCGAGCCTGGAGGTCTACCAGTACATCGGGGGGCCGTTTTTCAATTTGCTTTACACGGTTCCGAGCCGTACGTGTGGCTGAGCACCGACCCGGTGATGATGGACGCCCTGATGCGCGAGAGGATGAACCGCTGGCGGCGCAGGGACGGCTTCGAGGCGATCTCGGACGACATCCGCACCCTGGAGTTCGCCGAAACGCTGGGGGTGGGCTCGAGCGCGGACGCAAAACGCGAAGCTGGGTCACCGTGCCTTTTTGAAGGGGATCCGCCCCTCTCCCGAAATTTACCTGCTTGTCTTGTGGGGGTGCCGTGGGACCCTTTTTTGCTTAGTCAGGATGACCCCCTACGCCTATCTGCCGTTTCTGATCCAGGCCGTCCTTGCCGCGCTCATCGCGGGGGGGGTCGTCCTGGCGAGCCATCTCCTCGGGCAGCGCGCAATGCGGTCCAAGATCAAGGACAGGCGCGTACGAATGCGGCATCGCCGGACGAGGGGATCGCGCACGCGCGCTTCCCGGTGAAGTTTTTCGTGACGGCGCTGCTGTTCATGCTCTTCGACCTCGAGGTCGTAACCCCATCCCGTGGACGTTCGTTTACGGGATTCCTCTCCCGCCAGGTCGCCATCTTCGGCCCGATCCTGTTCTTCATCGGCGTGCTCGTCCTCGGACTGTTCTACGAAATCAAGAAGGGCGCGCTCGAGTGGAGAAGTGAGCCGGCCCGCCGTTCCGAAGCGATCGACCCTCCATGCGGCTCGATAAAGATCATAGCCCGCAGCCGGGTCATCGACCTGCGCAGCGTCGATCTCGAGGGCGCCCTCGCAGGAGCTCGTCGAGGGTCGCGGTCGCCAAATTTCCCGACCTGAAGCGCGAGGCCCTTCTAAAGGGGCTCCTTGCCCGCGAGAGCACCATGACGACCTACCTCGGCCTGGGCGTCGCGCTGCCCCACGTGCGGGTGAAGATGCCCCGGCGGTACGTCCTCGCGATCGGCCGCAGCCGGGCCGGGGTCCGGCACGACGGCTCGCTCGCGGACGAGCGGGTCCGGCTGATCGTGATGCTGATCGCCGGGGAGAAGGCGCGGGACTACCTGCAGGTGCTCGCGGCGATCGCCCGGCAGGTGCGGGAGCCGGAGCTTGTCGACGAGCCTGGTCCACGCACCGGACCTGGACGCCCTCTATGAGCGGCTGGTCGGGCGGATTCGGCGGGATCCGGCCGGTGCAGGTGCAGCAGAATCGCATCAACCGGCTGATGTTCCGCGAGGCCGAGAGCGTGGCGCGCGGCGCCGGCTGCGGGGCGATCATGGTCTTCGGCGACACCTTCATCGGCGGCATCGAGCCCGGGGCGTTCCGTTCCAAGCTGAAGACGATCCTCGTCACCCGCAATCCGATCGAAGCGAGCGAGGACGAGAACGAATTCGCGGAAACGATCCAGGTCCGGTCCTTCTCGAGCCAGCGCCTGGCCCAGCTCCGGAGCGCGATCCTGGTCGCCCTCACCCGCGGGGTCATCGCCTTCACCGACCGGGTCTGCTGCATCGGCGGCATGACCGGCAGCAATCAGTTCGACACCCTCGTCGTCGTGGACATCGAGCGGGAGTTCCAGACCCTGCTGACCGGGCTCGACCGCGGACCTCTTGCCGGCGGACGTCAAACCCGAGGTGCTCGAGCGGGTCATCGCGGTGGCGACGGAGCTCGCCGTCGAGGGCCGGGAGGGCCGCCCGGTCGGGTGCATGTTCGTCATCGGCGACACCGACAAGGTCATGGCAATGACCAAGCCGCTCGTCCTGAATCCATTCTTCGGTTACAAGGAGGAGGACCGGAACATCCTGAACCCGTTCATGGACGAGACGGTGAAGGAGTTCTCGTCGATCGACGGCGCCTTCATCATCCGGGGCGACGGCGTAGTCGAGTCGGCGGGGAGCCTGGTCCAGGCGACCGACAGCGACCACAACCTGCCGAGCGGCCTCGGCAGCCGCCACGCCGCGGCGGCTGCGATCAGCGTCGCGGCCGATTGCATCTCGCTCGTCGTATCCTCAAGCACCGGGCAGGTGACCCTGTTCCGCCGCGGGGTGATGCTGCCGTTGACGGAAAAGCGCAGATAGGGCCGGGTTCGCCGGCGTTTCGCGGAGAGCCATCCGATTGAGGTTGCAGCCGGGCCGGGCTTCGATTTCTTTCAACCCTTAACCCATTTTACCCATGCAAGAACTCGTCATCCTTGAGTGCACCGAAGCCAAGAAGGAAGGAAAACAGGTTTCCCGTTACCTGACAACGCGCAACAAGAAGACCGTGACCGAGCGCATCGAGAAGAAGAAGTACAATCCCCATCTCAAGCGCCACACCCTCCACAAGGAGATCAAGTAGCGCCTGCTGCGGCTTGGCGTCTCCGAGGGATTGGGCCCCCGGTTTGCCCCCGGGGCGCTTCCGGCCTGCTGCGCGGCGATCTGCTGGCGGCGGGCCGCCCTCCAGCCCTCCCGGTGCTTCCGGATCCAGTCCAGAAGCGCCCGCTCGAAACCGATGTCGTAGCCAAGGCGCTCGGATTCCAGCCACTTGTGTTTGAGGATCTCCTCCCGCTCCGCCAGGAATTCCTGGTATAGGCTGGACTGCTTCACGAAGTCACGCGACGAAACATCTGGCTCTTTTGGCGTCGGTGTCATGCAGCGGGATGTGAATAAAAGATGGACGGGGCTGGGTCTGTCAATGCCGACAAATTTTCCAAATTGTTACATTTGCGCCGGGGCGGGTTTCGCAAGGCGCCCCATCAGGGCTTCGGCGATCGATCGGAAGACCGCCGCCGCGGCGCTGCCGGGGGAGCTGACGACGATGGGTTCGCCCCGGTCGCCGCCCTCGCGGATCTCGGGAAGAAGGGGGACCTGGCCGATCAGGGTCGTGCCCAGCCTCTCCGCGGTGATCAGTCCGCCGCCCTCGCCGAACAGGGCGTGCTTCTTCCCCGCCGAATCGATGAAGTGACTCATGTTCTCGGCGACGCCGAGAATGGGCACGTTCACCTTCTGGAACATGAGCCCGCCCTTTCGCGCCACATTGGCCGCAGCCGGCTGGGGGGTCGTCACGATGATGGCGCCATCGAGCGGAAGGGTCTGGACAAGGGAAAGCTGGGCGTCCCCGGTCCCCGGGGGCAGGTCGACCAGAAGGATGTCGAGCTCGCCCCATTCCACATTTTGCACGAACTGTTGGATGGTCTTCATGACCATGGGTCCCCGCCAGACGACCGGCGTGTTGTCATCGACCAGGAACCCCATGCTCATCACCTTCACGCCGTGCCGCTCCATCGGCATGAGGCGCGGCTCCGCCCCGTCGCCGTGGATCTCGGGCCTGCCCTGGAGGCCCATCATCAGGGGAATGCTCGGCCCGTAGATGTCGCAGTCGAGCAGCCCCACGCGGCCCGGCCGGCCGCGGGCCTCAAGCACCCGGGCGAGCGCGCAGGCCAGGTTGACGGCGAACGGTGCTCTTCCCGACCCCGCCCTTCCCCGAGCCTATGGCGACCGCGTACTGGATCTACTTCGGCGCGCCGCCGCGCCTCGGGGAGATTGCCGCCGGAGGCCGGCCCCCGGGCCGGCTGGACGGAGACGTCGACACATCGGTCCGTTTGACGCCCGGGGCCGCACGCAGGCACTTCTCCACCTCGGTGCGGAGCTGGATCGGAACCTTCGGGTCGCTCGTCGTCAGGCGAGTTCCACGTTCGCCGTGCCGTCGGAAAAGGAGGCCGAGCGCACGAGGCCGAATGAGACGATATCCCGGCTGAAGCCGGGATATTTCACCTGTTTCAACAGTTCCTTGATTTCGTCGGCGGTCACGGTTTGTAAAAATGCAATAATAAGAGTTGTTGTGCAAAGGCGACGCGCAAATAGAAGTGAGGCGGTAGCCCATGCATAAATCGACCTCCTTTCTCCTGTTCCTCATCTGCGCCGTCCTTCCCGCATACGCCCAGCGCGACCTGGGCTCCGTCGACATCGTCACCGTGAGCAAGACGATCGCGGTCCGGGTTTCCGCGGATGATCCCCAGCTCAACTCGCTCGCGCTGCAGGCCTTCGCATCCCACGGCCGCTACCGGGTGCTCGCGAGCGGCTACGCCTATGATATCCGATTTGCGGTCGCCGGGCCCCGCGAGGTGAGGGTCGATGTGACGAAAGGGACGGCGAGCCCGTTGCGGCCGAGCTGATTCCGGGCACGAGCGCGCGCAACGCGCTCCTGCGCGCCGCGGATTTTGCGGTCGAAAAGACAAACGGGTTGGGCCTCAGGGGCTATTTCGCCTCGCGGATCGCCTTCATCGGCCGGGCCACGGGATTTCCGGAAGTCTATGAGGGACCTCTTCTTCGGCGACGTGCGCCGCATCACAAGCGACCGGGCGGACGCCCTCATGCCGCGCTGGTCACCGGACGGCACAAAGATCATCTACACAAGCTACCTCCACGGGTTCCCGGACATCTATGTCATCGACCTGGCCACGAACCAGCGCAGGACATTCGCGAGCTACAAGGGGACGAACATCAGCGCGCGTTACAGCCCGGACGGCGGCCGTGTCGCGATGGTCCTGACCGGGAGCGGCTCCCCGGAGATATGGGTGAGCGACGCCTCGGGCCGAAATCCCATGCGCCTGACGCACGCGGACACGGTCAAGTCCTCGCCCTGCTGGTCGCCGGACGGAGGCCGGCTCGTCTTCGCGCAGGAGCCCGGCCCCCAGCTCTATCTCATGTCGGCGGGCGGGGGCGGGATGCAGCGGATCGCGGCCGGCTTTGGCAGTTTTTGCTCCGAACCGGACTGGAGCCGCGCCGATCCGGACAGGATCGCGTTCTCGTTCATGCGGGGCGGCCGCTTCCAGATCGGCGTCTACTCATTCTCGAAGGGGACGGCCGACCTGGCCTCGAAGGCGCCCTTCGACGGGGTGGAGCCCTCCTGGCTCCCGGACGGCCGCCACCTGGTCTACACGGCGCGCAATTCGGTGACGACCCGGATTTGTATCCTAGATACGGATACGCAAAAGAGCACCCCGGTCAGCCCGGCGAGCTTCGGTCCGGCCCTCCAGGCGAGCGTCCTGTGGCGCTAGCGGTCAGGCCAGCGCCGCCTCGTAATTCGCCTCGGCCGCTTCCCAGTTGACGACATTCCACCAGGCCGCGATGTAGTCGGGGCGCCGGTTTTGGTAGTTGAGGTAGTAGGCGTGCTCCCAGACATCCAGCCCGATGACGGGCTTTCCCTCGAAGCCGGCGACCGCCTTGCCCATGAGGGGGCTGTCCTGGTTCGCGGTCGATCCGACCGCGAGTTTCCTGTCGGAGGTGACGGCGAGCCAGGCCCAGCCCGAGCCGAAACGCGTTGCGGCCGCCTTGCCGAATTCCTCCTTCAATTTGTCGAACGAGCCGAAGGTCCCGGTGATCGCCGCGGCCAGCTTCCCCTTGGGGAGGCCGCCCTTCCCGGGGCCCATGACGAGCCAGAAGAACGAATGGTTGCTATGCCCGCCCGCGTTGTTTCGCAGGCCCCCGCGGATCGACTCGGGCACCTTGGCCAGGTCGGATATCAGCGCGTTGACCGGGAGGGCGGCGAGCAGCGGCTGGTCCTTCAGGAAGTTGTTGGCGTTATTGATGTAGGCTTGGTGATGCTTCGTGTGATGGATCTCCATCGTGCGGGCATCGATGTGGGGCTCCAGGGCGTTGTAGGCGTAGGGCAGTTTCGGGAGTTCGTAGGCCATGTGGTAAAGTGAGTTGAGTTTATGTTGATAGGCACAAACCAATGCACCGTAGTGCGCGAACGTCAACTGGCCCGGATCATTGGAGGCACCACACTTCACTTATTGCGCGGGTGGAAGCGGGCGTGCTGGTCGAGCAGGCGCTGCGGCTCGACGGCCGTGTAGATCTGGGTTGTCGAGATGCTCGCGTGGCCGAGCATCTCCTGGATCGAGCGAAGGTCGGCGCCGCCGCTCAACAGATGGGTGGCGAACGAGTGCCGGAGGAGGTGGGGCTTGACGGACTTGGAGATGCCCGCCCGGCGCGCGTAGGTTTTCACGATCATCCACAGCCGCACCCGGGACAGCGCGGCGCCGCGGCTGCTCAGGAACAGTTCGCTTCCGGTGCGCGGCTTCACGAAATGAGGCCGGCCGGACTCGATGTAGGCCGAGAGCGCGTCGCACGCCCGCCTTCCGACCGGCACGACCCGCTCCTTCGAGCCCTTGCCGAAAACGCGCAGGAAGCCCTGCTGCAAGTCGAGCTGCTGCAGCGTGGTCCCGGCGAGTTCGGATACCCGGAGTCCGCTCGAGTAGAATAGTTCGAGAAGCGCGCGGTCCCTCAGGGCCGCGGGTTCCGCGCCGGACGGCGCCTTGAGCAGGCGCTCCATCTCCGCGGGCGAAAGCGTCTCCGGCAGGCGGCGCGAAAGCCTTGGGCCGGCGAGGAGCGAGGTGAAGTCATCGCCGCGGTGATTTTCGCGGACGAGGAAACGGGCGAGGACGCGCAGGGCCGAGAGCTTCCGCGCTAGGCTTGCGGGGGACAGGCCCTTTCGGCTGAGGGAGCGGATCCAATCGCCCGCCTGCGCGGAAGTGACCGTCCGCCAGTCCTTCGAGCCCCGGCCCGCGAGATACGCCGCCGCCTGATCCAGGTCGCGCTGGTAGTTCTCGCGGCTGTTTCGCGCAAGGCCGCGCTCGAGGTCGAGAAAGGCGATGAGAGCGTCGGTGTCGTTCGCAAATGCCGCCGGCGCCTTGCTGGCGGCCCCTTTATCCGTCCTTGGGCGGCGGGCCATGCAACGCGAATAGCCGTTCCCGGACGCCGCCGCCAGCGCTAAAGCATTAATACCGCCGGCGCGGGGGAGGGGGAGCGGTCGGATTGGTTTCCTTCATGCGGAAGGTGATCCTTGCCTTCTCCAAGTCGTACGGACTCATCTCCATCTTCACCGTGTCGCCCGCCGCGATCTTGATGAAATTCTTCCTCAGCTTCCCCGAAATGTGCGCCAGGACGACGTGCTTGTTCGAAAGCTGGACCTTGAACATCGTGCCGGGAAGCACGGCCACGACCTTTCCCTCAACTTCTATCGCATTGCCTTCAGCCATGGTCAGCGGAAGCGCGGGAGGCGATCGCGATGGGTTGACGCGTCATCATGCAAAATACGAAAGCAGGCGAAAAGCCCCTTGTAAGGCTTAAAACAGGCCCCTAAGTCAAGGCATTAGGTAAACGGCCGATTTGGACCCGCCGCCCGAATCTTTCCAATCATCCGAAGTTGACACCCCCTTTGAAAAGCGGTTTCCGTCGCAGCTTGTCCGGGACGACGAGTTTTTCATGAGCCTGGCCTATAACCAGGCGATCGATGCCTGGCGTGAGGACGAGGTTCCCATAGGCGCCGTGATCGAGATCGGAGGGGAGGTCGTGGCGGCGGCCCACAACCGGGTGGAGGGGGCGAAGGATCCGACCGCGCATGCGGAGATGATCGCGCTGACACAGGCGGCGGCCAAGGTCGGCGACTGGCGCCTCGACGGCGCCACCGTGTTCGTGACCAAGGAGCCCTGCCCCATGTGTTCGGGCGCGCTCCTGATGTCCCGGGTGAAAAGGGTTTGCTTCGCCGTCCCTGATCCGAAGATGGGCTGCCTCGGCGGTGCGGCCAACCTCAACCTCCTCCCCCAGGTGAACCACCATTTTGAGATCACGGCCGGCGGGGTTCTGGAAGCCGATTGCCGGGAGATTGTTCAGGCTTTTTTCCGCCTCAGGAGGGCCGGGGAGTCCCCTTCTTCCTTGACGGTTTTGTGATTCAAGGCGTCATGGTTTGGCTTTAACGGCCCGTGAAAATCAATGTCTTTGTCACGCCAAAAAGAAACGTTCTGGACCCCCAGGGAGCAGCGGTGGGTCACGCGTTGGCGAGCCTGGGATTTACCCCGCTGAAGAGCACGCGAATCGGCAAGCTGATCGAGCTCGAGGTGGAGGCGCAGGACACGCCCCGAATTCCGCACCCGCCTGGACCAGGTCTGCCGCGACCTGCTGAGCAACCCCATCATCGAGGACTTTCGCTACGAAATCGCGCCCCGATGAACATCGCGGTCCTGCAATTTCCCGGGTCGAATTGCGACCAGGACGCCTTTCATATCTTTGCGAGCGGCCTTCGGCCTTCCGACCCGCTATGTCTGGCACAAGGACACGGCCCTGGGCGACGCGGACCTGGTCGTCGTCCCGGGCGGCTTCTCCTATGGCGACTATCTGCGCTGCGGCGCGATCGCGCGGTTTTCGCCCGTCATGGGCGCCGTGCGGGATTTTGCCGCCCGCGGAGGCCTGGTGTTCGGCATCTGCAACGGTTTCCAGATCCTGTGCGAGGCGGGGCTCCTGCCCGGGGCGCTGATCCGCAACTCCTCGCTCGAGTTCCGCTGCATCACGTGCGAATTGAAGGTCGAGGACAGCACGGACTCTTTCTGCCCCGGCGCCTTGGCGCGACGATCCGCGTGCCGATCGCGCATGGGGAGGGCAATTACCGGATCGACGAGGCGGGCCTGGCGCGGCTCGAGGCAAATCGGCAGATCCTGCTGCGATACGTCCGCAACCCCAACGGATCGATCGCCGGGATCGCCGGCATCCGCAACGAGGAGGGCAATGTCTTCGGCATGATGCCGCATCCCGAACGGGCTTTCGAGCGGTTTCATCCGAGCCGCGACGGGTTGGCGGTCGCGCGGGCCGTCCTGGCCGCGCGGTTCCGGAGTTTCCGCGAAATCCGCCGCCCCGCTGTCCCGGTGCGATTTCTGGATAGCTCCAGCCTGACCATGCCGACGGCCGAATCGCAGCCAGCGCCCACCGCCCGAGACCGGTTTCCGCCCCTGCCGCCGAATCCCGATCCGATTCTCAATCAGGCGGTGACGGCCGAGCTGGTGCGGAAGCACGGGCTCCTCCCGGATGAATACGAGCTGCATCCGGGCCAGCCTGGGCCGCGAGCCGACCCTCACGGAACTGGGAATATTCTCGGTGATGTGGTCGGAGCACTGCTCGTACAAGAACAGCCGGAAGCTGCTCAAGGGCTTTCCCGACCGAAAAGATGCGGCCGACGCAAGGACTTCGGACGGGTGCTCGTCAAGGCGGGCGAGGAGAACGCCGGGATCATCGACGTGGGCGAGGGCTGGGCGGTGGCATTCAAGATCGAGTCGCACAACCATCCGAGCGCGGTCGAGCCCTTCGAGGGCGCGGCGACCGGGGTCGGCGGAATCATCCGCGACATCTTCACGATGGGGGCGCGGCCCGGTCCTGCTCACCAATTCGCTGCGCTTCGGGGATCTGGGGTCGCCGGTGACGAGGCGTCTCCTGCGCGGCGTCGTGGCCGGGATCGCGCACTACGGAAACTGCGTGGGGGTCCCGACCGTCGGCGGCGACGTCTATTTCGACCCGAGCTACGAGGGAAATCCCCTGGTCAACGCGCTATGCCTCGGCGTCCTGCGCCACGACCAGATCCGGCGCGGGAAGGCCACCGGGCGTCGGCAACCCGGTCTACTATGTAGGCGCGGCCACGGGCCGGGACGGGCTCGGCGGGGCCTCCTTCGCCTCCCGGGAACTGAGCGAGGCGAGCGCCGCCGACCGGCCGGCCGTGCAGAAGGGCGATCCGTTCATGGAGAAGCTCCTGATCGAGGCGTGCCTGGAGATGATGGCCGTTCCGGGGCTGGTCGTGGGCATTCAGGACATGGGCGCCGCCGGCCTCACGTGCTCCACCTGCGAGACCGCAAGCCGCGGCGGCGCCGGAATCGAGATCGAGCTCGACCGCGTGCCTCAGCGCGAGAGCGGGATGAATTCCTACGAGATCATGCTTTCCGAGTCCCAGGAGCGGATGCTCGTCATCGTGCAGCGGGGGCGGGAGCGGGAGATCGAGGAGATTTTCGCCAAATGGGATCTGCATGCCTCGAATGTCGGCGCCGTCACCGACACGGGCCGGATGGTGGTGCGGCAGCACGGCGTGCCCGTGGCCGACATCCCGGCGTCGGTCCTGACCGACCAGGCTCCGCTCTACGAGCGGGAGGCGCGGGAGCCGCCCTCTCTGGCCGTGACCCGGGCCTGGACGCCCGCGGCGCGGCCTGCCCGACCTGGAGCGGCGGCGGCCGGCCGCGCTGCCGCGCGCTGCTCGCGCACCCGACGATCGCCTCCAAGCGCTGGGTCTACCGCCAGTACGATCACATCGTCCAGCACGGCACGGCGGTCGTGCCCGGCAGCGACGCCGCGGTCGTGCGGCTGCGCCTGGGCGAGCGGAAAGGTTCATCGCGATCAGCAACGACTGCAACGGCCGGTACTGCGCCCTCAATCCCCAGCGCGGGGCCATGATCGCGATGGTCGAATGCCTGCGCAACCTGGCCTGCACCGGAGCGGCCCCGCTCGCGATGACCGACAACCTCAATTTCGGCAATCCCTACAAGCCGGAGAACTTTTACCAGCTGCGCGAATGCGTGCGCGGCCTGGCCGAGGCCTGCCGCTTCTTCGACGTGCCGGTCGTGGGCGGCAACGTCTCCCTCTACAACGAATCGCCGGCAGGGGCGATCGATCCGACGCCGACCGTGTCCGTCGTCGGACTGATCGAGGACGAGAGGCACATCACGCGGCAGTTCGTCCGGGCGGCGGGGGAGAGGCTGATCCTCCTCGGCGGGCGCCCCGCGAACTGGGCGGAAGCCAGTACCTCGGGGTGCTCCACGGCCTCAAGACGGGCGATGCCCCGCGGTCGATCTGGCGGCGGAAAAGAGCCTGCAGGAATTCCTCCTCGGCCAGATCCGGGCCGGCCGGGTGCGGGCGGCGCACGATCTGAGCGAGGGCGGCCTTCTGGTGGCCGTGAGCGAGATGCTGTTTGGCGAGGACGCCCGCCGCATTGGCGCGGCCCTGACCTGGCCGGCCTCGGCGCTCCGCGGATCGACGCCGCTGCTGTTCGGCGAGAGCCAGGGCCGCGTCGTCATGGCCGTCGACGGCGCCGAACTGCGGCCGTCCTGCGGCCGCCGCGGCCGGCGGAGTCCCGCCGCAGGCGATCGGCGCCGTGACCGGCGACGGCGCCCTGGCGGTCCGACGGCGCCGGTCCGCGCCACCTGGCGCGTCGCGGAGTTGCGCCGGGGCTGGGAAACGAGTATAGAAGAGGCGATGACGCGTCCCGGCTCGAATGAGACCTCATGAGCGAATTCATCTCCCACGAATGCGGCATCGCGCTGGTGCGGCTGTTGAAGCCGCTCTCCTATTATCAGGAGAAGTACGGCACGCCGCTATGGGGCTTCACGAAGCTTTTTCTCCTCATGGAAAAGCAGCACAACCGGGGGCAGGACGGGGCGGGCGTCGCGTGCGTGAAGCTCGACATGCCCGCCGGGGGAGCCGTTCATGTTCCGCGAGCGCAACGTGAAGACCGACCCGCTGGACCGGATCTTCAGGCTGCTGCTCGGCGCAGTACAACGACAAGGTCGCGGCGGGCGTCGATCCATCCGGAATTCGCGGACACGGTGAAGAGGCATTTCGATTTCGGCGGCGAGCTGCTCCTCGGCCACCTGCGCTACGGGACGAGCGGCGGCTACAACCTGAGCGCCTGCCATCCGTTCTTCCGCCGCAGCCCCTGGCCCACGCGCAATCTCGCGCTTTGCGGAAATTTCAACCTCACGAACACCCGGGAGCTGAACGAAAGCCTGATCGCGATGGGCCAGCATCCGATCTTCGCGACCGACACGCAGGCGATCCTGGAGAAGATCGGCTTCTTCCTCGATGAGGAGCACGAGGACATCTACCGCTTCCTGCGCAAGCGCGAGCTGGCGGGCGAGGAGCTTTCCCGGCGGATCAGCGAGGACCTCGACCCGACGCGGGTCCTCACCCGCGCCTCCGAGAAATGGGACGGCGGCTATGTGCTCTGCGGATTGATCGGCAACGGCGACGCCTTCGTCGCGCGCGACCCTCGGGAATCCGGCCGTGCCATTATTTCCAGAACGACGAGGTCGTGGCGTTCGCCTCCGAGCGCGCGCCGCTGATGACCGTGTTCGACCTCGCCGCCGGCGACGTGCGGGAGGTGCCGCCGGGCCACGTCGTCGTGATCAAGCGCCGCGGCACGGTGTCCGTCAACCCGTTCACCGAGCCGCTGCCGCGGCCTCGTGCTCCTTCGAGCGGATTTATTTCTCCCGGGGCAACGACCTCGACATCTACCGCGAGCGCAAGGCGCTGGGCGGCAACCTCGCCGACCAGGTCGCTGAGGCGATCGGCGGCGACTGGGAGAACAGGGTCTTCGGCTACATTCCCAACACGGCCGAGGCGGCCTATTACGGGCTCATGTCCGCTCTGCGCGATGCGCCGGCGGGACGAGGTCAAGGCCGCGATTCTGCGAGGCGAGCCGCGAGGGGCGGCTCACGGAGGCCCTCCTGGACGACCTGATCCTGCGCAACTGGCCGCGCAGCGAGAAGGTGGTCAGCAAGGACATCAAGCTGCGCACCTTCATCGGCCAGGAGAACATGCGCAAGCAGCTCGGAAGCCACGTCTACGACATCACCTACGGCTCGGTGAAGCCGGCCGACAATCTCGTGTGCGTCGACGACTCGATCGTGCGGGGAACGACGCTTAGGCGCTCGATCCTGCGGATCCTCTCGCGGCTCAACCCGAAGAAGATAGTGATCGTCTCGACCGCCCCCAGATCCGCTACCCCGACTGCTACGGGATCGACATGTCGGAGATCGGGAAGTTCATCGCCTTCGAGGCGGCGGTCGCGCTGCTGAAGGAGAGCGGCCGCTCCGAGCTCCTGGAGGAGATCTACCGGGCTTGCCGGGAGGAGGTGGCGCGGCCGGTCGGCACGCGCTCGATCAACCACGTGCGCCGGCATCTACGAGCCGTTCACCCCGGAGCAGATCTCGGCGAAGATCGTCGAGCTGGTGCGGCCGAGCCAAATCGAATGGCAGGGGCGGGATCGAGATCATCTTCCAGACGATAGAAAACCTGCACGCGGCGGTGCCAAACCACACGGGAGACTGGTACTTCACGGGAAAGTACCCGACGCCGGCGGCTACCGGGTGGCCAACCAGGCGTTCGTCAATTACTATCGAAAAGCCGAGGGGAGCGTCGTACTGAACATGTCCCTGAGCTACGAGTCATCCGGCGTTCGCTACGAACCGCTCGACGCCTTCAAGCGGGCCTGCCAGCAGCGCGGCGCGCGGCACGGTCGACCTGCTGGGGCGCACGGCTATCGCGAGCCGGCGGCCGTGCGTGGCGAAAGCGCCTACCTGATCGAGGCGGACGATCATTATCTGGCCCACGTCGAGGAGGGCCTGGGCACGAAGAACCTGGTGGCCGACGCGGTCCAAGCGGCAGACGGGACGCTGCTATTACCGTGCGATCGGCATCGACACCGTGGCCACGATCGTCAACGACCTCGTCACCTGCGGGGCCCGCCCGATCACGGTCGCGATGCACGCGGCCGTGGGCGATTCGGGCTGGTTCGCCGACGAGCGGCGCGCCGGCGGACCTGGTCGCAGGGTTTTGCCGAGGGCTGCCGGGCGGCGGGTGCGGTCTGGGGCGGGGGAGAGACGCCGACGCTGCGCGGACATCGATCGAGCCGGACGCGATCGTTCTCGGCGGGCTCGGCCGTCGGCCGCATCGCCCCCAAATCCCATCGGATCATGGGCGACGTGTCGCGACGGCGACGCGATCGTTTTTCTGGCCTCCTCGGGCGTGCAGACCAACGGGCTCACGCTCTGCCGCCAGCTGGCCGACCGGCTGCCGCAGGGCTATCAGACCCGGCTCGAGGACGGCAGCACCTACGGCGAGGCGCTGCTCGCGCCCTCGGTCATCTACGTGGGCTTCGTGCGCGAGTGCCAGCGCCGCGGGGTCAAGCTCAACTACGTCGCGCACGTGACGGGCCACGGCTGGCGGAAGCTGATGCGCCTGGAGGAGCCGTTCGTCTATGAGATCACGCAGTTCCGGCCGCCTGCCTCCGCTTGTTCCGCTTTCTCATGGAGGCCGGGCCGATCGACCTCCGCGAGGCCTATGCGACGTTCAACATGGGGATCGGATTCGCCGCCTATGTGCCGCCCAGCCAGGCCGAAGCCGCTGTGGCCGCGGCTGCGGCCGCCGGCTGCGATGCCTGGGTTGCGGGCCGCGTTCGAAAGGACGGGGAGCGCAAAGCGGTTGAAGTGCCTTCGCTTGGCCTGCATTTCGACTCCGAGACTCTCCAGGTGAGGTGAATCTGTCGGAGTAGTTGGCGGACTGCAAGTTGCGAGAAAATAGATATTTTTCTTGCAAGTTGACCGAAAGGTAAACAATTTATCCGCATGGGTAGAACAAGCGATGCCAGGGAGCAGTTGATGACCGCCCTCCTCAGCCTGATGTGGGAAGAGAGCTACGGGTCGGTCACGATCGATGGCATCTGCCAGCGGGCGGGGGTCAAGAAAGGCAGTTTCTACTACTTTTTCGACTCGAAGGCCGATCTGGCTGTGGCCGCCCTTGAGAGGCTTTGGAATGAGAGTTGGAAGCCGCATTTGGACACGGTTTTCTCCCCGTCGATCGAGCCGCTGGACGAATCACGCGGATATCTCGAGGCCGTGCACGACGGCAGATCGAATTCAAGCAAAAGTTCGGCAAGGTCCTGGGCTGCCCGGTTTGTTCCGTCGGCTCGGAGATCAGCACCCAGGATGAGAAAGTGGGCGCCAAGGTGCGGGAGATTTGCGGCCAAAAGCGGCGCTATTTCGAGACAGCCATCCGGGACGCGGTTGCCCGAGGCGTCATCGAGCCCTGCGATCCCGCGGAAAAGACCACGAGCCTGGTGGCGTTGATTGAAGGGATCATCAGCCATGCGCGGATAACGAACGATCCGGAAGTCATCCAGCATCTGCCCGCAATGGCGCTCGACCTGCTCCGGGCCAAATCGATGGCGGCATCGTCTTCGCCGCTGATTCTAAACAGCATACTGTAGATGGAACTTTTTTTTGGCAGAATAGACTAACTAACCAGTCAACTATTATATTTTCGACCCTAGGTCAGATGGCTCAGATTATGCATTGGATGATGGAACATACGGACAATCCGTTGCTACTAATTTAAGACGACAATTTTTAAGATCATGATCACGAACTTGGACCAAATTTCTTCTGCAGACTCTGCGCCGGCTGCCAATCGCGAGGAATCCCGCGACCACGACGCTCTGCAGCTATATCTCGCAGGAGATCGGGAAGACCCCCTTGTTGACCCTCGACCAGGAATTGCGACTTGCCGCCCGCATCCACAAGGGCGAGGAGGCAGCCCGGCAGCATATGATCAAGGCGAACCTCCGGCTCGTCGTGAAGATAGCCCTTGATTACCGCGATTTTGGCCTGCCGCTGCTGGATCTGATCAGCGAGGGCAACATCGGCCTAATAAAGGCGGTCGACCGATATGATCCGTCCAAGGGCGGCAAACTGAGCACCTATGCCTCCTGGTGGATCAAGCAATCGATGCAGCGAGCCCTGGCCAACCAGTCGAAGACGATCCGCCTGCCGGTGCACACGGTGGCCAAGATTTCCCAGATGCCGCCGGACGACCCGGGCCCTGGCCGAGAAGTTCGGGCGGGATCCGACGGACGAGGAATTGGCCGCCGAATTGCAGATGCCCCTCGGCAAGCTCGCGCACCTGAGGTCCGTTTCGGTCCATCCGGCGTCGCTCGACGCTCCGCTCGGCGACACGGAGGACTCTTCGTCTCTCGGCGACGTCGTGCGCGACGACAGCGCGGCCAGCCCCTCGGACCAGCTGCGCGAGAAGGAACGTCGCATCGGACCTTGGCGAGGCCGTCCGCTCCCTGGGCGAGCGCGAAGCCGAGATCATCCGGCTCCGCTTCGGCCTCGAAGGCCGCGAGGAGACCACGCTCGAGGAGGTCGGCAGGAAATTCAACGTGACCCGCGAGAGGATCCGCCAGTTGCAGCAGATCTCCCTGAAGCAGATGCGCCGCCTGATGGAAAAGCGCGAGGGCCGGCGTCGCCCGAGGAAATCGCCGCCAACGACCGCGACCGCATCCGGGAGGATGTCCTGCGCGAGTTTGCCGCGTCGAAAATGCCGCGGGTTTCCAGGAACTGAACGGCGGCCTTGCAAAATGGCGGCCGGATTTGCGCGGCTGCGGGACCTGAATACGCTCGAATCACCGATACTCCATGAGAACATCACGAATTCTTCCGGCCGCCGCGGCGTTCATCGGAATTCCGGCCTGCGCGGCGTATTTTGTCTTTCGGCCGGCGACGGTATCGGCCCCGATGACGGTCTCCGCGCGAGGCGGATTGGACGACCGACTTCGAGGCGGCCAAGGCTGACGCCGCGAAATCCGGAAGAGAAGCTCCTGCTCGATTTCACGGGCTCCGACTGGTGCATCTACTGCCAGAAGCTCGATGCGGAAGTGCTTGCGACCCCCGAGTTCAAATCTTTTGCCAAGGATTACGTGCTCGTCTGCGTGGACTTTCCAAAGGCGAAGGAGCTGCCCGCGGCCGAGAAAAAACAAAACGACGCCTTGGGCGAGCGGTTCAAGATCGAGGGATATCCGACGCTGATCGTCACCGACGCTTCCGGGACGGAAATCCGGCGTGCCGTTGGCTACGAGCCGGGAAGCGGGCCGCGCGCTTACCTGGCGCAACTGGCCCCGAATTGAGTTTTCGCTGGCATTCCGGCACCGATGGGCTGACCTCCTTTTGTCCGGAGGTTCATCGAAAGCGCGCCGTCCAGCGCCGGTTCCCGGCGAATCCGCGCGGCGTGCCGCCGTGGCCCCATTTCCCATGAGTACCCCGACATACCATCCCGCCACGCTAGCGTTGCACGCGGGCCAGGTTCCCGATCCCACGACCGGCGCCCGCGCCGTGCCGATCTACCAGACGTCCTCTTACGTCTTCAAGAGCACCGACCACGCGGCGAATCTTTTCGCCCTGAAGGAATTCGGGAACATCTACACGCGGCTAATGAATCCGACGACCGACGTCTTCGAGCAGCGCATCGCCGCGATCGAGGGCGGCACCGGCGCGCTGGCGGTCGCCTCGGGCCAGGCGGCGACCTCCCTGGCGCTGATCGCCGTCACCCAGGTGGGCGACGAGATCGTCTCGGCCAACAACCTCTACGGCGGCACCTACCAGCTCTTCCACTACACGCTGCCGAAGCTCGGCCGCACGCGTGAAATTCGTCGATTCGAAGAACCCGGCGCCTTCCGCGCCGCCATAACTCCGAAGACCCGCGCATTGTTCGTCGAGACGATCGGCAACCCGAAGCTCGACGTGCCCGACTTCGCGGCGCTGGCGGAAATCGCGCACAAGGCCGGCGTGCCGCTCGTCGTGGACAACACAATCGGGATCGGCCTTGTGCGCCCGTTCGGCCACGGCGCCGACATCATCGTTTCCTCCGCCACGAAATACATCGGCGGCCATGGGACGAGCATCGGAGGCGTGATTGTCGATGGCGGCAAATTTGCCTGGAACAACGGGAAGTTCCCCGAGTTTACCGAGCCGGACCCGAGCTACCACGGACTGGTGTTCTGGGATGTGTTTGGCGCGTTTCCCGGCCTGGGCAACGTCGCCTTGATCATCAAGATCCGCGTGCAGCTCCTGCGGGACATCGGTCCGGCAATGAGCCCGTTCAACTCGTTCCTCTTCCTCCAGGGCCTCGAAACGCTCCACCTGCGCCAGCGCCAGCACTCGGAAAACGCGCTCGAGGTCGCCCGATTCCTCAAGGCGCATCCCCTCGTCAGCTGGGTCACCTATCCGGGCCTGCCCGACGATCCGAACCATGCGCAGGCCGCGCGCTACCTTACCCAGGGTTTCGGCGGGATCGTGGGCTTCGGGATCAAGGGCGGGCGCGAAACCGGCCGGAAATTCATAGACTCCGTGAAACTGCTTTCGCACCTGGCCAATATCGGCGATGCAAAGAGCCTGGTCATCCATCCCGCCACTACGACGCACCAGCAACTGACGCCAGAGGAGCAGCGCGCCACCGGCGTCACGGACGATTACGTGCGCCTGTCGATCGGCATCGAGGACGTGCGCGACATCCTGGCGGACATCGATCAGGCGCTGAAAAAAGCCGCCGGGTGAGCGAGCGCGGCGCGGTCGCTCTCGATGCATCCTGCGCGAACTGAAAGCCTGGCGACAGGCGTCATTTCCGAAGGCTCATCACGAACGCGACCACGGCGTCGGTCTGATCGGAATTGAGGACGTCCTTGAACGGCGGCATCACGAGTCCCCGCTGGTCCTTGAAGCCTTCGGTCACCTGCTTTCTGATCTCGGCGTCGGTCAGTTTGCTCGCGGTCAGGTCCTTTGCGCCCAGCTTCCGGCCCGCAGGGGTGTGCGCTTTGCCATCCGGACCGTGGCATGGGGCGCAATTCGCGATAAAGACATCCTTGCCGTTCGCACCGAGCGTGGGGTCCGTCACGAAAACGGCCCAAGCGAGCAGCGCCGCGGCGCACCGGCTCAATTCAATTCCAGTGTGCGGTCTGACTGCGGCAAGACTCATGGTGCTCGTGAGAATCTTGGAACCGGTTGCGCCGATTCGCAAGCGCCGGGCGGCCTCGCAAGGCGCGGGCGTTGACAGGGCGGGCCCGGGTCTAGCGTCTCGCGTCGAAGAAGCCGCGCAATCCAATGACCTCCAAAGCCGGCCAGCGATCGGTCAGGCAATGAATCCGGTTGCGCAAACCAACCGTTTTAACCCCCGGAAATTGGCGCTGGTTTTTTTATGCGCTATGCTCGTGGGAGCGACTGTCCTGTACCTCGGCAAAAGCCCGCTCTTCCTGTGCCTTTACTGCGTCTTTTCCGCGTTTGGACAGCCGCCGGCCCGTGGCTGCTGCAGTCGGCAGCTGAGTTCACAGGAGGTGGGCCACGCCGGGAAGGTGTACGAGGTCGAGGATCCCGAAGCGGCGTGAACGGCAGGGAGGCAGCAGGCTAAACGTCGCAACCCGATCCAATGCTTCCTGAATCGCCAGGGTCAACTTGAGGGTGTAATCCTCGGGTCGTAATCAGGCTAGGGCCGTGATAGGCTGCCAACGAGCGAGTTACTGTGGCCGTCGCGCAGACAGCAGGCTCGTAGGGTTGGGGTGGCTGTGCGATCTGAACCCCGGTCGACTGGACGAACTCGCGTATGGCTTTCGGCGGCGTTGCCGCGCTAGCGTTGCTGGTCTGCTCGTCCCTCGCGGCCAGCGCGGCAGGGCCAACCTGGTCGGCGCCGTTGTATCTGGGGGCCAGCCCCAACACGGTGTCGTGCGGTTCGGCGACCTTCTGTGTCGAGGCGGCGGCGTCTGGCGGGGTGTCGACCTGGGACGGCTAGCTCGTGGTCAGCGTCGGTGTATATCGACGGCACAGATGACCCTCAGCGCCGTGTCCTGCAGCTCCGCGATGTTCTGCGTTGCGGTCGATGTCAGCGGCGACGCTCTGACCTGGAACCGCACCTCGTGGTCGACGGCGACGAACATCGATGGCACCGGCCAGCCACCGCGGTGTCCTGCAACTCGCCGAGCTTCTGCATGGCGGTCGACAGCAGCGGCCGAGCGCTGACCTGGAACGGCACCTCGTGGACGGCTCCGCGAATCTTTCGCCGTCAATTTCGCGACGGGGGCGAAAAACGCGATCGCTTTCCTCCTCGTGCGCAGCGTAATGCGCAAGCGTGGGGGAGGTGGCGCGCACGAAGTGCGCGATGGAGGGCTTCCCTAGCCTATGCGGCTGACAGCCTCCCGCAATCGCGCCGCCAACGCCACTGCGTCCGCCCTCTTCTCGCGTTGCTCTGCGAGCACGTCTTCCGGCGCCCGCGACACGAATAGCTCGTTGACGAGCTTGGCGTCAAGCGGGCGATTTCGTCGTCGGCCTTCCTCAATTCCTTTTGAGGCGCACGCGTTCCTTGGCGAAGTCGATAACGTCGCCGAGCGGCAGTGCCACGACCGCTTCCCCCAGCACGAATTGCGCCGATCCCTTCGGGATCGTGTCGACCGGATGCGCGCTGGCGAGCCGGGCAAGGGTCATGATCACTTCGCGGTTGCGCACCAGGCGCGCTTCGGTATCGGACGAGGCGTCCTTGAGCTCGAGCGCGATCTTCGCCGACTGCGGCACGTTCATCTCGGCGCGGATCGAGCGGACGCCGGACACGAGTCGATGACCCATTGCATCTCCGCGGGAGCATACATCGCATTCCTGGGCAAGGCTGCGACGCAGGCCAGGTTGCCTCTATCAGGATCGGGCGCGCGCAACTCCTTCGGCGGTTCGCTGCCCAAAATTCCTCGGTGATGAACGGCATAAAGGGATGCAGCAACTTAGGATCGGGTCGCGCACCCAGGCGGTAGTGGCGCGGGTCTCTGCTTTGTCACTTCGTTGTCGCCGTCAGAAGCGGCTTAGCGAATTCGAGATACCAGTCGCAGAAGACATCCCACACAAAACTGATAGGCCGCACCGGCCGCTTCGTTGAAGCGCAGGCTTCGATAGCCGTGGTGACTTCGCCGCCGCGTTCGCGGTTTCGGCGACGATCATTTGTTGAGGGTCATCGACACCTCGCCGGATCGAAACGGCGCCGTCACGCAGCCGTTCATCTCGCAGAAGCGCGAGGCGTTCCACAGCTTGGTCGCGAAGTTGCGATTCGCCTTCGACGCGCGAGGCGCCAATACGCATGTCGCGGCCCTGCCCCGCCGCCAGCGCCAGCGTGAACCGCAGCGCGTCGGCGCCGTACTCGTCGATGAGGTCGAGCGGGTCGACGACGTTGTCCTTCGTCTTCGACATCTTCGGCCCTTCTCGTCTAGAACGCGGGCGTGGATGAAGACCGTCCGGAACGGCACGTCACCCATGAAATGCAGTCCCATCATCATCATCCGCGCGACCCAGAAGAAAATGATGTCGAAGCCGGTGACGAGACGCTCGGTCGGGATAGTAACGCGTCAAGCTCAGAGTCTTGTCCGGCCAGCCGAGCGTCGAGAACGGCCACAGCGCGGAGGAAAACCATGTGTCGAGAACGTCGGGATCGCGCGTCAGCACAACGTCCGCGCCGCGCCTTGCGCGCGCTTCGGCGAGCGCTTCCGCCTCGGTCTCCGCGACATAGGTGTTCTTGTCCTCGTCGTACCAGACGGGAATTTGATGGCCCCACCAAAGCTGGCGCGAGATGCACCAGGGATGGATGTTGCGCATCCAGTTGAAATAGACGCCGGCCCAGTTGCGGGCACGAACTTCGTGCGGCCTTCCTCGACCGCCTCGATCGCCTTCTCCGCCAGAGGCGCGACGTTCAGATACCACTGCTCGGTCAGGTAAGGCTCGAGCACGACGGTCTTTGTCTTCTCATCATGCGGAACGGCGTGGACGATCGGCTCGGTGCGGTCGACGAGCTCCAGCGCCTCGAGATCGGCGAGCACGACTTTGCGCGCCTCCTCGCGGTCGAGGCCGCGATAGGCTTGCGGCACGTTCTCGTTGAGCGTGCCGTCCTTGTTGAGGATGTTGATCAGCGGCAGGTCGTGCCGCTTGCCGACCTCGAAGTCGTTGAAGTCGTGACCGGGCGTAATCTTCACCGCGCCCGAGCCTTTCTCCGGGTCGGAATGCGTCGTCGGCGATGATCGGAATGCGACGGTTGGCGAGCGGCAGGCGCACCTGATTGCCGATGAGCGCCGTGTAGCGCGGATCGTGGGGATGCACCGCGACGGCGGTGTCGCCCAACATCGTCTCGGGGCGCGTCGTGGCGACGGTGATGAACTGCCCCATCTGGCCCTCGATCGGATATTTCAGGTACCAGAGATGGCCCTTCATCTCGATGCTCTCGACTTCGAGATCCGAGACGGCCGTCTGCAGCCGCGGGTCCCAATTGACGAGCCGCTTGTCCTTGTAGATCAGGCCCTGGCGGTGCAGCTCGACGAAGACCTTGAGCACCGCGCGCGACAGGCCCGCGTCCATCGTGAAGCGCTCGCGCGTCCAGTCGCACGACGCGCCGAGCCGGCGCAGCTGCTGCACGATGGCGCCGCCGGACTCGTCCTTCCATTTCCATATGCGCTTCGAGGAATTTCTCGCGCCCCATGGCGACGCGGCTTTGCTGGCGCTCGGCGAGCTGGCGCTCGACGACAAGCTGGGTGGCGATGCCGGCATGGTCGGTGCCGGTCTGCCAGAGCACGTCCTTGCCGCGCATGCGCTCGAAGCGCGCCAGCGCGTCCTGCAGCGTGTTGTTCAAAGCGTGGCCGATATGGAGGCGGCCGGTGATGTTCGGGGGCGGAATAACGATGCAGAACGTCTCGGCGTCCGGCCGACGCCCCGCGCGGAAGGCGCCCGAGGCCTCCCATTGCGCATAGAGACGCCCTTCCACCTCGCGTGGGTCGAATGTCTTGTCGAGCATGAAAGCCGAAACCTCTTGCACAATTGGGTCAGGCTGGAGAAACAGCCCGGACACCCCATCGTCAAGAGGCAGTCCGGGAAGCCTCCTCCCGGACCCTATTCAACCAAGGCACGAAAGTCAGCGGCGGCCGCGCGCCTGTACGACGCGTGCGACTTCGTTGCGTACGGCCCCTTCGAGCAGCGCCGGGAAGTGCTCGTCCATCCATTCGCGGATGAGCGGCTTCATCTTGGCGATGATCTCTTCCGAATTGCCATGCAGGTATTCGGTCACGACGGGCACGAAGCTCTCGCGGACGGCGCGCTCGAATACCGCTTCGACCGTGCGGCCGTCGACGGACGGCATCGCGCCAAGATCATGGCGCAGGCCATCGCTCGCAAAATCCGGGATCGAGGCAAAGGTGTCGTCGACCGCCTTGCGGGTGCGATCGGAGAAGATGTCGGAATGATCCCCAACCGGTGCAGGCTCATCGATCGTTTGAAACACGACGTCGTTTTCTGGCTTCGGCATGACGGCGGCGGGGACCGCCCTCGGCGGTTCCGGCTGGACGGCGGCCTTTGGCGCCGGCGGCGGTTCTTCGATTTCCTGCGTCAGCTCGAGCACGTCGTTGTCTGGCGCTGTGGCCATGGGTGCGACGGGCGCCGGAGCGGGGGCACCGCCGGCTTGGGCGCTTCGGCCGCCGCTGGCTGTGCGTCGTTGGAATCTTCCGAGATGATTTTGCGGATGGAGGCGAGAATCTCCTCCATCGTCGGTTCGTGCTGCGGGTTCGACGCCATGCGACTGCTCCAACGGATCCATACGAAAGCGATAATTTGACCGTAGAACAGTTACTTAAAGAAGAAAAGACACACTTAAATCGATGGCTAACGCAACTCTTATCACAAATTAATCGCCGAACCCGATCCAGCGATTTGCGTCGCTGTCGTAGTGGTCCTGCGGGTCATAAAGCGCGACTTTCAGCCCCAATGCCCTGGCCGTGAGCGCTCCAGTGGCTGTCAACACCTGATAGGCGGCTACCACCGTGTTGCGCTGGGCGGTGACGACGGCAACCTGGGCGTTCAAGAGCTCCTGCTCTGCATTGAGCACGTCGAGGATCGTACGGCCCCCGACCTGCTGTTCCTTGCTGACGCCCTCGAAGGCGATTTCGTCAGCCTTTTCGGTCGCCTCGTTCGACTGGATCGTGGCTTGCGCGGCCTGGAAGGCCTGCCACGCGCTGGTCGCCGAATCGATGGCCTGACGGTTGGCGACCTCAACATTCTCGGTCGCCTGGGAGTGCAGCTCCTTGGACTGGCGCACCGCGGCCTCGTCGGCGCCGCCCTGATAGATCGGCACGTTCAGAAGACCCAGAACGGCCGTGCCATGGGTCGCCCCGCCGGAGCCGATGCCGGAGGAGGCCGCAGAATCGCCGTGCCGCCGCCGAAGCCGCTCGTCAGCGAGCCCTGCGAATAGAAGTACTGCCCCTGCACGGCCAACTGGGGCAGAAGCGCACCATAGGAATTGTCGATGGCGTAATCGGCGGCGCGGGCGTTTTCCTGCGCATTGAGGATCGCGGGGTTCTGCTTCGAGGCAAGGGCGATCACGTCGTCCTGCGAGGGAGGAAGTGCCGGGAGCGCCGGATCTTTCTCGAGCGTCTCCGCCGGGCGGCCTATCGCCTGCACGAAATTGGCGCGGCTAGTGGCGAGCTGGCCTTGCGCGGCGATCAGGTCCGACTGCGCGCCGGCCAGCCTTGCCTGCGACTGCGCGACATCGGTGCGCGTGAGCGAGCCGGCATTGAATTCGGCCTGAGTTGAGTTGCGCTGCCTGGTGAGGACATCGACATTGCTCTGGCGCAGTTTCACGATGGCCGTGTCGCGAACCACATCCATGTAGGCCGCCGCCGCACCGAGAAGTACGCTCTGTTCCGTGGCCGTGAGCTCCGCCCTGCCGGCGCGCACGAGCGCTTTGGCGCGACCGATCTCGGCAACGGTGCGCCCGCCGCGGAATACCGGTTCGGTCACGGTGAGTTCGCCCTGGAGGGGATGCTCGGTCAGCGATGTCAGCGCGCCGCTCCGCCCGGGAATCGGATTGGGCGTAATCGGCGCGAAGCCGAACTGCTCGACGCCATAGGAACCTTGCGCATTGATGGTCGGACGGTAACCGGCATCGGCTTGCGCCACGCCCTCATCGATTGCGCGCAGCTGGGCTTCGGCAGCGGCGAGCTGGGGGTTGGTCTCGTAGGCGACGGCGAGCGCGTCGTTCAATGAGAACGTGTCCGCCTTCGCCGTGCCTGCAGCCAGCACGGCGCACAAAAGCGCGCCGACCGCGATGCGTGTCATGAACATGGTCCCCATCTCCAAGCCTTATCTGGGGGCTTTAGAAGACGAATCCAACAGCTTTCTTGAAGCCGCCAAGCGCCGGCGCGCTCGCGTCGAAGTCCGGCCTCGCCCCAACGCGGCTATTTTCTTTTACGAATAGCTGCGCGCGGCCTTGGGTGTTGCTCTGCATGATCGTCACCAGGCGCCCGCCTTCAGCCAGCTGCGCCAGGAGTCCGTCCGGCTGGATCGAGATCGCGCCGTTGATGAAGATCACGTCGTAGGGGGCACTGGCCTTGCAGCCTTCCACAAATCCACCCTGCACGACGGCCGCATTGGTCGCACCCACTGCAGGCAGCATTTCCGAGGCGATGCGCACGAGATCCGCGTCTTGCTCCAGTGATACGACAGTCCTGGCCAGCCGCGCGAGCACGGCCGACGAGTAGCCCGTGGCGGGGCCGACGTCGAGCACATTGTCCCCCGGTTGGACATGCGCCAGTTGCACCAGCTTGGCGAAGGTCCTGGGATCGAGAAGGTAGCGTTTCGGCGCAACCTCGACGGTCGAGTCCGCATAGGCGAGCGCGCGCTTGGCGGCCGGCACGAAGCGTTCGCGGGGCACTTCGAGCATCGCCGCGTGGATGCGCGGATCAGTGACATCGTTGGCGCGGACCTGTGCGTCCACCATGTTGAGCCGCTGTGCGGCGTAGTCGGGCATGGAGCGAGTTGCTTTGCGGAGAGACTGCGGCGCTTATACTGGCCGCGTCCCGCACAAACAACCGAACTGCAAAACCGGGAGTTGGACGATTGCCCCGTTCGGCGCCGATCTGATATAGCCCGCGCCTCTCCCCGGCCACGTGGCGGAGTGGTGACGCAGCGGTCTGCAAAACCGCGTACCCCGGTTCAATTCCGGGCGTGGCCTCCAACCTACGCTGCGCGGCAGCGAAGTCGCCCTCCGAAGCTCGTTAGAGCGCAGGAGGACTGGAAACGGGTCCGCTCGTGCACACGCTGTCGCTGGGGGCGATCCTGACAGGCCATTCTTCGCGGCGAAGACTGCGGCGGCGTAGTCCGGAGCGAATGCGGACTGGTACTACGACTTGGCAAGCCGGGCTGGCCTCCCGGCCCACCGAGTCCAAAAATCGTCTCTCCCGATTTGCCCGACTTAACTGCAAGGCGGTACTCCGTCGCCTGGGCTGCCGATGCTCCCTTGGTTAAGCTGTTGCTTGGTATGGTTTTTTTCTCGTGCCCCAATATCGTTCAGTCATGACGATCGCGTTAAGGTTTTATTAACCTTGATCGGGCAATCTCTCGCTTGTCTTCCCTTGAAGACACCCCACCATTACCCAACGCCTTGGGGCCGGGCTCACACCCGGCCTCTTTTTTTGTTCCGCCCTAAGACATATTCCCGCTTGCTCGCATGCGCCAAGGAAATTCGCATCGGCGCACGCCAACCACGCAAGCATCGCCGACCGGAACGTGGCGATGCGCCGCGACTTTGCTGTAGCCACGCGCAGGAGCCTGCGCTAGACAACGCGCCCCAAGTTCCCCGGTAGCTCAGCGGTAGAGCAAGCGGCTGTTAACCGCTGGTCGGCGGTTCGATCCCGTCCCGGGGAGCCAAATTTGAACTCACCTAAGAAAATTTTCATGCGGCCGGCGCAACCAGGATCGCGCGCACAGCCACGGCGAGCGCATCGATGTTGAACGGTTTCTGCACAACGGCCTGCGACGTCCATTCGGCCTTGACACCGCCGCGACCATAGCCGGTCGTGAACACGAACGGCGTACCGAGCGCTCGGAGTTTCTCGGCGACGGGATAGGCCATCTCGCCGCCGAGATTCACGTCGAGCACGACGGCGTCGGGACGAAAATCCTCGATCTGAACGAGAGCGCTTTTCACCGACCCGGCCAGCGCAATGTCCTCGCAGCCGAGGCTCGCGATCATGTCCTCGAGCAGGAACGAGATGATCGCCTCGTCTTCGACGATCAGGATCTTTTTCCCGCCGAGCGGCAGCACGGCCTGTTCGTCGCGGACCTGGGCAGCGGGCGGAGCGGTGTCCGGGGGGACGTTCGCCGTCGCATCCTGCATCTCAGCCATTGAATCACCTCCAAAAGATCGAGCCGCTCAGTTCGGAAACGCCACATCCATGGCAAAACGCAGACCGCCGGGTGCGAAATCGATCTCCGTGTCTCCGCCCAGATCGTGGCGGATGGCGCGCTCGACAAGGCGAAGACCAAAGCCTTTCGTGAGAGGAGACGCCGGCGACGGCCCTCCCCGCTCGTGCCAATCAAGGTGAAGTGCGCAGCAGCCGTCCTTGCGCTTGGCACGCCAGGCGACTTCCAGCACACCTGACGCCGCCTGCAACGCGCCATGCCTCCGGGCATTGCTTGCCAGCTCGTGAAGAACCAATCCGAGGGTGAGCGCCGGTTTCGTGGAAACGCTGACCGTCTCACCCTCGAGCCGCAGTTGTCTGCCGGAGTCGTCGACGCGGCGGACGAGCACGTCGGTCAACAGCATCCGAAGATCGGCGGATTCCCATTGCCGCCGGCTCAGCTGGTCGTGGATCCTGCTCAACGCCAGCAGCCGGCCGTCGAAGGCGCCCAACGCGTCGGAATTGCAATTGCCGAAGCTGTGCGCGGCGAGCGACTGAACGGTTGCGAGCGTGTTCTTCACACGGTGGTTGAGTCGTCGATCAGCGTCCGCTGCTGGACTCGAAACGCTTGGTTTCCGTGATGTCGCTGAAGCACTCGACGGCGCCTATCATCGCCCCCGCTTCGTCGAATAGCGGATCGATATCGGCGAGGATCGTGAGTCGCGAGCCGTCGGCGCGCTCGATGATCATCTCGCGATTGCGGATCGGCTTTCGGGTGGCGAGCACATCGTGAATCGGCGTGCCGTCGACCGGCAGCAATCGTTCCTTCGCGTCATAGACCTTGAACGCCGTCCGGATCGTCGCCACCGGCAGGTTCGGATCGTTTCCGATGCCCCATAACGTCGCGGCGCGCCGGTTGTAGCGCACGAACGCTCCCGTCAGGTCGCAGAAGCAGATTCCCACGGGGAGCTGCTCGAGCAGGCTGTCGCGCGTCTTGAGGAAGGTCGGAGCAAAAGCCGATTGCCCCCCGTCCCCTTCGGAGGATGAAAGCCTCCCTTGCATAGGTCTGGTCCAGTGAATTTAGAGTGTTCCGGAGAATAGGAACGTTTAAAAATCACAGGGGTTCCAAAGACTTGGCACTCGGGACTGGATGCCGCCATGACAAAGCTATCGACACGTCCTAGTTTCGGGACATGCAAATCAAGAACGACGTGCTGGCCGCCATTGGCCAGACACCGCTCATCCGGCTGAAACGTGCCTCCGAACGCACCGGCTGCGAGATCCTCGGAAAGGCCGAATTCATGAACCCCGGCCAGTCGGTCAAGGATCGCGCCGCACTGTTCATCATCGAGGACGCCGATCGCGCGCGGCGACGCTGAAACCCGGCGGCGTGATCGTCGAGGGGACGGCCGGCAATACCGGCATCGGGCTGGCGGTCGTCGCCAATGCGATGGGATTCCGCACGGTCATCGTGATCCCCGACACGCAAAGCCAGGAGAAGAAGGATGCCTTGCGCCTCCTCGGCGCGGAGCTGATCGAGGTGCCGGCCGTCCCGTACAAAGACCCCAACAACTACGTGAGGTTTCCGGCCGTATTGCCGACAATCTGGCACGAACGGAGAAGAACGGAGCGATCTGGGCAAACCAGTTCGACAACGTCGCCAACCGTCGCGCCCATATCGAAGGAACCGGCCCTGAGATCTGGGCGCAAACGGACGGCAAGGTTGACGGATTTGTCTGCGCCGTCGGCACCGGCGGTACGCTCGCCGGCGTCGCCATCGCGCTTAAGGAGCGAAACAGGAATGTGCGCATCGCCGCGGCCGACCCGATGGGCGCCTCGATCTACTCCTGGATCAAGACCGGCGAACTGAAGGCGGAAGGGTCCTCCATCACCGAGGGCATCGGACAGGGCCGCGTCACCGCCAATCTCGAAGGCGCGCCGATCGACGATGCGTATCAGATCCCGGATGAGGAAGCATTGCCTATCGTCTTCGACCTTCTCGAACATGAAGGCCTCTGCATGGGCGGCTCGACCGGCATCAATGTCGCGGGCGCGATCCGCATGGCGGAGGAACTAGGACCCGGGCATACGATCGTCACCATCCTGTGCGATTATGGCACGCGCTATCAGAGCAAATTGTTCAACCCCGAATTCCTTGCGTCAAAAGGCTTGCCGGTTCCGCGCTGGCTGGCCGAAAAGCGGCCAGCCGATAGACGTACCCTTCGTAAAATGAGCGACACCCCTCCTCTCGTCTCCACCGACTGGCTCGCCGCGCGCCTCGACGCGCCCGACATTCGCGTCGTCGATGCGTCGTGGTATCTGCCTCAGGCCGGACGCGACGCGAAAGCCGAGTATGCGGCCGTCCATATTCCGCGCGCCGTGTTCTTCGACATCGACGATTTCTCGGACGACAGGAGCTCCCTGCCCCACATGCTGGCGCCGGCGCCGAAGTTCATGAGCCGCATGCGCAAGCTGGGACTCGGCGACGGCCATCTGATCGTCGTCTATGACGGTGCAGGCGTCTATTCGGCGCCGCGCGCCTGGTGGATGCTGCGCGCGATGGGCCATGAGGACGTCACGGTTCTCGATGGTGGCTTGCCGAAATGGCGGCGCGAGGGTCGCCCGGTCGAGGACATGGAGCCGACAACTGTCGCCGCGTCATTTCACGGCGGTGACGAACCACGCGCATCATCCGCGACTTCGCCCATATGTCGGCCGCGCTGCAGCAGCGCTCGGCGCAACTCGTCGACGCGCGGGGCGCCGCGCGCTTCGCCGGGCGCGAGGAGGAGCCGCGCCCAGGCGTGCGCCCCGGTCACATGCCGGGCGCCCTCAACGTTCCGTACACGGAGCTGACGCAAAAGGACGGCACGCTGAAGCCGCCGGCTGAGTTTCGCCAGGTTTTCGCCGCGCGTGACGTCGATCTGTCCAGGCCGGTGATCACCACCTGCGGCTCCGGCATCACGGCGGCGATCCTGATGCTGGCGCTGGAGACGGCTGGCGCGCCGCATGTGGCGCTCTATGACGGATCCTGGGCCGAATGGGGCGCGCGCGACGAGGCGCCCGTCGAAACGAGCTGACCATGGCGACCGAGACCAAGCGCCGCATCCCGATGACCGTCACCTTCCTCGCGATGGACGCGAAGCCGTCGCCCTGCCGCCGCCGCAGCCGCGGGGCAAGGTTGCAATTCTGCGCGCCTCGGATCCGCCCGTGCATTTTTACCGCTATCTCTACGACACGATCGGCGACGCCTATTACTGGGTCGACCGGCGCAAGCTTTACGACGCGGAGCTGGCGCAGATCATCCGCGATCCTCAGGTCGAGCTCTACGTCCTGTATGCGGATGGATGCCCGGCCGGCATGGCCGAGCTCGACATGCGCGACGCAGCGGCGGGACAGCTGGCCTATTTCGGATTGCTGCCTGAATTACGTCGGAAAACAACTCGGATATTTCTTCCTTTATCACGCCTGCGTGAATGCGTGGGCGCGGCCGATCTCGCGCCTGCTCGTCAACACCTGCACCCTCGACCACCCCCGCGCGCTGCCGCTCTACCAGCGCCTGGCTTCGTTCCCTATTCGCGCGAGGAACGATTCGTCGAGCTGCCGTGGCAAGCCATTTCCTTCCCCGCCAATAAGGGCAAAGTTCGCCGGCAGAGAAGCGGAGTAGCCGGAGTATGGCGATTGCGGACGCGAGCAAGGAGAAAAGACCTCTTCGGGCACCCGCGCGGACTGACCTGGCTGTTCACCACCGAGATGTGGGAGCGCTTTTCCTATTACGGAATGCGCGCGATCCTCGTCCTGTATCTGACGAATTTCCTGCTGCTGCCCGGCCCTTCCGAACACGTCGTCGGCTATCACGCGATCAAGCATCTCTTCGAGGACGTGTTCAACGCCGGCCGTCCGCTTGGTGTACAGCCCTTCTCGTCGCTGATTTACGGCAACTACACGGCGTTCGTTTATCTGACGCCGTTCTTTGGCGGCATGATTGCGGATCGCTGGCTGGGCCAGCGCTTCTCCGTGATTGTCGGCGGCGTGATCATGGCCATTGCGGAATTCGTGCTGATGGCGCCGCAGCTTCTTTTCATCGGACTGTTGCTCCTCATCGTCGGTAACGGCTTCTTCAAGCCGAACATCTCCACGCAGGTTGGCAATCTCTACAAGCCCGGGCGATCCGCGCATCGATCGCGCCTTTTCCATTTTCTATGTCGGGATCAATGTCGGCGCATTCTTCTCCCCGCTCATCTGTGGCTCGCTCGGAGAAGGTGTCGGATATCACTGGGGATTCTTCGCCGCCGGCATCGGCATGGTGATCGGCCAGATTACCTATCTCTTCGCATTGCGCACACTTCCGCCCGATCGTATTGCTCGGGTCAAGTCGCACACCGAGACGAAGAAGCCACTGACAGCCAATGACTGGAAAGCGGTCGCGGCGCTGGTCCTGCTCTGCGTACCGACGACGCTGTTCTGGGCGACCTACGAGCAACAGGGCAACACGATCAATCTCTGGGCACAGGATTTTACCGATCGCAGGCTTATACCCGGGCTGATCAACTGGGACATCCCGGTCACTTGGTTCCAGGCCTTCAACCCCTTCATGATTTTCGCCTTCACGCCCCTCGTCGTGGGCTTCTGGGCGTCGCAAGCCAAACGCAACAGGGAACCGTCGACCGTGAAGAAAATGGCGCTGGGCAATCTGTTCCTGGCGTTGTCCTATGTGGTGATGGCGGTAGCCGCTTACGTTACCGGTCCTTCCGCGCACGCGAGCTGGCTGTGGCTGTTCGCCTTCTTTGCCGTGATTACTCTTGGCGAGCTTTATCTTTCACCGATCGGGCTCGCACTCGTGGCGCGCGTCGCGCCGGCGCAAATTCTCTCGGCCATGATGGGCCTGTGGTTCATCACAAGCTTCACTGGCAACCAGCTCCAGGGCTATATCGGCAGCTTCTTCAGCGAGATGGACAAGACCCAGTTCTTTTTGCTGTGTGCCGCCCTGGGCGCGGCGGCCGCACTCGTGACCTGGGCCTTCGACCGGCCGCTCAAGCCTATCCTGGAATCGAAACCTGCCATGACTCCCGTGGGGGTGCCGGCCGAGTGACGACGCCGGGAAAACGCGCTACTCACGTCTGCCAAGGAGCAACGGACGTGGCCGGCAAGCCGAAAAATCCCGACACCATCGCGGTTTCCGCCGGGCGCATGAGCGAGGCGCATTTCGGCGTCGTCAACACGCCGGTCTATCGCGCCTCCACAATCCTCTATCCCCAGCCTTGCAGCGCTGAAATCGCGTGATGCGCCCTACACCTATGGTCGGCGGGGCACGCCCACCTCGAAGAGCCTCGAGGCCGCCGTCTGTGCACTCGAGGGCGCCGCGCGCACGGTCATCGTGCCTTCCGGCATGAACGCGATCGCCGCGGCGATCCTGTCGGTGTGCAGCGCCGGCGATCACCTCCTGATGGTCGACACCTGCTATGGACCGACCCGCATCTTCTGCGACAAGCTGCTGAAACGCCTCGGCGTGGAGACCACCTATTACGATCCGCTTGCCGGGGCGGACATTGCGGCGCTCTTCACGCCGAACACCAAGGCCGTCTTCTGCGAGAGCCCCGGCTCGCTCACCTTCGAAGTGCAGGATGTTCCCGCGATTGCCACGGTCGCACATACGAAGGGGGCGTCGGTCCTCCTCGACAACACGTGGGCGACGCCCATCTTCTATCCCGCGCTCGCGCGGGGTGCCGACCTGTCGATCCAGGCGGCGACCAAATATATCGGCGGCCATGCCGACGTGATGATCGGCTACGTCGCCGCGAACGAAAGCCATGCTGCGCGGCTCGCGGATACGCACAGCAACCTCGGCCTCTATGCGAGCGGCGACGACTGCTTTCTCGCCCTGCGCGGAATCCGTACGCTGCCGATACGGCTAAAGCGCCACCAGGAAACGGCGCGCACACTTGCGGCGTGGCTCGCTGCCCGTCCGGAAGTGGCGCGCGTCCTCTATCCGGCGCTGGAGGATGATCGCGGATATGCGATCTGGAAGCGCGATTTTCTCGGTGCGAGCGGGTTATTCGGTGTCGTCTTCAAGCCGGTGCTCGGATGTGGCGCTCGCCGCCCTTTGCGACGGGCTCGAACATTTCGGCATGGGCTTTTCCTGGGGCGGCTATGAGAGCCTGATCGTGCCCGCTGATATCCGCCGTACCGCCAGCCCCTTCGTCGCCGACGGGCCCGTCTTCCGCATCCACGCCGGGCTCGAAAATGCGGACGACCTCATTGCCGATCTCGATGCGGGTTTTGTCCGCATGAGATCCGCCTCATGACCGACCTCCTCTCGCGCGAAGATTTCCTGTCCGAGGTCCGTTTCGGCGATGACGGGCTCGTGCCCGTCATCGCCCAAAGCGCCGACACGGGCGCCGTGCTGATGTTCGCCTGGATGAGCCGCATGACGCTCGAAGACACGCTTGTGACCGGACACGTCACCTACTGGTCGCGCTCGCGCAAGGAGGTCTGGCGCAAAGGCGCCACCTCGGGAAACACGCAACGCCTCGTCGAGGCCTGGATCGATTGCGACGGCGACGTTCTGCTGCTGAAGGTCGACCAGATGGGTTCCGCCTGCCACACCGGCGCGCCGAGTTGTTTTTTCCGGAAGCTGGCGTAAGACCGCCATCGTCCGGCGCCGGCCGCATGACGCCGGCTGGCTACTCGAACAGCTTCCGCAGATAGCCGTTCAGGAACTTGTCTTGCGGGTCGAGCCTGCGGCGCACAACGCGGAACGCCTCGTATTGCGGATAGAGATGGGCGAGCTCGGTGCCCGTGCGGGTGTGCCGCTTCCCCCAGTGTGGGCGGCCCTCGACGGTGCGGAAAATCGCTTCGCAGGCGTCGAACAGCTTCGCGGAATCCACCTTGTGATACTGGTGGATGGCAATCGTCGCGCTCTTGCGCCGATAGAACGGACTCATCCATATGTCGTCGGCCGCTACGGTGCGGAACTCGAGCGGAAAGCCCGTGTTTATGTTCCGTGCACGGATGGTCTTGACGATCTCCCGCACGGTGTCAGGTCCCTGGTCGAAGGGCACCGCGTATTCCATTTCGTTGAAACGGACCGTGCGCGGGCTCGGATAAATCTCATAGCTCCAGCGCACGCGCGCCGCTCCGGACATCGCCTGCGAAAACAGGCGATGCGCGGGGCCCTTCAGGAACGGCGCATAAGGGAGAACCTCGTTGACGCCTGCGAACAGCCACATGTCCGCGCTCGTCTCCTCGCCGCGCTCGCGCATCGCTTCGGCTGTACGCGGCTCCGGCGCCTCGTCCTCGAACTCATTCAGCGTTTTGCAGACGGCGCGTTCGGCATAGGGAAACCAAAAGAACTCGAAATGGCGGTTGTTGGCGATCAATCCCGGCAGGTTGGGGAAAAGCTCGTCTATCGGCAGGAGGAAATTCTGCTCGACGAGCTTGTAGGCGGGGCGCACCTGCATCGTGATCTCGGTCATGACGCCCAAGGCACCGAGCGAGGTGCGGCCGGCCGCGAAGATGTCCGGATTTTCGTCCTCGGAGCAGGTTATCACCTCGCCATTCGCCAGCACCAGGCGGAATCCGGCGACCAGCGACGAGAAGCTGCCCAGCGTCGGACCTGTTCCGTGCGTGCCCGTGCCGACGACGCCGCCGAGTGTCTGGCGATCGATATCCCCCATGTTCTTGAGGGCGTAGCCCAGCGGATGAAGCAGTGGTCCGATATCCCACAACGGAGTCGCCGCGCCCAGCGTCGCCACCTCCTTGTCGGGATCGAAGCCGCGCAAGCCGACGAAGGCCGCGAGGTCGATCATCGTCGCGCCGGTCTCGTTCAGCGGCGTGAAGGAGTGGCCTGTTCCGGGGGTTCGCACGGGACCAACGGCTGTCCGCACGGCTGCAGCGAGATCAACTTCGTCTCTCGGCGCAACGATCGCGCGCGGCTTGCAAACCACGCCACCCGACCAGTTCGACCACTTGCCGCCGACGATTTTCATGCGCGCCCCTGAAGCCGTCTCACCGGCGGCGCGTTTGTAACGACCGTGACGGCCTCGTCAACCTTGTTGAAGCCGCAGCCATTTGGCGGCCACGGACCCCGCGGCCGCCGTCACGTCATATATTGGCAAACTTCGGCGAGCGCTTCTCCAGGAAGTGCGCCACGCCTTCCTTGAAGTCGGGCCATTTGAAGCTTGGCGGCATCTCGGCATCGGCCGCGACCAGCGCCTCGTCGAATGTCTGGAAATAGGATTTCCAGACCTGCGCCTTCATCACTGCCATGGAACGGGGTGACACGGTGTCCGCCAGCAGGCGTCCATAGGCGGTCACGTTCTCCATAAACAACTCGGCCGCGAACACCTTGTTCACCAGGCCGATCCGCTCGGCTTCGGCCGGTGACACTTTGCGCGCCGACAACAGCAGGTCCAGCGCGTGCGCCGGACCGACGAGCCGCGGCAGAAGCCAGCTGATTCCGTGCTCTGCGATCAGCCCGCGTTGCGCGAAGGACGTGGTCAGCACCGCCTTCTCGCTGACGAAGCGCATGTCGGCGTAGAGCGCGAGAACAAGCCCGATGCCTGCTACAGGCCCGTTGATAGCGGCGATGATCGGCTTCTTCGTGCGCATGAAATAGGAGAACCGCGTCATGTCCGGGAACTCGGCGTCGAGGTTCGGGCCGAACGCCGCGGCGAACGCCTCGCCGACGTCTTCTACGCCGCGGGTTGGTGCGCTTTCGCCGCCCTGGCGCTGAATGCCCTGGAGATTGTCCATGTCGGCGCCCGCGCAGAAGCCCCGGCCGGCGCCAGTCAGCATGATCACGCGTACACCTTCGTCTTTCGCCGCGTCCGCCATGGCGAGGCGGATGCTCTGCGCCATGCGTGCCGTGTAAGCGTTGAGGCGGTCGGGCCTGTTCAGCGTGATCGTGGCGATGCGATCCTTCACTTCGTAAATGACGTCGGGGTAGCTGCTCATCGTTTCCTCCTGCCGTGTTGCGAATGGCTTTCGCGCATGTTCCCATATCTGGAACCGGCTGCAAGGGAGGAACAGATGTCCGAGTACCGCCATATTGTGTTCGAGGTGACCGAGCCGGCGATCGCGCAGATCACGCTGAACCGCCCGGATAAACTCAACGCCTATACAAACCCTCTTTGCGACGAGCTCGTGCGTGCAGTGCACCATTACATGGAAGACGACGCGCTGCGCTGCCTCGTGCTCACAGGCGCCGGCCGCGGCTTCTGCTCGGGCGGAGACGTCAGCGGCGAAAGTGGCGGCCCGAATTACCGCAACAAGCAGATGGGCCACGCGCAGGAAATGCGCGCCGGCATGCATCGGGTCATCAAGGCGATGCATCGCATGGACAAGCCGGTGATCGCGATGATCAACGGTGCCGCGGTGGCGGGCGGACTTGCCCTCGCGCTTGTCTGCGACTTTCGCATCGCCGCCGATACCGCGAAGCTCGGCGATACGTCGGGCAAGTTCGGGCTCCTGCCGGACGAAGGCGGTGCGTGGCTGTTTCCTCGCGCGATGGGACTCGACCGCGCGCTCAAGATGACGCTGCTGCACGAAATCTATCCGGCCACCGAAGCGCACAGGCTCGGGCTCGTAACGGACGTCGTTCCCGCCGCAATGCTGCGCGAGCGGACCTACGATCTGGCGCGCGCGATCGCCAAACGCGCGCCCCTCGCTGTTCGCCTCGCCAAGAACATGATGCGCAAAGGGCTCGATACGTCGCTCGAGAATTCGCTCGACGATGCGGCGCTGTCGGTCTTGATCGCCAATCCCAGCGCTGACGTCCGCGAAGGCATTGCCGCATTCCGCGAAAAGCGCCAACCGCTTTTCGAAGGGCGTTAAACCGAGTCAGCGGCTCGCGAGTGTTCCGGCCACGGATACGGTCGCGGTCCTGGACGGCGCGGCTGCCGCCTTGGCCAGGATAGCCTTGCCGGCCGCCGATTTGGCAGGCGGAAGATGCAGCGGAACACGCGCGCGATGCCGGATACTGCGTGCAGGCTATGGGCATCCGCCCAGGCCGCGTCGTCATTTCCCGAAAGCCTGCTGAGGCGTTGCGGCGCACGCGTCGCGACGTTGTCTTGGACTGGTCTCTGCGCCCGTGTCACGGAGGAACCGATGCTCGCCGCGTTCCCGTCGAGCGCCGCAAGCTGGAGGCGGTGCGCCGCCGATGCCGGCCCGGCAAGGGCGCACGCAAGCGCGACGCAGGCCGAGATTTTGTATAATTGCGCGCTCATGGAACTTTTTGTTTCCCGCTCTGCGAGGACGCGCGCACTTCGCGCCCTCAATGACATTGCAACGATGCGAGCTATGGCGCGGTTCCATGCGGCGCTCAAACAAAGCACGCGACCAAGGTTGACAAGTTGTGAGCGCTTGCGCGCCGTTTGTCGGCATCCGCGGCAATCCGCCTGCATGCCGGTTAATTTCAAAAATCCTCATTCGCGCGCGGCATTCATCCTGCGTTCAGGCTCGCGGCCATAATCCTGCCACCGCGCGGTCCGATAGGTCCGCCTGCCGTCTGCTTCTTGCGGACGTGTGTGCCCATTTTCGTGACTTGAGGATAGAAATGAAGAAACACACTGCGGCGCTTGCGGCGATCTCCGCGCTTTTCCTGCTCGAGGGCTGCGTGACGCAACCCTACGGGCCGACGGTTCAGGTCATGCCGGGGAAAGGCAAATCCTTCGAAGCGTTCCAGCAGGACGATGCGATGTGCCAGAATTACGCCGACAGCCGAGTCGCCGGCAGGGCGCATCAAGCCAACAATCGCGCAGTAACCGATGCCATCATCGGCACGGCGTTAGGCGCAGGTCTTGGCGCCGCGATCGGCGGCGGCAGGGGTGCGGCGATCGGCGCAGGCTCCGGCGCCATTTTCGGCACCGCGATTGGCAGCAATATTTCCCGCTTTTCGCAGGCGAGCCTGCAAGGCCGCTTCAACCTCGCCTATGCGCAATGCATGGCGTCACGCGGAAACCAGGTTCCCGATTCGACAACGATCCCGGCTATGGGCCGCGGCGCCGGTACTTCGAGGGCGACTATCCGCCTCCGCCCCCGCCCGGTTACCCGCCGCCGCCGCCGCCCGGTTACTGAGCGCGCGCCAGGCCGGTGCCCGCTGGTTGCGTGGGCCGGCTGCGCGACCTCAGGCGTCCGATAGGGAGGTTAGCAGGTCGACGATGCGCTTGCGCGTCGCCGTATCCTTGATGCGCATGAAGGCGCGGCATAGCAGCAGCCCTTCGGAGCTCGTCACAAATTCGCCGATCTTGTTGTGCTCTTCGCGCCCGGTTCCGGAATGCTGGAACGGGATCTTGACCCGACATCGAAATACTCAATCCCCACGCCGAGAATTCGCGCAACTTCGTAAAGTCGGCCGGCGCCGATGCGGTCGGTATCCGCGCCCGCATTCTGCACCTGCTGAAAGATAATCCGAGGAGTTCGCCGAGGCGCTCCTGAGCTCATGCCAAGTTCAATCGACGCAAACGGACTCGCCGTCCGACATGCGTGTCCACGTCGCTTTTCTTGCGGCCACTATCGCCCTTCATACAGCACTCGCGCGAAATCCGATCCGATAGCGAAGTCATCGAACTTGCCCTGAGTATCAACGCCTCGTTCTGAGGCAACTCAGTTCAGCTTGCGCTTTGCGTCCAGCAAGACCTGAACTGCCTCGTTTGCCTGTGCTACTCCGCCGCGCTCCAGTTCGGCAATGCCCTGTGTCAGGCGGTCGACGAGCATATTGATTAGATACCGAATCATTGGGTCTTTGACCCTCGCCAGCGACGCCAGGATGTGCGCCGCGTCAGAAATCCTCCGGCCGTTCCGGTTCGGCCACAACCTTCACGGGCGGTTTGCTTCGCTTTTCGTGTTTTCTCGTCTTGGCCACTGCTCCCTCAATGTGGATTTGATGCGGGACGGCGGCCGAGCGATCGAGCACGCCGGCCTCGTCCCAGCTGCCTTCAGGTCTCAGGATCACGTAGGGATCGCTGTGGATGGTGATGGGGTGCTCGTGCGCCGGGAACTCGCCTTCGATCTCGACATATTCGTGATCCGAGAAGACAAGCGTGCGGTTCGCCGGCATCGGTCTGAAACCAATCGCTGCCAGAATTTCAAGGCCTGCAGCTGGGCGTGGCCGTAGCCTTTGCGGAACCCTTTGCGCGTGCAGAATGCGACGGCGGCCTTGACGATCTCGCGGGCGACAGTCGTTCTACCGCGAAAGCGCGGCAACACGGTCATCCGTTCGAACTTCACGAAATCGGCGAAATATCGGATGCGAAGCGTGCCCGCGGGTTCGCCGTCGACGAAACCGATCAGCGTCGTTCCGCAATAGTCATTCCCGTCATATTCCTCTTCGAATGGACACCCCTGTTCGATCATGTAGACGGCGCGGATGCGCATCGACATCTCGATCTCGGCCGGCGTGGAGGCGACCTTTACGGAGATGCGAGGCGCAGCTTTGCGCGCTGGCGCTGCCAGGCGCGGCGCTAGCATCGCCTTCAGCTTTTCGAGATGGGGGTAGCGCGGCATCGTGAAGACGTCGCCCATGCCCCCGCGACCCGCGACGAGCGGCTTGTAATCGGATTTCAGCACCCGCTTGAGCCCGGCTTCCGTCGTGGGTCTCACATAGATCGGCACGTCGGCGTAATTGGACCCCATGGCGATGATGATCATCGGTCCAGCGGAAATCGTGAGGCCTTCGGCGATGATCGCCCAGTAGTAGATCGCCGATGGGCGCTCACCGGCGCCTATCAGAAATTGCGGATCAGGGTCGGACGTATCGAGCTCGTCCGCCGCCATCAGCCGCGCGCCTTCGGCCGTCAGATGGAGCATGCAGAAGAAGCCCAGGATTTCCGCGTCGGGACGGTGTTCCTCGCCTTCGCGGTAGAATTCCCAGATGGAAGTCCGGGTTGCGTCGACGCACGCGGCGGATCGCCTCGTCGCTGGCGACTGCCGCGGGAATCTTCTCCCGCAGCATTCGAATGGCGCGATCAAGCTCATCTTCGCGCATTCTGCGCACAGAGATCTTTTTCTCCAATTGCACGAGATATGAATTGACCCTTGAAGGCCCTGCGCCGTCCGGCGCGGTTTGCTCGCTCACTATCTGCCCATCTCCCAACGCGCTGCATTAGAATTTCGCGGTACGCACCCGATTCGTCGGTGTGCGGAGATGAGGATGGGCAGGCATTTGCGGAATAAAATGCCCCGCGGCGTATCCGTTGATACGCAGACGGACATATTGCGGTCTGCGCCGGCGATGAACTGGGATGACTACCGGTTCTTCCTGACGGTCGCGCGCGTGGGAAATTTCCGTCGCGCGGCGGCAGAACTTGAGACCACACAGGCGACTGTCTCGCGCCGCATCGAGAATCTCGAACGGGCGCTCAATCAGAAATTGTTCGACCGCCCGCGTGGCCGCGGCGGCGTCGTGCTGACCTTCGACGGACGGCGCGTTTTGCAGGACGTTACAACGGCGGAAATCTCGCTCGACAGGGCCGGTCGGCTCGCGCGCGCCGAGAACGGCATCGCCGGAGACTGCAAAATTCTGGGCACCGACGAAATCGCGAACCACTGGATGCCGCCCTTCCTGGCGATGTTCGCGGCCAAATACCCGAACGTTCAGCTCAAATATTTTCTGACGACGGACCAGGCGCAAAGCCAGCGCCCGCCCTACGATCTTCAACTGCAATACTTGGGCGCGAGCGAAGCCGACAGCGTCTCGCTGCAGCTCGCGACGCTGCACTTCACCTTTTTCGCGTCGCAAGAATATGTCGTCGCACGCGGTCTGCCGAAAGACCTCGCCGCGCTAAACCGCCACCGCGTCCTGAAATTCTCCAGCTTCCTGTCGGATGAACGCAGCTGGTCGGAGTACTGGGTCGATATCGCCAATCAGAACGGCATCTTCTGTTCGAACTCGAGCGCGTTCCTGTTCGAGATGGTGAAGGCCGGCGCCGGCGTTGCCATGCTCCCGACCTATATTGCGCCGGCCAATCCGCGGCTTGTGCCGATCCTGTCCGATTATCACCTCAAAATGGGTATTTTCCTGAACTTCCATCCGACATGGCCAAGAAAGCGGCCGTTCGCACGACAATCGATTTCCTCAAAGACGTGGCGTTCGATCGCCGGGCTATGCCATGGTTTCGCGATGCGTTCGAAGCGCCGAGCGCGGAGTGGCCGGCTGTTCGACGGCTTCACCGGCAAACTCGATTTCGCAGGCCGTTCGCCTGACCGGACGCCCGCCGCATGGATGATTTCGCCTTGCAGCCGGCCGGACTACGATCGCGGAAAGTTCCCTTTCGCCAAAGAAACCATGGACCGCCTTGCCACCTCTGTCGCAAAGCACGGTATGGCGGTGCTCGCACGCATCGATCACGCCGCCGCGGCGGCGAAGGCCGGTCTGTCGCTTCGACCGACGGAGGTTCTGATATTCGGCAATCCGGCCGCGGGAACGCCATTGATGCAGGCGGCCCAGACCATGGGCATCGACTTGCCGCTCAAGGCGCTGGTCTGGCAGGACTTGCCGATGGCAAGACCCTCGTCGGGTACAATGACCCCGGCTGGCTCGTGAAGCGCCACGGCGTGACGGGCTTGGACGATGTCGTTGCAGCCATGACGGCGGCGCTGGCAGCGGTGGTGAATGAGTCGACGACCTGAGGCCGCGGTGGCGACCCCGGCAGGATCGAACCTGCATATCGCAGCTTAGAAGGCTGGTGCTCTATCCATTGAGCTACGGGGCCGTTGCGCTATACAGGCGAGAAATATCAGAATTCGTGCAGCGCGCGACCACCCGTCGCCTGTCAGTGGCTCCAGGGGATCTTGCGGTCGAAGCGAATTGTCGGCATCGGCCTTCGGCTTCGGCACCGGTCTGTGCGGCTCGAACACGTCGAACGCGAATCTCATGCTTCTGCGCGTAGGCGATCGCCTCCTCGGCCGTTTCGAATTCGAGTTGCACCTGCTGGCGCATGTCCGACGAGCTCGTCCAGCCCATCAGCGGATCGATCTCGCGCGGACGCTCCGGCTCGTATTCGAGCACCCATTGCTTGGTGCGCGCTTTCCCCGACTGCATGGCGTTGCGAGCCGGCACGAAGAACGCGCGCGCATGAACGAACTCCTTCTAACTAGCTTTCGCGCTCACGCGCGCCAGCTGTATTTGCCGCCGAACAATGGTCGGGGCGGCGTGATTTGAACACGCGACCCTCTGCTCCCAAAGCAGATGCGCTACCAGACTGCGCTACGCCCCGGGTCCAGCCGGACGGCGTCCGTCCCTTACAAGATCGGCGGGCGGCCAGCAACGGCGTCAATTGGCGGCGACCGCGTTGCCGAAGGCCTGGGCATGGACCTTGTCGCCCGTTTCGATGTCCAAGGCCCTGGCGCGGCCGCCATTGATCTCGATGACGGCAAGAACGGGTTCGATCGAGGAAATCGAGGCCTCCGAGAATGGGACCGCGTTGGCCTGGATCGACGAGATCGTGCCGTCGCGCTTCACGAACAGCATGTCGAGCGGCAGGAACGTGTTCTTCATCCAGAAGCTCACGAATTCGGACTCGCCGAAGACGAAGATCATCCCCGCGTCCGGATCCATCTCCTTGCGAAACATCAGGCCGCGTTCCTGCGAGGCGCTGTCGGCGGCGACCTCGACCTTGAAGCGATGCGGCCCCTTCCTGGTCTCGATCTCGATCGTCTGGACCGGCAGCGACTCGAATGCGGCGGCGCGCGCCATAAGCGCCAGGAGAGCCAGGACGAAGAAAGCGGCTGCGCGCATGGAGCGTCCTTCAGGAGTTGCCGTGGGTGTCATGCCGCATTGCGCGTTGAAGCGCAAAAAGGGCGAATTGCGGAACCCAATGCGCGACGGCGCGGTAGTCCCCGCGCCACCAGCTGGGGCGGCAAAGGCTCGCCTCCATGTGGTCGAGATAGGATGCGAGGAACCGCTCGTCGTCCGATGCGGCGTAAAGCGCGAACAAGGCCCAGGCCCGGCTGAAATTGAGCGCGAAGTGGTGGGGCCGCTGCGGCTGCCGCACAGGCTTGAGCGCCAGCAGTCTCGCCCCGGCCTTGGCCAGCACTGCCTCCGCTTTCAAGGCGCCCGTCCGTGCCAGCAACTCGCAAAAGGCGGGAGTGACCGCCATGAAATCCGGCCAGCTCTCCTCCTCGGCTTCCGGCGGCAGGCGGTCGAGCTCCGGAGCGAGCTTGTAAGCGATGGTACGCACCTCATCGGCAATCTCCGGTTTTCCCTCGACATGGGCCCAGTCAAGAATGTTGATCAGCGCCCAGCACGGATTGGCGTATTCGCGCGCAAATATTTGCGGCGGACGCGCACGGTTATGCTCGAGCAGCGACGCAGCCACATCGCGCGCGAAAAATGTGAGCCGTGTCGAGCCGGTTACGCGCCGGTCTTCCAGTGCAAGACGAAGGAGCCAGGCGCGGCCATAGGGCATCTCGAATTGGGGCCGTGCAGCCAGATCGGCAGCTTCTGCCGCGAGCTTCGCCGGCATCAGGATCTCGTCGACGATTGCGGCGTGGCGCACGTCGCCGCACAACCCCTGATAGGCGAGCAGCGCCCAGGTCGCATGGCAGGCCGAGTGCCAATCGATGCAACCGTGAAAGGCGGGATGTGCGGTGTCATGCCGGCGCACATGCTGGGCGGGTACCTGCGCCAGCAACTCCGCCCAATGCGGCGCCTCGACCAGGAACGCGCGAAAACGTGCCGCGGTATCGGTCATGACAAGATACCGTGAAACGGGACTGCGGCCTAAGGTTCGGCGACTGCGATCTCGGCGGCAAGCTCTCCCTTGGGCCCGTCGCCGACGCGGATGCGCACGCGCTGACCCTGACGAAGCTCTCGGATGCCGTAGCGCCGGAGAGTCTCCATGTGCACGAAGATGTCGGGTGTATTGGGACCGCGCGAGACAAAGCCGTAGCCCTTGCCGCGGTTGAACCACTTTACGGTGGCGTCGAAGCTTGGCCCACGCGGCTCGGCCAGATAGCGCTCCGTGCGATTCAGAGCTGCCGGCTGCGCCGCCGCCGTCGTGTTGTCGAGGACGATCAGGCGCCTGGCTTGGAGGCCTTTGGGGCCCTGGACAGCCTCGCAGACGACCCGCGCGCCTTCATAGGCAGCCTTGAAGCCGGACTGGCGAACACAAGTCTGATGCAGCAGGACGTCGCCGCGGGCGCCGTCGGCGGGCTTTATAAATCCGTAGCCCTTGGCAAGGTCGAACCATTTGACGAGACCGCTGACTTCGACTGCAGACTTCCCCTAAATTGGGCGAAGCCATAACGCTTGTTTCCATCCCCATGTCCCGAACTCACGATAGTAAAAATAAGGTTAACACAACTTCTGAAAGGTTGTGGAAGTCAAATTGTAACGGACAACTCCCGGCAAGTCACTGGCCGAATCAGGTGCGGCCAAACGCCTATAAGATTCCCTTTCTTCGCACGGAGCCACCTGCCCCATGGATTTCACAGGCCGCTATTTCATTCCGCGCCGCCGGAAACCGTCTGGACGGCGCTCAACGATCCCGACATCCTCGACATCTGTATTCCGGGCTGCGAGCAGATGGAGAAGACCGATCCGACCCAATTCGTCGCCAGCGCCAAGATCAAGATCGGCCCCGTCAAGCGCAACATTCAAAGCCAAGGTCGCGCTCTCCGAGCTCGATCCGCCCCGTCGGCTGATGCTTTCGGGCGAAGGCCAGGGCGGCGTCGCGGGTTTCGCAAAGGGCGATGCCGAGGTGCTGCTCGACGCCGGAGAATGGCGGCACGGTCCTGACCTACACGGCGCAAGGCCGAGCGTCGGCGGCAAGCTCGCGCAGATCGGACAGCGCCTGATCGACGGCGCCGCCAAGCAGATCGCCGATGATTTCTTCGGCCGCTTCGCCAAGGCGGTGTCGCGACGCGCACGGTACCGCCGCGAAACCCGCCCTGCGATCAGGGACGAGCCGACGGCGAACGACATGCCCTCGGCGGTCATATCGGTCCGCGCGCAAGCCCGCGCCGCGACGGGCCTCGCGCCGGAAATCTGGGTCGTCGGGCCTGATCGCCGTCGATCGCGATCTTGCTGGTGTTTTTCGGGGTCGGTATCAGATTGGCGGTTGAGCGGCCCGCGCTGACCGGCGCGCCCGACATTGAAGCCGATCCGCTAATTTCAGGAGCACTTCATGGCCACGTCATCTGACGGTGAACGGCAAGAAGACGTCTCCGCCGATGCCGAGGACCGCACGCTGCTCGTCTATTTCCTGCGCGAACAGTTGCGGCTGACCGGCACCCATATCGGCTGCGATACCAGCCAGTGCGGCGCCTGCGTCGTCCATGTGGACGGCGCAGCGCGGTGAAATCCTGTAACATGTTCGCGGTGCAGGCCGACGGCGCGAGCGTCCTGACCATCGAAGGACTTGCGAAGGACGGCAAGCTCCATCCCGTCCAGGAGGCGTTTCGCGAAAACCACGGCCTGCAATGCGGCTTCTGCACGCCCGGCATGATCATGACGGCCGTCGACATGATCCGCCGCAAGCCCGTGCTCGACCGCGAGACCATCCGCCACGAACTCGAAGGCAACATCTGCCGCTGCACCGGCTACCACAACATCGTCAGCGCCATCGAAGATGCCGCCAAGCGCATCGCGTGGAGGTGCGGCGTGATCCCCTACACCTTCGCCTATCGCGCGCGACCTCGCCTCGCCGACGCCGAAGCGCAGCTAGCATTCGCGCCCGACGCCAAGCTTCTCGCCGGCGGCCAGACACTGATCGCCACGATGAAACAGCGTCTCGCCAATCCGTCGATCCTGATCGACATCTCCGCCTCAACGAGTTGTCGTTCATCCGCCGCGAACGGCGAGCGCATCGCAATAGGCGCCGGCAGCCGAAGCATGTCGAGGTCGCGACATCCACCGAAATGCTCAAAGCCATCCCGGCGCTCGCGGCGCTCGCCGAAACGATCGGCGATCCCGCCGTGCGCACATGGGCACGCTGGGCGGCTCGCTCGCCAACAACGATCCTGCGGCCGACTATCCCGCAGCGGTGCTGGGCTGACCGCCAGCTCAAGACAAACCGCAACGACCATCGCGGCCGACGATTTCTTCACCGGGCATGTTCGCAACCGCGCTCGAAGACAGCGAGATCGTCACGCAGGTGTCCTTCCCCGTTCCCGAGAAGTGCCGCCTACGCGAAATTCCCCAATCCGGCCTCGCGCTATGCGATGGCCGGCGTTTTCGTCGCCGAAGAGGACGCGGCGTGCGCGTCGCGGTGACGGGCGCGGCGCCCGGCGTCTTCCGGGTCGCCGGGATGGAAGCGGCGCTGGCAAGAATCTTCCCCCCGGAAGCCATCGCCGGCGATCGCAGTCGATCCGGACGGACACTCAATTCCGATATCCACGCGTTCGGCGGAATATCCGCGCCCATCTCGTCGACCGTGATGGCCAAACGCGCCGTCGCGGGGCCGCGAAACGACATGACGGACGACATGCTCGACACGGCCGCGCGCTGGCTCGCGCGAGGGCCGCAAGGTCGCGCTCGGCACCGTCGTGAAGACCTGGGGCTCGTCGCCGCGCCAGGCCGGCAGCCAGATCGCGATGCGGCGACGACGGCGCCTTCGTGGGCTCGGTCTCGGGCGGCTGCGTCGAAGGCGCCGTGATCGAAGAGCGCACAGGCGGCGATCGAGACGGCGACGGTGCGCAAACTCGATTTGGCGTCAGCCGACGAACTCGCCTGGAGCCGTCGGACTGGCCTGCGGCGGACAGATCGAAATCTTCGTGGAGCCTCTGACGAGACCATGAAGCGCGACGACACTCGAAGCCCTCACCGGGCGCATCACAACGGGCGGGCCGTCGTGCGCGCGGCCGATCTCGCGACGGGCGAAGAGAGACTGATCGATCCCGCCGTCGACACATCGGCGCTCGGTCTGGCGCCGCGGCCGCGACGCGCGCCGATCGCAGCGGATCGATCGAAATCGAGGGCCGTCAATGGTTTCTCTCCGTGTACAATCCGCCACTCGACCTGGTGATCGTCGGCGCCGTGCATATCGCGCAGGCCCTGTCCCAAATGGCGGCGATCGCCGGATATGGCGTGCGGATCGTCGATCCGCGCACTGCCTTCGCGACAGCCGAGCGATTTCCCGGCGTCGCAATCTCGCCATGACTGGCCCGACGAAGCCCTCGCGAAGGCGCCGCTCGGGCCCGCGCAGCGCCCTCGTCGCCCTCACCCACGACCCGAAATTCGACGATCCGGCGCTGACGGACGCGGTCATTCGTCCTGCTTCTACATCGGTGCGCTCGGCTCGAAGAAAACGCATGCCGCGCGGCTGGCGCGCCTGAAAAAGCATGGGTCTTAGCGACGCAGGAGCTTGCCGCATTCACGGCCCTGTCGGATTCGGCGATCGGCGCGCGCAATCGCCGGCGGAAAGTGGCCATCTCCATTCTCGCGGAAATGACGCTGCGGCTGCGCACCGGCGGCGTCCGCGAAGACGCCGCCGTGCGAGCTTAGAACTCAGGACGCTTTGCGCGGCTTGCCGCTCCGGTCGGCCCGGGCATTGCCGCCGCGACCGCCGAAATGCGGCTTCATCTCGTCCTGCGTGAGCGTGCCGTCATTGTCCTTGTCGAGACGCGCGAAGAGCTTCTCTTCGGGCACCGCGTACTCGGCCAGCGTCAGCGTTCCGGTGCGGTCCTTGTCGAGCCGCTGGAACATCTTGGAATTCATGTCGCGATACTGTGCCAGTTCGGCGGCCATGAATTCCTGCTCGCTCATTGTGGACGCGCCCTTTGTCGCCGCCGAAAAATGCCTGGCGATCGACTGATCGAATTCGGCGCGCGTGACTTTGCCGTCCTTGTTGAGATCCGCGTCGGCGCAGAACTTCGCCTTGCCGAACCCGCCAAATCCCCGTCCGCCTCCGAAGCCGCGTCCGCGGCCGCGCGGCCGCGGACCCGAATCATCGCCGGCATCGTCCTGCTGCTGCGGAGCGACAGAGGCGCGGGAGACGGCACCCGAACCGCATTGCACGACGCCCGTCCCATCGCGGTCCATCATCTCGAAATGCGCGCGCTGCGGCGCGGCATATTCGTCGAGCGTGATGCGCCCGTCGCCCTTCCAGTCGATGCGCTTGAACATGTCAGCCGCGTGCTTCTGGAAGTCGGCCATGTGGATCGCCAGGAATTCGTCTTCGGTCATGTTCGGCGAGCCGTGCGTGGCCGCCGCGAAGCGCTTGGCTATGACGGTGTTGAACTCGGTATGAGTGATCTTGCCGTCGTGATTGAGGTCGAACTCGGCAAGGAAGACGGTCGGCGAGCCGGCCGTCTCGGTGCATGAGACCCTGCATCGGTCCATCGGGCGGCGGTGGGCCGTCGATCTGGGCAAAGGCAAGGCTGGAGCCGGCCACAATGGCCGCGGCCCCGAAAAAGAAGGCGATTTGAATGTTGCGTTTCATGGGATACCCCCTCTAAAGGACAGGGGCAGTTAAACGTGAACCGGTCGCAGAACTTTCCCGGAACGGGGCTTTCTCGTCTCAGTACACGGAGGAAAATCGCGGTCGACAAACTTTGAGGAAGTTGCGGTATCGATTGGAACAAGTGCCGCCGCAAGCTTGCATGCGGCCGGAAAACGGGATGCGATTTTCCGGACGACCGCATGGGGCACGAGGCACGAGCGCATCCCGCTCGGCTCAAAGAATGACGGTAGAAGCGACATGAACAAGGACGATGCGAAACCGCATATTCTGATCGTCGAGGACGCGCGCGACATCCGCGAGCCGCTGGCGCGTTATCTGCGCGAGCACGGGTATCGCGCGACGACCGCGGCCGACACCGCAAACGCGCGCAAGGTGATGAAGGGCGCTGCGATCGATCTCGTGGTGCTCGACATCATGATGCCGGGCGAAGACGGGCTGAGCCTGTGCCGGTCCATCCGGGAGACCTCGCAGCTTCCGGTCATCCTGCTGACGGCGCGCGGCGAGGAAGTCGACCGCATCATCGGGCTGGAGATGGGCGCGGACGATTACATCCCAAAGCCCTTCTCGCCGCGCGAGCTGATCGCGCGCGTTGCCGCCGTTCTCAGGCGCACGCAGGCGTTGCCGCCGCGGCAGAAGCCGCCGACCGCGGCGCGAGTCCGGTTCGGCGAATGGATGCTCGACACCGGCCAGCGTGAGCTGATCGGTGCCGACGGCGTGGCCATGCCCCTCTCCAGCGGGGAATTCCGCCTGCTCTCCGCTCTGCTCGAAAGGCCAAAGATCGCGCTCACGCGCAACCAGCTTCTCGACCTTACCAAGGGCCGAGATGCCGATCTGTTCGACCGCTCGATCGACAACCATGTGAGTCGCCTGCGCAAGAAGATCGAGCCGGACCCCAAGAACCCGCGCTATATCAAGACGGTCTGGGGCGGCGGGTACATTTTCGCCATGGAGCCGGAGACCGAATGAAGCCGTGGCCGCGGACCCTTGGCATGCAGCTGATCGCCGTGATGGCGGGCGCGGTGTTTCTGTCCAACGTCGCGGTCGCCGTCTGGTTCGAACGGGGCAGCGTGAGGAGTCCAGAATCGGCCCTTAACGAGCGCATCCTTGATCGCGTCAGCTCAATGGGCACCCTGCTAAGCGCCATTCCGCCGCGTGCTCGCCTTCCGGCCGCTCAGGCGATGAGCACAACAGTATGGCGTTTCGAGATCCGCACAGGCAAGGCCACTGCGGAGCCGATGAACGACGAGGAGGGCCATCTCGCAGCGCGCCTCAAAGCATTGCTCCCGCCCGAAAAGGCCAGGTTCCCGGTCAGCGTGAAATATACCATCGCGGCGCCCGGCAACGTGGAAGGTCCAGATCGCCGGCAGCTTCGACCCGGACCCGCCATCGTCTTTACGATACCCGTCGTGCGGAACACGCAGCTTGTGGCGACCTTCATCCGGCCGCCCGTTCCGCCCTGGCCGGTCGAGATGATCATCGCCGCAGTGCTCGCCATTGTCGTTGCATCGGCGGCGGGGGCCTACATGGCGCGGCGCGTGGCGCAGCCACTGTCGAAGCTTGCCGCGGCCGCGACGGTGGCGGCCGCGGGCGGCGCGGCGCCGCGAGTGCCAGAAGACGGTCCCGACGACGTAAAGAACGCGGCCATCGCGTTCAACAAGATGACGGACCAGGTGCGGCGGACGATGGAAAGCCAGCGCCAGCTGCTTTCGGCCGTCGGACATGATTTGCGCACGCCGATCACTGCCATGCGCATCAGCCTGGAATTCATCACCGATACGGAATTGCGCGAGGGGCTGGAGAAGAACCTCGATGAGCTGCAGGAGCTGACGGAGGCTGTCCTTTCCGCTGTGCGCGGCACGGGAGGCGAAGCGATGCGCAACGTCGATCTCTCCTCGCTCATCGACAGCGTCTGCGCCGACCTCGACGACCTGGGCGAACCGGTAACCTGGCAAGCCCACGGCCCCGCCCCACTCTGCTGCCGGCCCAACGAGATCAAGCGCGCCGTCCGTAACCTCGTCGAAAACGCAGTTGCCTATGGCCGGAAGGCCGAGGTGAAGCTCAACGAGTCTCCGTGGGCTACGAGATCGTCATCGAGGATCGGGGCCCCGGCATTCCACCCGCCGACCAGTCACGCGTATTCGAGCCTTTCGTGCGTCTCGAAAGCTCCCGCAACGAGGAGACGGGCGGGACAGGTCTGGGCCTTACGCTCGTCAAGGCCATCGCCGAAGGCCATGGCGGCGCCATCGTCCTGGAAAACCGCAACGGGGGCGGCTTGCGCGCGCGGATGAATTTGCCGCGCGTAGCCGAGCACGCGTAAGCTCGGCAAATGTATTTCGGTTCATGTCCCGTCGCGGCGGCCGAGGGTGCGATCCTGGCACATGCCGTGCGCGCGGGCGAAACGGTATTCAAGAAAGGCCGTGCGCTTTCCGCCGACGACCTTGCGCGTCTGGCCAAGGCCGGAGTCGAGGAGATCATCGCCGCCCGCCTTGGCCCCGATGATGTCGGCGAGGACGAGGCGGCAGCGCGGATCGCGCGGGCGGCCGCGGGGACCGCCACACGGATCGGTGCCTCCTTCACCGGTCGCGCCAATCTCTACGCGACCGAAAGCGGAATAGCCGTGATCGACGCGCCAAGGGTCGAGCGGCTGAACCGGGTCGACGAGTCCCTCACACTGGCGACGGTTGCGCCGTTCACGCGCGTCTCGCCCCGACAGATGCTGGCGACCATCAAGATCATTCCGTTCGCGGCACCGAAGGCCGCCGTCGTCGCGGCGGAGGAAATGCTCGCGAGCGCGCCGGCGATCGCCGTCGCGCCGTTTCGGGCTCACCGGGTTGCGCTAATCTCGACCGCCCTTCCGACCACCAAACCGACGCTGCTGGACAAGAACCGCACGGCCCTCGCCCAGAGGCTGGACGCGATCGGCTCGACGCTCGTTTTGGAGCGTCGCACCCCGCACGAAGCGAACGCGCTCGCTGCGGCCATCGGCGAGGCGCATTCCACAGGTGCCGATCCGATCCTGATTTTCGGCGCCAGTGCCATCACCGACCGCCGAGACGTGATCCCGGCCGCTATCGTGCGCGCCGGCGGGCGGGTCGAGCATTTTGGCATGCCCGTCGATCCCGGAAATCTGTTGCTCACAGGACGGATCGGCGGAACGACGCTGATCGGCCTGCCTGGCTGTGCCCGCTCGCCCAAGCTCAACGGTTTCGATTTCGTCCTTTGGCGCATCGCGGCCGGCCTGCCGATCGACCGGAACTCCATCGCCGCGATGGGCGTGGGGGGCTTGCTCGGCGAGATCCCGACGCGGCCTCAGCCGCGCGATGAGCGCCCCTCCGCGCCGCCGCGCCTGCCGAAGATCGGCGCCATTGTATTGGCCGCCGGCCTCTCGTCACGCATGGGATCGAACAAGCTGCTGGCGGCGGTCGACGCGAAACCTCTGGTGCGCCACGCCGCGGAGGCAGCTGTTGAAGGCGCGGTCGACCCGGTCATTGTTGTCACCGGCAATGCAAGCGATGCCGTCGCATCGGCGCTGCACAACCTGCCGCTCGTGATCGTCAAAAATTCCGATTTTGCAAAGGGCTTGAGCACATCGCTCAAGTGCCGGAACTCAACGCATTGCCCGACGATTGCGATGGCGTCGTCGTGCTGCTGGGCGACATGCCGGATGTCTCCGCAGCACTGATCGACAAGCTCGTCGCAGCCTTCGATCCTGCAGAGGATCGGGCGATCTGTGTCGCCACGCGCCGCGGCAAGCGCGGCAATCCTGTCCTGTGGGCGCGTCGTTTCTTTCCCGAGATGCTCGTCATCGAAGGCGATGTCGGCGCCAAACACCTGATGGCGCAATATGGCGAACTCCTCTGCGAGGTCGAGGCCGAGAACGACGGCCCGCTGACCGACATCGACACGCCCGAGGCGCTTGCCGCCTACCGCGCCCGATGAGCGACCCGCTCTACAAAAAGGAGCTTCTGAGGCTGGCGGCGGATGCGGCCGGCGCCGGCCGGCTGCCCGAGCCGCAATCGACAGGCACGGCGCACAATCCCGCTTGCGGCGACAAAGTCGTGGTGGAACTCGTCCTGCAAGACGGTCGCATAGCTGGCATTGCCCACGACACCACAGCCTGCGTCCTGACCCAGGCTTCGGCGGCCATCATCGGCGGCGATGTCATCGGGCTGTCGCAAGACGAGATTGTGGCGCTGCAGGAAAGCGTCAGCGCAATGCTGTTGGGTGGTGATGTGCCGGGAGCGCCTTTCGATGCCTATGGCGTGTTCGATGGCGTCGCCGATCACCGCAATCGCCATCGTTGCGTGCTACTGCCGATCGAAGCCCTGCTGGCGGCCTTCGCGGCCTCAGAGCCGTCCGATAAGGGCGGCAAGGGGTCCGAGCACGGGCGGCCGCCGTTCACGCTTGCCTGACCGGTTCCGATGTCGACGGGCTTTGCATTGCCCAGGAGCGAAGCGTTCTCTTCCACCGTTCGCGAACCCATGTTGAAGACGCACACAATGGCCTCGTCGCCATGCCGGCGGATGAAGGCGAGCACGGGACTGTCCGTGTCCAGGAATTCCATCTCGCCTAGCTTCAGCGCTGCGCTCGTCTTGCGAGCCGCGAGAAATCTGCGCGCAAAATTCAGCGGCGAGGCCGGGTCGGCCTCCTGCACCGAGACCGAGAGCGGCTTGTGCTGCTGGGCGAGAGGGAGCCATGGCGTGCCGGTGGAAAATCCGAGATTGGCCGCGCCCTCGTCCCACGGCATCGGCGTGCGGCAGCCGTCGCGCCCCTTGGCCACCGGATAATAGAGATCGCCGACGGGATCGCGCAGCTGGTCACGGCGCAAATCCGCTTCCGGCAGGCCCAGCTCCTCGCCCTGATACAACAGCGTGGTGCCCTTGAGCGAGAACAGCAGCGCCAGCATCAGCTTTGCGAGCGCAGGATCACCGCCTGGGCCGCCGCCGAAGCGCGTCACAGTGCGGATGACGTCGTGATTGGAGAACGACATGCATGGCCAATGCTTCGGATGGCGCGCCAGCATCTCGAAGTTTCGGCGAACGAATGCTGGATCGCGCCGCGTCTCGATGAGGAACGCGAAGGTATAGCCCGCATGCAGGCCCTTGTCAGGCGGAAGGAAGGCGCCGGAGCGCTCGAACTCCTCGGAGAACTCGCCGAAGACGAAACGGTCCGGGTAACGTTCGACGACACGGCGGATCGTGTCGAGCGCCGTCACATTCTCCGCGAGATTGCTGTCGTGGAGATGGCGTTGCATGTTCGGCGCGTGCGACCAGTTGTAACCCGTGCGTTCGGCTGCGGGAATCGGCGGATTGTCGGCAAGGGTCGCGTCGTGGAGATAGGCGTTGGCGACATCGAGCCGATAGCCGTCGGCGCCACGCGACAGCCAAAGATCCAGCACGTCGAGCGCCGCCTTGCGCGCGCTGTCGTTGTGCCAGTTCAGCTTGGGCTGCTGGCGCAAGAATTTGTGGTGGTAATATTGCCGCCTCGCCGGCTGATAGGCCCAGGCGGGACCGCCAAATGCCGACAGCCAATTGTTGGGCGCCGTCCCGTCCTCGCGCGCGTCGGCCCACACATACCAGTCGGCTTTTGAGCCGCTGTCAAGGCCTCGGCGAACCAGGCGTGTTCGTCCGAGGTGTGGCACAGCACTTCGTCGAGGATGATTTTTAGGCCGCGCGCATGCGCCGCGTCCGTCAGGAATCGAAATCGTCGAGCGTGCCGTAGTCGGGATGAACGCCGTCATAGTCAGAGACGTCGTAACCCCAGTCGCGGTTCGGGGAGGGATGGATCGGCGACAGCCAGATCGCATCCACGCCGAGCTTCGCGATGTAGTCGAGCTTGCCCGCAAGGCCGCGAAGGTCGCCTTGCCCGTCTCCGTTGCTGTCGCAGAAGCTGCGGACATAGACCTGATAGACGACGGCGCCGCGCCACCAGGGCGAGCCCGCCAGTGGGCCCTGCGAACTCACACCTCGTCCGCGCGATTCACGATCTTGTAGACGATGCCATAGGCCTTCGCCTCTTCAGCACCCATCCAGAAATTGCGCTCGGTGTCCTTCTCGATGCGTTCGAGCGGCTGGCCTGTTTCGCGCGAGATGATGTCGTTCAGCCGCGCCTTCATCTTCAGGATCTCCTCGGCCTCGATGGTGATGTCCGAGGCCTGGCCGCGCACGCCGCCGAGCGGCTGGTGCAGCAGGAAGCGCGTGTTGGGAAGGCAGAAGCGGCGATCCTTGGCCGCGCCCAGGAAGATATGCGCGCCGGCGCTGGCAACCCAGCCTGTGCCGATCACATTCACGCGCGGGCCTATGAAGGAGATCATGTCGTGGATGGTGTCGCCGGACTCTACATGTCCGCCGGGCGAATTGATCACGATGCGGATGTCCCCGTCGCCCTCCTCGGCATAAGCGAGCAGCTGCGCGCAGACGCGCTCGGCAAGCTTCATGTCGATCTCGCCGAAGATCAGCACGGTGCGCGATTTGAACAGCGCCTGCTGAACGGGGCTCGATTGCGGTTCGGCCGGCGGCGCCTTTTTCTCGTCTTCGTCTTCTTCATCGAGGCGGTGCAAGGGCAATGCTCCTGAAAAATGCGGGAATCTGAGGCCATACTAGCCATCATGAGTGTGGCGTCCATGGCTTTAAAGTCGTTTAAAAGTTCCTACGTGCGGCGGACGAAATGGTTGAGTCCCAATAAGGGCTTTGTGCGTGAAAGGGCGCCGATCAGCCGTTTCCGAGGAATTCGAGCGCCGCGGCCATCGTCGGGCCGATCTCCGTATGGAGCACCAGATCGGCGTAAACGTCCTGGTCCGTCGGCTCGCGGTTCACGATGGCGAGCTGCGCCCCGTTGCGCTTCGCCAGCAGCGGAAACCCGGCGGCGGGATAGACGACGAGCGAGGAGCCGAGGACGAGGCACAGGTCGCAGGCCAGTGTCGCCTTTTCGGCGCGCGCCATCTCCTCCTCGGGCATTGCCTGGCCGAAGGAGATGGTCGCGGTCTTCACGATGCCGCCGCAGAAGATGCAGTCGGGCGGCTCGCCGTGCTTTTCGAAATAGGCGCGGATGTCGACGATCTCCATGCGCGCGCCGCAGGTGAGGCATTTGGCGTAGCGCGTGTTGCCGTGCAGCTCGATCACCTGTTCCTCCGGCACGCCGGAAATCCTGATGCAGGTTGTCGATGTTCTGGGTGATGACGTGGCTGACGCGCCCGCGCGCGACGAGCTCTGCCACGGCGCGGTGGCCGGCATTCGGTTTCACCGTCGTCCAGGTCTCTTCCATTTCGAACCGGCGGCGCCAGCTCTCGCGCCGCGTTTCAGCCGAGCGCACGAACTCGTCGTAGTAGATCGGCATCATCTTGGTCCAGATGCCGCCGGGGGAGCGGAAGTCCGGTATGCCCGAATTCCGTCGAAATGCCCGCGCCCGTGAACACGATCGCGCGCCGGCTTGCACGCAGCAGCGTCGCAAGCGCGGCAATGCCGTTGTCGGCGCTCATCGTTCCGCATGAAAGGGCTTTGTCATCGGCTCGCATTTTGCACGGAGCGCCTGCAATGGGAAGCGCGAACGATCCCATGATTTTTCCAGTGTCGCCGCCTTGAATGCACGGACAATCCGCGCATCATCTGCGCGCTCACGAAGGGGGACTTATGAGCGACGATCCGGCACTCAGCGCCCACGAACAGCACGAGCACGCAGAGGAAGCCGCGCATGCGCACGATCCCTTTATTTCCCGGGTCTCGATCACGATAGCGCTGCTCGCGGTCCTCGCGGCGACGGCGGGGAGTCTCGAAACCGTGGAAGGCGGGCGCGCCATCACCTCGTCGAGCGAAGCGGTGCTGGCACAGGACAAAGCGACCGATGCCTGGGACGAATACCAGGCCGACAGCCTCAAGCATCATCTCTACACCATCGCCGCCGACACGGGCGGCCCGCACGCCGACGCCTATCGCCGGACCGCGACCGAGCAGAGCGAGAAGCAGACCGCGGTTCGCGCCCGCGCGGAACGCGACGAGAAGGATCGCGACGACCTTCGCGCGGAGAGCCTCGCACACGAGACCCGCCATCACTGGCTGACCGGTGCCGCCACGCTGCTCGAGATCGGCATCGCGCTGTCGACGGTGACGATCATCACCAGGCGCAGGCCGCTATGGTTCGGCGCGCTTGCGCTGGCCGCCGGCGGGCTGGTGCTGTTTGCGACGGCGTATCTTGGGTGAGCTCGTCTTGCCATCTGCGTCACCGCCATAGCCATTCATATCGAGGCAGAAAACCATGAGCATGGTTTGTTGGATGATGAGCCTTTCGCCGGCGCAAATCCACGCGCTGCGCGAGAACCCGTCTGTTGCGAGCGATCTGGCCGCCGTTGCAGAAGACGATGGGGAGGAGACGCTTCACAAAATGCTCATGGCGCGATTGTCGCCGGAGAAAAGGGCGAACGCTGAGGCGCGATTCCAGGAGTTCGGCGAATTGCGGGCGCACGTGGCCGAGGCTCGCGCACGTCTCGCAGATTTCGGCGCTCTCGAACCCCCGCTGCATCTTGGGAAGTCGTGGCATATTCTGCACTATCTGTTCACCGGCAATGTGGGCCCGGTGAATTCGGCAGGCGACGCGCTCCTGACCGGAGAAGATCTGGGCGAGGACTTCACCGGCTACGGTCCGCCGAGATTGCACGATGCACTCGCAACACGGCATTTCGCCGACTTCCTGGAGACGCTGGACTTGGTTAGCCTCCAAACTCGCATGAACTACGAAAAGATGACGGGCATCGGCGTCTATTCAGTCCCGATGGGACGCGGCGCAGAAGCCGAATTCGAGACGGGATTTCGAGCGGAGGTCTCGTCCTGCTTCCCCAGTCTTCGCGCTTACGTGATGAATGCGGCCGAAAAGCAAAATGGATTGCTGGTCTGGCTTACATGAGCATGGCTGAGCCCGGCCGCTAGAAGAGGGGTGCTGGGAGCTGGCGGATCTATGCCCCTCGAGAGGGCATGTGCGAAATGAGCATCAAGGCCATCCTCTGGGACTTCGGCGACACGCTCGCGGATGAGCGCTGGATGCTTGCACCCATGGCGGGCTCGCCGCGGTGGCCGGAGCTGTACCAGGGCGAGTTAATGAACGGAACGGAACTCATCGCGCGATGGAATATCGGCGCTATCTCTTCCGAAGACGTAGCCGCCATATTTGGAAAGACGCTCAATGTTCCGGCGTTGCAGGTCGTTGAGCACATGGAAGAGTGCTCGAGACGCATATCGTTTTTTCCGGGCGTGATGGAAATCGTCGAGGGTCGGCTGCTTCCGCAGGCAATCGTGACGATCAACCCGGATATCTTCTCCCGAATCGTGGTTCCGACCTTTGGGCTGGTGGGGAAATTTGATGCCATCCTCACATCGTGGGAGCAGAAAACCGCCAGCAAAGCCGATCTTTGTGATACTGCAATCGCCCGACTGGATTCCAACCTGTCTCGCGCGGAATGCCTTCTGATCGACAACCGGCCCGACTGCATCGAAGAATGGACGGCGCGAGGCGGGACGGGCTACCGATTTGTCGATGAAAGAAGTCTCGTAGCGAGTTTCGCGGACGTCACAGGCATTCGCGGTTGAGCGAGGCAGTGCAAGCCGCCCGTCAGCCCGCGCGATTGGGCTCAACGATCGGCCAATTGTACTTCTTGCTCGCAGGCCGGCGGGAACTGTATGCGAAATGACAGGCCTAGCGTATCGGACTCGATCCGAAGCGTCGCGCCAAGTTTGTGCGCAAGGGCCCGGATCAGCCTGAAGCCAAGCCCGCCGTCACGGGCCGGATCGAAATTTTCGGGCAAGCCTATGCCGTCGTCGTCGAGTTCGAGCAGTATGCTTCCGTCTGCTGTGGACGTGCAGACGATGCTCATTTCGACGGGGATGCCTGTCGGGTGGGCGTGCTTGATCGCATTCATGACGATCTCGACGACCATGAGCGAAATCGTCTGCGCCTGATCGACACTGACGTCACAACGCGAATTCAGTCTCTGGGAAACGCGAAGCTTCTCGTCCAACGACAGCGACGCGACGATCTCGCGGACGATCTCGATCAGGAGATTGCCGACATCGACCGCACCGTCCTGGGGAATTTGCGCGAGAAGCCGGTGCAGATGGGCGATTCCCAGGATCTTTCCCGCAGTCTCCTCGAGGAGGCTGCGGGCCGCTTCCTGGGGTAGGAGCTCCGGCCCGTTGCGGAGTTGAGCGATCTGAAATCTTGATCGTTTCAACGGCGAGTGAGAGCTGGTTGGCGATGCGGTGGTCCGCTTCCTTCAGAAGGTCGGAAAGCAACGGCCGGCGCTCGTTCAGTGCAATGACTTGTCCCATAGTGACTCCTTGCTGCCCGCATTCAGAAATCACAATAATCATTATAATTCAATGAGTTAACTACTATCTAAGTGTCTAAGCAGGTTTCAAAGCCGACGGTGTCAGCTGCAGAAAAGGGAACTTCTACTGAAAATTAGCGTTTGACGTATATTGAGCTGAAGACAGCTAATGAGTAACTTTAGCAAGTCTCAACGCGGGGGGCGGCAATGACGAATTCTCACTCGAGGCGAGCGGCTTCAGATCATGCTGACGCGCGCCGAACTTGAAGCCTTGGACACCTGGCGGTTCGGGCGCCGGATGCCCAGCCGTGCCGCCGCCATACGCGAATTGCTGAGGCGAGGGCTGGCGGCCGAGGGCTTCACGCTGGCGGATGGTCAGAAGAAGTCCGGCGACTTCGACGTCTTGGGAAAATCATACGGAGCAAGGGCGCCGAAATAGTGGCGCGCCCAACGGAGTCGAACCCGTCTTGCAAGATTGAAAATCTTGAGTCCTAACCGATAGACGAAGGGCGCCCCGGAGCGGGCGGCTATAATGGGCGGCCCGCGGCTTGGCAACCCTCCGGGCGGACCGACAATCCGTCCCCCCGAACAGAGAAATCGCATCGGGCCATTTCCCTGTTAAAAAGGAAATTATCAGGGAAAGGCTTTTTGGCATTCGAGCGCGAAATCCACCTGAGCGGCTGGATGCCCCCTTCCGTCGCGCCGCTGACGCGGCGCGCCACCTCCCCCATGCTGCGCATGGGGGAGGAAAATATTAGTCCTATTCACTTGTCAAAGAGCGGACATAACCTATGTCGGCGCCTCTGCAATGTCAAGAACAAAATAGCAACCCTTGGCTCAGGCGCCGGCCGGCGCGGCATCTTCGAGCTGGAGCTGAACCCGCACGCGGCCTTGCCATTCGTCCGCGCGCAAGCGGCCGGCGGCGTGAATGCGTCTTCCCTCGCGGCCAGAAGCGCTTTTCCCAGCGGACGGTCGGCGCAGCGGAAGGCGATGGCGTCGAGTCGCGCGCCGTCGCCGCCCGCGAGGCGCAGCCTGACGTGGACTTTGCCGACGATGTCGGCAAACAGGACCTGCGCGTCGGGGACAACGACGACCGGTTCGGGGTTGCCCGCACCGTAGGGACCGGCTAGCGCGATCTCCGACACCAGCACCGGCGTTGCGCTCGCGGGCGAGACGACGGCTTCGATGTCGAGATCGTTCGTTGCCGCGAGCAGGCCAGCGTCGCACGCGAACTGCGTGGCGAGGAAATCGCGAAACCCTTCGACTTGTCCCGGCCGAAGCGAGAAGCCTGCCGCCATCGCGTGACCGCCCCCCAGTCGATCAATCCTGCAGTGCGCGCGGCGCGCACCAGCGCGCCGATGTCGATCCCGGCGACGGAGCGGGCGGAGCCGCGGCCGAGGCCGCCCTCGAAGCCGGCGACGAAAGCAGGCTTGTTGAAGCGCTCCTTGAGTCGCCCTGCGACTATGCCGACGACGCCCGCATGCCAGCCTTCGCTGACGGCGAGGAGGAACGGCGCGTTGTCCTGCTGCGCGGCCATGACGATGGCTTCGTCGAGAATGAGGGTTTCGAGCGCCTGGCGCTCGCGATTGTGCGCGTCGAGACGTGCGGCGAGCGTGTCCGCCGTTGCGCGGTCCTTCGCCATCAGGAGCTCTGCGCCAAGGCTGCAGGAGCCGACGCGGCCGCCGGCATTGATGCGCGGGCCCAGAAGGAAGCCGAGATGGTAAGGCGTGAAGGGCGGCTGGGCTTTCGTCACGGCGACGAGCGCGGCAAGCCCCGGCCGTGCGAGCTCGGAAAGCTTTGCCAGTCCCGCACGCACGAAGGCCCGGTTGACGCCTGTGAGCGGAACGACGTCGCAGATGGTCGCGAGCCCGACGAGATCCAGGGCTCCGCGCAGGTCCGGCTCCGCGATCCCTTGGCGCGAATACCATCCCGCCTCGCGCAGGGCGCGGTTGAGCGCGACGAGGAACAGGAACGTCACACCCGCCGCGCAAACCTGGCCCTGCCCCGATGCGTCGCCGGACTGGTTCGGATTCACCTGCGCCGAGGACGGCGGAAGCGTGTCGACCGAATGGTGATCGAGCACCACGACATCGAGGCCAACGTTGCAGGCGGCCGCGAGCGCGTCCTGCGCGGCGGCGCCGCAATCGACGGTAATCGCGAGCGATGCACCCTCTTCTTTCAGCAGGCGCATGGCATGCGCCGAAGGCCCATATCCCTCCGTCATGCGGTCGGGAATGTAGAGTTGCGGCGGCGGCCCGAGCAGCGACAGGAATTCCGACACCATCGCGGCCGAGCAGGAACCGTCGACGTCGTAATCGCCGAAGACCGCGATGCGCTCGCCTGCTTCGACCGCGGCTTTCGCGCGCGCCACCGCGCGATCCATGTCCTTGAGCGTCAACGGTTCGGGCAGGAGCTTGCGGAGCGTCGGATCGAGGATGTCCGCGACGTCGCCCGCGCCAGCGCCGCGACCGACGAGAAGCTGGGCCAGCGCGCGCGAGATTCCGCTGTCGCGCACGAGCGCGCAGATTGCGTCTTCATCGCCGGTCTGCGTGCGCCAGCGGCGGCCAGAGAAGGAGTGCACGACGCCGAAGGCCGCCTGTGACGGGATGGAAAGCGCCGCGGCAGGCATCCTAGCGCTGGTGACGGGAGACGGAATGCCTGGCCTTGACCCAACGCACCGTCCCCGTCGCGGACCGCATGACGATGCTTTCGGTCGTGAGGTAATCGCCCAGGCGATGGACGCCGCGCAGCATCGAGCCGTCGGTGACGCCCGATGCGGCGAAGATGACGTCGCCCGAGGCGAGATCCATCAGCGAGTATTTCCGGTTGAAGTCCTTGATGCCCAGCTTCTCGGCGCGCTTGCGCTCGTCGTCCTTCTTGAAGACGAGACGGGCCTGGATCTGTCCGCCGACACAGCGCAAGGCCGCTGCGGCCAGCACGCCCTCCGGCGCCCCGCCCTGGCCCATATAGATGTCGATGCCGGTCGCGGGATCCGTCGTTGCGATGACGCCCGCCACGTCGCCGTCGGTGATGAGCTGCACCGCCGCGCCGGCCTTGCGAAAGCTCTCGATGATGTGCGGCGTGACGCGGCCTGTCTAGGACCAGCGCCGTGATCTGCTGCGGTTTCACGCCCTTGGCCTTGGCCAGCGAAATGATGTTGTCGGCCGGATCGGCGTCGAGATCGACGACGCCTTCGTTGTAGCCCGGTCCGATCGCGATCTTGTCCATGTAGGTGTCAGGTGCGTTGAGCAGCGTACCCGTTTCGGCGATCGCCATCACCGCGAGCGCATTAGGCAGTGCCTTCGCCGTCAGCGTCGTGCCTTCGAGCGGATCGAGCGCGATGTCCACCGCGACGCCGCCGCTGCCGACCTTCTCGCCGATATAGAGCATCGGCGCTTCGTCGCGCTCACCCTCCCCGATCACGACGGTGCCGTCGATTGGCAGCGCATTGAACGCGATGCGCATCGCCTCCACGGCTGCCTGGTCGGCCGCATGTTCGTCACCGCGGCCGATCTGTTGCGCCGCGCCGATGGCCGCCGCCTCGGTGACGCGCACGGCCTCGAGGGCGAATGCGCGGTCGAAGTCTTGACGCTCATGTAATCTCCTGTGCCATCGGCATGTTTATGCGGCTTCCATGGGAATCATGCACGGGCGTGCCCGCACCTTGTCCGAGCGGGCTATCGCCTTCAAGGCGTGCTCCACCTGGGAGCGCGGCGTTTCGTGCGTGATCATGACGATCGAAACCGTCTCGCCGGGCGCGCGGCCGCGCTGGAGCATGCTTTCGATCGATACGCGGGACTCGGCGAGGTGGCGGGCGATTTCGGCCAGGACCCCCGGAACGTCGAGCACGTCGAAGCGCAGGTAGAAAGCGGAGGGCGACGCGCCGGCAGTCGCCGCGACGAGCGGCTTCAGCATGCTCGCGGGCCGACCGAAGACAGAACCGATGTTTCCGCGGGCAATGTCGACGAGATCGGCGATCACGGCAGACGCCGTCGGCGCTTCGCCCGCGCCGCGCCCCTCGAAGAAGAAGTGCCCGGCCTCGCCATTGTCGGTCATCACGGCGTTGAAGGCCGCCGTCGACGTCGGCGAGCGCCGTGCCCGCGCGCACCATCGCGGGCTCGACGCGTTGGACGATGCCCAGTCGGTGTGGCGGGCGATACCAAGAAGCTTGATGCGGAAGCCGAACTCGCGCGCGAAGCGGATGTCGTCGGGCGTGATATGCGTCGATGCCGTCGACGCTGATCGCGCCAAGATCCGGCATCGTGCCGAAGGCCAGGCTCGCCAGGATCGCGAGCTTGTGAGCGGTATCGCCGCCGCCGACATCGAGTGCGGGATCGGCTTCGGCATAGCCGAGCCGTTGCGCGTCCACGAGCACGTCGCCGAAACTCGGCCGGTCGCTTCCATTTGGGTGAGAATGTAGTTGCAGGTGCCGTTCAGGATGCCGCGCACGGCCGCGACACGATAGGCGACGAGGCTTTCGCGCAGCGCCTTGACGATGGGGATGCCGCCGGCGACAGCCGCCTCGAATTTGAGCGCGACGGATTTCTGCTCGGCCAGCGCCGCCAGCGGCGCGCCATGCTTGGCGAGCAGCGCCTTGTTGCCGGTGACGACGTGCTTGCCGGCATTCAGCGAAGCTTCGACAACCCCGCGCGCGACACCCTCTTCGCCGCCGATCAACTCGACGACGGCGTCGGCATCGCCGCTGGCCAGGGCCACCGGATCGTTTAGCCAGGGAAACTTCGCCATGTCGGCAGCGCGAATTTTCGCGCGGTCGCGCGCCGAGACGGCGACGATGTCGATTGTGCGGCCCGCGCGTTCAGCGAGCTCGCTGCGGCGCGCCAGCAACGCCTTGACGACGCCGCCGCCGACCGTGCCGAGGCCGGCGATCGCCACCCGCAGAGCTGGTTTCATTTCGCGGATTCCAACTCGGCCGGCTCGTTCGTCCGCAGGGCTAGAAAGCGCTTCACGTTGCGGGCAGCCTGCCGGATACGATGCTCGTTCTCGACCAGGGCGACGCGGACATAACCTTCGCCGTACTCGCCGAAGCCCGTCCCGGGAAGGACCGCGACCTTGGCGTGGACGAGAAGCTGCTTGGCGAACTCCATCGAACCGCGTTCGCGGTAGGATTCCGGAACGGGCGCCCAGGCGAACATCGAGGCCGGCGGCGAAGGGATTTTCCACCCTGCCCTGCCCATTGAAGTTTATCAGCACGTCGCGCCGTGCCTTGTAGATGGCGCGGATCTCGTCGGCATAATGCGCCGGGCCGTTCAGCGCGGCCGTCGCCGCGACCTGTATGGGCGTATAGGCGCCGTAATCGAGGTAGGACTTGATGCGCCCGAGCGCATTGATGAGGTGCTTGTTGCCGGCGGCAAAGCCCATGCGCCAGCCCGGCATCGCAAAGGTTTTCGACAGCGACTGGAATTCGATGGCGACGTCCTTCGCCCCCTCGATCTGCAGGATGGATGGCGGCGGTTCGTCGCCGAAATAGATGTCGGCATAGGCAAGGTCCGAGAGCACCCAGATCTCGTGCTTCTTCGCGAAGGCGACGATCTCCTTGTAAAAGTCCAGTCCCACAACCTGTGCGGTGGGATTGGAAGGATAATTGACCACGAGCGCGATCGGTGACGGCACGGAGTGGCGCACGGCATTGCCGAGGCGGCTCAGATATTCCTCCGGCGTGTTCGCCGGCACATGACGGATGGCGGCTCCCGCCAGAATGAAGCCGAACGCATGGATCGGATAGGCCGGGTTCGGCACCAGGACGACATCGCCCGGCGCGGTGATCGCCTGGGCGAGATTGGCGAAGCCCTCCTTCGAGCCAAGATTGGCAATGACCTCGGTGTCCGGGTCGATCGTTACGCCGAAGCGGCGCTGGTAATACGCCGCCATCGCCTTGCGCAGCCCCTTGATGCCACGTGAGGCCGAGTAGCGGTTCGAACGCGGGTCCTTTGCCGTCTCAATCAGCTTGTCGACGATGAACTGCGGCGTGGGCATGTCGGGATTGCCCATGCTGAAATCGATGATGTCCTCGCCGCGGCCGCGCGCCTGTGCCTTAAGACGGTTTACTTCCTCGATGACATATGGGGGCAACCGCTTGATGCGGTAAAAATCGGTTTGCATGATCGGATATCCTTCGCGAAGCAATGCTCCGCGTCGTCAGCATCGGGGCAATTCCCCTATTGCGTCAATGGGATCAGGGGCAATCTTGCAGCGGCAAGCAGGCGATCAGCCCTGCAAAAATATCTCCGCCCTGCGATTGCCGTCTTCACCCTTGGGCATGGACTCGTAATAGACGGGCTGGCTGTCGCCGACCGCGTCGACGAGCACTTTGGCCGGGGGCACACCCTCGCGGATCAGCTCGCGCGCCACGGCGTCGGCGCGTTCCTTCGAGCGCCGGAAAATCACTTCGAGATGCTGTTCGACAGGCATGTTTGCGGTCCGGCTCGACGAATGGCCGACGACATGCACAAATCCCTGACCGCCCGAATTCCGGAAAGCGGCGACCGCTTCGCGAACCTTCGCGCGCGCATCGGCGTTGAGCGTCGTGCCGTCGCCGGGGAAGAAGATGACTGCGGCCGGCGTACCATTGGCGCTCGAATAGGCTGCCGACACAGACGGTGCGGATTGCAGTGCGTCAAGATTTGCGACGACGGCGCCGCTCATGGTTTCCGGACCACCCATCGCCCCGCGGGAATATCGCGGCCTCGGCGACGCCATTGCGACGACAGTGTTGCCGGAGGCAATACCTGCCTGAGAAGCGGTCTGGTGATAGCGCGCGACGATGGGGTTGGCCACGAATTGGGATACAGAGGGATCCAGCGGCGGCGCCGTTGACGGCCTGAAGCCGAGAGCCGCATCCGACGGATTGACGGCACCGACCGACGCCACCATTGGCGCAGGAGAGGTCGCGGCCGGCGCCGAGGTCATAGGGACAGCCGGTTCAGCGCCCGGTGGCGGCCCTGCGGCGGCCTCCTGAGACGCCGGCGGCAGTGCCGTAGCTTCTTCCTGGGACGGGGGCGGCGATGCGGCGGACGTCTGTGCGGAGGCAGCATCAGGCGCCGGCACGGCCTGTGAGTTCTGGTTCGACGCCGGCGTACCCGGCGCCGAGGTGTCGCCGGCGGCAGGGGCTGTGGATGTATCGGGGGCGGCCGACGCCGGCGGATTGGCGTTTGCATCTGCCGGCGCTGTCGGCGTTTGCTCGGCAGTGGACGCCACATTGGCCGCGTTCGGATCGACCGCCTCGGGCGGTGCCGCCGCCGGTTCGGTGCCGCCGCGCAACTGGTCACCGCTATATGTCGCCTGGCTTCGATCGGCCGCAAGCGAGTCGGTCACCTGTTTCTGATCGTCAGGCGTGGATTGCGGCGTCGGCTTGGCAGGAAGGTCAGCGAGGTCCGGCGTCTGACCATCATCGGCGCCCTGCGCCGGCGGCGTGCTGTCGCCCATCCATGTCGTCGGGTCGACCCAGTCGGGAACGCTCGAGCACGCACTCGCGCCCATGGCGACCGCCAGAACCGCGGCCAAGCGCCAAAGCTTCATTGTCATGCCTGGAACCCCGACGTTATCGACCAAAGGGTATACAAGCCCGGCCAGCGCCTTCCAAGCGAATCTGACTGCGGAAACGCCTGAATTCTTGTGACAAAGCGGTTGAAACCACGCGCAAATCGCCGCTTGCGGCTGCGCGCGACAGCGGGCTATCAAGCTTGGGCCCGCGAACCTCGCACGCAACGGTGAGCCATGCACAAGAAGCTCGACGACACAGGGACAAACGCAAAGCCGGGCGAACCACCGAAGGAAGCGGCGGCGCCAAACCTCTATACGTTCTCCGATCCGGCCGAATTCGCCAGAAACCTGATGCAGGTCGGCGCGCAATCGCAGCGGCTGATCGCCGATTTCATCCAGCGCCAGGCCAGCAGGACCGGTAACGAACCACTCGATCCTCTCAATCTGACCGGCACGTTCACGGCCTTTCTGAAGGGCATGGCGGCGCATCCCGAAGCGATCGTCGAGGCGCAATTCCAGTTTTGGCGGGACTTCGCGGTCCTATGGGAATCGACGGCCCGCAAAATGCTGGGCGGCGAAGCCGAGCCGGTCGTCGCGCCCAAGCCAGGCGACAAGCGTTTCAAGGACAAGGACTGGCAGGACAACCAGATCTTCGACTTCATCAAGCAGTCCTACCTGCTGACGGCGAACTGGCTGCAGGCGACGGTCGGGGCCGTCGAGGTCGACGATCCGGACGCGAAGAAGCGCGTCTCGTTTTATACAAAGCAGTTTGCCGACGCGATGGCGCCGACGAACTTCATCCTGACAAATCCCGAGGTGCTGCGTGCGACGTTGCAGTCCAATGGGCAGAATCTCGTCAAGGGCCTCGACAACCTGCTCGACGACATCGACCGCGGCGGCGGCCAGCTCGCTATCCGCCAGTCGGCCGATGCGTTCACGCTCGGCCAGAACATCGCGGCCACGCCGGGCAAGGTGATCTTCCGCAACGAGCTGCTCGAGCTTCTGCAGTACGAGCCGACGACGGCCGAGGTCTATGAGCGGCCGCTCCTGATCTTCCCGCCCTGGATCAACAAGTTCTACATCCTCGATCTCAAGCAGGAAAACTCGTTCATCCGCTGGCTCACGGCGCAGGGCTACACGGTGTTCGTCGCCTCATGGGTCAATCCCGACAAGCGCTTGGCGATGAAGTCGTTCGAGGACTACATGCGCGACGGCATATTCGCCGCCCTCGACGCCGTCGAGCAGGCGACCGGCGTGCGCGATCCCAACGTCGTGGGCTATTGCATAGGCGGGACGCTGCTCGCAGCCACTCTCGCCTACATGGCGGCCAAGGGCGACGACCGCGTCCATTCGGCGACGTTTTGGGCGGCGCAGGTCGATTTCAGCGAAGCGGGAGACCTCACCGTCTTCGTCGACGAGGCCCAGCTCGAAGCGCTGCAGCAGCAGATGGAAGCCGCGGGCGGTGTGCTCGAAGGCAAGAAGATGGCGACGACGTTCAACATGCTTCGCGCCAACGACCTGATCTGGTCGTTCGTGATCAACAACTACATGCTCGGCAAGCAGCCGATGCCGTTCGACCTTCTCTACTGGAATTCCGACACCACGCGTATGCCGGAGAAGATGCACCTGTTTTACCTGCGCGAATGCTACAAGAACAACGCGCTGGCCAAGGGCCAGATGGTGCTGGGCGGCGAAAGGCTCGACCTGTCGCGCGTGACCGTTCCGGTCTACCTGCAATCCGCGCGGGAAGACCACATTGCGCCCTTCCGCTCGGTCTTCAAGGCGACAAAATTGTTCAGGGGACCGGTCCGCTTCATCATCGCGGGCTCCGGGCATATCGCGGGCGTGATCAATCCGCCGTCAGCGAAAAAATACCAGCACTGGACGAACGACGAGCTTCCGGACACGGTCGAGGCTTGGCAGGCGGGCGCGAAAGAACATCCCGGCTCATGGTGGCCCGACTGGGATGCGTGGCTGTCGAAGCTGTCGGGACCGAAAGTGCCCGCACGCAAACCCGGCGACGGCAAGCTCAAGACCCTCGGCAACGCGCCTGGGTCATACGTGAAGGTCAAGGCGCAGTAGCGCTCAACTCCGCAGTCAGGGTGGTTTTCTAATTCGTCCGGCCGGGTTCAAGCTTTTCGAGCAAACCGTTATTTTGTCGGTAGGTGCCCGGACCTTCCGGGCCAGTGGCCCAAACGTCCTTGCGTGGATCGATCAGGAAATTTTCGCCGTTCGGCGCGTGCACGTAGCCGGTGTGGAGCTGCGCGTTGTAGGCGCCCGCGAGATCGCTCTCGTCGCACGCACCCGCGAGGCAGCGCGTCGAAATCGCAGTGGGGGGAACGTCGGCGTCTTCGGCGGCCATGTCCTTGCCGGAGCCGCAGCGGATGGAGAGCGCGACGGCGCCGGCGTAGGGCTGCAGACCCTCAACCTCGGTCGCCGGCACACCGGCGATACGCAGAGAGATCATGGTGTCGCTCGTCTTGCCGCCCTTGTCGATACGGTAGAGCGCGAACCCCGCGTAGTTGTTCGACGTACCGAAGGCAACGGCGGAGAATCCGTTTTCGAGAGATCGCGACGCGCCCAATTGCGGCATCTGCCCGAAGAGGGCGCCAATCTGCTTGGCGACGAATGCTTCCGGTGCGCGCGTCCCCTCCGCGCTCAAGCGCGCGCGACGATACATCGAGCGAATATGGCCGCCGGCGGACGCAAGGAAGAAATAATCGCCCGCACCGTGCGCGACGATGCGCCATCCATCCGGCGCAACCGCGCTGCAAGCGTCCTCGCTCAGAACCTTCAACGGGTACGGATTGATCGCGCCGCGCGAGATTCGCGGCGCCCACGCCGCATTCGCGGCCATGGTGGGACCGAAGCTCCATTCGCGCGCGAGCGTGCGCGGCGGACGGACGGTGTAGACCTTCTTGCTCGGCGCCGGCCCGTCGGCCAGCGCAACGACAACCTTCTGCGGAAGGCTGTCTTCCGTTCCGAGATCGAGAACTCCGAGCGAGATTCGAGCGCCGGGCCTGCGGGCGTCGACCATATCGGCTGCGTGGGTCGCGGTCTCGACAGCTCTGCCGTCGATCGCCGTCACGATCTCGCCCGTCCTGAGCTTTGCCTTGTCGGCGGGGCTGCCGGGATAGACATAGACGATCGACGCGCCGCCGCTCAGCAGCGGCGCCCGCGCCACCTGCGCGCGCGAGAGCGGCGCGAATTGGAGGCCGAGGAAGCCGGGCTTGGCCGGCTCGGGCGCGCGCGCGAGGCCCGCGACCAGGAAGATCGCGGCAAGAGCGAGGGCAGCGCAGAAGGCAAGGCCGCGGGACATGGGCGCATTCTAACCGACTTCGCGCGCCCCGCCCCGCGCGCCACGCGACAGAGCGACAGCGTTTCTCCAAAATCAAAAGTCGTCATTTCCCATGTCCCCGGTCCATACACCGGCCGAGAGCCGGTCCGAGCCGGGCCACCCGTTTTCGGACAAGCAGGGAAAATGGGTCGCCCTAACGCGCTTCCGCACGCCGGGCGATGACGGAAATTTGTGTGTTCTTAAACGCCAGCCTGGGATCAGTCCGGCTTTTGCAGTTCGCGCATGGCCCGGGCGACCGCGCCGGCGTCAGCATCGCCGCGTGCCTCGAGCCCCGCGATCACGCCCTGCGCATCGCCGGCCCCGGAATTCTGGGACAATTTGAACTTGCCCTTCAAAGCCTGCAGCGGCACCGAAAACCCGACGATCGCCTCCATCAACGCGGACAGCCTATGCTCGGGCACCTTGTCGATCAGCCAGGGAGGTTTGGGCGCAAGTTTCGCTTCCTCCGCCGCGGAAAGATCTGCCAGCAAGGCGCGCAGCTCGCCATCGCCGATGCGCTGCGCGGTTCCGCTGGCTTCGAGCGCGATGTAGTTCCAGGTCGGAACGCGTCCCTGCGTTTCGTACCAGTCGGGGGAGACATAGGCGTCGGGTCCGCGAAACGAGAAGAACAGAGTCGCGCCGTCCGCGTCGGCAAGTGGATTGCCATGCGCCAGATGGAAGCGAACCGTTCCGAGCGTATTCTCCGCCGCGTCGACTACAACCGGTGCGTAGGCGAATGCGACGACGCCATCGCTCGCGGCCGCGATCGTCGCGAACGGCCACGACCTGATCGCCGCATGCAACGCTGCAATCTCGTCGACCGCGAATGCCGCCGGGCGGTACATCAGCTCGGTTCCTCGATGCGATCCAGCTCCGCGAGCGCGGCTCTGGTCGAATTGATGCGGCGGGCGTCGCCCGTTTTCTCGCGCAGGCGCAGAGCCCGTTCGAAAGCCTGTCGCGCCGCAGCGAGATTTCCCTGCTCCACGAAGCACCGCCCTTGGTGGTGGAGAAACGTATCGTCGAAGTCGCCGGTACCCCAGGCCGCGCAATGCGCCAGCCCTTCGCGAAAGAGCTCCTGGGCACGCTCGCGATGGCCGCGGTACTGGTATGCCGTCGCGAGATGCAGCAGCGCCTCCATCTCCGACATCCAGGCATTGGTTGCGCGCGCAAGCGCGCGGGCGAACGTCAATGCCTCTATGGCCTCGGCCTCGCGATCGAGCGGCGTGAGGAGGAACCCGAGCCTGAGGCCGAGCGCCAACTCGGCGCGTTTGTCGCGCTGGTACCGCGCCTCCGCAATCTGCTCCCGCAGGACGTCGATCTCGCAAGCCGCGCCCTCCGGATCTTCGAGCCGGAACCGGCGGAAGAACGGAATGGCTGCAACCGCGCCGGACATCACAGCAGCCCGGTCGTCTCGGGCAGACCGAGCATGAGGTTGAGGCTCTGCACGGCGGCGCCGCTCGCGCCCTTGCCGAGATTGTCGAGCACCGCGGTGAGCCGCGCCTGCTGCGTCTTCTCGTTGGCGAAGACGAAGATCTTCAGCGTGTTCGTATTCTTGAGGAGCTCGGGGTCGAGCGTCTTGAGGCGCGATGCCTCCTCGAGGCTCGCGACCTCCACAAAGGCTCGGCCGCGATAGGTCTCGGCCAGCGCCGCATGGAGATCGGCCGCGCGCGGCGCGTTCGGCAGCGACCACAGCTGCAGAGGCACCTCGACGATCATTCCGCGGTAGTAGCGACCGACGCTCGGCGCAAAGACGGGCGGATGTTTCAGCCCGGCCCGTTCCGTCATTTCCGGCACATGCTTGTGCGCGAGCGTGAGCGCGTAGCTGCGTACGACTGTGTCGGTGTGGACGGGCGAGCCCGTGTCCTCGAATTCCTCGATCATCGAGCGGCCGCCTCCGGAGTAACCCGACACGGCGTTCACGGTCAGCGGATAGTCGGCCGGAATGAGTCCCAGTCGCACAAGAGGACGCACGATCGCGAGGAATCCAGTCGAGTAGCAGCCGGGATTGGTCACGCGCGCGCCCGTCGCGATTCGGTCATATTGCCCCGGCTCGAATTCCGGAAAACCAAAGACCCAACCGGGCGCGACGCGATGGGCGGTCGACGAATTTATGACGCGCGTGCCGCGATTTTCGATCAATGACAACGCTTCTCTCGCAGCGCCGTCCGGCAGGCAGAGGATGGCGATTTCGGCGTCGTTCAGCGCAGCAGCGCGGGCTCGCAAATCCTTGCGGTCGCGTTCGGAAAGCCGGACTACTGACAGATCAGTCCGGTTTTCCAGCCGCTGGTGAATCTCGAGGCCGGTCGTGCCCGCCGCGCCATCTATAAAAACTCTGGCCACCATGGTCCTGTTTCCGACGCCCAATCCGGCCCCTGCCATCATTGACAGGGTACAAGGCCCACTCTTACCTGAAATCGACCTGCAATTCGCGCAAGTCGCGCATGCGCCAGACGGAATCGCGGACCCGATCCGCCGGGCGGATGGCGTGCTTCCGGCGGCCCCCTCCTTCCCATGCTATCCTTGGGGAACGCTATGGATCCACAGGCAATCGTCGAGCACTTCCGCAAAGCGATCACCGAGCACTGTTTCGATGTGAACGGCCGCGTAAGCCGGTCCGACTTTTGGTATTTCATGCTGGGTTGTTTTGTCGTCGCTCTGGCTGCGGGAATCGTCGACTCGGTTCTGGGTTTCTGGAGCCTGTTTTCCGCGATCGTCGGTCTGGGCCTCCTGCTTTCGATCACCGGGATGGGTGCGCGGCGACTTCAGGACATCGGCCGTCCCGGAAACCACATGTGTGCAATCGGAATTGTCGCGAGCCTCGGATGGCTGATCGGCCTTTGGTCGCTCGTCGCTTCGATTGCGATGATCTTTATCTGGATCCAGCTAGGAAATGCCGGCGCGAACCAGTTCGGCGCAGAGCCTAAAGCGGCAATTGCGTGATCCGAGCAAGCGGGATCAATTCCGTCACGGCTTGCAGAAAATGGGGATTGCTATGGACGTCAATTCGCTTATCGCAAACTTTCGCACAATCGTGACCGAACACTATTTCGACTTCGAAGGCCGCGTGCGCCGCCAGACTTTCTGGCATTACATCCTCGTTTACTTCGTCATCATAATCGTCCTCGCCATCGTTCAGAGCATTGTCCATCTCGGCACTCTGCTGAGCGGTCTGGCAGGCCTGGCGCTGCTGCTTCCCAATCTCGGAATCGCCGCGCGCAGGCTGCACGACACGGATCGCAGCGCTTGGTGGCTCCTGATCGGCATCGTTCCGGTCATCGGCTGGCTGCTTCTGATCTATTGGTATTGTCTTCCCGGAACGGCGGGGGCCAACCAGTTCGGCGCCGATCCTAAGGCCGGAACGGCCTGAGTATCGCCTCGCGAAATCCCGCGCGTCCCCAGCGGCGCGGGCCACAGACTTCCACTCCCGGGTGAGCTGGCGCGTTGTCCGGTTGTCACCGGATGACAACGGCGCCGCTACGTCGTCGCCGCGTCCTCGTCTTCGCGCGGCTTGATGTACACGCCGGCCAGGAGAAGCGTCGTTGCGCCATTCTCGTCGGAAAGCGGCGCGATGAAGGCCTCGCCGGCGGCGTAGTGCAGTTTTTCGTACTCGAACTGGACCAAGACGCGCAACGGCATCGCGCTGTCGAGCACGGCGTCGAAGACGGTCGTCCAGCGCGGCATCAATGCCGGCGGGATTCCCTGATCGATGAAGCGGCCTTCGCTGTTTCCCATCACGGCCGCGAGATAGGTGCCCTGGTGCCGAACGAAATAGCGACGCTTTCCCTCGGCGTCCACAAGCCGCTCCAGGATCGTCAGCCTTCGAAGCACGCTGTCGAGCGCCCGTGCATCGCTATGCCTGGGTATGCCGGCCTTCACGGCCATGGCGCGCCACACATCGCGCAGCACGTTAAGCTCGGCCTTGTCGAAGACCAGCTCGCTGTCGCAGCGAAACGGCCATCCTTCGGCGCGGGCCTTCGCGTTTACGACAGAAGCGGGGTCATTGCGCGTTGCGATACCCATGCCTCCCACCTCACCCGTCCGGGCAGTAAATTCCGCTAAACAGACACCTACGCGGCGAGCGCGGCGCGGCCGCGGCGGCGCAAGAGATCGGCCTCTTCCTCGCCGCACAGCATCGAGGTGAGCTCGGCGGCCAACGACAGCTGATCCTGCATGAGCTGGCGGCGCGGCTCCTGCACCGCGCGCAGCTCCCCTACCGCGTCGTCGCTGTACCGGCGCAGACAATCGGCCGCGAGCTTCTGGGCCTTCTCGAGCGATGCGGCGAACGATCCAGCCGCCGCGAACGGCTTGCAGCCAGCTATCAGCGTCGCGTAGCGAAGCGCGCGTTCGATCTTTTCCGGATCGACCGGCCGCGACTGCCTCTGCGTCGGAAGCGCGCCGGTGATTTCCTTCGGCGCGCGTTCCATGAATTCATCCATGACATTGCCGACTTCGGCGCGGTCCTTGAGCAACCCCTGGCCCCATTTGCCGTCGCGCCTCACCGCCATCTCCTTGACGACCGCGCTCGAGAGTTCTGCGAAGCTGGCCACGTTGTCGATCAGCGCGTCGGCGTCGAAGCGGGGATGCCGTGCGCTACGGACCGCCTTGGACAGCGCATCGATGTCTCCGAACAGGATGTCGCCGACCATCCCCAGATCGGTCGAAGCGACGAGCGTATCCGCAGATGCACGCGCAACGAGCGCCGGCAGGCGAAGCGCTTCCCACCGCCGGGCGATACGGTTCATAGCGATCACCGCAACGTAGGGCGCCGCGTCCGGCGCGGTTGCGACGAAGCGGTCGTAAACCTCGCGCGCGGCCCAGACGAGATCCTCGGAAAATGTCGGCACCGGCCTCGGCAGCTTGTCCTGCAGGTCGAGAATTTCGGAGCCGACGCCGAGCAGCAGGGCCATTTCCAGCGCGTCTTCGACCACCAGCGTTCCCCCGAGCGTGGTACGCGCCAGATTGCGTCCGCCCTCCGTCGAAAGGGAGTCGGCGATGGCCGTCGAAGCTTCTGTCCAAAACATGGCCGCGCGCGCGCGCGCGGCGTCGGGTTTGAACGCGATGAGCAGCGATTTCAGTTCGCTCGAATAGGCCTGGGTCGCCTTCGGCATCAGACTGGCGCCGAGCCACTGCCAGACCGGCATGATGGTGGCCCGCGCAATGCGTCCCTTCTGCTTCGTCGCGCGCGTCGCCGAGACAAGGAGATCTTCGAACGGGCGGCAGAAAAGGCGAAGGGGCGTCGGCGTGCGTTCGAGTTTCTGCTCGTTGCCGTGCCGCAAGGCGGGCCTGAGACCTTCGAGGATGAGGTCGTGCGGAAGCAGCGCGCCGTCGGTCAGCCGGTCGACCTCGACGGCTTTGGTGAGGCGCGCAGCCAGATGCGCGGGAAGACTCCCGAGAAAGCCGTGCAGCAGCCCGATTTTTGCGCCGATAACATGCGGTCCCTGCCCAAGAACGGAGGGCGCTCGATCGCCGCAAATCTAACCGCTGGACATTAACGCTCTGTTGATCCTCGATTTGGGGCCACGCCGGGGCCGGCCTGGCCCGTTTGCACTGCAAACCCCCGCGCTCGTCAGCCGCAGGCGAGCTCAGCCGGCGACCGAGCGGACAAAGGCGAGAATTTGCTTTCGCTTCTTGTCGTCCGCGATCCTCGTGAAAGCGAGGATCAATTGGAGACCTTCTGCCGTCAGCTTGAGCTCGTCGAGCGACGTCGGCACGGCGCCATCCGGCTTCGCCACCGTAACGCCCTCGTAAAAAGTCTCGATCGGAACGTTGAGGGCAGCCGCGACTTCCAGGAGCCGTCCGGCGGAGACGCGATTGATGCCGCGCTCGTATTTCTGGACCTGCTGGAACGAGATGCCGAGCACCTCGGCCAACTGCTCCTGGCTGACCTGCTGCTTTTGCCTCAAAAGCCGAATTTTCTGCGCGATGCGTTGATCTGCTTCGGTACTCTTTCGCCCTGCCATTCCCGCTCTCTCTGCTGATGCGAACGCTCTAGGCTAGGCTGTTGTCCATACCCTAGGCGAGGTAGGGGTACACCTTATAGGGCGCATGAATTCAATGACTTATGAGGAAATCGTTAACCGTCTTTTCAATCGTCAGGATATAGTTCTTGTTATGTTCTACGCACGAGGCCAGCCTTCGGTATCGCGCACGAACACGACTGCCGATCCTGTTCACCAGCGCCACCAAACGTGTCGTAGCAGCGGACAGCTGGGTCGCCACGATTTCAGATGGTCCAGACGACGAAATCTGAGGAAACGAGAGCAGGCTGAAACAAGCACCGTATGTTTGGCCGCCGGAAACCGATAGCGGCATTGGGCAATAGCCCCAATTTGAAAATCGGCCGTCAGTCCGCCTTGAGAACCGCCAGTTCATTGCCACTGGGGTCTCGAAAGTGAAAGCGGCGGCCGCCCGGAAACGAAAAGGTGGGCTTTGTGATAGCCCCACCCGCCTTCTGAACAGCGGCCAGCGCCTCCTCCAGATTTTCCACAGCGATAACGGCCAAGGGGCCGGCCGTCGCTTCTGCGCCATCTCCCTGAAGACCGAGGTCAACGTCTCCGGTCATCGTGCAAGAGTAAGTGGGTCCGAAATCGGCGAGCGACCAGCCAAATGCCTGGGAATAGAAGGCCTTTGCCTGATCTATATTATGCGCCGGCAATTCGATGAAATTGATGCGTGCCACGGTCGCCCCCCTGTTTGCGCCACTATAGCCGCCCGGATGCAGCCTGGGTTCAGATGTTGTCATCCGCAAAAGGTGGATGGCGCCGAGCGCCCCGAAACCGCCGTGGAGGGCATACACCCTTCCGCTGAGACCCGAGTAGATATCGACCACGCTTAAGGTGAAGGGATCGGGGCCGGCATTCGCCAGCCGCCGTTCCCACGGAAAATGCGGTGTGCTGCTAACGCTTCGAGAACTGGAAGCTGCGGCGTGCCTTCGGGTGGCCGTACTTCTTGCGCTCGACGACGCGCGGATCGCGGGTCAGGAAGCCGCCCGGCTTCAGGGCCGGACGCAGGCGCCGGCTCGTAGGCGATGAGCGCGCGGCTGATGCCGTGACGGACGGCACCCGCCTGGCCCGACAAGCCGCCGCCGACCACCGTCACGATCACGTCGAACTGGCCGTCGCGGTTCGCCGCGATCAGCGGCTGGCGCAGGATCATTCGCAACACGGGACGCGCGAAATAGATCTTCTCGTCCTTGCCGTTGACAGTGATGCGGCCCAGCCCCGGCTTGATCCAGACGCGCGCGACGGCGTTCTTGCGGCGGCCGGTGGCATAGGCGCGGCCCTTGGAATCGCGCTTGTGCGCGCCGGGCTCGGAGATTTGCGTCGCCGTCGTCGCCGGCTTCGCCTTGATGAGCGTGGTCTTCAGATCGCTGAAGCTTTTGACTTCATCCGCCATGATCAGGCTGCCTTCGTCTTGCGATAGTTGGTGTTCTTCGGATTCAGCGTTGCGATGTCGACCGCTTCGGGCTGCTGCGCATCATGCGGATGCTCGGCACCCGGATAGACCCGCAGATTGGAAAGCTGGCGCCGGCCGAGCGGCCCGCGCGGCAGCATGCGCTCGACCGCCTTCTCGACGATGCGCTCCGGGAACTTGCCGCGCATGATCTCGCCGGCCGTGCGGTACTTGATGCCGCCGATGTGGTTGGTGTGCCAGTTGTAGACCTTGTTCTTGAGCTTGTTGCCGGTCAGCACGACCTTGGCCGCATTGATGACGATGACGTTGTCGCCGCAATCCATGTGGGGCGTGAAGCTGGGCTTGTGCTTGCCGCGCAGGCGCAGCGCGATGATCGAGGCAAGGCGGCCGACCACGAGCCCTTCGGCGTCGATCACGATCCACTTCTTCTCGATCTCGGTCGCTTTGGCCGAGTAGGTTTTCATGGTTTGGTCCGTTGGAATGCGAAAGGAACCGGGCGTATAGGAGGCTGCGCCGGGCGGGTCAAGCAAAAAAGCCTGAATTCCATGGCCTTTTGTACTTACGGTATTATAATACCGCATTTGCGTCCTCGGCCACCTTTGATTTCGCCGTGCCGCGCCCAATTCACTGTCCTGACCATTTGCGAGCGCATAGATTGACGCCATGAACGCACCAACACCGCCCCACTCGTTCTCGCGGCCCAGGACGGCGCCGTCCTGAAGCTCACGCTAAACCGCGCCAGTGCGCGCAACGCGCTGAGCGAAGGCCTCATGGCGGCGCTGCAGGCGGCCCTCGACGACGCGGCAACGGACAAGGCCGTGCGCGTCATCGTGATCGCGGCCAACGGGCCCGCCTTCTCCTCCGGCCACGATCTCAAGGAAATGACCGCGCACCGGCAACGGCGCCGACAAGGGCCGGGCCGCCTTCGCCGCCCTGTTCGCCCAGTGCTCGAAGCTGATGCAGACGATCGTGCGCCATCCCAAGCCGGTCATCGCGCGAAATCCAGGGCATCGCGACCGCGGCCGGCTGCCAGCTGGTGGCGAGCTGCGATCTCGCCGTCGCCGTCTCGGCCGCGCACTTCGCCACGCCTGGCGTGAATATCGGACTGTTCTGCTCTACGCCGATGGTAGCGCTGTCGCGCAACGTCTCGCGCAAGCATGCGATGGAGATGCTGCTCACCGGCGAGATGATCGGGGCCGACGAGGCGCGGCGGATCGGACTCGTCAATCGCGTAGTCGATCCCGCGAGCAGCTCGAAGCCGAGACCATGGAGCTGGCACATCTGATCGCGTCCAAACCGACAGCGACGGTGAAGATCGGAAAGGAGGCATTCTATACCCAGCTCGAGCTGGGCCTGTCCGACGCCTACGATTATGCCAGCGCGGGTAATGACCGAGAACATGCTGGCCGCCGAAGCCGAAGAAGGCATCGGCGCCTTCGTCGAGAAACGCGAACCAAAGTGGCCCGAATGAGAGGGCGAATTGCGAGTAGCGAATAGCGAATGGAATCCCCACTATTCGCTATTCGCTATTCGCCACTCGCATTTGACGATGCCCACCTATCCAGACGAACTGATCAAATCCATCCTGCGCTCGACCAAGACCATCGCAATGGTCGGCGCCAGCGGCAACGACATGCGCCCGTCCTATTTCGCGATGAAGTATCTGCTCAAAAGGGTTACATGATCCATCCGATCAATCCCGGCCTCGCCGGCAAGGAGATCCTCGGGCAGAAGGTCTACGCCTCGCTGAAGGACGTGCCCGCGCCGGTCGACATGGTGGACATCTTCCGCAGTGCCGATGCGGCGCCGGGCATCGTGCGCGAGGCGCTGGCCGAGAAAGACCGGCTCGGCATCAAGACGATCTGGATGCAGCTCGGCGTCATCAGCCCGGAGGCCGAGGCGGTCGCGCGCGAAGCCGGCCTTACCGTTATGATGGACCGCTGTCCCAAGATAGAATATGGACGCTTCTCGGGCGAGATTGGCTGGATGGGCGTGAACCGCCGCGTCATCGACAACCGCAAGCCGTTGCTGTTCGGCAAGGGCGGCTCCCTGAAGCGCGTTTGATCTCATGCTGAGAAGTCTGGGGCCGGCGCAATTCGATCAACGTCCAGAAGGTGATGTGGGCGATCGGCGAGCTTGGGCTCGCGCATGAGCGCGTCGACGCGGGCGGGTGCGTTCGGCGGCATCGAAACGGAAGAATTCCGCGCCATGAATCCCAATGCGCGCGTGCCGGTCATCGAGAATGACGGAACGATTGTGTGGGAGTCGCATGCGATCGTGCGCTTCCTGGCTGCAAAGTTCGGCGCCGGCGCGCTATGGCCGGAGGACGCGGCTGTGCGCTCCTATTCGGATCGCTGGATGGACTGGGTGCTTGCCGACCTGCAACCGGCTTTTCTCAGCGGCGTGTTCTGGAATTTCTATCGCACGCCCGACGCACAGCGGAACTGGCCGGCGATCCGCCAGGGCATCGCGCGTTCGGCCATCCTGTTCCGCATGCTCGACCTGCACCTCGCCGACAAGCCGTTCATCGCCGGAGACACGCTGACTATCGGCGATATCGCGGTAGGCGCGCAGCTGTTCCGCTATTTCGAGCTCGAGATCGACCGTCCCGTCATTCCCAATGTGAAGGCTTGGTATGAGCGGCTGTCCTCTCGTCCCGCCTACCGGGAGCATGTGATGATCCCGTTCGAAGACCTGCGCGGTCGATTGGCATTTTAGGATCTACCAGGAGATTTCCCATGGCAGACTACGGTTTCAATACGCTTGCCGTGCATGCGGGCGCGCAGCCCGATCCGGCGACCGGCGCGCGTGCAACGCCGATCTACCAGACAACGGCCTTCGTGTTCGAGGATTCCGACCACGCCGCGGCGCTGTTCAATCTCCAGGTCTTCGGCAACATCTATTCGCGGATCATGAATCCGACCAACGCCGTGCTCGAGGAGCGCATCGCGGCGCTGGAAGGCGGACGCGCGGGCCTCGCCGTCGCGTCGGGCCACGCAGCCCAGCTCATCGCCCTGCACACGCTGATGGGACCCGGCGACCAGATCGTCGCCGCGCGCCAGCTCTATGGCGGCTCGATCAACCAGTTCAGCCAGGGCTTCGCGAAGTTCGACTGGCATGTGGACTGGGCCGATGCGCGCGATCCGGAGACATTCAAGCGCGCCGTCACCGACAGGACGAAGGCGATCTTCATCGAAAGCATCGCCAATCCGGGCGGCATCGTCACCGACATCGAGGCGATCGCGGCCGTCGCGCACAAGGCAGGCGTGCCGCTGATCGTCGACAACACGCTCGCCTCGCCCTACCTCATCCGCCCGATCGAATGGGGCGCGGACATCGTCATCCACTCGGGCACGAAATTCCTCGGCGGCCACGGCAACTCGATGTGCGGGCTGATCGTCGATTGCGGCAAGTTCGACTGGGGCAGCGGCAAATTCCCGACGCTGTCGGAGCCTTGCCCGTCCTATCACGGCATGAAGTTGTGGGAGACGTTCGGCGACATGGCCTATCGCCATCGCCTGCCGCGTGCTGGGCCTGCGCGATCTGGGGCCGGCGCTGTCGCCGATGAACGCGTTCCTCGTGATCATGGGCACCGAGACGCTGCCGCTGCGCATGCAGCGCCATTGCGACAACGCGCTCGCCGTCGCGCGCTGGCTCAAGAACCACGACAAGGTCGCGTGGGTGAACTATGCCGGGCTCGAAGAGAACGAGTGCTACGCCCTGCACCGGACGTATTGTCCGAAGGGTGCGGGCGCCGTTTTCACCTTCGGCGTGAAGGGCGGCTACGACACCGGCGTCAATCTGGTGAACCGCGTCAAGCTCATCAGCCATCTCGCCAATATCGGCGACACGCGCAGCCTCATCATCCATCCGGCCTCGACCACCCATCGCCAGCTCGGCGACGAGCAGCGCAAGGCCGCCGGCGCCGGCAACGACGTCGTTCGTCTCTCGATCGGCATCGAGGACGTCCAGGACATCATCGCCGATCTGGATCAAGCGCTGGCGGCGTAACAAGGTGGCCTGTCTCACTAAAGCGCTGATCTGGCGGCCGGCGTTGCTGCCGCCGTCGGACTGATTCGAAGTTTCATCCGGCGCCGGTTCGTCGTGCCGAGCAGACGTCGCAGTGCGCGCGAGAGAGCAAGATTACGCTTGTTTTTAACCGCGATGGATCAATCGACATCGGCGGCCGCCATATCGCGAGTCCGACGGCCATCGAGACGCGCTTCGCCGACATCGCCAGTGAGAGGCCGCAACCAAACATCGTTCTCGAATCGAAGCGGCTGACGAACTACGACAAGGTCGCGCAAATCCTCGCCATCGCCCAGAAAACCGGTCTGGGCTGTATGGGCTTTACGGCCATTGAAGGTAGCCCGATTGACCGTCGCACGGTTCAGTTCGAATGCGTGCCACACGGCGGCGCAGAAAAGGTTGCCGCCGTCACCTGGTGCATCGCTGCGAGCGCCACCGGCACCTGGTTGAGCAGCGTCGCTACGCCGAGGACGACCTGAAATAGCGTAACCCCAAGAACTGCATTGGCGCTCGCGCGAGCGAGCCCTGAGCGCCAGCTCGCTGTCCAAAGCGCAATCGCGCCGGCGAGCACGAGATAGGCACCGATGCGGTGATCGAATTGCGCGAGACCGGCGTTCTCGGTGAAATTGATCCACCAGGGCTGCGCGAAGAACGGGTCTTCCGGGAAAATACGCCCGTCCATCGACGGCCAGGTGTTGTAGATGAGGCCGGCGTGAAGACCGGCCACGAGGGCGCCGAGCAGCATCTGGATGTAGACGAGCGCGGTGAAGGCGAAAGCTGCGCGGGCCCCTCCCCGAAGGGCTGTGCGCTTCCCCTCAAGGGGAGGGTAAGAATATTCCAGCGCGGTCCAGAGGATCGCGCCCAGAAGAATGATCGCCGTGCCGAGATGGATCGCGAGGCGGTACTGGCTGACGGCGACGCGCGTCTCGAGGCCGCTTTCGACCATCCACCAGCCGACGAAACCCTGCAGCCCGCCAAGCGCCAACAGGACGATCATACGCGGCCACTGGGCTCGCGCGATCGCGCCGGTCCAGGCGAACCACAGGAACGGCAACAGGAACACCACGCCAAGCAGGCGCCCGAGAAACCGGTGCGTCCATTCCCACCAATAGATCGCCTTGAAATCGGAAAGGCTCATCCAGCGGTTTTCGCGGACGTATTGGGGTATCTGCTTGTACTTGGCGAACTCCGCCTGCCAGCTCGCCTCGGAGAGCGGCGGGACGACGCCGGTGAGCGGGTGCCATTCCGTGATGGACAGCCCCGAGCCGGTGAGCCGGGTTAGCCCGCCCAGGGTCACCATGCCGATGATGATCGCGGCGACCACAAGCAACCAGAGTCCAACCGCTTTGCGGCCCGGTTCCGGCCGGCCTGCGTCATGGTCGAGTGTTGTCGCCGTCATGGCATTTCTGATAATCCGCGAGGTCACGAAGGTCTATCCGCGGTCGCCGCCATCTTGTCGCGGCCGGGGCGAACCCCAGTCAATTCAGCAGGTTCAGGCGCCCTCATGAGACCCAGCATCAAGAAGCTCATCGGCACGATTGCGATGCTGATCTGGATTCCCATTTACGCCCTCATCGCCATGGGTATCGGCGTGCGCGTGCTGCCACATGCGAACTGGATCGTTGTCCTGCTCTATTACATCCTCGCCGGATCGCTGTGGGCCATTCCCGTGGGATTGGCGTTTCCCTGGATGTATCGCGAACAGCAACCGCGACCATGAGCGGAAACGTGGTCGACAACCCTGGCCTCCACCGTTTCGAGCTGGCCGAGAACGGTCTGACGGCATTTGCCAATTACCGCCGCGACGGCGCAACCGTTACAATCCCCCATGTGGAGGCGCCGCCGGCGTTGCGCGGCACTGGCACGGCGGGGCGGCTGATGGCGGGCATCATCAGCCTTGCCCGCAGAGAGGGCTTCAAGATCGTACCGTTGTGCAGCTATGCTAGCGCCTGGTTTCGACGCCACCCTGCCGACCGCGACGTTCTGGCATGAGAACGCAGCGATATGGACGCTTGGAATCTGGGCCCGGTCGCGTTCGCGGGGAGTTTAACAAAAATTAGCCATGCGGGGGCGATCCTCCCCGCGCTTGCGGAGAAAAGCCATGAACAAGATTGAAGCCGACGTCGAAGCCCTGGCCGCAGAGGTCAAGGAATTGCGAGGCGCCATCGACAAGATCGTGAACCTGCTCGGCCAGACCGCTCGCGACGGCGGCGACGAGGCCTATCGCGCCGCGCGCGAGACGGGCGAGCGCTACTGGTCGGATGCGAAGACGACGGCCGACGACCTCGTGCATCGCATCGAGGACAAGCCGGTCCAATCCACCTTCCTCGCGCTGGGTATCGGATTGCTGCTCGGACTGCTGTTCGGCGCGCGGCGCTGATCGCGCGCGATGGCAAAGTTCCTGACGAGACTGGCCTTTGGCTTCGCCGCGGTGTTGATCGCGAGCGTTGCCTTCATTGCGGCCGTGTCGTTCCTCTTCTACGCGATCTTCCTGTTCTTCGCGACGCTGATGACCGGCCCGCTGGCCGCGCTCTCGACCTCGGGCGTTCTCATCGCCTTCGCCTTGCTGGTGCTTCTGGTCGGCCGCGGTCTTGCTGGCATCGGGAGCGCCGCGAAGCCGACCGGCGGACAGTCGGGTGAGCATCCGCTCACGGGCGTGCTCGGACGCGAGCTGGGCGGCATCGTGCTCTCCAACCCGATCCTCGCTGTGGGCGCAGCGCTCGTGGTGGGTCTCCTCGTCGGATTCAGCCCCGGTCTGCGCGGCATTGCCGCGGAGATGCTGAAGCCGCGCCGTCGCTGAAGGTCCCTCAGGGCAAGAGCGTGTCGGTTCGCCCCTCCAGCCGGTAGGTAAGCAGGCCTAGCCATTCGTGCACCATCACTTCGAACGTCGCTGTGCTCTGGGCGTAGTCGAGCCGCCCCATGACATGGCCGTTCGCCGCGGAGACATAAGCGGCCGGCCACGGGATCATCTTCCAGTGGAGATGCTCCGCCACGCCCATTGCCCGCGGCAGGTGGAAAGCCGACGTCACAAGCACCCATGTCTCGCCGGCCTTCGGATGCACCAGACGCTGCGAATTGACGAGGTTTTCCCACGTCGTCCGCGACGTGTCCTCGAATACGAGCCGACGTTTCGGGACGCCGAGCTGCGAGAAGATCACCCGCGCGACGGATGCTTCGCTCTCGCCACCGAAGGCCTTGCCCGAGCCCCCGCTGAACACCAGCCTCGCTTGTGGAAACAGGCGAGCAAGTTCGACCCCGGCGATGAGCCGTTGATCGCTCCATTCGTGGCCGGGGACGCCGCGCGAACTTAGAATTTCGGGCTCGAACCCGCCGCTCAGCACGAGAATACCGTCGACGCGGCGAGGAAGCGGCGGTTTCGGAAAGCGCGCCTCGAGCGGCATGGCGAGCCATTGCTCGAACGGAAGCAGCATGAGGAGCAACATCGCCGCCGTCGTGCCGATGACCAGAGGCCTGCCGAGCCTGTTGCGATCGCGCCAGCAGAACGCTACGCCCGCAACGAGGAGGATGATCAGCAGATTGGAGGGCTCGAGCAGGAGCCATAGCAGTTTCGATATGACGAACATCGGGCCTATGCCTGAACGGGGCCGCACCAGCCCGGTAGATAGTCCGCATCCTTGCTCCGCGCCAGCGCATAGGATTGCTCAAGCGCCTTCGCGAAGCTCTTGTCGACCGCTGAACGCGCAATGCGCCGACGCAGGAATTCGGCCCAGAGAAATTCGCTGAACGGTGTCGTGTCCTTCGCGAACCCGCCAAGCCGGCGGATTTCTCCGGCAAGCGAGCGGTACGGATCGTCCGTAAGGTGGTCGATGGATTTCGGGATCCTGTCGCGCGACTGTCTCTTCCCGTTCGCATCGAAGGGAAACGTCCAGCCCCGCGCGTCGAGAACGAACCAGAATTCGTCCGGAGCGAGCTTGTGGAGGTCGACGAAGGTCGTCACGGGCACGTCCTTGACGCCCTCCCGATGCAACGCGAGCGCCAAATGGTGGTGGTCGACGATGAAGTGGCGGCCCTTCGGCCCCAGGATAACCGGGATCATGTGCCTGGCGAGAAAGACCTTGCGCTCGTCCTTCTTGAGCTCGCGCCAGCGCTTGCGGCGCTCGGCGACCTCACGCATTCCAACCGTGATCTGCGTCGGCCGCAGATCTTCGATGGCCACGGTTTCGAGCAGCGGCTCGCGAACGACGTTCATTCGAAATTTCACCCCCAGGGACGCACAGGACATTACGCAATTGTCACCGCATTAGGCAGTTCTGCGGCGTTCGAACGCTGGATTTAGGTTACCGCAGGCGCGACGTTGGCGCCGCCATTCACAAGAGATTTTTGGGATTGTCCGTGCCGCCCCAGACGCCGAAACCGTCGCCGGTCAAGCCGATCTACGTTCTGGTCGCCTGCCTGTGCGTCGTCGCGGCCCTGTTCATCGGCTGCCTCGTGATCGGCTTCTCGGTCCTGCAGGCCAACAAAAGCGCGGGCGTCAAAATCCAGACCGACCAACCCGACCAATAGCCCGATTTGAAATCTCCGCGGTTTCGGCGCAAGCTCGCTACAGAACACGATGAGGGAGGTGCGTCATGGCGCAGAACCGGCAGTGGATTTACACGCGCAAGCCCGAAGGCCAGGTCTCGGCGGATATCTTCGCGCTGAACGAAAGCGCCGTAGTGCAGCCCGGTCCCGGCGAAGTCCTGGTCAAGTCGACGCTTCTTTCGCTCGATCCGGCGAGCCGCGCCTGGATGGCGGGACGCACCTATCGCGCCCAGCTCGAGCCCGGCGATCTGATGGCCGGCTGGGTCTCGGCGAGGTCGTGAAGTCCAATGCGCCGCAATTCTCGCCGGGCGATCTCGTCAGCGGTGAAATCGGTTGGCAGGAATATGCGACCCTGCCTGCGCGTCAGTTCACCAAGCATGACCGCAAGCACAAGCCCGAGCACATCATGGGCGTTCTCGGCATCACCGGCCTCACAGCCTATTTCGGCCTGCTCGATGTCGGCCGTCCGCGCGCGGGCGAAACCGTTCTCGTCTCGGGCGCCGCGGGTGCAGTTGGCGCGGTCGCCGGCCAGCTGGCAAAAATCGCCGGCTGTCGCGTCGTCGGATCGACGGGCGGCCCCGAGAAGTGCGCGTGGCTCACGGGCGAACTCGGTTTTGACGCGGCCATCGACTACAAGGCGGGCGGCCTTCACCATCAGCTCAAATCCGCCTGCCCGTCCGGTGTCGACGTCTATTTCGACAACACCGGAGGCGAAATGCTCACGGCGGCAATCGCACGGATGAACCTTTGGGGCCGCGTCGTCTGTTGCGGAAACATCTCGCAATACGACACGGCCACTCCGGCGGGCGGACCGGCGAACATACCGGGGCTTCTCGTCACCAAGCGCATCAGGATGGAGGGCTTCGTCGTGATGGATTTCTACCAGCGCCGCGCCCAGGCCGAGGCAGCCCTCGCCGGTCTCCTGGCTCAAGGAAAATTGAAGGCGCCCGTCGATATCGTCGAGGGCTTTGAGAAGATGCCGGCGGCGCTGGTCGGACTCTTCGCCGGGCGCAATCGCGGCAAGCTGATGGTGCGGAGTTGAGACAGCAACGGCGGCAGTCTTTCGAGCTGCCGCCGCCTGTCTTGAGAACGAAAGGCTCCAAGGGCTCAGACCCTCCGCTCCCAGTCCCGTGGCTCAGCGGCCGATCTGGCGGCCCACGCCGTTCTCTTCCTGATTGAACGCACGCTGCTCGGCGCGGGTGATGTGCCCGCCGTCGTGCCGCGCCGCGAATTGCTCCTGGCGCAAGATCGCGCGATCCTCGCGATGCATGAGAAATGCCTGGCGGCCGCTGATCTCCTCCTTCGCGACGTTCGTCGCGGATGCGGAGCGACTGGTTGTGCAGCCTGTCGATGACCTGGTCCCGGCGCGGATGGTTGTGTTCCCAGCGCGTATCCGCCGAGGCTGAGACGACGCTGCCAAGCGTGAGTGCGAGGCCGACGGCGGCGATGATCGAATTGCGCTTGAAATTCATGGCGAACTCCTCTTCGTGTTTCCCGGCACGCTTTGTGCCTGATTGACGATGGGGAGAGTGGCGCGGGCGCTTTGAACTCACCCTGAAGCCGACGTTCACTTGGGGTTCACCCGGAGTTTGCCGGCTGCCGCGATTCCACACGCGCAGCGTCCACGCGCTTGCCGGAGGGGACCGGAACCAAGGGAACACTGGCGCATTCTTCCCACATCACCGTGCCTTGCCCGAATGCGAGGCGCTCGCGCTCGGCCATGCGGTCGGATTGGCAGGAATTGTTGGCCCTCAACGAATACAGCATCCGCGCGGCCGCGGCCCCGCTCTCCGCGCCGGCAGGTGTGCGCGAGCCTTCCGCGCTGGCGATCCTTAACGTCGGCGCGGTGGTCGTTGCCGCGCTTTATTTCGGCCGCGCCATCTTCGTGCCGGTCGTCGTTGCGATTCTGCTGGCCTTTGCACTGACACCGCTTGTGACCTGGCTGCGCCGGCTGAACTTCGGACGCGTACCGTCCGTCCTGACCGCGGTCCTGCTCGCGGTTCTCGTACTGGCCGGGATCGCAATGCTGATCGGCGACCAGTTCGTCGAGCTCGTGGCCGCGCTTCCGCAATACGAAGACAACATCTCGCACAAGATCCAGTCGCTGGGCGGAGCTGCAAACGGCAGCAGTTTCGTCAACCGCGAGATCAAGATGTTCAATGATCTGAGCAACGACATCTCGCGAACTGCGACAGCGGCGACGCGAAGCATCGGCGGAGCCAACGCAGTGCCGCGAGGCGCGAAGCCGCTCTCCGTCGAGATTCACCAGACGGGATCGAACCAGGCCGTTACGATCTTCGAGACGGTCGCGAGTCCCCTGCTGGCGCCGCTCGCCCAGACCGGCATCGTCATCGTGTTCGTCGTGTTCCTCCTCTTGCAGCGGGAAGATCTGCGTGACCGCTTCATCCGCGTGGCCGGCCCCAGCGACATGCGCCGCACCACCCACGTCATCGACGAGGCCGCGAACCGTGTCAGCCGCTATCTCATCGCCCAGCTGATCGTGAATGCGAGCTTCGGCATCATCGTCGGCGTGGGGCTTTGGCTGATCGGCGTGCCCAGTGCGCCGCTCTGGGGCATCGTCGTGATGTTCCTGAGGTTCCTGCCCTATATCGGCGTGCCCATCGCGGCCATTTTTCCGGCAGCACTGTCGATTGCAGTCGATCCGGGCTGGTCGATGCTGTTCTGGACGCTCGGCCTTTTCTTCGTGACGGAGCCGATCATGGGGCAGGTCGTCGAACCCCTGCTCTATGGCCAGAGCACGGGCCTGTCACCCATCGCGGTCATCGTTGCGGCGATGGTCTGGACATGGCTGTGGGGACCGATCGGACTGATCCTGTCGACGCCGCTCGCGGTCTGCCTCGTCGTTCTCGGCCGGCATGTCGACTCGCTGCATTTCCTCTACATCCTCATGGGCGACAAGCCTGCGCTTGCACCGGAGGAGAGCTTCTATCAGCGCGTGCTGGCCGGCGATCCCGACGAAGTCGTCGGCCAGGCCGAGGAGTTCCTCAAGGACAAGCCGCTCTGCACCTACTACGACGATGTGGCGATCCGCGGCCTGGCATTGGCGCAATCCGACGTCATCCGCGGGGTGCTCAGCGACGAGCAATGCGCGCGCATCGGCACAGTCGTGCGGCAGGTCATCGACCTCGTCTCGCCGCAGCCTTCCAAAACGTCCACGAAGTCCGGCGGCACCGACACGCCGTCCACGGATAACCCGCCAATCTGGGGCGACAGGGTCGTGCTTTGCGTCGGCGGGCGAAGCTTCCTCGACGGTCTCGCGGCCGAGATGCTGGCGGCACTCTTAAGGGAGCAAAACATCGCAACGCGCGTCGTTACGAACGCCGATGTCTCGGTGACGCGAATTGCCGAACTGGAGGTTTCGAACGTCGCGTTGGCGTGCCTTTCCTACCTCGACCAGTCCAGCTTTACGAGCGCGCGGCAGATCGTGCGACGCCTGCGCGGAAAGCTCCCGCCCCGTACCCCGATCGTCGTGGGATTCTGGACCATGCGGAACGAACCCGTGATCACCAGCACGGCGTTGAACGAACCCGGCGCGGATACGGTCGCCATCTCGCTCGCCAATGGCGCAGAGCAGATCCTGGCGGCGGCGCATAACGAGGCGAACAGGCTCTGGGCCGTTGCTCGGCACTGATCGCGTCAGGCATCGCACCCCGCGGGCGCCGGCCCGATATGTTCGTCAAGCAGCGGCTGGCGGGCACGAAATGTCGCCCCCCGACACGCGGCCGCGAATGCTATCGTCGCTCCGTCGCTCGAAAGCCGGCGATAGCCCAAGGACAGGTTCGATGTTCCCAAAGATCCTTCGTCGCGAAATCGTCGCGCTCTTGATTCTCAAAGCAATCCTGCTCACCGCACTTTATTATACGTTCTTCGGATCAGGGCACGAGATGCGGCCGACGCCGGCGGATCTTCAATCTCACATGCTCGACAACGGCAAGCCATAAGGGACATGCGCATGGACATCGTCGAGCTCTCGCGGCTCCAGTTTGCGGTCACCGCCCTCTATCACTTTCTATTCGTCCCGCTCACGCTGGGCCTGTCCGTCTTGCTCGGCATCATGGAGACCGTCTATGTGATGACGGGCAAGCCCCTCTGGCGCGACATCACGAAGTTCTGGGGCGTCCTCTTCGGCATCAACTTCGCGATGGGTGTCGCGACCGGAATCACCATGGAATTCCAGTTCGGAACGAACTGGGCCTATTATTCGCAATATGTCGGCGACGTCTTCGGAGCGCCTCTGGCCATCGAAGGCCTCATGGCGTTCTTCCTCGAGGCGACATTCGTCGGCCTCTTCTTCTTCGCCTGGGACCGGCTGTCGAAAATCCAGCACCTGATCGCGACGTGGGCGCTCGCGGTCGGCACCAATCTCTCCGCACTGTGGATCCTGATTGCGAACGGATGGATGCAATATCCGGTCGGCGCCCATTTCAACGCCGACACGATGCGCATGGAGGTCAGCGACTTCATGGCGGTGCTGTTCAATCCCGTGGCGCAGTCCAAGTTCGTGCATACGGTGAGCGCGGGCTACGTAACGGGCTCAGTCTTCGTGCTCGCCATCAGCGCCTGGTACCTGCTGCGCGGACGTCATGCGGAAATCGCGAAACGCTCCATGACGGTGGCCGCGAGCTTCGGTCTCGCTTCGGCGCTGTCCGTCGTCGTTCTCGGTGACGAATCCGGATACACCGCCGGCCAGAACCAAAAGATGAAGATCGCCGCAATCGAAGCCATGTGGCAGACGGAGCCCGCGCCCGCGTCGTTCACGGTTGTCGGCCTGCCCGACCTCGCAACTCACACGACGAGATTCGCCGTCGAGGTTCCCTGGTTGCTCGGGCTGATCGCGACGCGCTCCGCCGACCGGCCCGTTCCGGGCATCGAGGATCTGGTCCTGGACGCCGACCACAGGATCAAGGACGGCCTCGTCGCGTATAGGGCGCTAAAGGCCATCAGGCATAGCCCCCATGACGCGTCGCTCCGCGCAACGCTCGATGCCCATGTGGGCAATCTCGGCTACGCGCTTCTGCTCAAGAAACAACGGCCGGACATCGAGAACGCCACCGAGCAGGACGTCCGCACGGCGGCCGAAAGCACAATTCCCAATGTCCCCGTGTTGTTCTGGTCGTTCCGTTTCATGGTCGCATTGGGCTTCTGGTTCATTGCCCTGTTCACGACGGCGTTCTGGTTCTCGGCAAAGCGACGGCTGGACCGCCACCGCTGGTTCCTGCGCGCGGCGTTGCTGAGCCTGCCCCTCCCCTGGATCGCGGCGGAGCTTGGCTGGATTGTCGCCGAGTATGGCCGCCAGCCCTGGGTGATCGAGGGTGTATTGCCGACGGCGCTGGGTGTGTCGTCGACGGATCCGGGCAACGTGCTGTTCAGCCTCCTTGGCTTCGCAGCCTTCTACTCGACCTTGCTCGTCGTCGATCTCTACTTGCTCGTCAAATACATCAGGCTGGGACCCGAGGAGGCGCTCGTTCCGTCTCCGCGTCTCGCCGAAGCGGCAGCGGAGTAGTCGCCATGCATGACTATGAAATCCTCCGTCTCGTCTGGTGGGCGCTCCTCGGCATCCTGCTCATCGGCTTCGCCGCCATGGACGGGTTCGATCTCGGCACGGCCGTCCTTCTTCCGTTCGTCGCGCGCACCGATGTGGAGCGGCGCATCGCCATCAATACGGTGGGCCCCGTCTGGGAAGGAAACCAAGTCTGGTTCATCCTCGGCGGCGGCGCGATCTTCGCGGCTTGGCCGACGCTCTATGCGACGAGCTTTTCAGGTTTCTACCTGGCGATGTTTCTGGTCCTGTCGGCGCTCATCCTGCGACCCGCGGGATTCAAATATCGGAGTAAGATCGACGCACCGGCCTGGCGCGCCATCTGGGATTGGCTCCTCTTCGCCGGCGGCGTCGTGCCGTCCCTCGTCTTCGGCGTCGCATTCGGAAATCTCTTCCTTGGCGTTCCGTTCACATTCGACGACGATATGCGTCTCCATTCGGCGATCACGCTGTTCTCGTTGCTCAATCCCTTTGCGCTGCTCGTCGGCCTCGTCAGCCTGAGCATGATCGTGCTGCACGGCGCCGCCTGGCTCAATCTGAAGACGGAGGACGCCGTGCAAGCGCGGGCTCGCGCGATCCTGCCGGTCGCGTCGCTCGCTTTCGCCGTCCTCTTTGCCCTGGCCGGTTTCTGGCTGACTTTTTTGGGCAGCTACCACATCGTTGGCGCCGCCGTCACCGACGGACCCTCCAACCCCATGTTGAAAGCCGTGACGCACACGGGGAACAGCTGGTTCTCGCAACCTGCGTCCGGAATCGGCTTGTGGATCGCCGTCTGCGTCGCATTTGCGGGAAGCGCGAGCGCCGCGCTGCTGCGGCGAAGTCCGCTTGGCGCATTCCTGTCGTCGGCGCTCGTCCCCTTGGGCACGATATCGACCGCAGGCATGGCGCTGTTCCCGTTCCTGCTGCCGTCCTCGTCAAATCCCGGCGCCAGCCTGACGGTGTGGGACGCATCGTCCAGCAAGCTGACGCTCGCCATCATGTTGGGAGCCGTCGCGATTTCCTTCCGGTCGTGCTTGCCTATACGGCCTGGGTCTACAGCGTCCTGCGCGGACCGGTACGCGCCGCCGACATCACCAAGAACTCGAAAACGGCCTATTAGGAGCGAGCGATGTGGTATTTTTCCTGGGTTCTGGGCCTCGGCTTTGCCGTCATGTTCGCCGTCCTCAACGCGATGTGGCTCGAACAGCGCGAGGGCGACTGACACGATATCCGCGATCCTGACCTAGTGGGCTATGTCCGCTAGCGGACACCAAGGACTTCGCGGCAAGCCAACCTATGCCGGCGGATTTGGGGTCCCGGAATTCGGACCGCGGGATGGAACGCGTTCTGGTCTCGCTCGTTGAGACCATCTGAAGACCGCTGATCGAATTCTCCCATTTCAGCCCGAGATCCAATGATTTCTTTGCGCCAGGTGCGCAAAGGCCCTACTGTGGATGCCGGGAAGGCCCTCGGACCATCGGCCGAACTGTTCGAGAATCGCCCGCAGATCGGGACATCTCACGCGCGGTCATCGCGTGTAAGCCGTTGCGGCCCTCGCAAGCGCCTCGACAGCTCGCGCCTCCATGTTGCGACATCGCAAAGACCAATTCGATCGGAACACTCAGACTTTGAAAATGCCTTCCCTGCGACAAGCTCTCGGCCTTCGTGCCAACGCGGTCCACCCCGAACCACCCATCCGCGCCGAGCTCTTTAGCGTCGAGCGACTGGAGCAGCACGCGGAGAGCCTTGCCGTCGCCCAGCGCCTCGCGCCAAAGCTCAGGACGGGCCGCAAGCTCACCCCGCGTCTCTACGACAACACGAAGGTCTTGACGGAGAGCTACAGCGCCCTCGTTCACGCCACATCCGCGCACCAGGCGATCACGCCGGCTGCGGAATGGCTGCTGGACAATTTCCACGTCATCCAGGAGCAGATCCGCGAGATCAAGACCGATCTGCCGCCGGGTTTCTATCGCATGCTGCCGAAACTCGCGGACGGCCCGCTGCAAGGCTTTCCGCGCGTTTTCGGCGTCGCTTGGGCGCTCGTTGCCCACACGGACAGCGCCTTCGATATCGACAAGCTGACGCGCTTCGTCGAAGCCTATCAACGCGTGCAGCCCCTCACGATCGGCGAATTGTGGGCCCTTGCGATCACGTTGCGAATCACGCTCGTCGAAAACCTGCGCCGGCTTGCCGAAGCGATCGTGGCACGCCTTGCGGCAAGCCGCCTGGCCGACGAGCTCGCCGATCGCTTCCTGGCCGCCGACCGGGACTCTGCGTCCGCAATTCTGCAGAGCCTCGACAGCGCGCCGTGGTCGACCGCCTTCGCGGTGCAGCTGACGCAACGACTGCGTGACCGCGACCCCGAGACGACACCGGCCCTGCGCTGGCTGAACGAGAGGCTCGCCGCGGAGGGAACCACGACGGACGAGATCGTTCGCGAGGAAGTCCAGCGCCAGAGCGCGATGAACGTCACCGTGCGCAACGTCATCACCAGCATGCGCCTCGTCTCGATGATCAACTGGGCCGAGTTCTTTGAAAGCGTAAGCCCCGTTGACGCGGTCCTGCGTGGCGGGAAGACATACGCCACGATGGATTTTGCCACCCGCGACCTTTACCGCCGAGGTGTCGAGACTGGCGCGCCAATCGGGCCTCGATGAAACCGAAGTCGCCGCGCAGGCGATGGCGGCTGCAAAGCGAGCCGGCGCCGCGCTGAGCGAGAGGGACCGCACCGCAAGCCGTGAGAGCGATCCCGGCTACTACCTCATCGCGGGCGGACGCAGGACACTGGAAAAAACGCTGAGTTGCCATGTGCCGTTCCGCACGCGCCTTGTCCGCTTCAGTTCGGATGCCGGTGTCATCAGCTACGTGGCGATGATTGCCGTCGTTGCGGCAATCGTGCTCGCGCCGGTCCTGATCGTCACCGACTTGTTCGGCGTCGATGGCTGGATGCTCGCAATGTTGGCCATCTCGGGCCTGATTCCGGCCTCCGATGTCGCCGTCTCCATCGTGAATCGCGCGATCACCCGCCGGGTAGGCGCAGCGCTTCTGCCCGGACTGGAACTGCGTGACGGCGTGACTGCGGACCTGAGCACCATAATCGTGGTGCCGACACTGCTGACTGGAATTGCGGAAATTCGCGCGCAGGTCGAGCGGCTTGAGGTTCACCATCTCTCCAGCCCGGATCAGAATTTCACGTTTGCGCTCCTGTCCGACTGGCGGGACAGCCCGACGGAGCATACCGAGAACGACGACGCTCTTCTGGCCGAAGCCGCAGCCGGCATTGCCAAGCTGAACGAACGCTATGCAGCGCCGGATGGCAAAGAGCGCTTTTTCCTCCTCCATCGCAGGCGACTCTGGAACGCCGGGGAGGGAAAATGGATCGGCTGGGAGCGCAAACGCGGGAAGCTGCATGAGCTAAACCGCCTTCTGCGCGGCGGCCGCGACACGACCTTTGTCGCTATTGGCGGCCGCCCACCGTCATTGCCGGCCGGCATCCGTTACGTCATCACGCTCGACGCCGATACGCGCCTGCCGATCGGCGCCGCAAGGCGGCTGGTCGGCAAGATGGCCCATCCGCTCAACCGTCCGCGCTTCGATCCGCATCGCGGCCTGGTCGTGCAGGGCCACGGCATCCTCCAGCCTCGCGTGACGCCGTCCTTGCCTATCGGCGACGAAGGATCGCTTTACCAGCGTGTGTTCTCAGGGCCCGACGGACTCGATCCCTATGCGCTCGCCGTCTCCGACGTCTATCAGGATCTCTTCGAAGAAGGCTCCTATTCCGGCAAAGGGATATATGAGGTCGACATATTCGAAGCCGCCCTCGTCGACCAGATTCCCGAAAGCGCGGTTCTGAGCCACGATCTCCTGGAAGGGATATTCGCGCGGGCCGGACTTGCATCGGATATCGAGGTGGTGGAGGAATTTCCGTCGCGCTACAGCGTGGCGGCGGCACGGCAGCATCGCTGGGTCCGCGGCGACTGGCAGCTGCTGCCCTGGATATTCGGCATCGGCCGCAAGACGCAGGGTGGCGCGCCGAAGACCGAGATTCCGTTCATCGGGCGGTGGAAGCTGCTCGACAATCTTCGCCGCTCCCTCTCTGCGCCGGCCGCTCTTCTGACGCTTCTCATCGCGTGGCTGCTGCCGTTCCCAGCCGCCGCGCTTTGGACGGCTTTCGTCGTACTGACGATCGCCTTGCCGCCCCTCATTCCGGCGATTGCGGGGCTACCGCCGCGGCGCTCCAGCGTTTCGCTGCGCAATCATTTCCGCACTCTGCGCCGGGATTTCGAGATCGGACTCCTGCAAAGCGCGTTCCTGATCACCTTCCTCGCCCATCAGGCGTGGCTCATGGTCGATGCCGTCGGCCGAACACTCTTTCGCCTCCTCATCCGCCGTCGGCGTTTGCTGGAATGGGTGACCGCGGCGCATTGACCGACGAGTCCCAGTTCAACTCGCGCCGATTTTCAACGCAAATCGCGGTCAGCGTTGCCTTCGCCGCCAGCGTCGCGGGCGGACTGTATTTCACGTCACACGGCAGCTGGAAGATCGCCCTGCCCTTTGCCGCGTTATGGGCGCTATCGCCACTGTTCGCACGATGGGCCAGCGCGCCGCCGCCCGTCACCGGACATCTGACGATTGCGACGGAGGATGTGACGGCGCTGCGGCTGGTGGCGCGGCGCACCTGGCGCTTTTTCGAGGCGTTCGTCACCGCGGACGACAACATGCTTCCACCGGACAATTTCCAGGAGGAACCGAAGCCGGTCATAGCCCACCGCACCTCCCCGACCAACATCGGACTATATCTCCTCTCGGCGATCGCCGCGCGGGATCTCGGATGGCTTGGAACGCTCGATACGCTGGATCGCCTCGAAGCGACGCTTGCGACGATGGACAGGCTGGAGCGCTATCGTGGCCACTTCTACAACTGGTACGATACGCACGACAGGCGCGCGCTGGAACCGAAATACGTCTCGTCGGTCGACAGCGAAATCTCGCCGGTCACCTGATTGCTCTCGCCAACGCCTGCCGCGAAGGCAATCGCGGTCCCATTCTAAGCGCAGACTGGATCGCGGGCCTCGAAGATACGCTCTCCCTGGTGCGCGAAGCCGCGAAGCCTTACGTCGAGGACCGTCGCGCACCGGACGGATCCCGCGCGGCTCTCGAATTGTCCATCGTCGCCTTTGCGGATGCCCTTCGTCAGACGCCATCGACCCCATCCGGCGCGGCTCGCCATCTTGACGAGCTTGCGCAGAAGGCAGGCTCGCTCGCCGAACACGCGCACGCCTGGCTGAAGATGCGGCCGCCCGGCGGCGGCGAGCGAGATCATCGTCTGGGCGGACGCGCTTTCGGCCTCCGTTGCTTCGCACGCTCGCGATCTGAAGGCCATACTGCCGTGGGCCGCCCTCATCACCCGCGACGCGCCGCCCGGCTGCGTTACGGCTGCGCTCGACACGATGCCGACGCTCGACGCCGTTGCCGCGCAATGCAGCGCCGCGCTTGCACGTCTTTCCGCGAGCGCGGATGCCGGGGGAGCGTTGGCGAGGACGCTCGAGAATCCCGGCAGGCCGCGGAAGCTTTGTGCCTTCGCCTGACGGCGATCGCGGAGCGCGCGACCTCGATGTTTCACGCAATGGAGTTCGGCTTTCTGTATGGATCCGGCGAGACAGCTTTTTTCCATCGGCTATCGCGGCGCGGACGGCAGCCTCGACCCGAACTATTACGATCTGCTGGCGTCCGAGGCGCGGCTCGCGAGCTTCATCGCGATCGCCAAGGGCGACGTCCCGGCGAAGCACTGGTTCCATCTTGGACGAACGCTGACACCCATCGATCGCAGCGCGGGGCTGATATCCTGGTCGGGGTCGATGTTCGAATATCTTATGCCGTCGCTGGTCATGCGCGCGCCGGCGGGCAGCCTTCTGGAGCAGACCAACAGGCTGATCGTCCACCGCCAGGAAGAGTACGGGAACGAATTGGGCGTGCCGTGGGGCATGTCGGAATCCGAATACAATACGCGCGATATCGAGCAGACCTACCAATATTCGAGCTTCGGCGTCCCCGATCTCGGCTACAAGCGCGGATTGGCCGAGAGCACCGTGGTCGCCCCCTATGCGAGCGGGCTCGCCGCCATGATTGCGCCCGCCGCGGTGACACGGAACTACGCCCGGATGGCACAACTCGGCGTACGCGGCGCCTATGGCTGGTACGAGGCGATCGACTACACGCGCGCGCGCCTGCCCGAAGGCGCAAAATTCGCAATCGTCCGTGCCTATATGGCCCACCATCAGGCGATGACCATCGTTGCTATCGCCAATGCGCTTCAGGACGGCCGGATGCGCTCACGCTTTCATGCGGAGCCGATCATACAGGCGACGGAGCTCCTGCTGCAGGAGCGCATGCCGCGCGAAGTCGCGCTCGCGCGGCCACCGCCCGAACAGACGACGACCGCCTCCCAGATCGAGAACCTCCTGCCGGAAATCCTGCGCCGCTATACCACGGCGCATTCGCGCGTGCCCCGCACCCACCTCCTGTCGAATGGCAGCTATTCGATGATGGTGACCGCGGTCGGTTCGGGCTACAGCCGCTGGGGAGACATCGCGATCACCCGCTGGCGAGAGGACACCACCTGCGACGGGTGGGGATCCTATATCTTCCTGCGCGACGTGCGCAGCGGCGACACCTGGTCGGCAGGTTATCAGCCAACCGCTGCGGAGCCCGACTCCTATGGCGTCACGTTCGCGGAGGATCGCGCCGAGATCACGCGCAGCGACGGCACCATCACGACGGTGCTGGAAATCGGCGTGTCGCCCGAGCATGACGGAGAAGTCCGCCGGTTATCCATCACCAACCATGGCGTGCGCACACGCGAAATCGACGTCACGTCCTACGCAGAGCTCGCGCTGGCGCGGCAGGCGGACGACGTGGCCCATCCCGCCTTCGGCAAGCTCTTTGTCGAGACCGAATATGTGCCCGAGCTCGGCGCGATCCTGGCGACGCGCCGGCGGCGCTCGTCCGCCGACCCGCTGGTTTGGGCTGCGCATTTGACCGTGGTGGAAGGCGACGTTTCGGGCGACGTCCAATTCGAGACGGATCGCGCGCGCTTTCTCGGCCGCGGGCAGACAATCCGCTCCTCGGCCGCGATGACGGAAGGCTGGCCGCTCGCCAACGGTTCGGGACCGGTGCTCGACCCGATCTTCAGCCTGAGGCGGCGCGTGCAGATTCCGCGCGGAGCGACGGCGCGGATCGCCTTCTGGACTTCGCAGCCGCCTCACGCAGCGATGTCATCGATCTGGCGGACAAGCATCACGACGCGATGGCATTCGAGCGCGCGAGCACGCTGGCTTGGACCCAGGCACAGATGCAGCTTCACCATCTGGGCATAGGTACGGACGAGGCGCATCTGTTCCAGCGCCTCGCCAATCACGTGCTCTACGCGGATGCGACGTTGCGGCCAGGAGCCGACATTCTCAAGCGCGGCGTCCGCAAAGCTTCGACGCTCTGGCCCGTGGGCGTTTCGGGCGACCTGCCGATCGTTCTGGTCCATGTCAAGGAAGCGGACGACGTGGAACTCGTCCGCCAGCTTCTCCGCGCCCATGAATATTGGCGGTTAAAGCGGCTCGCCGTCGACCTGGTGATTCTCAACGAGCGCGCCGCGTCCTATGTCCAGGATCTACAGATATCGCTGGACGCGCTCGTCCGCATAAATCAATCCAGCCCCCAACTTGCGGGGGACAATCTGCGCGGCACGGTGTTCGTGCTGCGCGCCGATATCCTAGCGCCGGAAATCCGCGATTTGCTTCATGCCTGCGCGAGGGCAGTCCTTCACGGCGACCGGGGCTCGTTGACCGAGCAGATCAACCGCGCACGCGACCGCATGCCGGCGGCGGCTCCGTCGGCGCCGCGCGCGCTGCCTCCCCCGGCTCCGGAATCGCCCTTGCCCCGCCCGAGGATGGAGTTTTTCAATGGCATTGGCGGATTTGCGAACGACGGGCGCGAATATCTCACTCTTCTCAATGACGCCGAGCGTACGCCGGCGCCCTGGCTGAACGTCATCGCCAATCCCGCCTTCGGCTTTCAGGTTTCGACCGACGGCAGCGGCTTCACCTGGTCCGTCAATAGCCAACAGAACCAGCTTACACCATGGTCGAACGACCCGACCGGCGATGCGCCGGGCGAAGCGATGTACATACGCGACGAGGAAACCGGTGAGATCTGGTGTCCAACCGCTCTGCCGATCCGCGAGAAGAACACGGCTTACTCCGTGCGGCACGGACAGGGCTACAGCCGGTTCGAGCACGCCTCGCACGGAATCGCTCTCGAGCTCGTGCAATTCGTCCCCGTAAGCGACACCCTGAAGATCACGCGCCTGAAGGTTTCCAACGTTTCGGGGCGCGAGCGGCGCCTTTCGATCACCGCTTATGTCGAGTGGGTTCTCGGCCAGAGCCGCGCGGCCGGCGCGCCGTTCATCGTCACCGAGGTCGATTCAGAAACTGGGGCGATCTTTGCCCAGAATCCGTGGAATGATCAGTTTGGTGAGCGGGTGGCCTTCGCCGACCTCAACGACATGCAAACCGCCTGGACCGGGGATCGCACCGAGTTCATCGGCCGCGACGGCGCGCTAAGTCGTCCGCTTGCCCTGGCGACAGGAATCCCGCTGTCCAATCGTGTCGGCGCCGGCCTTGATCCCTGCGCCGCACTTCAATCGCAAATTCGACTTGGCGCTATCGCTACGACGGAGATTGTGTTTTTTCTGGGCCAGACGTCCTCGCGGGCGGAAGCGCAAACTCTCATCGCGAAATACCGGAAGGCCGATCTCGACTTCGGTATTCGCCGACGTCACCAAGCAGTGGGATGACACGCTCGGGACCGTTCAGGTCAGAACTCCCGATCGGGCGCTGGACATTCTCATGAACCGCTGGCTGCTCTATCAGACGCTGTCATGCCGTGTATGGGCTCGCACCGGGTTTTATCAGGCGAGCGGCGCCTACGGATTTCGCGACCAGTTGCAGGACGTGATGGCGTTGTGCCTGTCGCACCCGAGATTGCGCGAGCTCATCTGTTGCGCGCTGCGTCGCGCCAATTTCTCGAAGGCGATGTTCAGCACTGGTGGCTGCCGGAATCCGGGCGCGGCATCCGTACGCGCGTCTCGGACGATCGCGCCTGGCTCGCCTTCGTCGTCGCGCACTATGTCCAGGTCACCGGCGACGCCGCCGTCCTGAACGAGATGGTTCCGTTCATCGAAGGGCCCGTCCTGCAAGACGGCCAACACGACGCCTTCTTTCAACCCTCGATATCCGAGAGGACGGCGAGCCTGTTCGAGCATTGTGCGCTGGCGCTCGACAAGAGCCTGGCGACCGGCACGCATGGCCTGCCGCTCATGGGCGCGGGTGACTGGAACGACGGCATGGATCGGATTGGCGAAGCGGGCCGAGGCGAAAGCGTGTGGCTTGGTTGGTTTCTGAGCTCGACGCTGAACACCTTCGCCAGCTTGTCCGAGCGATATGGCAATTCGGAGCATGCGGCGGAATGGCGCGAGCACGCAGCGGCGCTCAAGCTTTCGCTGGAGCGGGAAGCCTGGGATGGCGACTGGTATCGTCGCGCGTATTTCGACGACGGCACGCCATTGGGATCCGTGTCCAACAGCGAGTGCCGCATCGATTTGATCGCCCAGTCCTGGGCCGTCATTTCCCGTGCCGCAGAACCTGTGCATGCCGCCCGCGCTATGGCCGCGCTCGACAAGTATCTTCTGCGCCGCGATGAGAAATTGTCACTGCTGTTCACGCCGCCCTTCGACAATCCGGTCCAGGACCCTGGCTATATCAAAGGCTATCCGCCGGGCATCCGCGAGAACGGCGGGCAATATACCCACGCCGCCGTGTGGGCCGCGCAGGCCTTCGCAATGCAAGGTGACGGCGACAAGGCAGGGGAATTGCTGTCGATGCTCAACCCCATCCACCACAGCGACAGCCCTTACGAGATGGAGCGCTACAAGGTCGAGCCCTATGTGGCATGCGCCGACGTCTACTCCATGCCGCCGCATGTCGGACGTGGCGGTTGGACCTGGTACACGGGTTCGGCCGGATGGCTGTATCGGGTGACGCTGGAATGGTTTCTGGGACTGCGCGTGCAAGGGACAAATCTGGCAATAGACCCCTGCATACCGCGTGGATGGCCTGGCTTCGAAATCGTCTTTCGCTATCGCTCTGCGCGCTACGAGATCGCGGTTGAAAATCCACTCGGCGTCTGTCGCGGCATCCTCGCAACCAAGCTGGACGGCGAGATGTTGACGGGCAACAAGAAATTGCTTGTTCCTCTGGTGGATGACGGGACCACGCACAAGGTGCAGGTGGTTTTGGGATGATTTTGCGAGGACAAGATGGCTGAGGACATAAGCCCCCTTGCAGGCAAACCGGTGCCGCCGTTTCTGCTCGCCAATATCCCCCGGCTCGTGACGGCCTATTTTGCGCTCGCGCCGGACCCGGAGATTGCCGCGCAGCGCGTTGCCTTCGGCACCTCGGGTCATCGCGGATCGGCGCTGACATGCGCATTCAACGAGGCGCATATTCTGGCGATCTCGCAGGCCGTATGCCTGTATCGCCGCCAAGCCGGCATTGACGGACCGCTGTTCCTCGGCATCGACACCCATGCCTTGTCCGAGCCCGCCTTCGCAAGCACGTTGGAAGTCCTGGCGGCGAACGGCGTGGAGACAATGATCGACGCGCAAGGCGGCTATACGCCGACACCGGTGATCAGCCGCGCGATCCTGCGCTACAACCGCGACCGCCAGTCGAATCTCGCGGACGGCATCGTGATCACTCCTTCCCACAATCCACCAGACGAAGGCGGTTTCAAATACAACCCTCCTAACGGCGGCCCGGCCGACACCGACGTGACCGGCTGGATCCAGAAGGTGGCGAACGATCTTCTGGTAGGGAAGCTTGCCGGCGTCTCGCGCGTTCCCTTTCCGCGCGCGCGCGGGACCGCTTGCATCCACGCCTACGACTACATCACCCCTTACGTCGACGATCTGGCCAATGTCGTCGATCTCGACGCGATCCGCTCGGCAGGCGTCCGCATCGGGATCGATCCGCTCGGCGGTGCGGCCGTACATTACTGGCAGCCGATCATCGAACGCTACAGGCTCGATGCCACGATCGTGAACGATAAGGTCGATCCGACATTCGGCTTCATGACGGTCGACTGGGACGGAAAGGTCAGGATGGATTGTTCATCGCCCTACGCGATGACGCGGTTGATCGCCTTGCGCGACAAGTTCGACGTTGCATTCGCCAACGACACGGACGCCGATCGCCATGGCATCGTCGGCCCGTCGGGCGGGCTCATGAACCCGAACCATTACCTCGCCGCTGCGATTTCCTACCTGTCCGGAAATCGCCCCGGCTGGCGTTCCGAAAGCGCGATCGGCAAGACGGTCGTCTCAAGCGGCATGATCGACCGCGTGGCGGCGAAGCTCGGCCGAAAGCTTTTCGAGGTTCCGGTGGGTTTCAAATGGTTCTGTGCCGGCCTCATCGACGGATCGCTTGGCTTCGGCGGCGAGGAAAGCGCCGGTGCCAGTTTTCTGCGTCGCGACGGCACGGTGTGGACGACGGACAAGGACGGACTCATCCTGGGACTGCTCGCGGCGGAAATTACCGCGCGGACCGGCCGCGATCCTGGCCGGCTCTATAACTCGGTGACCGCCGATCTCGGAACGTCATTCTACCAGCGCATCGATGCGCGGGCGACGCCCGAACAGAAGAAACGCCTGGCAGGTCTTGCGCCCGACCAGGTCGACACGGGCGATCTCGCCGGCGAACCGATAGAGGCCAAGCTGTCGCGCGCACCGGGCAACGATCGACCGATCGGCGGAATCAAGGTCGTGGCAAAAAGTGGCTGGTTCGCCGCCCGTCCCTCCGGCACGGAAGATGTCTACAAGATCTATGCCGAAAGCTTTCGCAGCGAAGACCATCTGCGGTCGATCCAGCGCGAGGCGCAGGAAATCGTCAGTCGCGCGATAGCCGGAAGCTGAATGTCCGCGGTGAGCGTCACGAAACGTGCAAGTGCGGCGGACTCAGCGCATCTGCTTTCCGGCCCGCGCCTCGACTATTTCGCGATGCCTTGCATGAAACCCTCGTGCCAGCGCAATTGTTCGGCGCCGGCTGCATAGGGGTTCAGCGCCGAAATGCGATCGGCATCGAGCTCGGCGCGATCGTCGGACGAAAGCCCCTTCGCCGCATTCCAACCCTGGGCGTGAATACGGCTCAGCGCGAATGCGCTCGGGTCGGTCGCGGCGGCTATCGTCGTGCGGTGAGCAACACTTTCTTTTCTTCGCGTCACGCTTCGCCTCGCCTCGGTTCGGCCGCGAGCACGACGCTCTCGACCATAAAAAGCCTGCCGTCTTTCACTCAGCGATCGCGTTCGATCGGCTTGGTGGTGGACGGGATTTCCGCTTTGCCGGGGAAGATAGCCCAGACCTCGCCGGCGCTTTCCGCGGGCCGATAGAACAGCTCCATTCGCGTCTGGTCGTTGCCCGGATTCAGGATTTCGGTGCTTGCACAGTTCCGCCGAAAGGTCCGCTCCACCTCGTCTTCAAATTTGTGGGGAATCGCACGACCCTTGCTCTCGCGGATCTTGCGGAGCGCCCGCATCACCGACCAGCGCCGCAGACCCTTGGGATGTGCGGAGAGAACTTCGATGAGATCGGCGACATAGGACTGGTCGAGCAAGCGGTCGCGCGCGGAAAGTTCCGCCTTGCGTTCTTGCAGCAGACCGTCGGAGCGCGTTTCAGAGAGCATCGACATCAGCACCTCATTGCGATAGGCCGCGGAAAAATCGTCGTACCGTGAAGGCAAGTCGAGCGGAGCGCGGCGAAAATTCGCCGGCGCCCCGCTCGCCCAAAGTCAGGCCGCTTGCAGATTGACGGCCTTGGAGCCGCGCGCATCCGGCTGGATGTCGAACGTTACGCGCTGGCCTTCGGCCAACGTGCGCATGCCCGCCATTTCAACGGCTGTCGCATGGACGAATACGTCCTTGCCACCGCCTTCCGGCGCGATGAACCCAAAACCCTTTGACGAATTGAAAAACTTCACTGTTCCGGTTGCCATGATTGCTCCTGATGCATCGGATTGCGTGCGAACGGGTGTTCAAACGCCACGAACAGGTACTGTCATCAGGTTGGAAGTTTGGCTGTCTCGTCCAGGCGCGCTCAATGCGAGTCGGGTACACAACAGGGCGCGCTTCGTCTGACGGAATGCCGTCGTCCTGTTTGGTATAGGCGTTTGCTGCGCCAATAGCAAGTTGTGGTGCGCAAGCGCGCCTTCTGTCCGATTTTGAACGACCACGCGGCTCAGTATGTGTAAGACGTTGTCGCCCGCTCGGAGTGCCAGATGAAAAGTCCTGTCTGTACCTCATCGCCTTGCGCATGTCGCAGCCGGATGCCGATATGAGCCGGGAGACGGTCTATCTCGTCCAGAGCTACACGACCGGACGAGGCAACCGTCTGAAGGCGGAGCCGCCTATCCCGTGCAAATCGGCGGATGCGGCGCTGCGCACAGCAGAACGGCTCGCATTGACGAAAATCGGCGTGGTCGCCTTCTCCTCGTCGGGGGATCACGAGCTCGGAGAATATGACGACGAGCCCATTTTCATCTTCAGGGCCGGCAGGCTGCCGGAACAGTTTGAAAGCTGATCGCGGGCCGCCGATCGCTTGACGCTAGAGGCAGGGCTCGGGGTCGTCGACCTTGCCGCTCATCGGCGTGCCACCCGCATAGCCGAAGACGATCGCGTGCATCACATATCCGTTGTGGGGATAGTCGCAGTGCGCCACATCGGGCGTTTCGAAATAACCTCCATAAGTGTTCGCGTTGGAAACCACGAAATTGATTACGCGCGCGTGGCTGGACCTGGGGACCAGGCGGAACGACAGCAGATCGTTGGGATCGACGAACGCGACCACTGTCAGCGGTGGCGCGCCCACCGGTCGAGTCTCGGCCGCGCTTGCGGCGAATTCGTCGAAGCGCTGCTGATCGCTCGGCTTGGCCCGGTTGGCGGAACTCGCCAGCGGAATCTGGTTGGCGAGCATGAAAAAGTTCGTGAGCGAGCCCATGGCTTTGCCCATGCCGGTGCTGTTCGTGCTGGCCAGTTTTGCCGCCGCGACGGCTGCCCTTTGTGAGGGCGAAGATTTGCCCTTCGGACCAGGAAAGAAATGTTCGACTTCTGTCTGGCGCGCAAGGACGATCTGGGAACGCAGGGTCCGAAACGCATCGAACAATATGCTGCTGCCGAGACTTTCCGAAATCAGCACGGTGGCGCGTTCGTCCGACGCGCCCGAGCAACCGGTCGCGCTGTCGAAGGTCCCTCCGAAGAACTCGCACAGGGCCAGCTGGGTGTCGCTGCGAATGGCATCGCCATTGGCGCCGAGATAGATGACCACGTCGGCGAGGCAGGTCTTCATCAGTCCTTGCTTGAGCGCGTTATTTAGCGTCGCGCGTGTATAGCGGTACGGATTGCCGGGCTGGCTTTCGGGATCATTGTCGCCGTCTAGCCTGTACGGCGCGGTAATGGGCGTCCAGTCCAGAAACCACAGTTCGATCGTTCGCGGCGACGGCCCCGGCGTGCGCAGGTCTTCCTTGATCAGTTTTTCGCCATTGGGGAGCGTTTGCGATGTCACGGAGCCTGGATCTGCCGTTGCGCCGGGATACGCCGCCTCAAGGTCGCGCACACGAACCTGCCACCACGCACCCAAGGCGCCGGGCTTGTCCGGTATGCACATCCCGTGCGTCCACAGGACGCGAAGAGGCAGATTGCTGCCGATGACCCGCGCGTCGTTGCGCACGATGTCGTCGAGGCCGCTGAAGCCGCTGGCGGGAACCTCAGCGCTCGCGCTTCCCGAATACACTTCGTCGAATACCTGCGGCGGATCGTAAGGCCGCGCACAGCTCGAAACGGCAGTGGCCGCGCAAAATGCGAGCACCATTCGGATCCGATGCCCCATTCGCGTCCCCGGTCAGATATGCGCCAAGCTAGCCTAGAACGGCGGCGGTTCAAATCGGCGGCTGAAGCCGGGGCGGATCGACGACGAGACGGGCAAAATGCGCCCGCAAGCGCGGTGCTGCGAAGTCCACGAAAGCACGCACCTTCGGCACGGAAAGCCTGCCTTCTGGCGTTATCACGTGGATCGGCAGAGGCGCGTGCTCGTCCGAACCAAGCACGATTTGCAGCCGCCCTTCCCGGACATGCTCGGCAACCTGATACGAAAACAGCCGCGTCACTCCTCGCCCTTCGATCGCGGACGCCACGGCGGCGCGAATGCTGTTGACGACCACGCGCGGCGCAAAGTGGATCGTGCGCGAAATCGTCGAACCCTCGACGGGCCGGAAACTCCAGGAGTCGAGCCCGAAATGAGTCATGGCGACGATCTGGTGCGTGGCGAGATCCTCCGGAACGGCGATGTGCGGACGCTTGGCGAGATAGGATGGCGCGGCGACGATGACGCGGCGTACCTCGCCAACCCGCACGGCTGTCATCGATAAGTCCGCCAGGTGCGCGATACGCAGCGCGACATCGATCCCTTCGTCGATGAGGTTCACGGGCCGGTCCAGCAGGTAAAGCTTTGCCGAGACCGTCGGATAGGCGTCGAGAAAGGCATCCAGAATCGGGCGCAGCACCTCTTCGCCGCTGCAAACAGGCGCGGTCAGGTTGAGCGTGCCGCGTGGAGCCGACGTCTCGCCTGCCGCCAGCATGTCGGCTTCATTGAGTTCCGTGAGCACGCGTCGGCAGGCGACGGCATAGCGCTCGCCGGTCTCGCTCAACCTGATCGAGCGCGTCGTACGATGGAGAAGTTGCGCGCCGACATATCCTTCGAGATAGGCGACGGCGCGGCTCACAGCGGCGGCCGAACGTCCCAGCTTCCGCCCTGCCCCGGCAAGACTTCCCTCGTCGAGCGCGGCGACGAAGACCTTCATGGCATCGATGCGATCCATCGAGTGTTGCGCGCCCCGCAATACTGAATGCCGAGGAACGGGCATTCACCAGCATCATGCGGGACGCCAATGCCAACCGCAACGCGAGTTGCGCAACCGCAAGCAGGTTTTCCGTCCGGATTATTGCACCGCGGTAATGTTGTTCCGGCGGCGAACGCTTAGACGCGGCCTGGCAAACCCCATAACTATCAGGTGCAGCCGTTCCGGTGGCCGGCAAGAGCGGGCGCTCAGCCACGGGTCCGAGGGTCATTCGCCGGATCGATATAGTCCAGGCCCAAGGGGCCGATCGCCGTCACTTGTGTGATGTACTCGCCCGATTTCGCCCAATGGAAATGCGGTTGATCGCCGGGCAGAACCACGACACTGCCCGGTGCGAATGCCGTCAGCTTGCTCTCATCGAATACGTCCCCCAAGCCGATGTAAAACACGCCGGACATCACGGTGTAAATTCGATCTTCCGGATGCTTGTGCGGCAACATCCTGGTGCCCGCCGGTAACTTGACCCTGATCACATAAGGGCCCGCCTTGGCGGGATCGCCGACCAAGACTGCCAGGCGCGCCGCCGGCGGAAAAGCGGGAAACGACATCCACTGGATGTCCTCCGCATGTATGGCATGAAAGCTGTCCTCGTCCGGCTGGTGGTTCCGGCCAGCGGTCGCGGTCGTTTTCGATTGTGACATGCGTGTGTCTCCGGGGCCTTCGCGGTAGACGCTACAGGCCCGTCGAACCGCTTCGTATACCCGTCGCGCGACAAACTCTCTTCCGCATGTCGAAGGGCTTAGCTGCTGCACCGCCGTTCAAACAGGCAAGTGAGGGGGCAGGCAGCGTCTAACGCCGATCCGGCCTTCCGTTTGCCGCAACACAGACTGCCGAATGACGGTCATTCAGTCCCGCAACGCGACTTTCTAGTTTTTAAACGCCGCCGAGGGGAGACCCGTGCGAGCGGCCGCATTTCGTGCGTCGCGCTGTTTCGAGCGAAGATGGAGAACGCCCACATGACGGATGAAACAGTCGATGCGCACAGGGAATCGCGCGCGCAGCTGAGCCGCCGCGAAGGCCTCAAGCTCGGCGCAGCCGGCATCACGGCGTCGCTGTTGCCAATTCCTGCCCTATCCCAGACGCAGACCGCGTCACCGCCCCCGAAGGAGAACAGCATGACCGACAACGCCGCTATTCGTACGTTTCAAGTGGGTTTCCCGGAGTCGGAGCTTACCGAGTTGCAGCGCCGCATAAAGATGACGCGCTGGCCCGACCGCGAGACGGTTGCGGACGCATCGCAAGGCGTCCAGCTCGAAACGGCCCAGAAGGTCGCCCAGTACTGGTCGACGCAATACGATTGGCGCAAATGCGAGGCAAGGCTGAAGGCGTTGCCGAACTTCGTTACCGAGATCGACGGGCTCGACTTTCATTTCATTCACGTCCGCTCGAAGCACGAGAACGCGCTGCCGGTCATCATCACGCACGGATGGCCAGGCTCGATCATCGAGCAGATGAAGATCATCGACCCGCTGACCAATCCAACGGCGCACGGCGCGAGCGCGTCGGACGCGTTCGATGTGGTGATCCCGTCGCTGCCGGGCTACGGATTCTCCGCGAGGCCGACCGGCACAAGCTGGACCCCCGTCACCATCGCGCGTGCGTGGGCGACCCTCATGAAGCAACTCGGCTACACGCGGTACGTGGCACAAGGCGGCGACTGGGGAAATGCCGTGTCGGAGGTCATGGCGTTGCAGCAGCCCCCGGGATTGCTCGCCATCAGCACGAACATGGCGGCCACGGTTCCACCCAATGTTTCAAAAGCGCTTTCGGCCGGCGGCCCGGAGCCGGCCGGCCTCTCAGTCGACGAGAAACATGCGTGGGATCAACTCATCGATTTCTACACAAACGGCGTCGGCTACGCCAACGAGATGTCGAACCGTCCGCAAACGCTCTACGGCATCGCGAACTCGCCGGTCGGGCTTGCGGCATGGATGCTCGACCATGACATCCGCAGCTACCTGATGATCGCGCGCGCTTTCAACGGCGAGACCGAAGGCCTCTCGCGCGACGACGTTCTCGACAACGTCACGCTCTACTGGCTCACGAACACCGCGATTTCCTCGGCGCGCCTGTACTGGGACACGGCGAAGTTCGCCCCCGGTGGCTTCTTCGACGTCAGGGGCGTCAAGATCCCGGTGGCGGTGAGCGCATTTCCGGACGAGATCTACCAGGCTCCGAAGAGCTGGGCCGAGAAGGCCTATCCCAAGCTCATCCACTACAACAGGCTTCCCAAGGGCGGCCACTTCGCGGCCTGGGAACAGCCGCAGCTCTTCTGCGAGGAGCTGCGCGCATCGTTCCGCTCGCTGCGATAGCCAAACGGGGCGCGCGGCTCCTTCCGTGCTCCCCTTCTCGCATCCATTTTGGATCTGCTCGGAGGAACCAGGATATGTCCGGGGACGGAAAACACGATCGCCGCAGCTTCTTTGGCGCTGCAGCACTGGGCATCGCAGTCAGCCAACTCGGCATGGCGACTTTGGCAAACGCGCAGTCCGGCCAGACGAAGAAGACGGCCCGGCATAAAATAAAACGGGTAGCCAACACGTCGTTCGCTCCCCTGAAACAAATCGATGCAGGCGACCTGAATGTCGGGTACGCCGAAGCCGGCCCGGCGGGCGGCCCTCCGGTGATGCTTCTGCATGGCTGGCCTTATGATATTTACAGCTTTGTCGACGTCACGCCGTTGCTGGCGTCTAAAGGCTACAGAGTGATCGTGCCGTATCTGCGCGGTTACGGTTCGACGCGCTTTCTTTCGCCGGACACGATGCGCAACGGCCAGCAATCGGTCGTCGCGCATGACATCACGGTCCTGATGGACGCCCTCAAGATCGACAAGGCCATCATCGGAGGCTTCGATTGGGGGGCGCGGACGGCCGACATCATCGCCGCGCTGTGGCCGGAGCGCTGCAAAGGCCTGGTGTCGGTCAGCGGCTATCTGATCGGCAGCCAAGCCGCAGGCAGCGCGCCGTTGCCTCCAAGCGCCGAGCTTCAATGGTGGTATCAGTTTTACTTCGCCACGGAACGCGGCAGGGCCGGCTACGACAAATACCGTCACGATTTCGCGAAGCTCATCTGGAAGATCGCATCGCCAGAATGGGATTTCGACGATGCCACCTTCGATCGCACAGCCGCTTCGTTCGACAATCCCGATCATGTCGCCATCGTGATCCACAATTACCGCTGGCGGCTCGGCCTGGCGAGCGGCAAGTCGAAATACGACGACGTGGAAGGAAAACTCGCGGCCGGTCCGCTCATCACCGTGCCCACCATCACGCTCGAGGGCGACGCCAACGGCGCACCGCACGGCGACCCTGCCGCTTATGCCGCGAAATTCTCCGGCAAATACGCGCAGCGCACCATCCCCGGCGGTGTCGGGCACAACCTGCCCCAGGAGGCGCCGCAGGCCTTTGCACAAGCCGTCATCGACGTCGACCGTTTCTGATCGATGACGGGGAAGCAACGATGACACGCGCGAGTTGCTCGATCTTCCTCGTTGCAGCCGTCGCAATGGCGACGATGGTCGCGGCGGGCCCGGGTTCGGGGGAGACTGCCGCCGACGTGCTCGGACCGGCAGGCGTGGTCCCGCTCACGACGCCGCAACCACCGGCGCGGATCATCGTCGATCCGCCCCTGCCCGGCCCGCTCCAGCAGGGCATGGTCTTCATACAGTATCGCGCGGTGAACCTCCGCATCGTGCCGGTGTTCGGGCCCAAGGCGCTCGCGATCACGCCGCGCATCGGGCATATCCATGTCGTCGTCGACGCCGCGCCCTGGCACTGGGCCGACGCCAGCGGAGAGCCTTTGATCATCGTCGGGCTCCCTCCGGGGCGACACACGGTCGAGGTCATTCTCGCGAACGCCAACCACCAACCGCTTGATCGCAAGACTGTGTCGTTCACGGTACCGGCGACCGGATCTCATATGCACTGATCCGAAAGTTCGCTCGCAGGCGGAAGATTTGAATTCGAGAGGGGATTTTCCCATGCGCTTGTTTGCTTCGCTTGTCCTGACGGCCGCTCTCTGCACCGCAAGTCCGGCTTTGTCGCAGACGACGCATGCGCCGTTCGGCGATGTCGTCCATCACACCGTCCAGGTGAACGGATTGCGCTTTCACTATGTGACTGCGGGCGAAGGCGAGCCGGTCGTCCTGATCCCCGGCTGGCCGGAGAGCTGGATTGCGTGGCGCAAGGTCATCCCCCTGCTCGTCAAGGCGGGGCGCCAGGTCATCGTGCTCGATCCGCGCGGCATGGGTGACAGCGACAAGCCGGTGGGCGGCTACGATCTCGACACCGCCGCCCGCGACCTGCACGGTTTCCTGGTCGCGACCAGTCTCGACCGTCCGGGTGGCGTCGACATTGCCGCGCACGACGTCGGAACCTGGATCGCCATTGCCCATGCCGAGCTGTATCCGGGCGACGTCAAGCGGCTCGTCGTGACCGAAGTCCAACATTCCTGGCGTCACGCCGCCAGCACCGGCAGGTATTCCGAGCGACGCCATAAATCTCAAGAGCTGGCAATTCTCCTTCAACCGCCTCCCCGGCTTGCCCGAGATTCTCGTGCAGGGTCGGGAGCGCGCCTATCTCTCCTGGATCTTCGCGACGAAGAGCACGCGCGCCGGCGCGATCGAACCGGCTGCGCTCGACGAATATGTTCGCGTCTTCTCCGAGCCGGGCGCCGTGCGGGCCAGCTTCGACTGGTACCGCGCCGCTTTCACCCCGGATGCGCTTGCCCGTGCCAAGGCGCGCGCCGCGCTGCGGCTGCCGATGCCGGTGCTGGCGCTCGGCGGCGACAAGGGCGTCGGCGACGCACTGCACGCGACGGTCGCGGCGCTCGGCGACCATGTCGTGGGCGGCGCGATCGGCCACGGCTGCGGGCATTTTCTTCCCGAAGAGTGTCCGAGCGATCTGGCCGACGCGATGCTGACTTTCTGGCGCGTATCGCACTGAAGGCCTTTGATCTGTGCTCGCCCCGATCCGGGAGACTTTCAAATGTCCAAGCTGCCTTCCTCCCGGTCAGCTTCCGGGGCATTGCCAATTGGATGCCCGGTGACCGAGCCGGCGCGGCCCCGCTCCTAAGCTGCCCGGACAGTCGCAGGTCTGACCGGCCCACCAAAAACGAATTGGCAATCAACAACTCTCCACTTTTGGAACCCGGATACTGCGCCGGGCTTGCATATTGTTATTCGATAAGTATATATCGTTTATCGATACCAATATGGAGCGGGTCCAATGCCGGTCAATTTCCTTACGAAAGCCTTTCGCTGGGTGTTCGCGATCCTCGACGTCCTGGCCGTTTTCGTCGCCGTTGCGATCATCGTGGTGATGGCGATCGACCCTAAGATGCCGGCGGGCCTGCATTTCGGACCGGTCCCGGTGGAGATCATGGGCCAGCCGGGCAGCTTCGTGCTGCGCGCCGTCAATCGCGATTCCGATTTCACCCTCACCGCGCTCCGCGGCAGCCTGCTCCTGTTCGTTCATCAAGCCGGCGGGCTGATCGAAGTGCTCAAGCACTACGCCCTGCCCTTGCTGCTGATCCGGACGATTTTCCTCGCGATAATGTTCGATCTCTTGCGCCGCCTGTTCCGCAATGTCGGCCGCGGCGAAAGCTTCACGCCGCAAAGCGTGCGCCTGGTCCAGACCGTGGGCGGCGCGCTGATCGTCTACTCGCTCGTCTGGCGTTTGCCGATGCCTGGTTCGCGCACGCGATGCTCGGCTATATCGCGCAGCACGCCGTCCTCACGATTTCCGGGACATCGCTGCATCTTCCCGCGCCGCAGGGCTCGGCATTTCCGGTTCCGCATGGGATTTCCCTCGGCGACAGCACGTTCTTACTCGGGACTGCTCGTGCTCGCCCTCTCGGAGGTTTTCCGTCAGGGCCTGGCGCTCAAGAACGAAAACGACCTGACGGTCTGAGCCCATGCCCATCAAGCTCAACCTCGATCGCGTAATGCTCGAGCGGAACATCAGCCTCACCGACCTGGCGGACCGCATCGGCATCACGCTCGCCAACCTCTCGATCCTGAAGACCAACAAGGCGCGCGCCATCCGCTTCAGCACGCTGGAGGCACTGTGCCGCGAGCTGAAGTGCCAGCCGGGCGACCTGATCGAATTTGTTTCCGGAGCGCAGGGCGAAACGCCGGACATGCGAAGCGACGCCGATGTGTGAGTGCATGTTTTGCGACCAGGATTCGGCCGCGCCATCAGAAAATTTTCCCTGTTTCTTCCCTGATCATCAGGGAATGGCTCGTGCATCCGGTTTGGCGAAAAATCATGATAAGGAACCTTTCAGTAGCGGTATTATACTATAGGAATTGTCCTATAGTTGTCAAGCCCGCGGAGGAATTCCGACGCGCCTATATCCCCCGCCGCCGCACCGGCCTACGATGCCGGACGCTTTCATCCAGCACTTTCGACCGGGAGCATCACATGGGCCTCTTCGACAAGATTGAAACCGATCTCGACGCGATCGCCGGCAAGGTCGGCTTGCCGCCGGCTCAGGTCCGGGCCATCGCCAACAGCGTCCAGGCCAACCTGACAAGCAGCGAAGGCAATCCCGCAGCCGCGCTCGAGGCCGCCGCCGCACAGACCGGGTTTTCCGTCGAAACGATCCACGAGATCCTGAACTACGGCGGAGGCCTTGAGAGCGAGCTCGGGGATTTCGCGGGGAGCTTGTTCAAGGCCGGGCGGTAGCGGCGCGCCCGCCACAGGAGGCTTCGGCAGCGCCGGCGTTGCCGTGGCGCTCGCGATGGGCGTGGGAAAAGTCGTGGCCGCCGGCCGCAACGTGAGCGCGCTGGACGACCTCGCTCGCCGCTTTGGTTCGCGCGTGCGGCCGGCCCCGATGACCGGCGATGAGGCGGACGACCGAGCGTCGCATCATCAAGCTCGCCGCCGGGCCGATCTACTGCGTGGGCCGGGCCATAGCCGACGGTAACGAAGGTCGTTATCGTCTATCGTAGTTGAACCATTTGGCCTGGTAATCGGTCTCGAAATTTTCCTTCGAGTTCAACGCGATTGTAGCAGGTCGACTTCGGAAATAGCCAAATTCGTCGCCTGTGCTGATGATTTCGGCGAAGGCCGAGGAGCACTTCGCCATGAGGTCTGTACTCCCCCACGCCGTCCGCTCGGATTGCGTATGAAAAAAGACGGCAATTCCCGTCCCGTCAATTCGAATTTTCCAAATTGCCGGGTTTCCTAGCGCCGCTTCCAACTCGCTAACTGTGATTGCGTCACGCCCCAGAGGATCTCGCGTCTTGCCACTGGCTCGAACGCGCAAAAGATCACAAGAAGGCGATGCGTATCGAAAGCACATATCTCTCGACTTGCGAGTAGTTCGCGAAACTTCGCGGAAATAGCTGCCTGCTTGGCCGGATCATAGTTTCCGTCGGGCGCTCGAAATTTGTTTGCTTCGTCTTCCCATTCGAAGATCACGCTGAGGCGCGGAAGAACAACCTTCGCCGTGGCGGCTACCTTGTCATAGAAAATGTTCAACACGACTACGCCTGGATAAGACGCCGCTATCCAGTGGGCCAACTCGCTGAACACCGGTGGGAGACCACGCCCACTTTTTTTTACGAGTTTCGTCTCAACGAAGTCGACGTCCGAGGGGGCGATCATTTGGTTCAAATTCCGTCGATCCGGAAGTCGTCGCATCGCAGGGATCAGGTAGGTTCTTGGTCGGAGCGGCGGGATTTGAACCCACGACCCCCAGTCCCCCAGACTGGTGCGCTAACCAGGCTGCGCCACGCTCCGTTACCAAAAAAGGCGAACCGAAATCCGCCGAGGGCCGCGGACTATAGTGTCGGCGGGCTGGCGCGGCAACGGGGTGATCGGGGCAGAGATTGGGGCCAGACCGGGTGCCCGAGCGTCGGTGAGCAGCAAAAGCAGTAAAAGAGTCAGTCAGCGCGTGGACGCGCGCTGACTGGGTTCCCTTAACCTCGCTTCGCTCGCCGGGAATGACAGCTTTTTTTTGCGTCGCGCTGTACGCGAAAAGTCCTAGCCGCTCACGCGCGTCTGTGCCGCTCTGAGGCGGCCCTTGAGCTGGAGCAGCTCGGCCAGGAGGATCTCGAGCTTCACGCGCTCTTCTTCCGCCAGCGATGCGGCAGTCACGCCGGCCGCCTCCTGCTCATGGGCGCGCGCGAGTGCGGCCATCGCGGCGCGGGCGTAGCGCGGCTCGTCCGGCTCGCGTTCGGCCTTGGAGAGGATCGCGGGCGCGATGACCGGCGCGAGCTCGCCGCGGCCGAGCTCGGCCACGTGGCGCAGGCCCTTGTCGCGCAGGACTTTCTGCACGCCCTTGATGGTAAAGCCTTCGGAATACAGCAGCGCGCGAATGCCGCGCAGAAGGTCGACGTCTTCGGGGCGATAGTAGCGCCGTCCGCCCGCGCGCTTGATCGGCTTCACCTGCGAGAAGCGGCTTTCCCAGAAGCGCAACACATGCTGCGGCACGTCGAGATCCGACGCGACCTCGCTGATCGTGCGAAACGCCTCCGGCGATTTTGCGCGCGTGATGGCCGTCGCGGGTGCGAGCATTGCCGTGGGTCAGTCCTCGTCGTGGCCGTCGACGGGCGTCTGCCCGTTGATGATGGCCTTCAAGACATGGCTTGGACGAAACACAAGCACGCGACGCGGCGCGATCGGAACTTCATCGCCAGTCTTGGGATTGCGTCCCATGCGCTGCGTCTTGTGGCGCACGGCGAATGTTCCGAAGGATGAGAGCTTCACCGTTTCGTCACGTTCGAGCGCCGCGCAAAGCTCCTCGAGAATGTCTTCGACCATTTGCGCCGACTCGTTGCGCGAGAGACCAACCGCCTGGAAGACGGCCTCGGTAAGATCGGCGCGCGTCAATGTATTCGTTGTCATCGGGAATCGCTTCTCCCTCGCGCAACAAACCTAGGAGGTCGATTATTTCCCGTCAACATCAAAGGGATACGAGGTTGTGCTCAACTCGAGCCTTACCACCGGACCAGACCGGCACCCCAGGTAAAGCCTCCGCCCATCGCCTCGAACAGCACGAGGTCCCCGCGCTGGATTCGGCCGTCTGCAACCGCTGTTGCGAGGGCGAGCGGCACCGAGGCGGCCGAAGTATTGCCATGCAGCGCCACGGTCGAGACCACCTTTTCAGGCTTAATTCCCAGCTTGCGCGCCGTGCCGTCGAGGATGCGCTGGTTGGCCTGGTGCGGCACGAACCAGTCTATGTCCTCAATCGTGAGGCCGGCGTCACGAACCGAGGCCACGATCGCGGCCGAGATGTTCGTGACGGCGTGACGGAACACTTCCTTGCCCTGCATCCGCAGATGGCCGGTGGTGCGCGTGGAGGACGGCCCGCCATCCACATAAAGCAGCTCGCGCAGCCTGCCGTCGGAAAAGAGCCTGGTGTTGAGCACGCCCTGGTCGTTCGCCGTGCCCTCCCCTTCGCCGGCGCGCAGCACGACGGCGCCGGCGCCGTCGCCGAAGAGCACGCAGGTCGTGCGGTCGGTCCAATCGAGAAGCCGCGTCATCGTCTCGGCGCCGATCAGCAGAACAGTCTTCGCCTGCCCCGCCTTGATGAAATTGTCCGCCACCGACAAGCCGTAGACGAAGCCCGAGCAGACGGCCTGCACGTCGAAGGCCGCACCATGATACATGCCAAGCTGCGCCTGCACTTTGGTGGCGGCGGCGGGAAAGGTGTCGTCGGGCGTGGTCGTAGCGCAGATGATGAGATCGAGCTCGCTCACTGCGACGCCGGCATCGGACAGCGCCGCGCGCGACGCTTTCACCGCCAGATGGCTTGTGAACTCGCCTTCCGCCGCGACATAACGCTGGCGGATTCCCGTGCGCTCGCGGATCCATTCGTCGGACGTATCGACGCGCATGGCGAGCTCGGCATTGGTGAGGACGGTTTCCGGCAGATACGCGCCGCAACCGATGATATGCGAACGGATCACGAGGCGGCCGCTCCCGCGTTCATGGCTTTCGATACGGCCGCGTGGTCGGCGACGATGCGCGTGACGATGCCGGCCTTCGTCATGTCGATCGCCATGTCGAGCGCGCTGGCGAAACCGAGCGCGTCCGTGCCGCCATGCGCCTTCACCACCACGCCGTTGAGCCCCAGGAAAATTCCGCCGCCGAAGGCGCGCGGATCGAGCTTGCGCCGCAATGCGTTGAGCGCGCCGCTTGCGAAAACGGCGCCGATGCGCCCGAACAGCGAGCGCCTCAGCGCACTGCGAAGATAGCCTACGACGAGCTTCGCCGTGCCTTCCGCGGTCTTGAGCGCAACGTTGCCGGTGAATCCGTCGGTCACGATCACGTCGGTCGAGCCTTCAGCGAGATCGTCGCCTTCGACGAAGCCCGCATATTCCATGGGCAGATCGAGATTGCGCAGGATGTGGGCGGCGCCCTTCACCGCGTCATTGCCCTTCGCGTCCTCGGAGCCGACATTGAGCAGGCCGAGGGTCGGCCGTTCGAGGCTCAGCACCGCGCGGGCGAAGGCCTGGCCCATGACGGCGAAGTCCACGAGCTGCTCGGCGTCGCTGACCACGTTGGCGCCGACGTCGAGCACGATGCTCTGGCCGCGCCGCGTCGGCAGGATGACCGCGATGGCGGGGCGCGAGATCCCGTCGAGCAGCCCCAGATTGAACATGCCCATCGCCATCAGCGCACCGGTGTTCCCGGCGGAGACCACGACTTCGGCTTCGTCGTTCTTCACCGCCTCGAAGGCATGCCACATGCTGCTGTTGCGGCCGCGGCGCAGCGCGATGCTGGGCTTTTCTTCCATGCTCACCCGGTCGGGCGCATGGCGCAGCGTCACGCGTTCGAGAAGCTTCTGGCGCCGCGCGAAAAGCGGCTTCAGCTTGGCCTCATCCCCATGAAGAATGAATTTTACCGCGGGGTGCCGCTGGATCGAGCGGGCCAGCGCGGCCACGACGATGCCCGGGCCGGAATCTCCCCCCATTGCATCGATCGATACGGTCAGTTCGCGCGCCACGGATCGCCTCGCCCCTCGTTGAGACCGAAGGCCGACCCGCTCAGCCCTTCGCCTTCGTGACCTCGCGGTCCTTGTAATGGCCGCAAGCGCCGCACACGTGATGCGGGCGCTTCTGCTCGCCGCAATTCGAGCATTCGTTGTGCGTCGCCGGCGCCAGGCGGTGATGCGACCGGCGCATGTTCCGCCGCGACGGCGAGGTTTTTCTCTTTGGCACCGCCATGGCGGAAGCTCCTTCTGGCCAGGGTTGAATTGGGCTTAGAGGCGCACGCAACGCGCCTGCCAGGTCCGGACCGGGCGGGTAAAACGAGGGCGGGAGTGAACAGGAAACGGCCCCCGGATTTAAGCGCGCAAAATGGCTGTTTTCCAGCGATTTTTCCGCTCAGGACCGCTCTTTGAGCACCTTGAGCGCCGCGAAAGGGCTTTCCGGGGCCGGCGCGGCGGCATCCGGCGACTCGGGGAGCTCGGCGCCGGGCGCCCGCGGATAGGGATCGATCGCCAGAAGGAGTTCCTCGAGCAGCGGAGCGGCGAGATCGTAGTGCGGGCTGGCGATCTCTTCCGGTGCCTCGTCGCCGCCGGCACTCAACATCATCTCTTCCGGCGCGACTGCATGGCGATGCTTCGCGGACGAGAGATGCAACTCGCGGGTGAAGTCGCGCGCAATGTGCGAACGCACGGGTTCAAGGGTGACCACGCAGGCCTGCACGATGTCGGCCGCGAGCACGAAGTCGAGCCGGAAATGCGACGCCGGCAATTTGTGCAGCGCGATGTCGGCCTTGAAGAGCTCGACGGTCTCGACGTCGGCCCATCGCGCCAGGCGCTTGAGCGCGTCGGCGTCGGCGGTGACCGTGACTTCGGCGTCGGCACGGCCGAGCCTGTCAAGGTCGAAGAAGCGTTCGAGCGGCGGTGTTTCCATCGTCATGCCTGCGGCAGGGCGCCGAAGTCGACCGCGCCCAGGGCGAGATCGCAATACGCGAGCGCCGCAGCTGCGCCGGCGACGTAGCGCGCAAGAATGCGGGCTTCGCTCGCGCGCGTCCCGTCGCCGCGATAGACGTTGCGCATAAGCGCGGCGGTCATCGCGTCCTCGCCGGAAGCGTCTTCATAAGCGGCGAGCCGGCCATAGAAGGCATCCGCCAGCGTCTTCATGCGTCGGCTCATGCCCATGTCGCCGGCGCCCTGCTCGCGCAATCCTTCGTCGAAGCTCAGGAAGATTCCATCCGTCAGTGACTGCGACAATGCCCTGCCGGCCTCGCCTTTCAACCTGTGCAGGACAAGCCAGGCGTGCAGCGCGAGCAGATCGAAGCGACCGTCGATCGTGTCGGGAACGGCCAGCGCCGCAAAGAAGACCGGCGCGCGGGCGCGCGCGACAAGGGCTGCAACCAGCGCCTGTGCGGTGCGCTTGCGGACTTCAGACCTCCTGAGAAGATTTCAGCATCGGGAAACACTCTGCCTGGTGCGGCCTTGCAAGCAGCACGGTTCAAAGCTAGCACAGCAGCGGCGGGTGGGACGGAACTGGCGCGGGAGACATGATAACCATGAGATTTGCCGTTCTATCCGCGATTTGCATCCTTGTCGCCGGCTGCACGCCGGTGATCGACCAGCGCGGCTATCTGGCCGATCCCGAGGTCGAATCCAAGATCGTCATCGGAACCGACACCAAGACCAGCATCCAGCAAAGCCTCGGCTACCCGTCCACGGAGGCGACCTTCGGGACGATGACGGCCGGCAGCGACGCCTGGTACTATATCTCCAGCGTGGAAAAGACAGTCGCTTTCTTCACGCCGACTGTAAGGTCGCGCGCCATCCTCGCGGTCTATTTCGACAAGGACGGCAAGGTCACCGATCTCAAGCATTACAGCCTCAAGGACGGCCACGTCGTCGCTTTCGAGACCCGCACGACGCCGGCCAGAGGCCGCGAGATTACGTTCCTGCAGCAGCTCTTCAACGCCACCCCCGGCGTGCCGATCGGCGCCGGCGGCCAGGGCCAGCAGAACCCGGGCGGCGGCGGCGGACCTCCGGGCGGTCCGGGGGGCGGTCCCTGATCCGAACACCGAACAACTGGGTAATGGTGAAAAAGAAAGCGCCGGGTGTCACCACCCGGCGCTTTTCGTTTGCAGTTCTTTTGTTGTCGCGTGGCCTGACGACGCGCGCGGGCACTTCGCTGGGCCGCGCTCCGGCGATCAGTGGAACCCGTGCGCCAGCGTCGCCAGCAGAAGCAGCGCCACGATGTTCGTGATCTTGATCATCGGATTGACGGCAGGTCCCGCGGTGTCCTTGTAGGGATCGCCGACGGTGTCGCCCGTCACGGCGGCCTTATGGGCCTCGGAGCCCTTGCCGCCGTAATGACCGTCCTCAATGTACTTCTTCGCGTTGTCCCACGCGCCGCCGCCCGACGTCATCGAGATGGCGACGAACAGGCCGGTGACGATGACACCGATGAGCATGGCACCTAGCGCGTCGAAGGCCTGCGTCTTGCCGGCGACAAGGTCGACGATGACGAACAGCACGATCGGCGACAGGACCGGAAGCAGAGAGGGAACGATCATCTCGCGGATGGCGGCGCGCGTCAGCATGTCGACGGCACGGCCGTAATCCGGCTTCTGCGTCCCCTTCATGATGCCGGGCATTTCCTTGAACTGCCGGCGAACTTCCTCGACGACCGCGCTGGCCGCGCGGCCGACCGCCGTCATGGCGATGCCGCCGAACAGGTAAGGCAACGCGCCCCCGATGAACAGACCGACGATGACCCACGGATCGGCAAGACTGAACGTCGGAAGGTCGAGGCCCGCGAAGTACGTGTAAACGTCGGAATGCGCGACGAAGTACTTCAGGTCTTCGGTGTACGCCGCGAACAATACGAGCGCGCCCAGGCCCGCCGAACCGATGGCGTAGCCCTTCGTCACCGCCTTGGTGGTGTTGCCGACGGCGTCGAGCGCATCCGTGATCTTGCGCACGTCGCCTTCCAGGCCCGCCATTTCCGCGATGCCGCCGGCGTTGTCCGTCACCGGACCGAAGGCATCGAGCGCCACGATCATTCCGGCGAGCGACAGCATGGTCGAGACCGCGATCGCGATGCCGAACAGGCCCGCGAGTATGTAGGTCACCACGATGCCGACGCAGATGACGAGCGCCGGAAGCGCCGTCGACTCCATCGAGATCGCAAGGCCCTGGATCACGTTGGTGCCGTGGCCCGTGACCGAAGCAGCCGCAATCACCTTCACCGGACGGTACTCGGTTCCGGTGTAGTACTCGGTGATCCAGATCAGCAGGCCCGTGACGACGAGGCCCGCGACGCCGCATTCGAACAGGTTGGTCCCGGTGAAGGTCAGTCCGCCGCTCGTCGTGATCGAAGCGGAGATACCGTCCGGCAGCAGCCAGTTCATCAGGGGCCACAAGCCGATCAGTGACAGGAATCCCGTCGCCAGAACGCCCTTGTAGAGCGCGCCCATGATGTTCTTGCTGGCGCCGAGGCGGACGAAAAACGTGCCGATGATCGAGGTGATGATGCACATCCCCGCGATCCCCAGCGGCAGAAGCATCAGCGCAGCCTTGAGCTCGCCGGTGAAATAGATCGAGGCCAGAACCATCGTGGCGACGGTCGTCACCGCATAGGTCTCGAACAGGTCCGCCGCCATGCCCGCGCAATCACCGACATTGTCGCCGACATTGTCCGCGATGGTCGCGGGGTTGCGCGGATCATCTTCCGGAATGCCGGCTTCGACCTTGCCCACCATGTCGCCGCCGACATCGGCGCCCTTGGTGAAGATGCCGCCGCCGAGGCGGGCGAAGATCGAGATGAGCGAGGCGCCGAAGCCGAGCGACACGAGCGCGTCGGCGATGACGCGGCCCTGGATCTCGTCGCCGATGTCCAGGTGAAGGCCCTGCGTCAGGAAGGCGTAGTAGCCGGCAACGCCAATCAGGCCGAGGCCCGCGACGAGCAGACCGGTCACCGCGCCGGAGCGGAACGCAACGGAAAGGCCCTGCGCCAGGCCGTGGCGCGAGGCTTCCGCCGTGCGGACGTTCGCGCGCACGGAGACGTTCATGCCGACATAGCCGGCGAGGCCCGACAGCGTCGCGCCGATCAGGTAGCCGACGGCCGATTGCCAGCCGAGAAAGTAGAAGGCCAGCGCAAAGATGACGACGCCAGCCATCGCGATCGTCGTGTACTGACGATTGAGATAGGCGGCCGCGCCCTCCTGGATGGCTGCCGCGATTTCCTGCATGCGCGCGTTGCCGGGGCTGAGACTCAGCACCGAACGGATCGTCCACGCGCCATAGACAAGCGCCAGCAACCCGCAGGCTAGTACGAGTTCAAGCTTCATGCTCATTGATATTCCCTCGTGCCGTATTTTGGATCCCATCGGCCGGCGTGGATCGGCCCGCCGATCCCCATGGCCGGCCGAAAACCGCTTCAAGGGCGGCGGGAACATGCCAAAAGCATAGGCAGGACGCAACGATTCCCTATTGTCGCAGGGAGCCGGGCCCGGTTCAGGTGGGCGGCACGTCGGTCTGGCCGTTGGAGTGCAGCGGCGCGAATTTGATCGCGACAATATTGATCTTGGCGACCTTGCCGGCGCCGACGATCCGCCTGGCATCGGCGAGGAGGCGGGCGGCGAGACCCGGCATATCGACGGTCTTGGGGTCGCTTGCCTTGGAGATCGGCGCCGCGTTCACGTCACGCACATAGGCATCCTGGATGAAGGCGAGCTTGCTTCGAACCTCCAACGCGGCGGCGGGTGAGGCAGCGACGACCGAGCTTGTGATGTAGGCATAGGCAACGAGCTTGTCGTCGATCGTCATGGGCGCGATCAGGAACGGCATCTCGACGGTGCTGCCCGGCGGAGGCCCGGACGCCGCCTGACAGGGCCAAGCCAGTCCGGCAGCCAGGGCGAAAGCAACCGCGAAGCGATGGCGCATGCGCGGACCCTGCCCAAACAGGGCTAACAAATCCTTACCGCCGCTAGAAATGCGCAAAACCGGTACGGACCACCGGCAGCGGTTGCCCGTCACGACCCAGGAGATCAACGCCGCTGCCGCGCCCGACGCGGCCGATCAACGTGACCCTGACGCCTGCGGCGCGCGCCGCCGCGATCACCCTTGCACCTTTGCCCGGCCTGCAGGTGAACGCGATCTCGTAATCGTCGCCCGAGGTGGCCGCGCGCACGATCGCCGGGGCGGAGGGTTTGCGCATGCGGCGCAGCGCCGGCGAAAGCGGAATCCGCGCCGCATCCACTTCGATGCGCACGCCGGAGACGTCGGCGATATGGCCGAGATCGGCGAGCAGACCGTCCGAGACGTCGATGGCGGCGCTTGCATGCTTGAGAAGCCGCGCCCCAAGCGCCGTCCGAGGCATTGGCGTGCGATAGCGCGCAATGAGGGCGCGGGCATCGCTGCCGCGCGCGCCGCGCCTCGCACAGGAGAGCCCCTCGCCCGCATCGCCGATCGTGCCCGATACGAAGACGAGGTCGCCGGGCCTGGCACCGCGACGCCTGAGCATCCTGCCGGCGGGCACGGTCCCGAGTGCGGTGATGGCAATGGTGAGCGGGCCCGGCGTGCGCGTCGTGTCGCCGCCCAACAAGGAAATCCCGAAACGTTTCTGGTCGACCTCAAGTCCCCGCACGAAAGCCTCGAGCCAGCGCAGATCCAGGCGCGCCGGCAGCGCGAGCGCGAGAAGATAGAAAGCCGGCCGCGCACCTTTTGCCGCAAGGTCGGAGAGATTCACCCGCAACGCCTTTTGTGCGACAGTCCGCGGCGGATCGGACGAGAGAAAGTGCACGCCTTCGACAACCGCATCCGTGGTGGCGACGAGATCGGTCCCATGCGGCAGCGAGACGACGGCGGCATCGTCTGTCAGGCCGAGCGCGCCCTTCGCGTTCGCCAACGGCGCGAAAAGCGCGCGGATCAGCTCGAATTCCCCGAGCGCCGCGCGAGAGCGTTTTCGCATCGGCTCCAATCCCTGCTAGAATTGCAGTTCGTCATCGGGCGGCTTCTCGCCGAATTCCGCTGCGCGCTTGATATGCGCGAGCTTGTGGACGACGGCGTTGACGAAAGCCGGCTCGTCGCCCTGGAAAAATGCGTGCGCGATGTCGACATACTCGTCGATGACGACCTTGGCCGGAACATCCGGCCTGCCGATCAATTCGTATCCGGCGGCGCGCAGGATGGCCCGCAGGATCGAAGTCGACGCGCGCGAGCCGCCAGCCCGGCGCGAGACATTTCACGACGGCGCGATCGATCTCCGTCTGGTGGTGGGGGACGCCGCGTACGACGGACGCAAAGAACTCTTCGTCCGGATCGCCCATCTCGCCGTCACGGCCGAAGCGATGCTCGATGAACTCGCTAGCCACGGTTTCAGCGTCCACGCCCGAGAGCTCCATCTGATAGACGGCTTGCACCGCAGCGAGCCGGGCGGCACGGCGCGCGACGCCGTCCGTCTTGCGGCCCGGAGCGTGGGCGATCATCGCAGGCCGAGGCGGCTGTGAAGATTGACCAGCGCCAGGCAGGCCCGCGCGGCATCGCCACCCTTGTCGCTCCCGTCACGGGCGGCACGCACGAGCGCCTGCGCCTCGTTCTCGACCGTCAGGATGCCGTTGCCGATGCAGAAGCCGCGCTGGACGCTCAAATCCATCAGGGCGCGCGCCGACTCCCCGGCGACGATCTCGAAGTGATAGGTCTCGCCGCGGATCACGCAACCCAGCGCGACGTAGCCGTTGAACGCCTTCCCGCCATGCTTGCTCGCCTCGGCGGCCTGCGCGATGGCGGCCGGAATTTCGAGCGCCCCGGGCACGCCGATGCGCTCGAAATGCGCCCCGCCCTGCTCCAGAGCCGCCGTCGCGCCGTCGAGCAACGCGTCGGAAATGTGCGCATAGTAGCGCGCCTCGACGATCAGGATGTTGGGCGTCATGGCTTCGAACCTTTCCCGCTGCCCCGGATGGGGTGGGTACCCACGACATTGAGGCCGTAACCGTCGAGCGCGACGATCTTCTTCTCGGGCGTGTCGGTCAGCAGGGTCATGTCCCTGATGCCGAGGTCCAGAAGAATTTGCGCCCCTACGCCATACTCCTTCACGCGCCTGCGGTCGATGTCATCGGAGACCCGCCCCTGGATCACGTCGGAGACGAAGGTCGGCTTGGTCGTGCGCAAGAGGACGACGACGCCGCGCCCCTTGTCTGCGATGATCCGCATGGACTCGCCGAGCACGTCCTGCTCGTACTGGGACCAGTTGAGAATATCGCTGAAGATGTTGATCGCATGCATGCGCACGAGCACCGGGTCCGGCGTCGCGATGTCGCCCTTCACCAACGCGATGTGCTCGGCGTATTCGAGCGTGTTCGCATAGACCACCATCTTCCAGTCGCCGCCATGGTGGCTGTCGAACGTCGTCTCCAGCAGGCGCTTGACGAAATGATCGTATTTGCGGCGATAGGCGATGAGATCGGCGATCGTCCCGATCTTCAGGCCGTGCATCTGCGCGAAACCCACGAGATCGGGCAACCGCGCCATGGTGCCGTCGTCGTTCATGATCTCGCAGATCACGCCGGCCGGGTTGAGGCCGGCAAGGCGCGCGATATCGACCGCGGCCTCGGTATGGCCGGCGCGAACGAGCGCGCCGCCGTGGCGCGCGACCAGCGGAAAGACATGGCCGGGGGACACGATGTCCTTCGGTCCCTTCGTCGGGTCTATCGCGACCGAGATGGTATGCGCGCGGTCATGCGCGGAGATTCCGGTGGAGATGCCCTCCTTCGCCTCGATGGACACGGTGAACGCCGTCTGATTGGGCGTGCCGTTGACGAGCGTCATCATCGGGATCTCGAGCGTGGTGGCGCGCTCCTGCGTCAACGCGAGGCAGATGAGGCCGCGCCCGTACTTCGCCATGAAATTGACGGCCTGGGGCGTGCACATCTGCGCCGGGATGACGAGGTCACCCTCGTTCTCGCGATCCTCCGCGTCGCAGAGGATGAACATCCGTCCGTTGCGGGCGTCTTCGATGACGTCTTCGATCTCGGAGATGTAATCGTGGAAGACGGAGATATTCATCCTTTGACGAGCCTCGCGACGTAACGGGCCAGGACGTCGATCTCGAAGTTCATCTTGGTCCCCGGTCTGGCGCGGCCGAAGGTCGTCACCTTCGCCGTATGCGGGATGATGTTTACGCCAAACCGCGGTCCGTCGACCTCGTTGACGGTCAGCGACACGCCGTCGAGCGTGACCGACCCTTTCGCCGCAACGAAACGTGAGAGGCTGACCGGAACTTCGAAGGTGATGCGCGTGGACTCGCCCTCGGGCGTCATGCGCTGGATCTCGGCCACGGCGTCCACGTGACCCGTCACGATGTGGCCGCCGAATTCGTCGCCGACGCGCATGGGACGTTCCAGGTTGACCGGGTCTCCGACCTTCCATTGTCCGAGCGTCGTCCTGGACAGCGTCTCGGCCGATGCCGTGAAGGCGAACCAGCGATCCTTGGCGGTGCCCTTGTCGACGACGGTCATGCAGGCGCCCGAGCAGGAGATCGACGCACCCATTTCGATGGCCGAGACGTCGTAGTTCGTGGCGATAACGAAATGGGTGTCGCCGCGCTTCTCGATGTGGCGCACGTGTCCGACGTCCGTGACGATTCCGGTGAACATGGGTTTCTTTTAGGCCTTGACGGCGAAGCTTTCCAGAAGATCGGAGCCGATCCTGCGGCGACCGATCCGCGCAAATACCGGAGCATTTTTAAGGGTATGCGAGGCCAGGGACCCGACGGCGCCGTGACCTGCGCCGCCGAGCACGACGGGCGCCGTGAAGACTTCGAGGCGATCCGCCGCCTTCGCATCCATGAACGCTGCGACAACTACGGCGCCTCCCTCCACCAGCAGTCGCGTCATCTTGCGGCGGCCGAGCTCTTGCAGCATCGCGGCGATGTCGGGCCGGCCATGCACGTCACACGGGACCCGCACGATCTCGACGCCCAGCGCGCGCAATGCGTCGCCGCCGCTTTCGGCCGCAGTGAACACAAGCGTCGGCGTTGTCTTCGCCGTTCGCGCGAGCTTCGACGAGGGGCTCAGACGCAGACGGGAATCGAGTACGACGCGGAGCGGGGAACGATCCTCAAGGCCTGGCATGCGGCATGTCAGCGTAGGGTCGTCTGCGAGCGCCGTGCCGATGCCGATCAGGATCGCATCGTTCTCCGCGCGCAGCAGATGGCCGACACGCCGCGACTCCTCGCCGGTGATCCATTGGCTTTCGCCCGACGCCGTCGCGGTCTTGCCATCGAGGCTCTGCGCGATCTTCAGCGTAACGAGCGGTCGACCCTCGCGCACGCGCAACAGAAAGCCGGCATTGATCTCGCTCGCCGCTCGCGCGCGCACGCCCGTGTCGACGGCGACGCCGCCCGCGCGCAACACCGCGAAACCGTCGCCGTTGGTGCGCGGATCGGGATCTTCGATCGCGGCCACCACACGGGATATGCCGGCCGCGACCAGGGCGTGCGCGCAAGGCGCAGCCCGCCCCTGATGAGCGCACGGTTCGAGCGTGACATAGGCAACAGCGCCGCGTGCGGCGCCGCCGGCCTGCGCAAGCGCGACGGCTTCCGCATGCGGCCGCCCTCCGGGTTGCGTCCAGCCGCGTCCCACGATGCGCCCCTCCGGCGACACGATCACGCAGCCGACGGAAGGATTGGGCGCGACGCGTCCGAGCCCGCGCCGGGAGAGCGCTAGTGCGTGGCGCATATGATCGGTGTCGTTCAAGGAGCGGTCGCGGCTAATCCTTGTCGCCGCCCTCCAGCTCGCCGATCAGCGCCTCGAAATCCTTGGTCTCGCGGAAGTTCTTGTAGACCGAGGCGAAGCGCACATACGCCACCTTGTCGAGGCTCGACAGCGCCTGCATCACCAGCTCGCCGATCACCGTCGAAGGTATTTCGTTCTCGCCCATGCTTTCGAGGCGACGCACGATGCCCGTTACCATCCGCTCGATGCGCTCGCGCTCGACGGGGCGCTTGCGCAGCGCGTGACTGATCGAACGCTCGAGCTTGTCGCGTTCGAAGGTTTCGCGCCGGCTGTTCTTCTTCACCACGACGAGCTCGCGCAATTGCACGCGCTCGACCGTGGTAAAACGCCCGCCGCATTCCGGGCAATGGCGGCGGCGCCGGATCGCGGAGTTCTCCTCCGTCGGACGGCTGTCCTTCACCTGGGTGTCGTCATGTCCGCAGAACGGGCAGCGCATGGAAGGCTCTGTCTTTCGGCTACTGGTAGATCGGGAAACGCTTGCACAACACCGAGACGCGCTCGCGCACGCTCGCCTCGACGGCCGGATCGCCCGCCTCGCCGTTCTTGGCCACGGCGTCGACGACCTCGACGATGAGCCGGCCCACTTCGCGGAATTCGGCGGGGCCGAAGCCGCGTGTCGTTCCCGCCGGCGAGCCCAGGCGGATCCCGGACGTGATCGCGGGCTTCTCGGTATCGAACGGGACCGCGTTCTTGTTGCACGTGATCGAGGCGCGATCGAGCGCGCGTTCGGTGGCGCGCCCGGTTGCCCCCTTGGGCCTCAGATCCACGAGCATCAGATGCGTGTCGGTGCCGCCCGATACGATGTCGAGCCCCTGGGCGTGAAGTGTCTCGGCGAGCGCCTTGGCGTTCTCGACGACGGCGCGCGCATAGAGCTTGAACTCCGGCTTCAGCGCCTCACCGAACGATACCGCCTTCGCCGCGATGACATGCATGAGCGGGCCGCCCTGCAGGCCGGGAAACACGGCGGAGTTGATCTTCTTTCCGAGCGCGTCGTCGCGCGACAGGATCATGCCGCCGCGCGGGCCGCGCAGCGTCTTGTGCGTCGTCGTCGTCACGACATGGGCGTGGTCGAGCGGATTGGGATGCACGCCGCCCGCAACGAGGCCGGCGAAATGCGCCATGTCGACCATGAAATAGGCGCCGACCTCGTCAGCGATCTGGCGAAAGCGCTTGAAATCGATCGTGCGCGCATAGGCCGAGCCGCCGGCCACGATGACCTTCGGCTTGTTCTGGCGGGCCAGCGCCGCGACCTCCTCCATGTCGATGCGGTGATCCTGGCGGCGCACGCCGTAGGCGACCGGCTTGAACCACTTGCCGGACTGGTTCGCCGGAGAGCCATGCGTGAGATGGCCGCCGGCGTCGAGGCTGAGGCCCATGAACGTGTCGCCGGGCTGCATCAGCGCGAAGAAAACGGCCTGGTTGGCCTGGGCGCCCGAATGCGGCTGGACATTCGCGAAGGTGCAGCCGAACAGGCGGCAGGCACGCTCGATGGCGAGGCCTTCGGCGACGTCGACGAACTCGCAGCCGCCGTAGTAGCGGCGACCCGGATAGCCTTCGGCGTATTTGTTGGTCAGGACGGAGCCCTGCGCCTCGAGGACGGCCCGGCTGACGATGTTCTCGGAGGCGATAAGCTCGATCTTGTCCTGCTGGCGCTTCAGTTCGTCGTGGACGGCGCGGGCGATCTCCGGGTCGGCCTCCGCAAGCCCGCGATTGAAGAAATCCGCGCTCGCGACCGCGTTCGCCACCGCCACCATGCCTCAGCCCTCTTCGAGACCCACCTGCGCATTTCAGCGCCCCCGTACCTGTCGGGGGGCTACCCCTACCGCTTTACCAAATCTAGCGCCAGAGCCGAGATGTGCTCTAACATACCCTCCCTTAGAAGATTGGCGGTAAGTCTGGGGATCGCGCCAAGCCAGGCGGAATTGGATGCAGACGGGGCGTAAGCCCGAGAACTGGTATGGAGGACCCGACTAACCGGTTACCAACATAAAAGTTTTGTTGGAATCGGCCTGCCACTATGTTTGCTGTTTACTTCATGTGGTCAATTTTGGTCATGTTCAGCATTCCGTATATTCTTGATTCCGAACATCATACGATCAGACATCAACGACTGATGCTGACTCTCATCCCCAGGAGAGGAAGGCCAATATGAGCGACGGCGAAACATCGGCCGGGAAGACCGACGTGCTGCTGCGCCTCGCAAGCGAAATCGTCGCCGCCTACGTCAGCAACAATCCGCTTCCTGTGGGCGACCTGCCGGGCATGATCAAGAACATTCATGCAACGCTTGGCGGTCTGTCCGGCTCAGCTGCCGCAGATGCGCCGACCACGCAGAAGCCGGCAGTGGCCGTGAAGAAGTCCGTGACGCCCGAATACATCGTGTGTCTCGAAGACGGCAAGAAGCTGAAGATGCTCAAGCGCTATCTGCGCTCGCGCTACAACCTGTCGCCCGAGGAATACCGCGCGAAGTGGCAATTGCCGACCGATTACCCGATGGTCGCGCCGAACTACGCCGCGCAGCGCTCGGAGTTCGCCAAGAAGATCGGCCTCGGTCGCGGAGCCGCCCAGTCGACGGCGCGCAAGCGCGCCTAGCCGCCTTCCTCGCGTCTCTTCTTCAGGACGTAGTCGAGCTTGCGCTTCGCGGCTTCTGCAAGCGCCCCCCGTGGCGCGTTCGCGGGACCGACGATCGCGGCTTCCTCGCCGGACTGCCCGTCGATCGCCGTCACCTTGATGGCGTTTCCGAGCACGACATATTCGATGAAAATTTCGCCACCCCCGCCGTCTTGTCCCCCGGGCGGCATGACCGTTACGCCGCGCGACTGAGCCGGTGCGCGGTCCACACCTGATCGAGCGCGCTTACGAGCTCCGTCATCATGGCGTCGGTGTGCATCGGCGACGGCGTGAAACGGAGTTTTTCCTTGCCGCGCGGAACGGTCGGATAGTTGATCGGTTGAACGTAGATCGCGTGATCGCGCAGCAGCGTGTCGGAGACGGATTTGCAGAGCGCGGCGTCGCCGACGAACACCGGCACGATATGACTGGGCGAGGCCATGACCGGAAGTCCCGCCTGCGCTAAGAGCCGCTTGAGGCGTGCGGCACGCTCATGCAGCGCCGTCCGCTCGATTTCGCTCGACTTGAGATGACGGATGCTGGCGAGCGTGCCTGCGGCGATCGCCGGCGCCAGAGACGTCGTGAAGATGAAGCCCGGGGCGAAGGAGCGAATGCAATCGACGATTTCCGCCGACGCCGCGATATAGCCGCCCATTACGCCGAAGGCCTTGGCCAGCGTCCCTTCGACGATGTCGACGCGATGCATTGCGCCGTCGCGGGCGGCGACGCCCGCTCCGCGCGGGCCGTAAAGGCCTACGCCGTGTACTTCGTCGAGATAGGTGAGCGCGTTGTACGTCTCGGCCAGGGCGCAGATCGCCGCGATGGGCCCGAAATCCCCATCCATGGAGTAGACGGATTCGAAGGCGATGAGCTTCGGCCGCGCCGGATCGGCCGCGCGCAGCAGCGTCTCGAGATGCGCAAGGTCGTTGTGCCGGAAGACCTGCTTCTCCATCCCGCCATGGCGCATGCCCTCGATCATCGAGGCGTGGTTGAGCTCATCGGAGAAGACAACGAGGTTGGGCAGCAGCTTTGCCAGCGTGGCGAGAGTCGCGTCATTCGACACGAAGCCGGAGGTGAACAGGAGCGCGGCTTCCTTGCCGTGCAGCTTCGCAAGCTCTTGTTCCAGCTCGACGTGATAGTGCGTCGTGCCCGAGATGTTGCGCGTTCCCCCAGCCCCCGCGCCGGCGGCGTCGATGGCTTCATGCATGGCCGCAAGCACCTTGGGGTGCTGGCCCATGCAGAGGTAGTCGTTGCTGCACCAGACGGTAATCGGCCGCTTGTCGGCGTCAACGTAGAAATCGGCGCTGGGGAAGCCACCGGCTTGGCGCACGATGTCGGCGAACACGCGATAGCGGCCTTCGCGCTTCAACCCCGAGAGCGCGTCACGGAACCGCGAGAGATAGGGAAACGCCATCTCGATCCTGTTCCGAGCCCCGGAAAAGGCCCGTTTTCTGCCCCTGCAGACCCCGCTGACCATACCTTAAAGGGCTTTCCGGCCCCATACGTATAACCCCGCTTTTTGTCACAGCCCCAGGCGCGGCCACCATCCGCCCGCCTAGCCTGCCTGCACGGTTGCAACCACCGCGTTAACGGCCATCGCGATCAGAACCGTATTGAAGAAAAACGAGATGATCCCGTGGGTCATGACCGCCCGGCGCATCTGGGGGGTCTGGACCAGGACATCCGAGACCTGCGCCGTCATGCCGATGACGAAGGAGAAATACATGAAGTCCGAGGGACCGGGCCGGGCGGTCTCGGGGAATTTCAGCCCGCGGCTCCTGCCGTCTTCGCAGAGCGGTCCGAAGTAGTAGAGATTTGCGTAGTGCGCCGCAAAAAGCGTGTGCAGCGTGAACCAACCCAGCGGCGCGCTCATGAGCGTCAGCACGAGGGGAACGATGCCCGCAAAGTGCTTCTGGTTGAGCAGCATGAAGATGGCCGCGCAGTAGTAGGCGATCGCGGCCACGGTCATGACCGCTACGACCAGGATCCCCTCGTCCTCGATGTCGGCGCGCCGGTCGAGGTCATCGCTCGTCTGGTTGAAGATGAAATGCCAGCTCATGACGATGAACGACAGGAAGAAAGTGTCGCCGGCGGCCACCACCGGCTCGGGGCCATGCAGCGCGTGCAGGATGAGAAACACGGCAAGACCCAGCGCGATAGCGCTGGCGAATCGGATGTGATGGCGCACGAAGCTGGTGGCGAAAGCGGACAGGGCACGTCTCCTCGGTGTCACCCGCTATAGGTGACACAGAAGGGCGTGCCCCTCCAATCGAACGGCCTACAGGCGGAAGCGCACCTGATCGATCCAGAAGCGCTCCAGACGCTTCAGGCAGGTGTTCAGCGACTCGAAATCGGCGACAGCGACGTTGCCGACCGCTTCGAGCGAGCCAAGATGGCGCGCGAACAGCCCGTGGAGCATGTCGCGCACGACTTCGCCCTTGCGCGTCAGGCGCACAAGCACAGAGCGGCGGTCCACTTCGGAGCGCTCGTGATGGATATAGCCCGAACTCGACCAGCTTCTTGAGATTGTACGAGACGTTCGAGCCCAGATAGTGCCCGCGCGTCCTGAGCTCGCCGGCGGTCAGTTCCTGGTCGCCGATGTTGAACAGAAGAAGCGCCTGCACGCTGTTGATCTCGCGCTCGTCGCGGCGATCAAGCTCGTCCTTGATCACGTCGAGCAACTGACGATGCAGCCGCTCCACGAGGTTGAGAGACTCGAGATAGACTTTGCTCAGTACGCGTGCGCCGTCGAGCGGCTCCGCGACCTGCGGTTTGGCCAGTGCCGTCATTTTATCTTCCCTTCCCGCTTTTCGCAGGACCCACCTATTGTTAAGGGGAAGACTAATCCGCACTTCTTAAAAGGACGTAAAAATTAGGGAAAAGCCGGCGCTTCGGGAACCCTTCACTGCCGGGTCAGCTCGCGTGCCACAATGACACGCATGATCTCGTTGGTGCCCTCCAGGATCTGGTGCACGCGCAGATCCCGCACATGGCGTTCTGCCGGAAAATCCTTGAGATACCCGTAACCGCCATGCAATTGCAGCGCGTCGTTGGCGATCGCAAAGCCTGAATTGCTGGCATGACGCTTCGCCATCGCGCAGAGCATGGTGGCGCGCGGATCGCGGCGGTCGAGCGCGGCCGCCGCGTTGCGGATCATCAGTCGCGCCGCCTCGAGCTCCGTCGCCATGTCGGCAAGCTTGAATTGCGAGGCCTGGAAGTCCGCGATCGGGCGGCCGAACTGCCTGCGGTCGCGCGTATAGGCGAGCGCCTCCTCCAGCGCGGCGCGCGCCGTCCCGACCGAGCAGGCGCCAATGTTGATGCGCCCACCGTCCAGACCCATCATCGCGATGCGGAAGCCCTCGCCTTCGGCACCAATGCGATTGGCGACCGGAACGCGGCAATCCTCGAAGATTACCTGCGCCGTGGGCTGGCTGTTCCAGCCCATCTTGCGCTCCTTTTTTCCGAACGAGAGCCCGGGCGTTCCCTTCTCGACGACGAGGCAGGAGATCCCCTTCGGACCCTCTTCGCCCGTGCGCACCATGCAGACATAGGTGTCAGAAACGCCGGCGCCGGAGATGAAGGCCTTGGCACCGTTGAGCACGTAGTGATCGCCGTCCGCGACCGCGCGCGTCTTGAGGCCGGCCGCATCCGAGCCTGAGCCCGGTTCTGTCAGGCAATAGCTCGCGATCTTTTCCATGGTGGTCAGAGACGGCAGGAAACGCCGGCGCTGCCCGTCGCCGCCGAAGCGGTCGATCATCCACGACGCCATATTGTGGATCGACAGAAAAGCCGCGGTCGACGTGCACCCCGCCGACAACTCTTCGAAGATGATCGCGGCATCCAGACGCGTCATCTGCGAACCGCCGACGTCTTCCCGCACATAAATGCCGGCCAGCCCGAGAGCCGCCGCTTCCCGCAGCGTCTCGACGGGGAATATCTCCTCCGCATCCCACTCCGCCGCGTTCGGCGCGAGCTTTTCGGCCGCGAATTTGCGTGCCATTTCCTCGACGGCGCGCTGGTCTTCGGTCAGTTCGAAGTTCATGTCATGCTCTTTCGTCAGTCCAAACGAATGTCACGATACGAAGAATGCGTCCCTGTTGGTCCAACTCACCGAAATCGAGAACCGGACTGTAGCAGGAACCGTCGGCCCGTTCGGCCTTGGCCGTGAACCGGAACCACCGTCCGACTTGCTCGACGTTTCCTACGATCCGCGCGCGGTCGGACGGGCATTCGCGTCGAAATCGCGCAATCTCCGTCTCGACGCCCGCCCTCCCATCGAAGCGGCGTTTGTCGATCTCGATCGTACCGCCGGGGTTCCAGCAACGGTCGAGAAGCAGCGTCCGCTTGAGCGGATCGTTCTCGCTCCACGCCGCGAGATACTCCGTCACGGCCTCACTGGCGTCCCTCATTTGCTTTCCCGAACAAGTCGAAGCGCAGGGATTTGCAGCCCGTTCCTCTCCCGACAATGGCGCGCCCTTGCCAGAGGCTGCGGGAGTTGGCAAGAGAACAGCGGATGACGCCCTCGTTCCCGGCCCTGCGCATGCGCCGCCTCAGGCGGCAGGATTGGTCGCGCCGTCTGGTCGCGGAAACGACGGTGTCTGCGTCGGATTTCATCTGGCCGATCTTCGTCGTCGAGGGCGAAAAGACACGCGCGGCGGTGCCCTCCATGCCCGGGGTCGAGCGCCTTTCCATCGATCTCGCCGTCGCCGGGGCCGAGGATGCGGCGAGGCTCGGCATTCCGGTCATCGCGCTCTTTCCTTACACCGATGCGTCGCTGAAGACCGACGACGGCCGCGAAGCGACCAATGCGAAGAACTTGGTCTGCCGCGCCACGCGTGCGATCAAGACGGCGGTTCCCGAAATCGGCGTGATGTGCGACGTCGCACTCGATCCCTACACCACGCACGGCCATGACGGCGTTTTCGCGGGCGAGGACATCGCCAATGACGAAACGCTGGAGATCCTCGCCAGGCAGGCGCTCGTCCAGGCCGAGGCCGGCTGCGATATCATCGCGCCCTCGGACATGATGGATGGCCGCGTCGGCGCCATCCGTACCGCGCTCGAGACGAACGGATTCCGCAACACGCTGATCATGGCTTACGCCGCGAAATACGCCTCGGCATTCTACGGCCCGTTCCGCGACGCCGTCGGATCGGCGAAGGCACTGAAAGGCGACAAGCGCACCTATCAGATGGACCCGGCGAACAGCGATGAGGCGCTGCGCGAAGTCGCGCTCGATATCGCCGAAGGCGCCGACATGGTGATGGTGAAGCCGGGGATGCCTTATCTCGATCTCGTCCGCCGTGTGAAGGACGAATTCGCCATGCCAACCTTCGCCTATCAGGTGTCGGGCGAGTATTCGATGCTCATGGCCGCGATCGAGCGCGGCTGGCTCGAACGCGACCGTGTGATCCTGGAGAGCCTCGTCGCTTTCAAGCGCGCGGGCGCCAGCGGAATCCTCACCTACTTCGCGCGCGACGCGGCGAAGCTGATCAATTCGAATTCGTGAGCCGTTAGTCCCGCCGCACCGAGAACAGGCTGCGCAGCAGGATCTCCGCGCGCGACGGCAACACGTCGAGGCCGGAGCGGCGCTGACCGAGGTCGATCACGTTCTCGAGGATGAGCATGGCGAGCCCGTGCACGGCCGCCCAGACCGCAAGGCCAAGCGCATTGTCGTGAAGAGCCGAGCCGATCTCGTTGCCGATCGCATCGGCCGCTTCGCCGAGCGCCGGAAACGTATCGCGGTTGGGAAGCTGCGGGCCGAACATCAGCCGCGCAACCGCCGGGCGGCGCGCGACGAAGCGCATATAGGCCGCGCCGATATTGGCGATACGGTCGGATTCGGGGCCGGCGACGCGCGCCGCCGCGACGATCTCGGCACGCAGCTCGGCAAAGCCCTCGGTCGCCAGCTCGACGAGGAGCGCCTCGTGGTTGGGGAAATGGCGATAGGGCGCGGCGTGGCTTACGCCTGCGCGCCGCGCGACCGCCCTCAGGCTCAGTTCCGAGAGCGCTTCCTGTTCCAGGATGGCGCGCGCGGCGTCGAGCAGCGCGTTGCGCAAATCGCCGTGGTGATAAGGGCGCGAGCGTTCGGCATCCATCAGCGTTGACCTTTCCGCAAAGCTTCCTGGCGCGCGAACAGGCTGGACGTGTCCCAGCGCTTGCCGCCCATGGCTTCGACTTCCGCATAGAAACGATCGACGAGCGCGGTAACGGGCAATTTTGCGCCGTTGCGCCCGGCCTCGTCGAAGCAGATGCCGAGGTCCTTGCGCATCCACTCCACCGCGAAACCGTGGTCGTATTGCCCCGCCAGCATCGTCTTGTGCCTGATTCTCCATCTGCCAGGACTGCGCGGCGCCCTTTGAGATGACGTCCACGACGGCCTGCGGGTCGAGGCCTGCCGCGCGCGCGAAGCTCAGTCCCTCCGACAGGGCCTGAACGAGGCCTGCTATGCAGATCTGGTTGACCATCTTGGTGAGCTGCCCCGCGCCCGTTTCGCCCAGCCGGCGGCACTGGCGCGCATAGGTCGCGATCACCGGCTCCGCCTTGGCGTAATCGGCGGCGTCGCCGCCGCACATGATCGTGAGCTGGCCGTTCTTCGCCCCCTGCTCACCGCCGGAGACAGGCGCATCGACGAAGCCGAAACCGCGTTTCTTCGCATCTTCGAACAAGGTTCGCGCGATCGTCGCCGACGCGGTCGTATGATCGACGAACACGGCGCCCTTCTTCATCGCCGCAAAGGCGCCGCCGGTACCCAGCGTCACCTCGTGGAGATCGGCATCGCGCCCCACGCAAGCCAGCACGATCTCGCAGTCTCGCGCGGCGTCCGCAGGGCTCGGCGCGCGGGTCCCGCCGAATTCGGCGACCCAGGCGTCCGCGCGGGCGCGCGTGCGATTGAACACGACCACGTCGTGACCGGCCTTCCTCAGATGGCCGGCCATCGGATAGCCCATGACTCCTAGTCCGATGAAGGCGGTGCGCACTACTCCATTACCTCGATTTTCGGTGGCGGCGCACCCGGCGCGAACTGCGGCCTGCGCATCATCCAGATGAAGAAATAAGCCGGTATTCCGATGCCGGCCATCAGCAGAAAATCGTTGGCGTAGGCCTGGATCATGGCGCGCGTCGTGATCAGCGCATCGAGGTTTCCCGCCCCGAACGGAATTTGGGGGTTCATCATCAGCGATGGGCCGTTCACGCCCAATGCGCGGTTGAACGGCGTTGCATAGGTCATGAGTTGCGAATGGATGATCTGGGTGCTGCTGGCCAGGACGGTGGTCGTGATCGAGACGCCGATGGCACTGCCGATATTGCGCATCAGATTGGTCACCGCGGCGCCGTCCGTCCGATACATCTGCGGCAGCGTGGCAAATCCCATGAGATTGAGCGGCACGAACAGGAAGCCCATGCCGATGCCTTGCAGGAACGTCACGATGATGAGCGTCTTGGGATCGATTTCGGGGGTCCAGCCGGACATCGCCCACATCGACCAGACCAGCAACGTCACACCTATCGTCATCAGGATGCGGGGGTCGATCTTCAATGCCATGGTTCCGGCAAACATCATCGCGACCATGGTGCCAAACCCGCGCGGCGCCATCAGAAGGCCGGTCTGATAGACCGAATAGCCGGCGAGGTTCTGCAGGTACGGCGGCAGCAGGGCGGAGCTCGCGAGCATCACGGCGCCTGTCACGAACATCAGCACAAGCGCGGAAACGAAATTGCGGTCCCGGAACATCGCCGGCGGCATGAAGGCGTTCTTCGCCGTCATCATGTGGACCAGGAAGAGATAGATCCCGACGCCGGCGATCAGCGCCTCGGCGATGATCTCGCCCGAACCGAACCAGCCCTTGTCGGTTCCGCGATCGAGCATCAGCTGCAAGGCACCCAGTCCGGCGGCCAGAGCCGCGAATCCGAACCAGTCGAACTTCATGGTCGTGTCGTGCGGGGAGTCCTTGAAGAAGAGCCAGATGCCCGATACGGCCGCGATCCCGAACGGAACGTTCACGTAGAAGATCCAGCGCCAATTGTAGGCGTCGGTGAGATAGCCGCCGAGCGTAGGACCTAGGATCGGTCCCAGCATCACGCCCATGCCCCAGATCGCCATGATGTTGCCGCGCTTTTGCGGCGGATAAAGGTCGAGCATGATCGCCTGGCTGAGCGGCGACAGTGCCGCGCCGAAGGCCCCCTGAAGCAGGCGGAACAGCACCATCTGGTCGAGCGTCTGGGCGGCGCCACACATCATCGAGGTGATGGTGAAGCCGGCAATGCTGACGACGGCGAGCCGTCTTTTTCCGAAGCGCGAGGCGAGCCAGCCTACTGGCGCGGTCATGATCGCGGCCGAGACGATGTACGAAGTCAGCACCCAGGTGATCTGGTCGCGCGAGGCCGACAGGCTGCCCTGCATGTAGGGCAGCGCCACATTGGCGATCGTCGAGTCCAGCGCCTGCATGAGCACGCCGGCCATCGACGAGACCAGCACGACGCGGAGCTCGAACTTGCTCTCATAGGCTTCCGCGGAGTGGCCGAGTGCTTCTACGCGCATGCCAGCGACTTCCGGTTGGAACCTGTGCCCAGAACGCTCACGAATTGCCGAACAGCATGCGATACCAGCGGCGATGTCCCGTATCGATGCTGATGATGGCGCTCATGCCGGCGCGCAGCGGCGGGTCGCCGGGCCTGAAGTCGACGCGGATGCGCACGGGAATGCGCTGCACGACCTTCACCCAATTGCCGCTCGTATTCTCGGCGGGAAGCGCGGAAAACGCCGAGTTGCTGGCTGCGTCGACGGCGTCGACGTGGCCGTGCCAAGTGTGACCCGGATAGGTGTCGACCGTGAACTCGACCGGATTGCCCTTGCGCACATAGGTGAGATCGGTCTCCTTGGTGTCGGCTTCGATCCAGACATTCTGGTCCGACACCAGACCGACGGCGCTCGTCGTCGTGAAGGCCGCCATGGCCGAGATCACGAGCGTGCCGGGCTGGAGCGAATCCACCTCCGTCACGATTCCGCTGAACGGCGCGCGCACGATGGCGTGGTCGAGCTGTCGCTGCGCCTCGTCGACGGCCGCCTTGGCCTTCAGATATTCCGGCGACTGCTCGGGCGGCAGCGTGGGATTGCCGTTCAACTTCGCCAATTGGGTGAGCGCGTTCTCCTGAAGCGAGACCAGCGTCGCCTGCGCCGTCAGCAGCGTGCCGCGGGCGGTGTCGAGCTGCGTCGAGGCGATGGCATTCTGCCTGGCGAGCGCGGCATAGCGGTCGTAGGTGATCTGATCGAGATTGACCTGGGCCTTTTGTGCGTCGATCTGGCCGAGCATGCTTTGGTAGCCCGCCTCGAGCGATCTTGTATCGAGCACCGCCTGGTCCAGGTCGGCCTTGGCGTTGTTGAGCGCGATCACGAACGGTCTGGGATCGAGGCGGAAAAGGACCTGCCCCGCATTGACGTGCTGGCCCTCATGCACGTCAACGTCGAGCACCAATCCCGAAACGTCGGTCGACACCATCAGCTTCGCCGCATGCACATAGGAGTTGTCGTTGGAAACGTAGCGCCCGCCGGTGAGATACAGGACGAGCGAAATCGCGGCGACGGCGCTGACGCCCCAGATCATCGCCACGCGGCGCAGGCGCGGCTTGTCAGCCCATAGGTCGCCGGCCCATTCGCGCACGCGCGGTCCGATGCCGCCCGAAGCGGGCACATAGGCCGGCGCCGCCACCGTTTCGGATCTCATTGCCGCCATGTCTATCCTCCAACCACTGCCGCGGCGGGACCGTCGACCGTGTTGTTCACAAGATTGTCCTTGAGCCTGAGCAGGCCATCGACCAACCCGTTCAGCGTCGCAGCGTCCATGCCTGCCGTTGTCTGTTCGAGCATCGCGCCGCGATAGCGCGCGATCTCCACGAGAATTGGTTCTGCCGCCGGCAGCAGGTGCAGGCGGCGAATGCGACGGTCGGTGGGATCGGGCCTGCGCTCGACCATGCCGCGCGCCTCGAGCCGGTCGACGAGCCGGCCGACAGTGATCGGCTCGACCTCACAGATCGCCGCCATCTCGTTCTGCGAAATGCCCGGCTGCCGCTGCAGCCGCGCCAGGATGATCCACTGGGCGCGTGTCATTCCGTAAAGCCGCGCACCCTGGTCGAAGCGCGTCCGCATAAGTCGTGCGACATCGTTCAATACAATCAGAAGGTCTCTATCGAAGGATGACATCATCGCGGCCAATCCCTAAGCGATGATAAGATAAGGCGCGTTATAATAACGTGCAAGATGATCGCGTGGCATCCCTTCTCGGACCGACTGGCCAAAAAGCACATTTAATCCATTTAAATCAGAGGATTATTTGGGCGACCTGCGAATTGTTCTCGGCCGCTGCGACGTTTGGGCCGCACGAGAGGGCGTTGCGCGCTCCAAGGCCGACAGGTTGGCCCTGCCCGCTTTTGCCACTTTGAGCTCCAACGCGCGATATTGAGCCGCCACGCGGCGCCCCAACGGCGATAAGCGCGCCCCACCGCCGGAAGCACCGCCTGTCGCCGTTTCCACGAGCGGACGGCCGAAGGTCTCCTGGAGCGCCTTCAAAAGCAACCAGCCCTGCCGGTAGCTCATCTTCATCCCGGCGGCGGCCTTGCGGATCGACCCCGTCTCCGCGACCAGCTCCAGCAGCCTGACCTTGCCGGGCCCCAATGCGCCGCCATTGGCAAAGTCGATGCGAATTGTTAGGCGCGTCATCGCTCGCACGCTGATCGTTCGTCTTGCGCGCGTCCAGCATGGGACGCGTGCCGAACGAGCAAAAAAGAGCAGAGGCGGAAGTGCCACCCCTGCTCAGTGTTCGGTGCCGGATCCCGAAGAGGAAGGACCGGCACACAAGGGGACCAGGAACGCGACCCGGCCAGCTTCGCCGGGTCGCGCAATGGCAGTTACATTCCGGAGCCTTGGATCTGCTTCCAGCTTGCTTCGATCGCCTGCACCGCGACGTCGGGGAGCGGCACATAATCGAGGCCGAGCGCGAGTGATCCGCCCTTCTCATACGCCCACTTGAAGAACTTGAGCGCTTCGGAGGCCGCCTGCTGATCCGGCGGGTTCTTGTAGATCAGGATGTAGGTTGTCGCCGTGATCGGCCAGGATTCCGCGCCGGGCTGGTCGACGAGGATGATGTAGAAATTGTCCTTCGCAGCGCTGGCCCAGTCGGCATTCGCCGCAGCCGCCTTGAACGCGTCGATGGTCGGGCTGACCGTCTGGCCGGCCTTGTTGATCATCTTTGTGTAGGTCAGGTGGTTCTGCTTGGCGTAAGCGTATTCCACGTAGCCGATCGCGCCGCCGGTCTGTGCAACATTGCCGGCCACGCCTTCGTTACCTTTCGCGCCGATGCCGACGGGCCAATCGACCGAGGTCGACGCGCCGACGTTCGACTTCCAGTCGTTGCTGATGCGCGATAGGAAGGTCGAGAAGATGAAAGTGGTGCCAGATCCGTCGGAACGGTGGACGACGGCGATCGCCTGGTTTGGCAGATTGACGCCCGGATTGAGCTTCTTGATCTCCGGATCGCTCCAGTTTGACACCTTGCCCTGATAGATATCGGCAAGCGCGGCGCCGTCCAGGACGAGCTGGCCCGGTCTCACGCCCGCGACATTGATCACCGGCACGACGCCGCCGATCACCGTCGGAAACTGCGCCAGGCCGAACTTGTCGAGATCCGGCGTTTTCAGCGGCATGTCGGTCGCACCGAACGTGACGGTCTTCGCCTTGATCTGCGCGATGCCGCCGCCGGAGCCGATGGACTGGTAGTTGAGACCGACGCCGCTGACGCCCTTATAGACGGCAGCCCATTTGGCGTAGATCGGGTACGGGAACGTTGCACCGGCGGCGGAAATATCCGCCGCCGATGCCTGCGACGCGAACGCCGCCAGTGCAAGACCGGCGCAAGCGCCGATCAAAGTCTTCAAGGACATTGTGTTTTGTTCCTCTCAAATCGGTTGGAAGCCAAGCTCCAGGTCACTTCCTAAACTCAGAACGCGAACTGCAAACGGCCCATGATCGTGTTGAACAATTCGTCCGCATTGGCACCGGCCGCGTTGAGCTGGCTGATGTCGACGTTCTGGTATTCGAACATCATGCGGACGTTGCGGTTCAGGTACCAGTTGACGGCCGCGGAGATGATCTTCTGATCGCCGCCGCGGATGCCGCCGAGCGGAACCGCCACGCCGGCAGTACCCGCATGGTAGTTCAGGTTGAGCGTGCTGTACCGTGCCGCCAGTTCCCACGCACCCCAGGAGTCGCCTGCGAGCGAGAACGGACGCGACGGCACAGGAGCGCCCCACACGGCGTAATTGTTGGCAGTGTTCGACGCCGTGTATGGCTTCACTTCGCCGGTGATGATCCACGAACCTTCGAGATACCACCCGTTGTAGTTCGGGTTGGTCATGGCCGCCGCGGTCGGAGCGCCGAGCACGGTCGTGTAGAAGGTCCGGTCGCGATCCTGCTCGAAGTGATAGTACTCACCCGCACCGTAGAAGTTCACCCAGTTGAAGCCGCCTTCGAAGCCGTAGGTCGAAGCACCCGTCACCGAGGTGCAGGTGCCGCCTGCGGTGCTCAACGCGGTCGCTTGCGCACTCGTCAGGCCGCAGCTTTGCGCCGTGTTGACGAACTGCGTTCCGTCGACGCGGCTCTCTGGACGATCCGAGATGTCGAAGGAATGTCCGCGAGCACCCGGGATGCTGAGGATTAGCCCCAGTCGCCGCCGATCTGGATGTTGGAGATACCGTCAGACCAAAGACGATAAGCGACGCGGCCGTTGGTGTTGGTGCCTTCCTTGCCGACGCGGATCGAGCCGGTGCGCTGGCCGGTGTAGGACGCCGCCACGACCAGGTTGTCGCCCGGCATGAAGATGTCGGTCTTCTGGAAGTCCAGCTCGACGCCGCGGCGGGAGTCGTCGCCGCCGAAGCCGCCGGACTGGATGTTCTTGCTGGTCGCAGTACCGACAGTCGTCGTGCCGGCCGAGATCACGGCCGCAACCACCGACGGGAATTCCATGAACGTCAGCTCGGCCGACGACACGGAGTTTCCGTAGGTCAGAACCGGCTGGATGATGCCGGCGTTGATGCGGAAATTCGGGATGCCCGTATAGGCGATGCGCGCCAGGTTCACCGGCGGATCGCCGCAGGACACGGTCTCCGAAGCGGCGCCGAAACCGGCTTCGCACTTGGTACCGCCGAAGTTCAGGCGCACTTCGTACCAGAAGTCGTTGTAGGCCTTGCCTTCGATGCCGAAATAGGCGCGGCGGACGTCGGCGCCGCTGCAGAGGTTGCGCTGGTTACACGCCGGCGAAACGGCGGACGCCGCCGCGGCCACGCCCGGATGGAACACATGAGGCTGCATGTAGGACGCGAAGTCGATCTGGATGCGCGTGCGCAGAGCGAGCGAGAAGCGGCCGTCACCCGTCTTGATCGTCGGGCGGCCGTTGTCGAACGTCCATTGCACGTCGTTGAAGCCCTGCTCGACCGCAGAGAGCCGCGTGTGGTCGGAGCTGGCCTTCGACTCGTCGGCCTCGACCTGCTGCTCCAGCGCGTCGATGCGCTGCTCCAGCTCTGCATTGGTCGGGCCGGCGGCAGCGGCCGTGGACGAGGACGAGGACGACGTGGTGGTCGTCGTGGACGTCATCCCCATGTGGTGATGGTGGTGATGATGCGTCGTCGTGGTGGTTGTCGTGGTCGTCGTCGCGGCGTTTGCCTGCCCTGAGGCTGCGAGTGCGATGGTGGCAACGCCGACCATCAAGGCTGTCTTCCCCTTCATAGAACCCTCTCTCGGTTGCGCGGAAAAAGGCGTCCGTCGAAGGCATGAAAGCGAGAGGCCGCGGACCCCGCGACACGTTCTCCCCCCAAGCGATCCGATGCGGTCCTTTTTGCCGGCGCGATGGATTGCAGTGGGGGGCTACAGGGCAGTGACGTTTTTATGAACGTAATGTGACATGGGCAGCCCAGCGTGCGGCTAAGGCAGATTGCTTAGTCAGGGTGGCTCTGCCGCAACAGCCTGACAGGCAGATCGGCGTCCCCACGGGGCTTAGATTGCCTCCGCAAGCGCACCATACTTTCCCTTGAAGAATACCAGCGGCGCGCCGGCGTCGTGACGGTGAAACCGGAGCACACGTCCGATCAGGATTGCGTGGTCTCCGCCCTCATGCACCGCCTCGCTTGTGCACTCGAAGATCGCGAGTGCGTCGGCCAGCGCTGGCGGCCCAAGCTTGGTCTGGATCAGGCCGACGCCATCGAGCTTGTGCTCGCCCTGTCGGGCCAGCCGGGACGACACTGCCTGATGCTCGGTACCCAGAACGCTGATCGTGTAGCCCGGCGCCTTGGTAAACACGCCGTAACGGTCGGATTTACGATCCAGGCACCACAGAACCAGCGGCGGGTCGAGCGAGACCGAAGTGAAGGAGTTAACCGTGATTCCCATGGGCGCGACTTCCGTTGTCGCGATGACAACCGCCACGCCCGTAGGAAAGCACCCCAAAGCGCCGCGGAAGGCGCGCGTGTCGAATGTCATGGCCTCAATACTCGGTTAAGCCGGCTTGTGCATGCTCTGGCCAAGGTTAGGCGAGGATCAGGGCGGCGAATAGACCGTCCGGCACGTCGACCATGGGTAGTTCGAGCGGGGTTGCGATATGGCGGGCGAAAACGCCGTCATTATCAAGAAGATCAAGAAGGGCGGTCACGCGGCACATCACGGCGGCGCCTGGAAGGTCGCCTATGCCGACTTCGTGACGGCCATGATGGCCTTCTTTCTGCTGATGTGGCTCATCAATACGACCACGCCCGAGCAAAAGCGCGGCATTGCGGACTATTTCGCGCCCCAGAGCATTTCCCAGACCCTCAGCGGCTCCGGCGGCGTGCTCGGCGGAAAGGTCATGGGCCAGGAGACCGCGCGGGCCGGTGGCGCCCTGTCGGTGATGCAGAAGAACAGCCCGCCCGCGCCCAGCAGCACATCGCATTCGGCCGAGAGCGCGAAGAGTTCAGGGTGGCGAGACCGCAAGTCTCGACCTGTCTTCGAGCGCCAGCGATTCGCAGGGCAACGGTCATGGAGGCGCCTCGTCGCAGGACAGCGACTTCTCGCATGCGGCCGAGGCCATCCATCAAGCCATGCAGGAAAGCCCCGACATCGCGGACCTCTCGCGCCAGGTGATCACCGAGCAGACGCCGCAAGGCTTGCGCATCCAGCTCGTCGACCAGGACGGAAGGCCGATGTTCCAGCCGGGAACAGCAGAGCCAATGCCCTATACGAAGGTCCTGCTCACGGCCATCGGAAAAATCATCGACGGCCTGCCGAATCGAATCTCAATCAGCGGCCATACCCAGACGGGCGATACCGGGCCCGGGCAGAGCGACTGGGTCCTTTCGGCCGCGCGCGCCGACGCAGCGCGCAATGTCCTGAGCACGGGCGGGCTCAATCCCGACCGGATCTATGAGATCGCCGGCAAGGCAGGCTCTGAACCCCTGCTGCCCGAAGACCCGAAAGCCTCGGCGAACCGGCGTATTTCGATCGTCCTGCTGCGCGAAGCGCCTCCGGCGCCGCCTAAGCCCGAGCTTTGACCGAAGGCTTTTGCCGGCGTCCGTCAACCGTCTTGTGAGAAGTTGACACCAACGCGCTGCAACGCTCTGGCATTAACGCGCGAACCGCTGTCATAATTCTGGGATGGGGACGACGGCGAAGAGTGGCCGGTGACAGAGCAACGCAACACCAGGGTACCGCAGTTCTTCCTGACACCGGGAGGACCTTGCCCCTATTTGCCCGGCCGGACGGAGCGCAAGGTCTTTGCGCGCCTGAACGGATCTCTCGCCCAGCCTCTCAGCGAGGCCCTGACCCATTCCGGTTTCCGCCGCAGCCAGTCGATCGCCTACCGCCCAGCCTGCGAGGGCTGCACCGCCTGCGTGTCCGTCCGGATCATCGCGCGCGCCTTCGATCCCTCGCGCAGCCAGAAGCGGATATTCCGGCGCAACAGCGATCTCGTCCGGCGTGAAGTCCCCGCCGAAGCGACGCGGGAGCAATTCGCGCTTCTGAGGACCTATCTCAACTCGCGCCATGCCGGCGGCGGCATGTCCGATATGGGCCTGTTCGACTATGTGGCCATGGTCGAGGAGACGCCCGTCGACACCCATATCGTGGAGTACCGGCGTCCTGATGACGGCAATCAGCCCGGCGCCCTCGTCGCCTGCGCGCTGACCGACGTCCTGCGCGACGGCCTCTCGATGGTCTACAGCTTCTATCATCCCGGCGAGGACGCGCGCAGCCTCGGCACCCACATGATCCTCGATCACGTGCGCGCAGCCACGCAGCGAGGGCTGGATTACGTCTATCTCGGCTATTGGGTCGAGGGCAGCGAGAAGATGGATTACAAGTCGCGCTTCACCCCGCTCGAGGCGTTGACCAAAGAAGGTTGGGAGCCGGTCCGCAACGCAGATTAGAGCGCCTCGAGTTCAGCTGGCGCAAAAAACTACTTGACGGCGTCAGGCAATGACACCCGCCTCGAGGCCTCTTCAATCGCTCGCCGAAACGCCGCGCATCATCTCGAGCTCGTCGTAGTAACGCCCCTCGACAAGGAGCGCGCGCGGCACCTTCCCGTACGCCCGGAATCCGTGGCGCTCATAGAGCGCGATCGCCCATTTGTTTTCGGCGTTCACCGTCAGCATAAGCTGCTCGACATGCTTGGCCGCTTCTTCGATCACGGCCTCGACGAGCGCGTCGGCGACGCCGCGGCCGCGGCTGGCGCGGCGCACATACATCGCCGCCCAGCGTCCCGGTATGATCGGTCTTCCTCGAATGGCCCTCCCGCCCGAAGGCCGCAATCCCAAGCCAGCTTTCATCGCCCCTTGCCGCGAACCAGGCGCGCCCCGCGATCATCTCGCGCCATTGCTGCCCGGTAAACGCGGCCCAGCGCTCCGGATCGGCGCTGAAGGCTTCCGGATGCAGCGTCAGCGCCTCCATGCGGATCTCGCGCAGCTTCTCGACATCGTCGGGCGTGACGCGGACGATATCGATGCCGCTCACGACGACTCCGTGCCGCCGAAGCGCGCCGTCCACTCGGCGATCTGCTCCTCGGTGATCTTGGCGAACAGCACGTCGGGCGCACGGATCGCCTGGCCCGCGTCCAGCGCGTCCAGAAACTCCGCCATCGTCCCTTCCGGCCACGGAATGATGTCCGGCGCATCCTGGATCGCCTCGTGCACGGCGCGCGCGGCCGTCGGCATCACCGGCCACGCCAGATGCCCGAAGAGATGCACGAGATTGAGCCCCATGCGCACGCCGACCGCGGCCTTGACGCGATCGGCCTTGATATGCGTCCAGGGTGCTGCGCGCGTCAGATATTCGTTGCCTGCGACCCAGATCGCACGCAGCTCTGCCAGGGCCTTGCGGTATTCGAGTCCCTGGAGATACTCCGTGTACTGAGCGACGCGCCGGTCGAGCTCTTCGGCAAGCGCCTTCTCCTCCTCTCCATACGCACCCTCGCCCGGCACCTTGCCATCGAAGCGCGCCAGGCAGAACTTCGTCACCCGGTTGACGAAATTGCCGAGCACGTCGGCCAGGTCCTTGTTGATGACGCCGGCGAAATGCTCCCAGGTGAAGTTCGTGTCGGAGCCTTCCGGCGCATTGGCCATCAGGTAATAGCGCCAATAATCCGCCGGCAGGATCTCGAGCGCGGAGTCCATGAAAACGCCGCGGTTCTGCGAGGTCGAGAATTTCCCGCCCGCATAGTTGATATAGTTGAAGCCCTTGAGCTGATCGACGAGCTTCCAGGGCTCGCCGCTGCCCATCACAGTGACGGGAAAGCCGACCGTGTGGAACGGGATATTGTCCTTGCCCATGAATTCGTAATAGCGCACGTCGCGCGCGTCGTCGCCGAACCACCATTTGCGCCAGACGTCGCCCTTGCCGTTCGCGTCCGACCACTCCTTCGTCGCGCCGATATATTCGATGGGGGCGTCGAACCAGACATAGAACACCTTCCCCTTCAGCTTGCCGTCGCCGATATCGTCCGGCACCGGCACGCCCCAGCTCACGTCGCGCGTGATGCCGCGATCGTGCAGTCCCTCGTCGAGCCACTTGTTGGCGATCGAAGTCACGAGCACCGGCCACGCGTCCTTGTGGCTCCCAATCCATCCCCGCAGCTGCTCGACGAACTGGGACTGCTGGAGGAAAAGATGCGTCGAATCCCGGATCTCGATTTCCGTCGAACCGGAGATCGCCGAGCGCGGAGCGATGAGATCGACGGGATCGAGCACCCGTGTGCAGTTCTCGCACTGGTCGCCGCGCGCGCGGTCATAGGCGCAATGCGGGCATGTGCCGATGACATAACGGTCGGGCAGAAACCGCCCATCCGCGATGGAATAGACCTGCTTGGTCGTGCGCACCTCGAGATGGCCGCGCGCCCACAGCTGGCGGGCGAAATGCTGCGTCAGCTCGCGGTTCTGCACGCTCGACGAGCGCCCGAAATAGTCCCAGGAGAGGCCGAAACGCTCGCAGACATCTTTTTGCGCCTGGTGCTGTTCGGCGCAGAAGGCCACGACGTCCTTTCCCGCCTCCAGGGCAGCGATTTCGGTGGTTGTGCCGTGCTCGTCGGTGGCACAGATGAACAGCGTGTCGTGGCCGCGCGCCCGCTGGAAGCGCGCAAACACGTCGGCAGGAAGCATCGAGCCGACAAGATTGCCCAGATGCTTGATGCCGTTGATGTAAGGCAACGCCGAGGTGATCAGATAGCGGGTCATGACGCGAAAGGTTCTACCGAAAAGAGTGTGATCGGAGATAATCGTTCCGCGCAAATCCGTCCACCCCTCGCCTGGCAGGCTTGTGCCGGACCGGTGCAGCCAAGACGAGAGAGGGTCCTGCCATGACCGGCCAGAAGCGGCCCAGCGGCGCGCATATCCAGAGCTACCTGCTGGCGGGCCTGCTTACCATTACGCCCCTCATCGTGGTTTGGTTCGTGTTCGATTTCTTCCTGAACGCGCTCTCCGCCGCCGGCCGGCCGCTGGCGCTCGAACTGACTGCCTCCCTCGACAACGCCTTTCCGTCGCTGGCGCCCTGGCTCGCGAGCGACGCCGTGCGCTATCTCATTGCCGTCGTCGTTGCGCTCGCGATCCTCTACCTGATCGGCGCCGTCGCCTCCCGCGTGGTCGGCCAGCAGCTGATCCATCTCTTCGAGCGCGTCATTACCCGCATTCCGCTGGTCGAAACCATCTATTCCGCCGCCAAGAAGCTCATTGACGTGCTGCGCCAGCCGCCCGGCGGCGGCCAGCGGGTGGTGCTGCTGGAGTTCCCCACGCCCGGCATGAAGACGCTCGGCTTCGTGATGGCGACCTTTGCCGATGCGAAGACCGGCATAGAACTGGCCGCCGTCTACGTGCCGACCGCCCTCAATCCGACCTCCGGTTTCCTCGAAATCATTCCGGTGGCGAAGCTCGAAGCCACCGACATCCCGACCGACCAGGCGATGACCATGATCCTCTCCGGCGGCGCGGTGGTGCCCGAGAGAATGACTATCGCGGGCGGAGGGCCGTAGAGCCTATGCGCAGAAGACGGGACGGTGTCCATCCACTGCCGACCAACACGCTTCCCCTCCGTTTGCCGGGAATTGGGACACCCGCACGCCTTACCCGTGCCCTGCCGATGGCGGCGGAATAGCGGTCAAATCCAACTGTTCATATTCTGTAAATCGGTGCGTTGCAGTCCCGCCGGAACCGTCGTATTCCGGCGCCGGCGCCGGCTTAGCTCAGTTGGTAGAGCACGTGATTTGTAATCACGGGGTCGCGGGTTCGATCCCTGCAGCCGGCACCATGCGGTCTTCGTCAAGATGCCCCGAAAAACGGCATTAACCACCGTAAGAACCGCTTAACCGCCTGCCGTTACCTTCTGCTCGCGACTTTGCGGAACCGGCAATTGACACTGCTCGATGTTCGATCGGATTCGAACGCGGCTCGCATTCCTCGTGTCCATATCGCCGTGCCGCTCTATGCGGCTACGCTCTTTCTGTCCGCCGGACTGATCTTCTGCGTCGAGCCGATGTTCTCGAAGATGGTGCTGCCGCTCCTGGGCGGCACTGCCTCCGTCTGGTCGATCGCGATGGTCGTGTTCCAGGGGTTGCTCCTGGCCGGTTATGTTTATGCCCACATTCTGACGCGATGGCTCGGGATCAGGACCTCCGCGATCATCCACGTCGGAGTTCTCGCGCTCGGAGCGCTATCGCTGCCGATCGCGATCTCGCACGCCTTCGACGCGCCGCCAGCGCACGGAATCGCGCTCTGGACCATAGGGCTGTTTTTCGCGTCGGTCGGGTTGCCGTGTTTCGCTCTGTCCGCCAATGCGCCGTTGCTTCAATCCTGGCTCGCTGAAAGCGGTGGCGGCGCGAACCCCTACGGTCTCTATCGCGCGTCGAATCTCGGCTCTTTCGCCGTCCTGCTTGCCTATCCCTTCGCCATCGAACCCTTCGCCGGGCTATCGCTCCAGTCGCGCGTCTGGAGCGACGTCTATCTCCTTCTCGTCCTTTGCATCGCAGCCTGCGGCGCTTTGGCGGCGCTTGGTCAAGGCAACACGACACCCGCGCCGCTCGCGGTGCCGTCCGGCACAGAAGACTGGCGCGACCGGCTGGCATGGACCTGTCTCGCCCTTGTTCCGTCGGGGCTGTTGGTGGCCGTCACGGCCCACGTGGCGACCGATGTCGCATCCGGCCCGCTTCTCTGGATCGTGCCGCTCGCGCTCTATCTATTGAGCTTCGTCCTGTCGTTCTCAGACAAACCGCTACTTCCGCCGGCATTTTTCCTCCGCGCGCAGCCAGTCGCGATGGGCCTGCTCGCCATGCTTTTTCTCTGGGCGAGCAAGATCAATTGGAGCCTCGCGCTCGGCGGGCACCTGTTCGCCTTCTTCGTAACCTGCATGGTCTGCCACCAGCGGCTTTACGCCAGGAGACCGGCAGAACACGCGCTTACGGGGTTCTATGTCTACCTGTCTCTCGGCGGGGTGCTGGGCGGTTGTTTCTCAGCGCTCCTGGCACCCGCGATCTTCCCCACCATTCTGGAATATCCGTTGCTCGCCTTATGCGGTCTTCTGGCGCGACCCGACATCTTTTCGACCGCGCGCCGCACTTGGATCAGCGATGGCCTGTTCGTCGCGACGGTGGCCGCTGGTCTCGGTATCGCAACAATCGCGACGCGGCAGCCGGTCGCCGTGTTCGTCGTGTCGATCACGGTTCTCGCTGTCCTGATCGCTTTTCTGGGCCGGCGACCGGTCCTGCTGGTTTTGCTGGCGGGTTGCACGTTCGCCGCGACCGCCTTTTTCGATCCGACACACAGCACCGTCTACGAGGGACGCTCCTTCTATGGCGCCTACAAGGTCGCAGACGTCGACGGCGGCCGATTTCGGGTTCTCTTCCACGGCACGACAGCGCACGGCACGGAGATGGTCCGTGACGCGTCGGGCCACGCGCTCTCGTCGCCCCCCGATCCTCTTGCCTACTATTATCGGGGCGGACCTCTGAGCGAGGCGCTCTACGCCGCGCGTGAGAGAGCCGGCACACTTCACAATGTGGCGCTCGTCGGTCTCGGCGTGGGCGCGCTCACCTGCTATCGCCGGCCGCACGAGCAGTGGACTCTCTATGAGATCGATCCGCTGATGGTCTTCATCGCGCGCGACAGCGGCCTCTTCCGGTCGATGTCATCCTGCGCCCGAAACGCGCCGATCGTGCTGGGCGACGGGCGGCTCACCTTGCGCCAGGCGGGTGCGCCGCTCGATCTCCTGATCCTCGACATTTTCTCGTCGGATGCGGTGCCGACGCACCTGCTGACGCGGGAGGCTTTCGCCCTGTACAAGACGAAGCTCGCGCCACACGGCATCATCGCCTTTAACATCTCGAACAAGAACATGGAGCTCGCGAGCGTCGTTGCGGCGTCTGCGGCTACCAATGGCATGACGGTCGCGGTCAAACGCGACCGTCGCGAACTCTCCACGCCGACGACGATGCGATTTGCATCCGAAGTCGCCATCGTCGCACGGTCGCGCGCCGATCTCGACCACCTGAAGCTAGACGCGGCCTGGCAGATCCTGTTGCCCAATCGCGGCCAGCGTATCTGGACGGACGATTATTCCGACGTACTGGACGCCATCATCCGCCGCATGGAACAGGCTTCCGACAGTCCGCACTAGGCTTTCGCCGCGGCCCGCCCGCGAAGCAACCAGAACACCCCGCCTCCGATCAGCATGAGGATCGCGACCGCCCCGCCCAGTACCGGCCAGCGGTGATGGGACATGAAATGGCGGGCAACGCGGAACGGTTGGACGCGCTCCAGAGCGATCGCGCCGTTGAAGTCGGGGTTGGGGCAATTGACGCCGAAATGCTTCGCCCACGCGACGTGCGGGCCCTGTTTGACGTAGCGGCGGTACAGCGTTTTCACGCGCGGTTGCTCGCCGGGCGTTTCCATCATCCACCCGGCGGCCGTGCACAGGACTGCCGCGAAGGCCTGAGAGCGCGGCGGCAGCAGATCCGCCGCCCGGTTCGCTTCGTCCACGGCGATGTAGCGATAGTGGTAGCGCAGATTTGGCGCGGGTTTGCTCGCGGCGAAGCGTGCACGCTCCTCCGCCGTCACATAGGCGCCCTTCGGATCGCTCTGGCCTTCGCCGAAGGAAAAATCGGCACCGGTGAAACCATAATCCGGATCGGCTTCGGTGCCCATGATGTCCAAACCGGATTCACGTGCCATTCGCGCCGCATCGAACAGGGCGTTGGCGCGGTCGACGCGGCCCCAGTCGCTTTGCCCGGCCTCCAGCGCGGCCGCATAGGTATCGGCGATCTCGCGGGTCCTGGCATCGGTGAAGTAGTCGTCGGCGTCGCTGTAGCGGCCCTCGCGCATCAGCCGCCGGGCGAGCAGATTGCGAAGCGTGGCAGCTGGCGGTGTCGGCGTGTTCGCGGCTTGGGCCGGCGGGGCCGGCACATGCTCGTCGACGTAAGCTTTCAGCTCGTCGACGGTCAGCACGCGCTCGGCGATGTAGGCGACATCGCCTGGATAGGTATCGGCCCGGGGATAGAGCTTGTCGAGCGCATCGACGTAATCGCCGCGCGCCAAGCGCCAGCGTTCCGCTTTCGCCGTGGAGCAGCGTCGCGTTTACGGCGGAGACGGATGTCGAAGTGCCCGTCGCGGGAAATCCCTTCGCAGCGCGCCGCATAATGCGCCGCAGCGCCGGCCAGGTCGCCCTTCTGCAACGCCAGCTTCGCCTGGACCCATTGCGACAGCGGACTGTTGCTCATCGCCGTCATTTTCGCGGCGAGATCGTAGCGGCCGCTGCGATAGGCGAGCGCGGCGATGCGGTCCGCGAACGCGGGATGCGCGATGCCGGATTTCGCGATGGCGGCGATCAGCGTCGGGAGCAGCGGATTGGCCACGGCGCCCGGCACGCGCACGCCGGCATCGGGGCGCAAGCCAAGGCTGTCGTCGGGGAGTTTCACCGCGCTCATGTCGTCGTTGAGCCAGGACAGCGCGTAGACCACCAGCAAACGCTGGAGGATCGGATCGGTCACCGCGACATCGATACGCTCGGGCGCCGCCACGAGGTCTTCGGCGATGATGCGCAGGGATTGCGTGCCGCTGTTGGACTCGCGCGCGGCCTGTTCGGCATAGAGCACGGCTGCGGCGTGCATCTCGCGCTTGAAGGTGTCGACGCCCCGGGGCGGCAGGGTGTAGCCCGGAAAGGTCGGATCGGGCGGCGCTGTTCCAATGGCGTTGCTGCCGGCGGGCGCAGCCGGCTGGCCGACCAGCACGGCGTTGGCCCGGTCGAAGTGCACTTTCGCCTCTTCGCCGTAACTGGCGACGGAAAGACCGAGCGGATCGGCGGCGCCATGCACAGCCAGCGCGCGCGAAAGCTGGAATGCCTGCGCCGCCTTGTCGGCATCGCCGAGCAACTCCTCCGTGCGCCCCAGCATGAACGCGGCCCAGACCGCGCGCAGGTGACGCTGAGCGGCCGGCAAGGCGAGCACGGCCTCGAAGCGCGTCACGGCCTTTGCGTTATCCGCGGCGTGGAAGTCCATCGCGCCGGCCGTGTATTGCCGCACATCGGCCGGCAACCCGTCGCCCTGTGCAAAAGCCTCGTCGCCCGTCCGGCCAAGGCGCATGTTCTCGAGAGCTCGAGACCTGGGTCGGCGTGAGACCGGCATCTTCGCCCTGCGTCAGTGCTGCGCTCTGGTCGGGCGACGTCGCCCAATTGTCGAGCTCGGCGGCCTTCAGGTGATCTGCAGGCGCGGGAACGAGATGCGCCGCCTCGAAGGCGAAGCTGTTTTCCGGCGTCGCCTTGAGCGTCTGGTTGCGGTTGTCGAGGAGCTGCCAGGGAAAGAACGGACCGCAGGCGACGGCCGCAACGGCGCCTCCCGCCACGAACATCGCGGCCGCGGCCAATCTACGACCGAACATGAATCCCCCCGTCACAACGCATCCACCCTACGACCTGCTCATAGTGCGCATGAAGTAGGCCCGTTTGAAGGCGCGCAAGGGAAAGTCCCGTGGACGAAGCATTGAGCGCATAGCCGTTCACCCCGTCCGCGATGCGGCAGGCGGGCGGCAAGTCGATCCAGGCCGGCAAGGGCGAATCGATGTCGCCGTCATTGACGAGCACCACATCGCGCATCCCAGGAGTCGCACTCGGCCGTCCCTCGACGGCGATCCGCGGCCGCAGCGGCGCACCGCCGACGACGACGGCCAGCGTGTCCAGGCTCCAGATGCGCTTGTCCCCTTCCGCGGGAAGCCTGAACCAGACGATTCCGGCAAGATGTGCGGGCGGCCGGCGCTCCAGGTCGCGCAACAGCCGCGCCACGTCGCCGGGGGCTGCCATCAATTCGGTCGCCGAGGCGCCGCCGATCAGCCTTGGCATCTCACTTTCGACCGCGACCATGTTGCCGCTCCGGTCGCGCACGATCCGGGTGCCGTAGTCCGGCAAGGCGACGAGAAACGGCTTCGAGTTCGATCGCGTCGAGGGCGTCGATCCACTGCCGCGCCACGCCCGCATCGAACAGACCGCTTTGCGGCGCCCGCACCGCATGCACCTGAAGCACGACCTCATCCGACGCCCCCAGGACCGTCCCCAGCGAGGGCGATCCGAGCCATGCCGGCAGCGCGGTCACCGACAGATGGTGTGGGACGCCGCGCACCTTGCGCAAGCCGGCGAGAAACGCCGCATCAGGATTCGAGCTTCGCCGTTGCGCAATCGTAGTCAATCTCGAGCCGCGCAACTCCGTGACGGCGCCAGACCAGCGCCAGCGCGCCGATGCGTGCGTCCAGCGCGGCATCGGCGCCGAGCGGACGCCGGCCGTCGATCCGCACGACCATGACGATCTCGCGATGCGACCGGTCAAGAGCCCTCCAATCGGGCGCGACAACGGCGAGCTGGCCACGCGCATCGGATTCTGCCGCAAGCACGCGCCAGCCCGATGCAAAGACCGCCGCACGATCGAGCGATGAGACGAGCGCCGGTGTCCAGACTCTCTGCCAGATATAAATCTCGTGCGGCAGCGGCGCGGCCGTTGCGGCGGCGGAAACGAGCGCCAGCGCTGCAACAACGCCGCGCGCAAACCTGGCGGCACTCACACCACGCTCATGCCGCCATCGACATAGAGCACCTGTCCCGTCGTGTAGCCGCCGCGCATAAGATAAAGATAGGCTTCGGCGACCTCGCCCGGCTCGGCCATTCGGGGGATCGGAAGGCGTTCGGTCATGCGCTTGACGCGCTGGGCACGCTCGTCTTCCGGAAGCCTCGTATTCCAGACTTCCGTGCGCACTGCGCCCGGACACACTGCGTTCACGCGCAACGGCGCCAAGTCGACGGCCAGTCCGCGGGTCAAATGCTCGACGCCGCCGGCCATGCCCGAATTAATCGCGGCGCCCTTGCGCGGGCGATGCGCAACCATGCCGTCGGTCAGCGTCACCGAACCCTCGCGCGACAGGTATTTCAGCGCTTGTTTGACCGCGGCGAGCGCGCCCCAGAACCGCACCGCAAAAACCTCGTTGGCGCGCGCCAGATCGAGCGTTTCAAGGCTTCCGCCGCCCAGCGGTCCCCAATCGCCGGCCGTGAAGACCAGATGGTCGAAGGCGCCTGTTCGCTCGAACAAAGTGCCCAGTTGCGCCTCGTCCCTGACATCGGCAACCTGCCCTAATGTGCCCTGCGGCAGCCGCGCCAGTGAGGAATCGACCGTCGTCTGGCGGCTCGATGCCACTGTCACTTGGGCGCCCTCGCGGGCGGCTCCGTCCGCGACCGCGAAGCCGATCCCGGACGTTCCCCCGATGACGACGACACGCTTGCCCTCAAGGCTCATTGTTCCCTCCACACCCCGGAAGCGGGGTAATGCGATGAGTAGAGCACGGCCTCCCGCCGCCGCGAAAGTCGTCAGCCTTCATGAAAGCCGTGAAACGATCCTGAGACGAATTGACTCGAACCCGGACACTTTGCGACAAGCCCATGGTCGACTCGCACATGGTGAATAGCGATCACAGTCGTGCCTGGTAAGGCGGCCCCGAGAGAAGCTGAAGCCCACGCGGCCGAAGCCGGAAGGTTGATCGCGCTTGGCCAGAACGAGGCGGCGCTCGTCGAGGCCGAATCCGCCCTGGCGCTCGATCCCGACCATGTGCTTGCGCTGCTCAATCGCGGGCTGGCGTGCAAGGCGCTTCGCCGATGGGCCGATGCGGCGGCGGCGTTCGAGTCGGTGCTGGCCGCATTTCCCGACTTCGCCGTGGTGCATGTCCACCTCGCCGGCATGTATGCCGAGCTCGGCCGGATCGCCGAAGCGGAAAAGCAGCTTCACGAGGCGATCGCGCTGGAGCCCTCGAACGCCGCGGCACATGCCAATCTCGGCGCAATCTATATGCGCATCGATCGCCACGATCTCGCGGAGGCTCCGTTGCGGGCAGCGCTGGCGCTCGATCCGGCTATCGTCGCGGCACACCAGAACCTGGCGGCGCTCCTTGCCGCGACCCGACCGGCAGAAGCGCGGTCTCATCGCGACGCGGCCTACCGAGCCCAGCAAATTTTTGTGCAACCCGCTTCGGTCAGCGGCGCGCCCACCGTCCTCGTACTTACCGCGGCCAATGACGGCAATGTACCTTACCTGCACCTGCTGCCGAGCGACCGCTATGCACGCGTGCTCTGGTATGTGGAATACGCCCCGCCCGGCCAGGAAACGCAGCTGCCGGCCTACGACATCGTCTTCAATGCGGTCGGCGATCTCGACGCGTCGCTGCCGGCGCAACAGGCAGCATTGCGTTTCGCCGCCGATTGCGCGAAGCCGCTCCTTAATCGCCCGGATCGTATCGCGCGCACGTACCGGTCTTCGATGCCGGGCCTGATCGGCCACATCGCCTCCCTCGTCGTTCCGGCGGTGGCACGGCTCGAGCCGGACGGAAGAAGCCTGCGCGACGCCGTTACGGCTTCCGGAATTCCGTTTCCCCTCATCGTCAGGCGCGCAGGCACGCACGGCGGCGCCACGGTAAGGCTCATGGTGACACCCGATGCGCTGGCAAACGCACCCTTCGACGATGTCATTTATGCAATTCAATTCGTCGACAACCGCTCTGCCGACGGCCGGTATCGGAAATATCGCGCCATCTTCGTCGACCGCGTGCCTTATCCCTATCACCTCGCGATCAGCGACGATTGGCTTGTCCATTACTGGACGGCGCATATGGGCCGCGACCCTGCGAAACGGGCCGAGGAAGCGGCGTTCCTGGAAAATCCCACGCAGGCGATCGGGGCGCGCGGCATGGCTGCGCTGAGCGCGATCGGCGCGGCGCTCGATCTCGACTACGCGGGAATCGATTTCGGCGTTCTGCCGGACGGCCGGCTCCTCTTTTACGAGGCCAACGCGACCATGCTTGTCCACCCCGAGAGCAACGCCGTCTTCGCCTACAAGGCGCCGGCCGTGACCGCGATCGTCGACGCCGTCGCGGAACTGGTGAAGCGCCGGCTGGCGCCGCACGGCTGAGCGACTCGATCCAGAAATTCGCAACATCCAGAGAGCACACCTACTTTGGCTTGCGAAGATTCTCGCCACAAAGGCACAAAGGACACAAAGAAGTAGGTCGGCTCGCCGCCGGCGAGCCCTTCTTTTCCTTCGTGATCTTTGTGCCTTTGTGGTGAAATCCTTGTTGCGACCGCGTGCGCACCAAGGCCACGAACTTCAAACTCGGGACACCAGCGACCCCGTGCCAAGGCGCGTGCAATCGCGCTATGGTGATCCCCTCATCCTCGGGGGACAACGCAATGAAACACACACCAATATTGACGGCCGCGTTAGGGCTTCTGCTCGCCTTGCCGGGCGCCGCACGCGCGGCGGATGACGCTTTCGCACCGGTCAAGCTATTCGCGGACGGGATGAATTCGGGCGACGTCGCCAAGGCGTCGGCTGCGCATGTCGCCGGGGTCTCGATCATCGACGAGTTCGGCCCGCATCACTGGAATTCCTTCGCCGCCTGGAATTGCGACTTTGGCCTGTTCGCCAAGACCGAAGACGTCAGCGACTTTCACATGTCGCTGTCGGCGCCTTCCGACAAGATGGCCGATGCGAGCTACGCCTATGCCGTCGTTCCTGCGGTCCTGACCTACAAGGTGAAGGGCAAGCCGACCTCGGAGAAAGGTCTCTTCACCTTCGCGCTGGCCGACACCAAGAGCGGCTGGCGTATCGCCAGTTGGGCGTGGTCGACCTTGTAACGCCGCCGGGGCGGCACCACTTGCGGATTGTCTATCAAACACCTATACAACCGCGCGCGTCACCATGCTGTCGAACAAAGCAAAATACGCCTTCAAGGCCATGTTCGCGCTCGCCCGTCTCGGCGACGGCGAACTCCTGCAGGCGCGCGATATCGCCGAGCGCGAGAACATCTCCAAGAAATTTCTCGACCTGATCCTGCTCGAGCTGCGCCGCGCCGGGCTCGTACGCAGCGTCCGCGGCCAGTTCGGCGGCTATGCGCTTGGCAAACGTCCCGACGAGATCACGCTCGGCCAGATCGTGCGCATCATCGACGGGCCCCTCGCGCCCATCGCCTGCGCCAGCGTCACGGCCTACCGGCGCTGCAAGGACTGCAAAAGCGAAGAATTGTGCCTTGTCCGTCAAAGCATGCGGCAAGTGCGCGATGCGACTTCGGACATCCTCGACCACATGACGCTGAAAAACGCGCTGTCGATGGAGAAGTCGGCGATGCGCCGCAAGGCTCTGCGGCGGCGCAAAGCGGCCTGATCACCAGCCGATCAGCGGCGTGACGTTGTCGACGATCCAGTGGGCCCGCCTGAGATGCGAGCGCACGACCCGCAGCACCCAGTCGCGGCTGGTGAAGGGATCGAGGTCGAAAACGAAGAATGCCAGCTCGTCCGTGCCGGCCCCTTCGGATTCTCCGTCGAGCAGCAACGCGTAGAGCTGCATGTGGCGCTTGTCGTAATCCGAGAAGTCTTCGCTCCACGGGCAAATGCAGCGCGGCGGAAATTCCACGATCTGGGCCGCTGACGGGCGCGGCGCGGCCGCGTTGGCAACGTCGGCGGATTCGACGGCGGGAAACGCGATGACCTGATTCATGAGGCACACTCCGGCGGCATGGCAGAAGCGGGCCGGGTGCTCGCACCCAGCCCCTTCCCCGACGCAGTTATTCGGCGGCCAGCAGCTCCGGCGGCGTTTTGGGCTGCTTCCTGCGCGTGACGCTGCGCTTGCCGTCGATGGCGACCGGCACGTCCCCGTCGATGGTGACGCGGTGCAGCTCGCGCTTCTCGGTGAAGTCGCCGATCCCGTAATGCTGCGTCGCGCGGTTATCCCAGATCGCCACGTCGCCCGGCGCCCAGTGCCAGCGCACGGTGTTCTCCAGCCGCGTGATGTGATCCTGGAAGATGCCGATGAGGCGCGCGGAATCCTCGCGCGTGAAGCCCAGGATCTTCTGCGCGAAATTGCCGAGCAGCAGCGTGCGCTCGCCGGTCTCCGGATGGACGCGGACGAGCGGATGCTCGGTCTCGTAGACGGTCGAGGAGAACACCTCGCGGTGATGCTTGCGCCGCTCCGACGTCGCGTCCGGGCGCGCGGCCGCATAGTCGTAATTGTTGGTGTGCAGAGCCCAAAGCTTGTCCGCGAGCTCGCGCAACGGCTCTGGCAGGTGATTGTAGGCTTCCGCCGTATTGGCCCACACCGTGTCGCCACCCTTCTCCGGCAGGGTCACCGCCCGCAGGATCGAGGCCAGGGGATAGGCGTCGACGAAGGTCACGTCGGTATGCCACTGGTTCGCCGCATAGGTGCCGTCCGAGATGATGTTGAGCGCCGCTTCCGTGCCGTCGATCTTCGGCACCGTCGGATGCGGCACCAGGTTGCCGAGCAGCTTGGCGAAGCCTTCCTGCTCCGCATCGGTAAGCTGGTGCTGATCGCGGAAGAAGATCACCTTGTGCTTCAGCAGCGCCTGGCGGATGGCGGCGACGGTTTCCGCGTCGAGCTTCCCGCTCAACGCGACGCCGGAAATCTCCGCGCCGATGCGCCCGGCAACGGGCCGGATCTCGATCACCGATTTTCCCGTCCTGATCGTCTCATGCAAACCCATCTTGTTTTCTCCTATGAAGCCGTTTGGGGGACTACGGCGCCGGCATTCGGCCGGCGGACCGTTTCGGTGCGCTCCTGCGGAGCGAAGAGGAGATCGCGCGCCTCGAGCTCGGCGCGCAGTTCCGCCTGGCGCCGCTCGTCGAGCGGAAAGCGCCAGATGAGGAGAGCCGACACCGTGTGCCCGAACGCCGGCCCGACCGCGAACACGATCGCGAGGCCGGCAAGCGCGGCGTGCGTGTTCGCATGGCCCGGCACGAAGCCGAGCCAGGCAATCAGCGGATAGGCGATGCCGATCGCAGCGGCGGCCGCGGCGTTGTTGGTCACGTTGAAGATCGAAAAGAGGAGTCCCGACTGCTCCCGGCCCGTCTTGAGACGGTGGTCGTCGGCGAGATCGCTCACGATCGCGCGCAGCATCAGATTGCCCGAACCCTGCGCCAGGCCCTGCGCGAAGGTCAGGCCGAGCAGCGGCCAGAAATCGCCGGGCCCGATGAGAAGCAGGGCGAGATTGATTGCGATCTGCGTGATCTCGCCGGCGACCACCGTGCGATGCTTGCCCAGGCGATAGCCGACGCGCAGCCAGATCGGCGCCGCGAACACGCCGAACACGAATTGCAGCAGGAACAGAAGGCTCGCCCATTTCGGCAGGCCCATATAGGCGCTGACATAGAAGACGAAGAGCGCGCCGCGCATGCCCTGCCCCATCGCCACGAAGAAATCCGACGCCATGACGCGCAGCACCAGCGGATTGGTGGCGAACCGGCGCAGCGCACTGAGCGTCGAAACGCCCGCCTCCGCCGCGACCGGTTGCGGCTCGCGGTAGCGCAGCAGAAGGAACAGGACGCTCGGCACGAAGGTGACGATCGCAAAGGCGCCCATCGCCGCGATCTTCGCAGCCGGGCTGCGCGCGGCGAGCTGGTCCAGCAACGCCGGCAGGAGAAGCGTGAGCATCAGGCCCACGGCGGTGCCGGTCTGCAGGAAGGTCTGCACGCGGCTGCGTTCGTGATAGTCGCCGGTCAGTTCGCTCGCCCACGCCGCGAACGGCGTTCCGATCATCGTCCAGCCGAGATAGAGCGCGAACAACGCGGTGCCCAGCCCGAGCGCCGTCAGGTGGCGCGGCGGCCAGTACACCGCGACGACGGCCGCGACGAACAGCAATCCCCCCGCCGCGATCCACGGCTTGCGACGGCCGAAGCGCGTGCGGGTGTGATCCGAAAGAAGGCCGATCACGGGATCGCAAGCCGCGTTCCACAGCCGGCTCAGCATGAAGACGAGCCCGACCGTGCCGAGGCTCAATCCCATGGTCTGCGTGTAGAACGGCGGCAGGTAGACGCCGAGCGGCAGGAACACCGCGGCCAGCGGGACGCCGAGCGCCGCAAACGCCACCAGGCGTCCGTTGCCGGGGCGCTGCGCGCCCTGCCGCCGCATATCCATGCCGTCACTCCCGCGACCACCCCGGACTCATAGCATATATACTCCATCGAACAAGTAGACATTTGCAGATCAGCCATGCGACCGCATCCGCTTTATGTCTATTGACTCAGTAGACATTGAAGCCGTAGGGCTTCGCATCTGCAAGATTTCAACAGGGGCATGGCATGCGTATCGCGTTCGGGTCTTCCCGTATTTTCGGAGTCTCCACCTTCGGTTTCCTGACAACCTTTGCCTTCGCACTGGCGCCACATCCGGCGCATGCGGCCGACGCGGCAGTCGAAGTCACGTCCGCCGACGGCGTCGAGGTCGCCGCCAACGAAGCGACGACGAATCAGGTCGAGACGGTCGTCGTGTCGGCGCGGCGCAAGAGCGAGAACGAGCAGGATGTGCCGATCTCGCTGACCGCGCTGACCGGCGATACGCTTTCCGACAACGGCATCAGCAATGCGCTCAATCTCGACCGGCTGGTGCCGAGCCTGCAGGTCGTGTCCTTCAACGCGCGCAACACCAACATCAGCATTCGCGGGCTCGGCAGCAATATCGGCCTCGCCAATGACGGAATTGAAGGCGGCGTCGGCGTCTACGTCGACGGCGTGTTCCTTCCGCGCCCCGCCGAAGCCACGTTCGACCTTCCCGATATCGCCGCCGTCGAGGTGTTGCGCGGGCCGCAGGGAACGCTTTACGGCAAGAACACGACTTCGGGCGCGATCAACATCACGACGGAGCTGCCCTCCGATACGCCGACGGCCAAAGCGTCATTCAGCTATGGCGACTACGCGTACAAGGACGCAAGCGCGACGGTCTCGGGCCCGATCACCGACGACGGCACGCTGCTTGCCGGTCTGACGGCGTTCGACACCGACCGCGACGGCTTCATCAAGAACGTGACCACGAACGTCCGTAGCGACGATTATCACGACTACGGATTCCGCGCTCAGCTGCTCTACAAGCCGACCGGCGATTTCTCGCTTCGCGTCATCGCGGACTACGACAAGCAGCACGAGATCTGCTGCATGACGATCCTGAGCGGCGTCGTCACCACGCTCGCCGACGGCCAGGCGCTGCCGCGCAATTTCTACCAGCGCGCGGCGCAGGCGGGGTACACCCCCCTTCCCGTCAATCCCTTTGCCCGCGTGACCGACGCCAACTCGCCCTACCACGAGATCATGGAACAGGGCGGCGTTTCGGCGCAGGCCGACTGGCAGGTGGACGGATTTACGCTGACGTCAATCAGCGCTTACCGCTTCTGGAACTGGAACCCGGACAACGACGCGGACATCACGTCGCTCTCGGTGCTGACGCGCGCGCGCCAGGCCGATGAAGAGCAGTCCTTCAGCCAGGAGCTTCGCGTCGCCTCGCCTGCGGGACAGGCGATCGAGTACAGCGCCGGACTCTATTATTTCTGGGAAGACGACAAGGGCTTCGGCAACCAGACCTACGGCAGCGACGCGCCGATCTGGGTCCTCGGCGCCAACAATGCCGCCAACCAGGCCGCGCTGAACGGCGTCGCCATCGTCTCGCGCTCCGATCCGCGGATCAACTCTTATGCCGCGTACGGCCAGGCGACGTGGCACGTGACGCCGGATATCGATCTCATCGGCGGCGTTCGCTACACCTATGAGGAGAAAACCGGAACCTTCAGCCAGATCGTCACCGGCGGTCCCAACCTGACGACGCTGCCGGCGCCCGAGGTGGCGACGATCTCTGCGGTGCGAACCGCGGTCGGGCTGGTGCCGATCGCGGCTTATCGCGCCACCGAGGACAAGGGCGAGCCGTCCGGGCTCGTCACCGCCGTCTACAAGTTCAGCGACGACGTGAGCGGCTACGCAACCTTTTCACACGGTGCGAAGTCCGGCGGCCTCAATCTCACGAACATTCCGGCCAGCGTGCCCAAGGTGGTCAATCCGGAATTCGAGGACAATTACGAGCTCGGCGTGAAGTCGGTCCTGTTCGAGCACCGGCTGGTGCTGAACGCCGACGCCTTCTGGGACGAGGACAGCAACTACCAGGCGACCATCGTCAACAGCTCGACCGGCATCGTGAACTACATCGCCAACATCCCGAGCGTGCGCTCGCGCGGTTTCGAAGCGGATGTGCGGGCCGAGCCTTTCGACGGCCTGTCGACCTACCTGTCGGGCGCCTACACCGATGCGAGCTACGTGAAGTATCCGGGCGCACCCTGCCCGATCGAGGACTACGTCGTGACGGCCGGCAAGCTCGTCGCCACGATCTGCAATCTGAGCGGCAAGCCGCTGCCGGCGGTCTCGAAATGGGGATTGTCCGCAGGCGGAGAATATGACCGCGACATCAACATCCCCGGACTTCGACGGCTATGTCGGCGCGGATGTGAGCTACCACTCCAGCTATTTCAGCTCGGCCGACGATTTCATCTACGGTCTGGTGCCCGGCGCGGCGATCACGAATTTGCGCCTCGGCATCCGCACCGAGGACGGCCGTTGGGACGTGCAGGTCTGGGCGCGCAACGCCTTCGACACGCACTACTACGAGACCGTCGGCAAGGTCGCGTTCAATTCCGGCGCCCTGAGCGCGCTCCTCGGCGATCCCCGCACCGTCGGCGTGACGCTGCGGCTGGCCTATTGAGCGGGAGGCCCTGATGCAAATTCTCCGCAACGCAACGCTCGCCCTCGCGCTCTGCGCCGCGGCATTCGCCGCGGCGCAGGCCGAGCCCAGCGTCTTTCCCACCGGCGTGACGCGCTACGATCCGAAGCTCGCTTACAACAGCTACGTGATCTTCGCAGCGCCCGACCACAAGACGCACCTCATCGACATGGACGGCAACGAAGTCCACCGCTGGGACTACGCGGGCTTCCCGAGCCTGCTTCTCGATCCCGCGCTCACCAACGGTGCGCGCGGCCACGTCCTCGTCCAGCTTTCGACGGACGAGCGCCAGGGTGCGGGCGTCGTGCCGCATATGCCGGCGGAATTCCGCAATCGCACGATCGGCGAGCTCGACTGGGACGGAAAGACCGTCTGGCAATGGGGCGAGGACGCGCCCGGCGGCGCGGCGCGGCAGCATCACGACTGGCACAGGCTCGCCAATGGCGACACGCTCGTGCTCGTCAACACGCTTCATCCGATCCCGGGGTTCAAGCTCCCGAAGATCCTCGACGACGTGGTCTACGAAGTCTCGCCCGCCGGAAAGATCGTCTGGCAATGGGCGGCTTCGGAGCATCTCGACGAGATCGGCTTTACGGACGACCAGCTTAAGTTGGTCCGCGCGTCGGCCTCGCCCGACTATTTCCACGTCAACGACATGACCCCGCTCGGCGCCAACCGGTGGTTCGACGCCGGCGATGCGCGCTTCGCTCCGGACAACATCCTGATCGACTCTCGCAACGCCAACTTCATCGCCATCATCGACAAGAAGACGGGCAAGATCGTCTGGACGCTTGGACCGAATCTTCCCAAGGCGAACGAGGCGCCGCTGCCCCGCGCGGTCGACCAGATCAGCGGCCAGCACGACGCGCACCTGATCGAGCCCGGCCTTCCCGGCGCCGGCAACCTCATCGTCTTCGACAACCAGGGCGAAGGCGGCTATCCGCCAGCACCGCTGGGCGTGAATTCCGGCTCGCGCGTCCTGGAAATCGATCCGGAGAAGAAGGAGATCGTCTGGCAATACACCGCGGAAAGCAGCGGCAGCCCCGGCTGGGCTTTCTTTAGCTCCTTCATCAGCAGCGCGCGGCGCTTGCCCAACGGCAACACGCTTATCGACGAAGGCATGAACGGTCGCTTTTTCCAGGTGACGCCGGAAGGAAAGATCGTGTGGGAATACGTGAACCCCTACTTCGCGCTTTCGCCCGTCGGCTCGACCTCAGCCGCGCCTGTCGAGACGAACTGGGTCTATCGCGCCCAGCCGGTGCCCTACGATTGGGTACCGGAGGGGACACCGAAACGGGAAGACGCGGTCGTGCCGCCCGACCTGGCCACCTTCCGTGTTCCGGGCGCGGGACAGTAGTGGGGAAGACCCTCCACACTCGGGTCGTCCTGTCTCCGACAGCGAAACTTGCACGCGGGCGCGTTCTCCGAATTTGAACGCGTCTTCGATCGGGTTGCGCAGGAGCCTTTTGACGAGCGCCGGCTGGTTGCGAAGCGATTCTCCTACGCGGTTGTAATGTCGGGAGGTGAGTCCTGATGCGCGGACGACCCTCATGTCCCCAACATGCGCGGCCGCCTTCTCGCTCCTGCTTGGCGTACAACGGTTACGCAGCACCACGGAAATATTGTATCAGAACGTCTCAATGCCGCTGCGCAACCGCCGCGATCCCGCAATGCGACGCCAACGAAGATGAACGGCGCGCCGTGTTACGAAATCGACAGGCGGCGAACGACCATTTGCGGAAGCAAAGGGTGCTAAATCCCGCCTGCGGCAGCCCTTGCCGCGTCCGTCGCCCTACGCTGCCCCAGTGATTGGCGACGCACGGCACCGGGAGACACCCCCCAGTTCTCCCGGTGCCCCCTTTTTTCATTCCTCTGTTCACACCGTCATCACCTGGCGCGCGAACATCGCGTCCGGGGTGACCCAATTTCTGGCCGCAGGAATGGATACGTGACGGGCGAGGATCGACGCCTTGCCTCGCAGAACGGGGTCCACCCGAACGCGCTGTTCGCGCGCCGGGTGATGACGGCGAGTACGGAGCTGTTGAGATCACTGCGCAGACGTACTATCCGCTACCTCGTCGCGCAGCTGTTCTGGCATTCGCCCGTGGCAATGCAGGCGCAGTGCGAGCGGTAGTCGATGGCGAGCTTCTCGAAGTAACAATCGAGCGCATCGCGCATCAACTGTTGGCGGGTGACGCCCCGCTTCACCGCCACGATGCCGAGCTTCTCGTGTTCGATTGTCGATAACGCCAGGGAAATGCGGTGTCGCTTCTCGCCATGCGCGGCGTGCTCGTTGGCGCGGGCACCGGCGTTAGAAAAACGCGGCGGATTCTCGGCATTCGCTTCCGAGGCGGATATGGAATGCGCCGGCTCAGGTCGCTGAGGCTCCGCGCGCCGCGCGTCCTGCGCGCAGTCGACGCGGCGCTCGCTTTGCCCTCCGCTCGCGCTCCAAAGGATCGGCGTCTTCGGGGATTGGGCCACGGAGGATGGCTGGGCGTCGCCTTTGCGTGCGAGCAGGCTCGCGGTGATGGCGGCGAACTTGCCCGCACTCATTTCTTGCCTCCCGCCTGGCCGAGATCGGGCCGGTCGATGCTGCGGCGGCCGAAGCTGGGCGTGCGACGCTCAACTCCTCCGAACGAGCCGTTGCCGGTCGCCGCGCGGCGATCGGCGCCGAAACGGCGTTCGGTGCCTTCCCACACTTTCGGCGGCAGGTTCGGATCGTCCGCGGTTTCGGAGACGGCGCCGTCGTCGGCGGGCGTGGGATCGTCGAGCGAAGACAACGCGATCACCGCGAGATGCTGCGGCTTGAACTCCGGGATGAGCTTCGGATCGTGCATGAGGCGCGACAGGCGGTCTTGCACATAAACCCACAGATCGCTGATCTCCCTCGACGATTGCGATTTCGGTACGACCTCGTTGACGGTCCGGCCATCGACCATGCTGGCTGCGAAATCCACGCGGTGATGCACGGTGACCGGCGCCACCGTTCCGTGCTGCGACAGCGCGACGGCGGCCTCGCCGGTGATGCGCGCGCGCGCCGTCGCGCCGTTCACGACGAAGATCAGCGGCTTCTGGTGTCGCTCGGCGATGTCGACGGTGGCGCCCACGGCGCGCAGGTCGTGCGGACTCGGCCGCGTCGGCACCAGGACGAGATCGGCATGCGCCACAACCTGGGAGATCGATCCGGTGATCGCCGGCGGCGTGTCGATCACGGCGAGCCTGATGCCGTTCTCGCGCAGCCGCGCCAGCGCTTCGCCGAGATCGAGCAATCCCACCTTGGCGAAATGCGGCGTGTCGGATTTGCGCGCGTTCCACCATAAGGACAGGCTGCCCTGCGGATCGGTGTCGATCAGCGCCACGGGACCTGCGCCCGCGCGCTCCGCCTCCACGGCGAGGTGGCCGGAGAGCGTCGTCTTTCCGGATCCACCCTTCTGCGAGGCCATCACAAGCGTGTACATGAAGCTGACTGCTGTTCGGAACGGACCGCGGAAATACGGCCCCTTGCGACACCACATTGCGATGGCGCGTCTTGCGGCGGGTTGAAGACCGGCGGCGAAAATTTCCTCTATTTCTCCGAAAAACACGCGCAACTCTTCGCAGCCGCAGCGGAAAAGAATAGGGAAGCGCTTTGTCCCGAAACGGAATGCGCTACGCTTTCAGCATCGAAATAAGACGGGAGGACGGCCTTGGTGAACTTCACGCGCGAAAAAAGCGAAGACGGCGTCACGGAGCGCCTGTTTGATCTGACGGTCGCCGGCGAACGCGTCCCGGCGGTGCTCTGGGCGCCCGAGAGCGCAAAAGGGCCGCGGCCGCTGGTGCTGATGGGCCACGGCGGCTCCCAGCACAAGAAAATCGGCACGCTGGCGGCACGCGCGCGGCAATATGCAAAGCGCCTCGGCTATGCGGTCGCCGCCATCGACGCGCCGGGTCATGGCGATCGTGTCAGCCGCGAGGAAGCGGCCCGCCTCGCCAACGACATCGCACGCGCATCCGCGAGCGGCGTCCGATGTCGTCCGAAATGCTCAAGGCGATGGCCGAGCGCACGGAACGCGCCGTCCCCGAATGGAAGGCGGCACTCGACGCCGTGCAGGCGCTCGATTTCGTCGGCAAGGGCGCCGTCGGTTATTGGGGCGTCTCGATGGGCACGGCGATCGGCGTGCCGTTCGTGGCGCGCGAGCCGCGCATCGTCTGCGCAATCTTCGGCCTCGCCGGATTGCGTCCGGGCGCCAAGGCGTTTGAGGACGCGGCCCGCGCGATCACGATCCCCGTGGAGTTCGTGTTCCAGTGGGACGACGAGATCGCGCCGCGCGAAACCGGCATCGCCCTCTTCGACGCCTTCGGCGCGAAGGAAAAAACGATGCACATCAATCCCGGGCGGCTACGTCGCCATCCCGAATTTCGAAGGCGCGCACTGGCAGTCCTTCTTCCTGCTGCCATCTCGGCACCGCGGAGGAACGCGTTTCGAGAGCGGCGTGAGGGTGGTTGGCAAAAAAAATCGTCATCACCCGGCGCGCGGACAGCGCGTCCGGGTGACCCAATTTTCTCTACACAAAAAGGACAATGGGTCGCCCGGACGCGCTACTGCGCGCCCGGCGATGACGCCCGTGGTGCTGCGAGAAACGCTCTACGTTTCTTGAAATCGCCGTCCCGTCCTTATGCACGAACCGGCCGTCGCCGCTCGGGCTCATCATGTCGATGTCGGAGCAGGTCGTGACGTCGACCGGCGATCGCGAGCCGACTTCCAGATAGACCGCCATCGCACCCGATCGGTTGATCATGTGATGGCCGTTGCCGGTGCCTTCGGAAAGGCCGCGCAGTCGCCGGCCCGCAGCACCGTCTCGCCGCCGTCCTCGATCAGCGTCAGTTCGCCTTCGAGCACATAGACGAATTCGTCTTCTGCGGTATGCCAGTGGCGCTGGCTCGACCAGTTGCCCGGCGGCAGGCGCATGAAATTGACGCCGAAATCCGTCAAGCCCGCCGGCATTGCCCAAGCGCTGCCGCACGCGCTCGGCGCAGGGGGCGTCGAATGGCGGCGGATAGCCCGTGCCTTTGCGTTCGGGCACGGCGGCGATGTCGATCTTGGGCATGGCGATGTTCCACTTTTCCCAAACACTTTGCTTTCAAGCTCCGTCCAAATAAAGTGTGTCATCCCCGGCCGAGCGGAGCGAGGGGGCCTCCTCACCGTGATAGGTCAGCCCTTGTCAGCTCTTGAAGCTACGGCGCGCCTCCATCAGCAGGACTCTCGCCGACGATCCGGCCAAACGCACAAGAGTAAATGCTGCTTGATCGGAAAACCCGGATCGAATGGCAATATCGGCGATCTGAAAGTCACTGCTCACCAGGAGCGCCTTTGCACGATCAATCCTGCGTTCAAGAAGCCAACGATAGGGCGACAGTCCGTAGGTACTTCGGAACGCCCGCGTGAAGTGACTCCACGGATAGCCCACATTCACGCGCCATATCCGAGAGATGGATGTTCCCGTCGAACTCTGCGTCATCATCTCGGTGGCGCGCTTTCCCTGCCAAGGAGCGAGTCCACCTCTCTTTGTGGCGCCCAAAGGGGGCAGCCCGGCATAGGTCTTCAGCACATGCGCGCCGACGATGAGGCTAAACTGGTCCAGGGCCAACGAGCTCGTCCAGTCGCGAGAGCCTATGAAGGGGAAAACATATTGCGTGAGTTGGGCCAGCACGATGTCGTGTTCGCATATCGCAAACCTGTAAGAGCACGGCGGTTCTACACCGTGATCTCTTGCGATCTCATCCAACCCCAATTTCGGCAAGTGGAAGTGCACATAATCGAATCCGGTGCCAACCCAGCAGTCGGATCGGACTGAAGGTCCATGACGCTCGTGTGGAACGACGGGATGTAGGGGACATCAATCGCCTTTCCGTCGATCCACAGATCGTAGGCACGCAATGGCCCCGGCAAGATGGAAACCGATATGTGGAGAGCCGCTTGGGTTCCGCTAGCGCCCGTCGTGCGATCCGGAATGCCGGTGTCGGATTGCAAGCGCGTAACAGCGAAGAGTTTCTCTCCCGGCCAGACCGTGGAGATTTGCTCGCTCTCCCTGAGGTGAAAGGTGGCGGCCAGGCTGGTTCCAAACGCTCCCGCCGCGTCGTCCGATGAAACTTGTGATGTTCTCGCCTGTTGGTTCATCGTGAGGAGACGCAGCAGCAGCAACGGGCTCGAACAATAAAAATGAGCGTTGGCCTTGTCCACTGCACTCGGTGAAGTCTCGGATCCAGGCCACGGAGTATCGGAGCGCGCGGAGCCAAGTGACGCCCCAGGAACGGAATCACACAAAGTGGTTCATTCGGTCAAGAACAGCAAAATTTGCAAAGACGCGCGCACGAGTTTGTGGACTATCGCTCGCGGATTCGGCTGGGGGCCCCGGACAAAACCAGTCCGTGCAGCCGTGATGCCCAAGTGACTGAACCTCGGTTCGCCCGAGCGCGTAGACGAAGCGCAATTCCAATTCGAATAAATCATTGAAACCAGGAAGAAAAGGACGATGGTCATGACACTGAAGTCGACGTTTCGTGGCGCGGCGCTCGCTGTCGCAGCGATTGGCGCCTCTTTGATTTTGGCGAGCGCTTCAGGCGGCGCCATTGCGGCGCCAACTGGAATAGAAAACATCGTTGCTGCTGAGCCACGGCGCATTCGCAGACGGGTCCGGCTGGGAAGCCGTTGCTAAGATACTTGAAAGGGACGGCTACAGGGTGTCGGTGGCGCAGCCCCCCGAAACCTCTTACGCCGACGACCAAAAATACACCAAGGCCGCAATCGACGCGATGGATGGGCCGGTCGTCCTTGTCGGCCACAGTTACGGCGGTTCCATCATCACCGAGGCCGGCAACGACCCGAACGTTGCGGCACTCGTTTATATCGCCGCGTTTGCGCTCGATGATGGTGAGAGCTGCGCTTCGATCGAACAGGCTGTGCCGCAGGCCTCAAAGGCATTCAAGCCGGACAGCAACGGCAACTGGTGGATCAGCCAGGCGCATTTCGCGGCCGACTTCGCGGCGGATGTTCCCCCGGGCGGTGTCCCACTTCATGGCTATAGACGCAGGTGCCGATCTCCCACGGACGCGTTTACCCATAAGGTCACAAATCCGGCATGGAAGACCAAGCCCACCTGGTACATGGTGGCAAGCCAGGACCGGTCGATCAATCCAATTCAAGAACGGATGATGGCGAAGCGCGCCAACGCCAGGACGGTCGAAGTGAACTCCCAGCCACGTGGCCTACATGTAGCAGCCGAGGGAGACGGCCAAGCTCATCGAAGAGGCCGGGGCCGCGCACGCCAAGCCGTAACCGCTAGACCTCAGTTGCGACATCACCTCCTGCGGTCGCGACGCCCCGCGTCACACACCAGCAACTCTCAGCCCCAAACTGACGCGGGGCACATCTTGAAGCCTTGGCTTCCCCGGGGACAGTTCCAACCCACTCCGACGAGCGAAGCCCGCGACGCCAGAGCAGAGGATGCAGAGGAGGACGCAATGCCAGATCGCGTCACCATAAAAGGTCACAACAGCAGGAATTCGGCGCCTACGTCCTGCGGCCGAAGACGCTGCCTGCACCCGCAGTCATTGTTCTTCACGAGGTGTTTGGCGTGAACGCCGACATCCGGCAGACCTGCAGCGAAATGTCTGAACAAGGCTTCATTGCGGTCGCGCCCGAAATGTACTGGCGCGAAGAGGCCAACGTGGATCTCAGTGTCACCTCGGAGGCCGACTGGCAGCACGGCCTTAGCCTCAATCAGGCTTTCGACAGGGATGCCGGCGCGCGCGATATCAGGGACGCTGCAATTCTCGCCGGCAAGCTGCCCGGGTGCACGGGAAGAGTTGCCGTTCTCGCTTTCATCGGCGGACTTCATGACGTTCCTGACGGCTGCGCGCTTCGGTGCAGACGCAGCAGTCGTTTATCACGGTGGCGACATCGAGAAGTACCTGGATAGAGACACATCGTATCGACGCGCCGTTGTTGATGCATCAGGGCGAGGAGGACGAATTTATCTCCAAGCCCGCGCAAACCGAGATCAAGGCGGTTCTTGCAAAAAAAACGAATGCCGCGTTCTACAGCTATCCCGGCCAATATCACGCGTTCTCGCGCCACAATGGCGCACGATATAACGCCGAGGCCGCAACGCTCGCCCACAAGCGGACATACGAGTTTCTGCATCGACACCTCGACGCCGCGACAGCGGTGTCGTCGCGACGTGGATAGCATGAGCACTTCGCGAGACGTGAGGATGCTCTCGGTCAAACACGTATCCTCAGGTGCGGCCGTTCCTTCGAGCTGGTCCATGAAGCTCTTCTTTGCGCCGTGCCAGCTCTCGAACCGGCATTGGCCGGGATGTTGGCGCGGGCGAAAGGGAGAAAATCGAGGCTGCGCGACGCGATCTGTGAAGCTTCTGGATTTTTTCGGTGCGCGAGATCATGGTTCTCTAACGGCGGCGGACGGTCTGAAGTCCAAGGCCATGCAGTATGGAATCGGCAATCCGCTGACGGCCAAAGAATGACGCGCTGTCGCCTGGCAGCTGGCCTCTACGCTCCGCTTCGGGTCGTTCTCTACGAAGATAGCGAAGGCCATGCAGTTTTTGAATACGACCTTCCTTCGTCGTTGTTCGGTCAGTTCGGCGACGACAAGTAGTTGGTTGGTTTCGAACTCGACGAGGAACTGAAGTCCGTTCTTTTGGCCGCTTCCGGCGCAGCATCGGGAAACGCTAGTTCTGTGCCCTCTGCCTAGCGGAGCGCGCACGTACGTCAGTCCCACGAATCTGACCGTCGAAGGAGAAATGCCGTGGGCAAAACAAAGGCAAAGGCGCGGCGCGCGGCGTCGCTCGATACGCCGTCTGGACGGACGCCGAACGTCATTGACGGCGTCCCTGCTGCTCTAACCGTCCTGCTCGCGGATTTTTTCGCGCTCTACGTCAAGACAAAGAACTTCCACTGGCATGTTTCAGGACCGCATTTCCGTGACTATCATTTGCTGCTCGATGAGCAGGCGACGCAGATTTACAATACAACCGATGCGATCGCCGAGCGTGCACGCAAGATCGGTGGGACCACAATCCGCTCCATCGACCACACATCGAGCGCGTTAAGCACCTGCCCGACAACGATGCCGGTTTTCTTACCGCGCCAGAAATGCTTTCAGAGCTGTTGAATGACAACAACCGTCTCGCGGCCGAAATGCGAGCGCTGCACAATCTCTGCGAAAGGCACCATGACGTCGCTACTGCGAGTTTTCTTGAACTCTGGATTGATGAGGCAGAGCGGCGCAGCTGGTTCCTCTATGAGGCGACGCGGGGTGACGGTAAATTCCCGCTGGATACTAGGCCGTGGCCCGCAACTCCGTCGCCAGCGCGGACTTGATCGCGCCCGCCAGCGCGTCGCGGGATATCGGCTTCTGCACGATGGGCGACTGGCCATAGGACGGGTTGATCGTGTCGCGTGCATAGCCCGTTACGAACACGAACGGGATGTCCATCGCGCGCAGGCGGTCGGCGAGCGGATAGATGGGCCGGCCTGCGAGGTTGACGTCCAGCACCGCGAAATCGAAGGCCGCTGTCGCGACGGCGTTCTCGGCATCGGCCATGCTTGCGAAGGGCCCCACGACGGAATAGCCGAGCGCTTCGAGACAATCGCAGGTGAAGAGGCCGACCAGAGCCTCATCCTCGACGACGAGCACGCGCACATCCTGATCGGGCGACTTTGCCGACGGAGCCTTTTGCTCGACCGCAACGGCTGCCGCCACCTTGGCATCGCCGCAGACCATGACGATGGAGCACCTCACTCCGGCCGGATCCCAGTCGAAAGTCGCGCGACTGCCCTTGGGCTCGGTCAGGCTTGCATTGATGATCTTCGTCCCGAAGCCGGATCGCGTTGGCTTGACGACGGGCGGACCGCCGCTTTCGACCCAGCCGAACCGCAAAGTGGAGTTGTCATAGGTCCAGTCGATGGCCACGCGACCGTCCTTGCACGACAGGGCGCCGTATTTCGCAGCGTTGGTCGCGAGCTCGTGCAGGGCGATGCCAAGTGTCTGGGCCTTCTCAGCCGGAAGAATTGCGGACGGACCACTCACGGCGATGCGGCCGGATTCCGCATAGGGCGCCATCTCCTCTTCGACGAGATTGCGGACGTCCGCGCCCTGCCAGCGCGATTTCGAAAGCAACTCATGCGTATGGGCAAGCGCGCGCACCCGGCCGTCGACCGCGGCGACATAGGCTTCCTGGCTGTCGGCGCGCGCCAATCGGATGATCGCTTGCACGATGGCGAGGGCGTTGCGCGCGCGATGGTCGACCTCGCGCGCCAGCAACACCTGCATGGTCTCGGCCTGCTTGCGGTCGGTGATGTCGACCGTCACGCCGTCGACGCGGGAAGCCGGCCCTCGGCATCGAACTTGGCGGAGCCGGCAATAAGGCAGTATCTCACCTCGGCCGAGGGTCGCCGGATACGTGTCTCTGCCTGGAACGCTGTGTGCTCCGGCGTCGCGCTGAGCAGCACGCGCATCAGGGAATCCCAGTCCTCATCCGCGAAGAATTTCCGCACGGACACTTTGAGCGCGGCCTGCGAAGCCGAATGCGTCGGCGGATCGACACCGAAAATCCGTGTATGGCCCTCGTCCAGGCCCAGACGTCGTCCGCTACCGTCCATTCCCACGACCCCATGTTGCCGGCGGCGAGCGCAAGGCTCCGCCCCTGCTCGCTCTGCAGCAGGCGCGCATTTGTGGCCTCGACAGCCATGGTGCGCTCGGCCACTCGCTGCTCGAGCTCGGCGTTCAGGCGTTCCAGCTCCTTTGTCTTGCGATAGAGGTCGGCGAAGAATTCGAACCTTTGCGCGCAAGAGATCCGGGATCACGGGCACCGGCACGTAATCGACGGCGCCGGCGCTGTACCCGCGCAGATAGTCGACTCGTCAGGTGAATGGCGGAGATGAAGATGATCGCCGTCTTCTGGAAACGTGGATGCTCGCAAATCATCGCCGCCAGCTCGAAACCGTCGAGGTCGGGCATGCAGACGTCGATCAGGATCACGGCCACGTCGTTGCGCAGAAGCGCCTGCAGCGCCTCGTTGGCCGACGAGGCCTTGAGCAGAATCTCGCCGAGCTCCTGAGCATCACTTCGTAGGTCAGAGCTTGGCGGGCTGGTCGTCCACCAGCAGGATGTTGACCTTGTCGCTCGGTTCATCGTGCCCGCCTAGCGGTGCAGCCACATGCGCAGCGCCGACAGAAGCTGTTCGGTGTTGACGGGCTTGGCCAGATAGTCCGAAGCGCCGGCCTCGAGGCATTTCTCGCGGTCGCCCTTCATCGCCTTGGCGGTCAGCGCGATGATCGGCAGGCGGCGGAACCTGGGGTTCGCCCGGATGAGCGCATCGTCTCGTAGCCGTCCATCTCCGGCATCATGATGTCCATCAGCACGATCGCGATTTCCGGCGTGGATTCGAGCGTCGATCGCTTCCTTGCCGGTCGTCGCGGTCAGACTTGCATGCCGCGGCGCTCGAGGATCGACAGCGCGAAGATGTTGCGCGCGTCGTCATCCACGAGCAGCACCGCGCGGCCGACGAGGTCTTCGTCGGATATGGTCAATCGCTCGAGCATCCGCTGCTTCCCGGGGGCAGGTCCGTGATCACGCGATGCAGGAACAGCGCGGTCTCGTCGAGCAGCCGCTCGGGCGATTCGACGCCTTTCACGACGATGTTCGCGCCATGGTGTGAAGCTGCGCGTCCTCCTCGGGCGACAACTCTCGGCCCGTGAAGACGATGACCGGGATGTCCGACAGCGACGGGTCTCGCTCAGATGTCCAGCACCTCGAAGCCGGTCATGTCGGGAAGCTCAGATCGAGCACGATGCAGTCGCTCGGCGCCTCCCGCAGCGTCGCCAGCGCCTCGCCGCCGATCCCGCCGTGCGGATCTCGATGTCGTCTCGCCCAGAAGCTCGGCGATGCTATCTGCTCGGCCGGATCGTCCTCGATCACGAGCAGCTCTTCTTGCGCGGCCGCGCGTAATCCTTGATGCGGGCCAACGCCGCCTGGACGCCTTCCGCCGTCGTCGGCTTGGAGACGAAGGAGAACGCGCCCCGCGCCAGGCCATGTTGGCGGTCTTCGTCCAGGGTCACGATCTGGACCGGAATATGGCGCGTGGGGATTCTGCTTGAGCTGGCTCAGCACCGTCCAGCCGAGCATGTCGGGCAGGAAAATGTCGAGCGAAACGGCTGCCGGGGTATATTGCTCGGCGAGCCGAGCGCGTCGTCGCCGCGATTCGCAACGAGCACCTTGAACCCCTCGTCGTGAGCCAGGTCGAGAAGGATGCGCGCGTAATGCGGGTCGTCCTCGACCACCAGCAGGACCGTGTCCCCGGCCGCTATATCGTTGCGATCGTCCGGAATCTGCTCGATCGGCCGTTCCTGCGGGGGGGGCGAGCGTGTAGCCTTTGGGCTGGCTCGCCGACGTCGCGGGTGGACGCGGACCAGTCGGCCCCGCATAGCGCACCGGAAGATAGAGCACGAAGGTGCTGCCGACCCCCGGCGTGCTGCGCAGATGGATCTCGCCGCCGAGCAGGCTTGAAAGTTCTCGGCTGATCGCAAGGCCGAGGCCGGTGCCGCCATATTTGCGGCTGGTGCTCGCATCGGCCTGCTGGAATGCCTCGAAGATGATGCGCTGCTTCTCCGGCGGGATGCCGATGCCGGAGTCCGAGACTTCGAAGGCGACGGCTTCGCCGGCCTGGCTCAGGATGGGGTGGTTGCTGCTCCAGCCCGATGAAACCGCGTTGACCGACAGGCGCACGCCGCCGTGCTCGGTGAATTTGAACGCGTTGGAGAGCAGGTTCTTCAGCACCTGCTGCAGGCGCTTGGAGTCGGTGAGGATGGTGCGGTTCAGCGCGGATCGACCTGCACGTCGAACGACAGCTGACGCGTTTCCGCCTCGTGCCGGAAAGGTCGCGCAACCGCTTCGGTCATGTTCACCACCGCGATCTCCTCGGCATCGACCGTAACGGTGCCGGACTCGATTGGACAGGTCGAGGATGTCGCTGATGAGATTCGAGAAGGTCCGTTCCCGCGCCGTGAATGGTGCGCGCGAACTCGACCTGCTTGCTGGTGAGGTTGCTGTCCGGATTGTCCGCGAGCTGCTGGCCGAGAATGAGAATGCTGTTCAGCGGCGTGCGCAGCTCGTGGCGTCATATTGGCCAGGAACTCCGACTTGTATTTCGAGGTCAGCGCCAGCTCGCCCGCCTTCTCCTCCAGCGCGAGGCGCGCCTGTTCGATTTCCTGGTTCTTGCGCTCGACCTCGACGTTCTGCTCGGCGAGCTGTTGCGCCTTCTGTTCGAGCTTTTCGTTGGTCTGCTGCAATTCCTTCTGCTGCGGTCTGCAGCTCGGTGGCGAGCTGCTGGGACTGCTTGAGAAGGCCCTCTGTCTGCATCGTCGCCTCGATGCTGTTCAGAACGATGCCGATGCTGGCCGTAAGCTGGTCGAGGAATGCGATTTCCAGCTCCGTGAAATCGCCGAGCGAGGAAAGCTCGATGACCGCCTTGACCTGGTTCTCGAACAGCACCGGCAAGACGATGATGTTCTTGGCGGCACCTTGAGACAGCGCGGATTTGATCGGAACGACACCCTCCGACAGGTCGCCGATGAGCAGGCGCGCTTATCGACGCGCGCATTGTCCGACAAGGCCTTCGCCCGTCGATCCGTTCGGGATGTCCGTCCGATAGCCTCGCCGCCTGCATAGGACGCGACCATGCGAAGCACGCCGCCGGCGCTCATCGTCCTCCATCTGGTAGATGACGCCGAGCTGTGCGTTCACCAGCGGCGCAGCTCAGACAGCAGCAGGCGACCGACCGTAATCAGGTCCCGCTGGCCCTGAAGCATGTTGGTGAACTTTGCGAGGTTGGTCTTGAGCCAGTCCTGCTCGGTGTTGCGGTCCGTCGTGAGCCGGAGGTTGTCGATCATCGTGTTGATGTTGTCTTTCAGCTCGGCCACTTCGCCGCGGGCGTCGACCTGGATGGAGCGGGTCAGGTCGCCCTTGGTAACGGCGGTCGCTACTTCGGCGATGGCGCGCACCTGTGTCGTGAGGTTGGCAGCGAGCAGGTTTACGTTGCCGGTGAGATCCTTCCACGTGCCCGCGGCACCCGGCACGTTCGCCTGGCCGCCGAGACGGCCATCGACGCCGACTTCGCGCGCGACCGTCGTCACCTGGTCGGCGAAGGTCGCAAGCGTGTCCATCATGTTGTTGATGGTCTCGGCGAGCGCGGCCACCTCGCCCTTCGACTTCACGGTCAGCTTCTGCTTCAGGTCGCCGTTCGCGACGGCAGTCACCACCTTCACGATGCCGCGCACCTGCTCGGTGAGGTTGGCCGCCATCACGTTCACGGTGTCGGTGAGGTCCTTCCACGTACCGGCGACGCCGGGCACCTGGGCCTGGCCGCCGAGATTTCCCTCGGTGCCAACTTCGCGCGCCACGCGCGTCACTTCGAGGCGAACGCGTTCAGCTGATCCACCATCGTATTGATGGTGTTCTTGAGCTCGAGGATTTCGCCCTTCACGTCGACCGTGATCTTGCGCGAGAGGTCTCCGCGCGCAACGGCCGTGGTCACCTCGGCGATGTTTCGGACCTGGTCGGTCAGGTTGCCGGCCATCGAGTTCACGGAATCCGTCAGGTCCTTCCAGGTCCCGGCGACGCCGGGCACGACCGCCTGGCCGCCGAGACGGCCGTCGGTGCCGACTTCGCGCGCCACGCGCGTCACTTCCGCCGCAAAGGCGCGAAGCTGCTCGACCATCGTATTCAGAGTATCCTTCAGCAGCAGGATCTCGCCGCGCACGTCCACGGTGATCTTCTTCGACAGGTCGCCGCTGGCGATGGCGGTCGCCACTTCGGCGATGTTGCGGACCTGGGCCGTCAGGTTCGAGGCCATGAAGTTCACGTTGTCGGTCAGGTCCTTCCAGGTGCCGGCGACGCCGGGCACCTGTGCCTGGCCGCCGAGCTTGCCTTCCGTGCCGACTTCGCGCGCGACGCGCGTCACTTCGGCGGCGAACGCATTCAACTGATCCACCATCGTGTTTATGGTATTCTTCAGCTCGAGGATTTCGCCCTTCACATCGACGGTGATCTTGCGCGAAAGGTCGCCGGCCGCCACGGCGGTCGTCACTTCGGCGATGTTGCGGACCTGGGCGTCAGGTTCGCAGCGAGAAGTTGACGTTGTCGGTCAGATCCTTCCACGTACCGGCCACGCCCGGCACCTGCGCCTGGCCGCCGAGCTTTCCTTCGGTACCGACTTCGCGCGCCACGCGGGTGACTTCGCCCGCAAAGCGGTTGAGCTGGTCGACCATCGTGTTGAGCGTTTCCTTCAGCTGAAGGATCTCGCCGCGCACGTCGACGGTGATCTTACGCGAAAGGTCGCCGCTTGCGATTGCGGTCGCCACCTCGGCGATGTTGCGGACCTGGGCCGTCAGGTTGCCGGCCATGGAGTTGACGTTGTCGGTCAGGTCCTTCCACGTGCCGGCCACGTCGGGCACCTGGCCTGGCCGCCGAGCTTGCCTTCGGTCCACTTCGCGCGCGACGCGCGTCACTTCCGAGCGAAGGCGTTCAGCTGGTCCACCATCGTGTTGATGGTGTCCTTGAGCTCGAGGATTTCGCCGCTCACGTTGACGGTGATCTTCTTCGACAGGTCGCCGCGCGCGATGGCGGTCGCCACCTCGGCGATGTTTCGCACCTGGGCGGTCAGGTTGCGCGCCATCGAATTGACGGTGTCGGTAAGGTCGTTCCAGGTGCCGGCCACACCGGGCACCTGGGCCTGGCCGCCGAGCTTTCCTTCGGTGCCCACTTCGCGCGCCACGCGCGTCACTTCCGACGGCAAAGGCGTTGAGCTGGTCGACCATGGTGTTGATGGTCTCCTTAAGCTGCAGGATTTCGCCCTTCACGTCGACTGTGATCTTCTTGGACAGGTCGCCGCGGCGATGGCGGTCGCCACGTCGGCGATGTTGCGCACCTGGGCCGTCAGATTGCCGGCCATGGAGTTCACCTAGTCGGTCGAGGTCTTTCCAGGTGCCGGCCACGCCGGGCACATTGGCCTGACCTCCGAGGCGGCCTTCGGTGCCCACTTCGCGCGCCACGCGCGTCACTTCGGATGCGAAGGCGTTGAGCTGGTCCACCATCGTGTTGATGGTTTCCTTCAACTCGAGGATTTCGCCGCGACACATTGACGGTGATCTTCTTGGACAGGTCGCCGCCGGCGATGGCGGTAGACACTTCGGCGATGTTGCGCACCTGGCCGGTGAGGTTGAGGCCATGGAGTTGACGTTGTCGGTCAGGTCTTTCCAGGTGCCGGCGACGCCGGGAACCTGGGCCTGGCCGCCGAGCTTGCCCCTCGGTGCCCACTTCGCGCGCCACGCGCGTCACTTCGCGAGGCGAAGGAGTTGAGCTGGTCCACCATCGTGTTGATGGTGTCCTTCAGCTCGAGGATTTCGCCCCGCACATCCACGGTGATCTTGCGCGACAGGTCGCCGCGCGCCACGGCGGTCGTCACCTGGGCGATGTTGCGCACCTGGTCGGTAAGGTTGCCGCACATCGCGTTACCGAGTCGGTCAGGTCCTTCCAGGTGCCGGCGACGCCGGGCACCAGCGCCTGGCCGCCGAGCTTGCCCTCGGTGCCCACCTCGCGCGCCACGCGCGTCACTTCCGAGGCAAAGGAGCGTAGCTGGTCCACCATGGTGTTGATGGCTTCCTTGAGTTGCAGGATCTCGCCGCGCACATCCACGGTGATCTTCTTGGACAGGTCGCCGTTGGCCACCGCGATCGTCACTTCGGCGATGTTGCGCACCTGGGCGGTGAGATTGAGGCCATGGAGTTGACGATCTCCGTCAGGTCTTTCCAGACGCCGGTCACCTCGATCACCTGCGCCTGGCCGCCCAGCTTGCCGTCGGTGCCGACTTCGCGCGCCACGCGCGTAACCTCCGAGGTGAACACGCGAAGCTGCTTAATCATCGTGTTGACGATGGTGGCCGAGCGCAGGAATTCGCCTTGCAGCGGCCGGCCGTCCACGTCGAGCGGCACGGTCTGCAGCAGGTCGCCCTTGCGCCACCGCAGCGATGGCGCGGGTCACTTCGGCGGTGGGCCACAGCAGGTCGTCGATCAGGGTGTTGACCGAGTTTTCCATTTCGCCCCAGGCGCCGGTCCGGAAGGCCGAAATTGACGCGCCGGCGCGTCTTGCCCTGCCGCCCGACCACCTCGCCCGACGCGCTCGAGCTGCTGGGCCATGCGCTGGTTGGCCGCCGACGATCTCGTTGAACGTGTCGGCCACCTTGCCTGCCAGGCCGGTGTAATCGCCGGGCAGGCGAACCGAGAAATCCCCCATGCGCATGGCCTGTAGCGCTCCGAGCAACTCCTCGTGATCGATGGCGGCCGCAACCTCGGCGCGCGCGGCGCCATTTCCGTTCTGCCTCTTCGTGTGATCGGAGGCCCGCTTTTTCTTGCCCCGGCTTGCAGCCTTCGCCTTCGCCAGCTGGCCGCCCACATGCACGGTCATGGAACGCCTCCGGATACCGGAATGCCGACCGCCACGCTGGGGACGCGAGAGCCCGACAACCAGATATTGATGCTGTTCAATTTCCCTTGCGCGGCCGGGCCGCGGCGTACGCGCTTATGCCTCGTCAACCAAGCCCCCAGCGCTGATCGCGCACTTCACTGCCCCGAAAACGCGCAATGTCGCGAGCCGTTCCCCGAGTTCCATTTTTTTGGGGCGGCAGTTCTAGGCCTTGCGGTTGACCAGCACTGCGTTCAGTTCTGCCCCGAACAGGATGGCCATCAGGCTCAGCCACACCCACATCAGAAAGCCGATGACGGCGCCGAGCGGGCCATAGGTCCGGTCGTAGTTGGCGAAATCCGCCACGTAGAAGGAATAAACCGCTGACACCGCAACCCACAGGACGGTGGCGGAGAGGGCGCCCGGAAGGGCGCCCGACCAGATCTCGTGTCTGGTTGCGGGACCGTAATGGTAGATCGCAACGAGGCAGGCGAAGGCCATCGCGACCAGCGCTGCCCAGCGAAGCGCGTCCAGCATGTGGGCGACCATGGCCGGCAGGGTGTGGCCGAAGACCGGCAACGCCGCGACGGCGAAAAACGCCAGACTGGCCAGCAACGTGGCCGCAGTGAATCCGAGAGACAGCGACGTCACCGCAAAGTAGCTACGTGTCTCGGTGTCCTCATAGGCCGTGTTGAGCCCGCCGATCAAAGCCTGGGCGCCCGCATTGGCACTCCACATCGACACGATCAGGCCCGCACCAAACGTGACGCCGAGCTTCGTCGATTGCAGGCCGGCGATTCGGATCATCTCCTGGCCGATGATCTCGATCCCGCGCGGGGGCAGCACGCCACGCAGATACTCGAGATGCTCGCGCGCGCTTTCGACGCTCGCGAACAATCCATAGAGCGAGACAAAGGATGCTATTGCCGGGAACAGTGCGAGCAGGACATAGAAGGTGATGGCGGCCGCCACCGTCGCGATGCCGTCCTTGCTGAAACGGACGAACACGGCACGCAACACGTCCCCAAACAGGCACACGCTTCTACTTCCGGCTCTTCCGCCTGCCGCTCTCTTTGCCTGCGCTTCGAAAATGCCTGGCCATGACCTAATCACCATTTCTTCAGGACACTACGACCTTCTTCTCTTCGAACCTGGTTCATGCGCCGTCAGATCGTCCGTGGACGGATCGACCAGTTCCACACCGGATAGGAGTTTCGCTCGCGGTCACGTCCGCCTTCCGCCGCCGCGAACCAGGACACTGCCGCGCCTAGGATTAGAGCGGCTGCTACCAGGAAAGCTTGAAGTACGGCGGCTTGGCGCGCCTTGTGTATCGCTGACGCAGATTTGCCTATCACGCGATCAACACGCGACTGAACGTAAGCGGGGTCCGCGCCGCCGATCTCCGCCGCGACAATCGCCATGAGATAGTTACGGTCGTCGGCGGTGACGCCTTGCGAGCTCGATGTCTTGAGCAGGATCCGCGCGGCTTCGGCCCGCCGATAAGCCAGTTGATTGACATCCACCGCCGGACGGTCGTTGCGAAAGAGCTCGTCGAGTTCTGAGACAATGAAGTTTCCCCGGCCACAGAAGTCGCCGGACCGACGCGGTCGGCGCTTGGTGCGATTGCCGACGAGACGACCGCGCTTCCCGCCAGCGTCAAAAGCGCTATGAGGAGGATGGCGAGTTCCCACATGATGACGCCATGCATGCCATCGCGGAATTCGAGCTCGTCGACAGCGACCGGCGATAAAGGAGAGCGCAGCCGGCCCGCGACATACCCGCCGAAGCCGAAACTGCACAAGGCGACGAAGACCAGAAATACGCCGGAAAGCAGCCAGAGAAACGGCGAGGAATCCCGCCAGGTGGGCGCCGCCGATGCGACGGACAGTCCGATCGCCGATCCGAACGCGAGCAATGTGATGGAGATGCCGGCCGCTACGACGGCTCCTCCGAATATTGCCGGCCATTCGACGCGCGATACGCTGTCCGCTGCGATGACCGCCGGCCCGTTGGCGACGCTCACGTTAATGCAATCCGAGGAACGAAAGTACGGCCATGATCACGACGATCAGGCCCACCAGATAGATAATCCCATTCATGACGAATCTCCCGCTTGCGGCAGTGCGCCGTCGTCACGGGACTAACGGGTCATCCGTCGGATCGTTCCGAAGTTCGAGACTGCACGAAGCGGCGCTAGAAGTGCGCGAGCAAAAGAGCCTCGGTCGGCGCGCCGTTGGCGTCCGGCGACGGCTCCACCGGCTTGAAATTCGCTGCCGCATCTTTTGCCGCCGCCAGGTCGTCGGCAGAAAGCTGCGTGGCGATGGCGTCGATTCGTGTCTTGGATTCCGCGTCGCCCTGTGCCGCGGCGATCGCGTACCATTTATAGGCGTCCAGAAGGCTCTGCGGCACGCCGTCGCCGCGCTCATAGAGAATCGCGAGATTGAATTGGGAGTCGACATAGCCGAGGTTGGCCGCCTGCGAGAACCAGCGCGCGGCCTGCTCGTAATTCTTTGGCACGCCGGCCCCTGCGGCGTAGGCCACGGCGAGATCGTGCATCGCCCTGCGGTTGCCCTTGAGCGCCGCCTTCATATACAAGGCCGCGGCCCGAGACCGATCGGCAGCAACCCCGCGGCCGCGCTGATAGAGCGTCCCCAGAGTGAATTGTGCCACGGGACTGCCGCCATTGGCGGCGCGCGCAATCCATTTGGCGCCTTCCGGCTCGTTCTTCGCGATCCCCTGCCCGTTCAGGTATTTGAACCCGATCAGAAGCTCGGCGCCGGTGTTCCCACTACTGGCCAGCGCCGACAATCGATCGAGCGGCGCGGCCGACGCGCCGCGCAAATCGCGCCTCATATGGGTCACGCCTTGACCGGAATGGTGCAGGGTGATGGACACGGGCGATGGCTTGGCGGTCGAACGATAGAACGCGCTTAGTGCGATGCCCGCAATCATCAGCAACACCGCCAAGCTGCCGACGCCGATCATCAGCGCGCGCGTCAGCTTCATCCGGCGCGCGCGCTCGCTCTGGGCGAATTCGGTGGTAAGCTTGCTCGCCGTCAGGGCAGCACGCCGCGCCACTGAAAGATACGCATAATCCTTGTCCTCGCCGCCGGCAGGCTCATGGACCTCGGCCTCCTCTGTCGCCGGCACCGTATCAAATTCTTCGCCGGCCGCGTCCGGCGCATGCTCGGCATCGCGCGGATCGGGCTCGGTCAATTGCTTGGTGCGCGTCGCATCGGTCTTTGTGCCGAATTCCATCTCGTCGAGCCGGCGCGCCGCATCGCGCACCTCGGCCATTATCCGCGACATCGAATCACGCAACCGCTTTTCGGACTCTCGATTCGCTTGACCACCGTACCGAAACTGTCCGTCAGCGCGTTCGCCGTGCCGGCGTAGGACTGAACGGCTTTCTCGTGCTTCGCGGTCAGATCGGCGAGAGCGCCTTCCAGAATATGGACTCGCCGCTCAAGTCGATCCGACTGCGCGCTCTCCAGGTTCGACACTACTTCCTGCAGCTCCGCGACCTTTTCGGCCTGCGCATCGCCTTCGGGGGAAAACGCCGGCGCGAGTTCCCGTATTGTCTCCTTGAGTTCAGGCGTCGCGAGCACGCGTTTACCGGCGAGGCGAATGCGTTCGCCGCGCGCGGGCAGACGCGCCTTGGGCGGTCACGCCGTCCGCCTGGTCTGCAAGCGGCCTCTGGTCCTGCGAAGCCGGCTCCTCGGCCGTCGTTTCGGATGGCGCATCGGCGAGCGTTGTGGCGGACTGCTCCAACGCTTCGGCGACCGCCACTGCAATCGGCACCGCCGCTGGCTCGGCGTGTTCGTCCGGCGCCGGCTCCGCGCCGTACAAGGCCGCGTTCACGACGTCTTGAACGAGCGCGTCGAAGGACCGTGTCTCGATCGCCGGCTCTTCCGCCGCGTCCTGCGCATCGTTCGAACCCGCGCGCGCCGAGTCCTCGTCGAACGTCGTTTCCGCCGGCGGCTCCAATGGTTGCGAACCCGCGTCCGCCGCCCAGCCGAAGGGCTGCGGGGCGATCGCCGTCTCTTCCGGCTGTGGGGTTTCGTCCGGTGCGGGCGTTGGCAATTCGGCGAATGGCTCGTCGAATGTCGGAGTCGGCAAATCGATCACCAATCCCGACAAGGGGATCTCGACGGGCGCGTTCGCGGCTTCGAACTGGCGATGCTCGAGCAGCAGCACCGGTTCGGCCGGTTTGTATTGCCGGATCGGTTCAACCGACACCGCCTGCTTCGGCGTTGCCGTTACGGCGTCCTCGTCCTCGACCGCGTCAAGCGATAAGACCGCGAGGCCTGTCGCGCGCGGATCGGATTCTCTCCGGAACTCTTCCACCCGCGCACTGTCGAAGCGTATAATTTTAGAAGGCGGCGGTTTGAAAGCCGGCGGCTCCGGCAAACCGGCCGGCAGTGCGCATGATCCGCGCGATCACGTCCAGATCGTCGGCTACGACGGAATGAAGGAGGTCTTCCTTGCTGCGGAAAAGACCGTACACGGCGGCGCGCGCAAATCCCGCTTCGTTGGCGACGGCGCTGAGCGAAATTGCTTCTATGCCGTCGCGCGCGGCAACGCGGCGCGCGGCCGCGAGGATGGTGCCGCGCGTCGAGCTCCGCCCACGCGCGTGGATCGTCGATTCCGCTTGATCGGCCGCCATCCCCACCATGGGGGATGATAGGCGTTACGACCCTTTAACCTGCGTTAAAAATGGGACGTCATTCTGAATGGATCTTCCAGGGTTTCCGCGGCGAGGCAAAAAAAAATGACTACGCAGAATCCCCAGGGACAAATCGACGGATTTTGCGAACCGCGCTTTATGCGCGTTCGCGAGGCGTTTTCCGGCAATTTTAACCATCATGCCGAGCGCGGCGGCGCTGTCGCCATCGCGCTCCGAGGACGCGTGGTCGTCGATCTCTGGGGCGGCTGGTCCGACGTCGCGCGCGAGCGCCGCTGGCAGCGCGATACGATCGTGAACTTTTTCTCCGTGAGCAAGGCGCTCTGCGCGATCGCAGCGTTGAGGCTGGCGGAGCGCGGGTGCCTCGACCTCGACGCGCCTGTCGCCCGCTACTGGCCCGAATTCTCCGCGAACGGAAAGGACGCGATCACCGTTCGCGACGCGCTGACGCATCGCGCGGCCTTGCCGGCGCTGCGCGCGCCGTTGCACGACGCGGCGATGCTCGAATGGCAGACGATCATCGACGCGCTCGCGCGCGAACGGCCTTGGTGGACGCCCGGCACGGCGCACGGCTATCACGTCAACACCTTCGGCTTTCTCGTCGGCGAGATCGTGCGGCGCGTGTCGGGGAAAACCATCGGCACGTTCCTGCGCGAGGAGCTAGCGCTTCCGCTGGACGCCGACGTACATATCGGCCTGCCGAAATCGGAACATTACCGCGTCGCGGAATTTCTCTGGCCCGGCAACCCGCACAAGCCCGATCTCGCGGACGATCACCAGCTCATGCGGTGGAACGCCTATTGGAACCCGTTGGGATTCTCGGGCGCCGGCTGGGTGAACGACAGACGTGGCGCGAGGCGGAGATCCCATCGACCAACGGACACGGCAATGCGCGCGGCATCGCGCGCGTTTATTCGGCACTCGCCAACGGCGGCGAGATCGACGGCATCGGCGTTCTGGATCGCGAGAGCCTTGCGCAGGCAACGAGGGAACAATCCCGTGGCCCCGACCTTGTCACCGAACGTGTCAGCCGTTTCGGCCTCGGATTCCAGTTGACGCAACCCGAGCGTGCGCTCGGTCCCGAATCCGGGGGCGTTCGGCCATTTCGGCGCGGGCGGTTCGCTCGGCTTCTGCGACCCGCAAGGCGGAATTGCCTTCGGCTATGTCACCAACGACATGGGTCCGCGCTGGCAAAACCCGCGCAACCGCGCTCTCATCGAAGCCGTCTATTCGAGCTTATGAGCGTGCTTGCGCAAGCTTGGCCGCCGTGCGCGGCCCACGATGACGGACGAACCGCATCAGCAGCACGATGGTCAGCACCGTCGCGCCATAGGCAATGAGCTGCATGCCGTTCGGAGAGTCGCTGTAGCCGATCAGCGTGTGAAGCAGGCGTCCGGCGATGCCGTCCTCAGGCAACAGCCAGGACGTGTCCCACACAGTAGCGGTCAGGTATTCGAGATAGCCGCCTTGCTGCAGGAACAGCACGGCCTGGGAGGCCATTCCGGCGGCCAGCAAGGTGATGAGCCCCGACGTTACGGCGAACAGCCGTCCGGCGGGAATGGCGAGCAAACCATAGAACATCAATGCGGAGACGCCTGCGCCGGCCGCCAGCCCCAAGACGCCTCCGGCGATCATCGCCGCGTTCGAAGTCCCGCCCTGGCTGGCGATGCCGTAGAGAAAGAGCACGACTTCAGAGCCCTCGCGCAGCACCGCGACGCCGACGACGACCGCAAGCGCGGCCAACGTGCGCTCGCCCGAAGCGACGGCCGTGCCGACGCTTTTCATCTCGGCGGCCATCTGGCGGCCGTGGCTCGCCATCCAGACATTGTGCCAGGTCAGCATGCCAACCGCGAGCAACAGGATGCTCGCGTTGAAAAGCTCCTGGCCGTTGCCCGCGAACAGCGATGCAAGCTCGCCGGCGAAGGCCGCGACCAGGCACGCGCCGAGCAGGCCGCCGGCGATGCCGATTGCGACCCAGCGCCCGCGCCCGGGAACACCCTTGGTCGCTGCGAGCACGATGCCGACGATCAGTCCGGCCTCGATGACCTCGCGAAAGACGATGAGCAGCGCCGCAAGCATCGTCTACTCCGCGATCACGACGCCACGCGCCGTCTCTGCATGAAACTCGCCTGTATACGGATATTTCCCCGGTTCGAGCGGGCGCAGCCGGACAGCGCCCTCGCTGTGGCCGGCGACGACCTTCTCGACCTTCAGCGCCGGGGAATCGAATTCCTCCGCGGAGTCGTCGTCGTTGGTAAGTGCGATGATGGTCGGTTGGTTCGCCTTCACATGGATCTCGGACGGCGTGAATTTGTGATCCTTTAGCCGCACCGGGATCTGGCCCGGATCGGCGAAGGCAGGAGATGCGAGCAGACCCGCGAACAAAAGCAACGCAACACGGTTCATGGCCACGGGCGATCTTTTTCCTAGCTACGCGCGGACTATAGTTGCGACTAATTCTTAAGTACAGGGGGCGCGCTGTCGCACTGACGAGGATAGAGGCTGGGCACCATGCGTCTGCCGCGCTGCGGCACCCGGGACCTTAACCACAGAGGACGCAATGGCTGCGCAGAGGTGTGCGCAGGACATCGAGTCCTTAGTCCGGCGCCGAACTCTATCGCCCATTCAAGTCGGCGCGCGAAGCGCGTCAGCCAGGCTTTGAAGGCAAGTCTCGTTGGGTGAGTTCGGGCGCCGCCTTCAGCGCACCTCTACGCAGCCATTAGAGTCCTCTGTGGTGAAGAGCCCCGGTGCCGCTCGGGTCCCAGCCTCCCCGACACCCGTCACTGCTGCGCGGCCGGCGGCATGGGCGACGGCCAGACCTTCACCGCCTTCAGCGCCTCGCTCTGGGCGGCCTTGGCAAACGCCGCGCGGATACCGGCGAACCGAGCCTCGACGAAGTCCACGAAGTGGGGATGGGTGAAGATATAGAGTTCGCCGTCGCGCACGGCCTCGACGACACGGGCCCCGACGATGTCCGGATCGATGCCGTTCAGCACCATCTGCGCGCCCTGTTCGCGCGTACCCTGCAGCCCGGATCGATCTCGGCCGTGCCGCCATATTTGTCCTGCCGCGCGCGACCGCTCTCATGGATGCGTGTGCGCACAAAGCCCGGACAGAGCACCGAGACGCCGATGTTGAACGGCGCGAGTTGAGCGGCCCAGCCCTCGCTCATCGCCACGACGGCGAACTTTGTCGCCGTATAGGGCTCCATCCCAGGCGGACTGATCATTCCCGCCATCGAGGCGGTGTTGACGAAATGTCCGCCTTCCCCATGTCCCTTGATCAGCGGCACGAAGGTCTCGACCCCGTAGATCACGCCTTTGAGATTCACGTCGATGATCCAGTCCCAGTCGCGATCCTTCACGGTGCCGATCGGGCCGCCGACGGCGACGCCGGCGTTGTTGCAGACCAAATGGATCTTTCCGAATGCCGCAATCGCCTCGAGCGCTGACTCGCGCACGCTGCCCCTATCGGTCACATCGACCACGACGGGCACAGCCTTGATCTGCTCGGAGACGAGGCGTTCCGCCGCCCCGCGCGCGGCCCTCTCGTCTATGTCGGCAACGACGACATTCATGCCCGCGCGCCCGAACTGGCGCGCCATGGACAGGCCGATGCCGCTCGCGCCGCCGGTGACGAACGCGGTCTTGCCTTTGAAGTCCTTCATTCTGCTGCTGCCTTGAACTCGAGGGAGTCGAATTGCGAAGCGAGGACCGCGCCGTTTGGTTTGCTCTTCAGCCGCGCCAGGATCGCTGTCGCGCGCCTGGTTCCGCGCGAAGTCCGAATTCGTGACCGTGTGCCACTGCGATCATGTCGGACCAGGCCTTGTCGATGATCGCGGAGCCCAGGGACCGTCTTGCCGTCGACCGTCTTCACCGTGAAGCTGCGCAGCTCCGACAGGGCCATTTGCAGATAGGCGACATGGATCGCCTCGTCCGTGCGGATGCGCTCGACCAGCTCGGCAGCGTGCAGCGCCGCGGGATGCCGGTCGGTGAAATTGGCGGGATCGCGCATCACCGTCTGGCAGAACGCGAAGAAGCTTTCGGCTTTCACTTCGATGATGAGCACATTCATCAGGAGCAGAATCCAGTCCTCGTATTCCTTGGGAAGCTCGCGGCAATACGCCGCCCCGTTTCCGGACGCGAGATGCTGTCGGGCACCGTGGGGACGGGATAGGCGTTCTTGCCGAACAGCGCGTCGCGCGCGGCGAACCACATGTCGTCGTGGCCGCCCTCGCCCTTCGCCTTGTTGCCGCCTTCATCCAGTCCGTGGGCGTTGAGAAGTCCTTTGTTCAGATGCCCGAGGCAGGTGTCGGAGATATCCTCGACGACAATCTTCTGGAAGTCGGGCGCCGTTGCGGCGGCAAGCGCGATGCCGCGCGCCTCGATGATCCCGGTGATGGTGAGAGAATTCCACAGCGTCTCGCCGAAGCCATGGCCCAGCAGGAATCGTTGCTGCTCGTTGGTCGGATAGGGTCCGCGCTTCAGCAGCTGAACGGTCGCGTCGACAAGCGGCTGGTTGCGGCGCTCAAGCGCGTCGCGCCAGGCGCGAACGGCCGGCCAGCGATGCAGCGTGCGCGGCGAGATGTACTCCCCGGACGCATCGAAGCCGCCATGAAGCCGATAGCCCGCCTCCATGTGCGGCCGCGCGTAGGCGTGGTCCGCCATGATCTCTTCGCGCGTGAAGCTGAGCTTCGCCATCGGCTTTCCTCCGGTTTTGTCTTATGCGCGTGCCGCATGCGCTTTACTGATAGTTTGTCAGTTCTTCGTTTCTGTCAATCTGGCGGGCGAAATTTCGCGCACCAATGACGCAGCGAGCGAGATGCCCTGGGAGCGGGCATCTCGGCGAGGAAGAAGCACGCGGAAACCAAAGTCAGGGCTTCAGAGCGCGCACGATGAAGCGCGACAGCGTGGCGACGACGTCCTGGCGCGTGCGGCCGGTGCGTGCGCCTTCGGCGCCGGTCTGGTGGATCGCGCCGAGGATCGCCTGTCCCACGATGTCGTAGTCGTAGATGTCGACCGCTTCGCCTTCGCGGGCAGCCTCGCGGATGACATCCGCCCAGTCGCGTCCCCAGCGCACGAGCAGCGGATCGGCCTGCACGCCTTCCGCATCGATGATGAACTCGTCGGTCATCGCGGCGCTCAACACGCCGGGATGCGATTCCGAATAGTCGTAGATCGCATTCAACATCGAGGCGATCCGATGCTCGAGCGAAGCGCCGGGCGTGCGCCGCGCGCGCAGATAGGCGTCGAGCTCTTCGCGCGCCTCGTCGACGAAGGCGAGGAAGCACGCCTTCTTGTCGGGATAGTGCAGATAGAACGTACCGTGTCCCAACCCCGCCTCGCGCGCGATGTCCTGCGGGCGCGTGGCGTGATAGCCGCGCTCGACGAACAATTTTCTCGACGCGCGCTTGAGCTTGGCGAGGCTTTCGGGCTTACGCCGGACGGTTCGGGAATCCGCCGGGGGCTTAACGAGTTGGCTCGAGTTCATCGCCGACTTTCTCCCGCCTTCGCTTACGAAGTCAACGTGAGGCGCGCCGTCCGCTGAGTGCGGGTCGCTCTTCCACTAAGCCGCCCTCTTCGCCTGCAGCGCGCGCCAGACGCGTTCGGGTGTCGCCGGCATGTCGATGTGCACGATTCCGATCGCGTCGGCGATCGCGCTCATCACCGCCGGCAGTGCGCCGACGGTTCCGGCCTCGCCGCAACCCTTGGCGCCGAGTGCGTTCGTCTCGCACGGGATCTCTTCATAGGCGAACTCGATATCGGGCATGTCGTCCGCGCGCGGCATCGCATAGTCGGAGAAGCTCGCGGTCATCAGCTGCCCGCTCGTCTCGTCATAGACAATGTTCTCCAGCAGCGCCTGCCCCAGGCCCTGCACGATCCCGCCATGCACCTGGCCGGCGACGAGCATCGGATTGATGACGCGGCCGAAATCGTCGAGCACATGATAGGAGACGACCTGCACCTTGCCGGTGTCGGAATCGATCTCTACCTCGCAGGCATGGCAGCCGTTCGGGAAGGTCGGAGCCTGGCCGTTGTAGATGCCTTCGCTGTCGAGACCGTTTTCGAAGCCCGGCAGCTTCTCGCGCTTCAGCGTCACCGCGAGCTCGCCCAGAGAGATCGAACGGTCGCTGTCCGCCACTCGGAAGCGGCCGATGCTCTCGACGACGTTGAAGGAGACCTCGGCGCCGCCGGCCTGAAGCACCTGCCCCGCGGCCGCGCGGCCCTTCTTGATTACTTCGTCCGCCGAGACCATCAGCGCGCCGCCCGACATGTTGAGCGAACGCGAGCCACCCGTGCCGCCGCCGTTGACCCAGTTCGTGTCGCCCTGCTTCACCGTGATGGATTCGAACGGCACACCGAGTTTCTCCGCGACCAGCTGCGCGAAGGATGTCTCGTGGCCCTGCCCGTTCGACTGCGTGCCGCAATAGAGCTCGACGCCGCCGTTCTCGGTGAACTTCACTGCCGCGGGTTCGGTACCGGCAGCACCGGTGATTTCCACGTAATAGCCGAAGCCGAAGCCGCGCAGCATGCCGCGCTTCGCGGATTCTGCCTTGCGCGCCGCGAAGCCCGCCATGTCGGCGCGGCGCAGGCCCTCCGCCAGCATGTGCGGATAGTTGCCGAAGTCGAACGAGACCCCGGTCCAGTTCTTGTAGGGAAGCTCTTCGGGCGTGGGCAGATTGCGGCGGCGCAGCTCGACACGGTCGATGCCGGTCTTGGCCGCGGCCGCGTCCATCAGGCGCTCCATCAGATAGGCCGCTTCCGGCCGGCCGGCGCCGCGATAGGCATCGACCGGCGCGGAGTTCGAGAAATAGCCCTTGATGTTGGCGAACAGCGTCGGGATCCGGTAGACGCCGCCGAAGATGCGCCCGCCAGCGAGCGTCGGGATGAACGGCGCGTAGAGCGAGAGATAGCCGCCGAGATTGGCGGTGCCGGTGATACGCATGGCCAGGATGACGCCGGTCTTGTCGAGCGCAAGTTCGCCCCTGGTCAGCATGTCGCGGCCGTGATCGTCGGCGAGAAAAGCTTCAGTGCGTTCGGAGCTCCAGCGCACCGGGCGCCCGACTTCTTCGCGGCGATCAGGACCAGCGGCTGCTCGGGATAAAGGAAGCCCTTCATGCCGAAGCCGCCGCCAACGTCGCGCGTGATCACTCGCACCTTGTCTTCGGCGACGTTGGTCATCACCCCGCGCGTCAGCGCGCCACGCACGTTTCCGGCGCCCTGCGAGCCCGTATAGAGCGTGTATTCGCCGGCGGCTGCGTCATATAGGCCGATCGCATTGCGCGTTTCCATCGGCATGGCGGTGATGCGGTTCTCGACGACGTCGATCGCGACCGTGTGCGCGGCGGCGGCAAACGCGGCATTCACGGCCGCTTCGTCGCCGTCCGCCCAGTCGAACGCCTCGTTGTTCGGTGCGTTGCTCCAGATCTGCGGCCCTTTCGGCGCCGCGGCGAGCGTGCCGACGGCATCGAGCGATTCAAATTCGACGGCAATCAGTTCAACCGCATCCTTCGCCTGCGCATAAGTCTCGGCGATCACCATCGCGATAGCTTCGCCTACGAACGTGACACCGGACTTCGCCAGCAGCGGCTTGGCCGTCATCTTGGTCGGCGTGCCGTCGCGACTGCGGATCGGCGCCATGCAGGGCATCGTCTTCGCACCGGTCGCGTCGACATCGTCCTGCGTCAGTACCTCGACAACGCCTGGCGCCGCCTTCGCCGCCGAGATGTCGATGGACGTGATCTTCGCATGCGCCTGCGGGCTTCGCAGGAACGCCGCATAGGTCTCGTTTGGAAAGCGCAGATCGTCCGTGTACTGACCTTGCCCGGTAACGAAGCGGATGTCTTCCGTTCGCTTGACCGACTGACCGACGCCGAATTTCATGGGGAGCTCCTGAGTTCAAATAATGCAACCTTGCGACCGACCCTCCCCTGGAGGGAGGATCGAAAAATCGGAAGGATTTTCGGGGGGGGGGAATGGCCGCAAATTTTTTGGCCCTCCCCTCACAGGCAGGGCAGCCCTCGCCACCTAATGCTTATAGCTCTCGTCGGTGCGGTCGAGCTTGCGGCGCAGCGCCGGCCAGGCGAGCGCACCCACCAGGCCGTCGAACGCCATCTGGCCCTGCGCCGAAGTCTTTTCCGGCACGCCCTGGTTCGGCCAGTTCGGCTTGACCCCGCCGGACAGCGCGCGCACCTGCATCGAGCAGGCGCGTTCGAAATAGTACATGCGCAGGAACGCATCGGCGCAGGTCTTGCCGAGCGCCAGCGTGCCGTGATTGCGCAGCATCATCACATGCTTGCCGCCCATGTCCTTGACCAGCCGATCACGCTCGTCGAGATCGAGAGCGATCCCCTCGTAGTCATGATACGCAATGTTCCCGACCAGCATCATCGCGTGCTGGTCGAGGGGAAGAAGGCCGTCGGCCTGGGCGGAGACGGCGACCCCGTCGGTCGTGTGCAGGTGGATGACGCAGCCCGCGTCCTCGCGGTTCATATGGATGGCGCTGTGGATGGTGAAGCCGGCCGGGTTCACCGGGAACGGCGAGTCGCCCACCTTGTTGCCGTCGACGTCGATCTTCACCAGGCTCGACGCGGTGATCTCGTCGAACATCATACCGTAGGGGTTGATAAGAAAATTGTGCTCGGGGCCGGGCACGCGCGCGGAGATGTGGGTGAATATCATGTCGTCCCAGCCATGCATTGCGACCAGGCGATAGGTGGCGGCGAGGTCCACGCGCAGCGCCCATTCCTCGGCGCTGACCTTGCCTTCCAGCGGCTTGATCGCGGTCACTTCCGGCATTTTGCGGGCTGCACTGCTCATGATGTTCCTCGGAGCGGAATTCGGTCGCTTATAGACTTATACCGACCCGACGAGGTGTCAAACCACGCGGACGCGCTGAACGGCTGCCTTCCACCCCTCATAGAGCGCGTTGCGCCGGGCCGATTTGGTTGCTGGAACAAAGCGCCGGTCCAGCGCCCAGCGCGCGGCGATATCCTTCGTGTCCTTGAATAACCCTGCCGCCAGCCCTGCCAAGTAGGCAGCACCGAGTGCAGTCGTCTCCGTCACCTGAGGCCGTTCGACGGGAAGGCCGGTCAGATCGGCAAGCCGCTGGCAGAACCAGTCGTTGCGCACCATGCCGCCATCGACCTTCAGCGCCTTCGGCGCGCCGAGCTTGGCGCTCTTCATGTCGCGCGCCATGGCTTCAATCAGGTCGCGCGTCTGGTAGCAGACCGCGTCGAGCGCGGCGCGCGCGATCTCCGCCCCGCCCATGTCGCGCGTAAGGCCGACGATGGCCCCACGCGCGTCGGGATCCCAGTAGGGCGCCCCGAGCCCCGTGAACGCGGGCACGAAATAGAGTCCGTCGGCGTCTTTCGCCGTGCGGGCGAGCGCTTCGATCTCTTCGGCGCTGCGGATGACGCCGATCGCATCGCGCAGCCACTGCACCACCGCGCCCGCGATAAAGATACTGCCCTCAATGGCATAGACCGACCTCTTCCCGATCCGGTAGAGGCTCGTCGCCAGCAGCCGGTTCTTCGACCGCAGCGCCTTGCTGCCGGTGTTGACGAGTGCGAAGCAGCCTGTGCCATAGGTCGACTTCACGTCGCCCGGCGCGAAACAAGCCTGTCCGAACGCGGCCGCCTGCTGGTCGCCGGCCACGCCCAGGATCGGGATCGGCGCACCGAAAAGCTCGGCCTCCGTCGCGCCGAAATCGCCGGCGCTGTCGCGCACTTGCGGCAGCATCTTCGAGGGAACGCCGAACAGCTTGAGCAGGTCCTTGTCCCAGGCGAGCGTCTTCAGATCGAGCAGCATCGTGCGCGAGGCGTTGGTCACGTCCGTGGCGTGGACGCGTCCGCCCGTCAGCTTGAAGATCAGCCACGCATCGACGGTGCCGAAGGCGATTTCGCCCGTCTCGCCGCGCGCTCGCGAGCCGGGAATGTGGTCGAGGAGCCACTCCATCTTCGTCGCCGAGAAATAGGGATCGAGCAGCAATCCGGTCTTGGCCGCGATCTTGGGTTCCCATTTTCGCACCTTGAGCGCCCGGCATCGATCGGCCGTGCGCCGGTCCTGCCAGACGATGGCGTTATGGAGTGGCCTTCCCGTCAGGCGGTCCCAGACGACGGTCGTCTCGCGCTGGTTGGTGATGCCGATGGCGGCGACCTCCTTCGCGTTCACCCCCTTCATCGCGGCGCGCGCGCAGGAAAGCGCCGCGGCCCAGATCTCCCCCGCATCGTGCTCGACCCAGCCATTGGCAGGGTAGATCTGCTTCAGGTCGATGGCGTGGCTCGCGACCGGGCGGGCGCCGGAATCGAAGAGGATCGCCCGGGTTGAGGTCGTGCCCTGGTCAATCGCCAGGATGAACGGCGCTTCGGAGGTCATGGTGACGATTCTGGTAACCTTGAGGAGCCTTTAGCTTAACACGCTGTTAACGCTGCTTTGCTACAGGGGAAGACGCCGGGAAAAATTCACGGGGCATCGGGGCATCAACTTGGGTTTGACGGCGCTGGACATGAGCGACATGACACGATTGGCGCAGCTCGCGGCAAATCCGCAGAGCACCATGCGCGACGAAATCTACCTCGCCGTCGCCTCGCTCTATCGCGTCCAGGGCGGCTACCTGAACAAGCGCGAACGCGCGCTGATGACCGACATCCTGCGCCGGCTCACCCATGACGTCGAAATGGCGATCCGCATCGCGCTGGCCGAAAGGCTGGCCGAGGACTCAACCGCGCCGCATGACCTGATCCTGCTCCTGGTGGACGACGCCATCGAAGTCGCGCGCCCGCTGATCCTGCGCAGTCCCCTCCTCACCGACGAGGACGCCCTGCGTCTCATCGCCGAGAGCGATGTTTCCCATCACGAAGCGGTCGCCGAACGCCCGAACATCGGCGAACAGGTCACCGACGCCCTGGTCAAAAGCGAGGCTGAGACCGTTCTCGTCCGCTTGGTGCACAACGCGACCGCGAAGATTTCAAACCGTGCTTACGAGACACTGGTGGAGAAATCCCGCCGCCTCGCGGCGCTGCAGGAACCGCTGTCCAAGCGGCCCGACCTGCCCCCTGCCCTCGCCTTGAAAATGTGCGACTGGGTTTCGGACGCGCTCAAGACCTACATCTCGCGGAACTACCAGATCGCGCCGGGTCGACTGAGCCAAGCGGTCAACGCCGCCGCCGCGGCGATCGCACACGAGCCCCTGCTGCCGAAGGCGACGGCCGCCGAGGGCGCGCGCAAGCTCGTCGACAAGCTCGCGGCCTCGGGCCAGCTCAAAGCCAGCTTTCTCCTGCGCGTGCTGCATCAGGGCCAGATCGATCTTTTCGATCTCGCGCTCGCCTGTCTCGTCGACCTTCCCGTCGCAGAGCTACGCCGCCGCTTTTACGAGGGCGGTCCCAAGGCGGTCGCGCTCGCCTGCCGGGCCGTTGGCATCGACCGCTGCGTTTTCGGCACCGTCTACACATTGTCGCGCAAGGCACACGGCCTGCCGGGCGCCGTCACTCCAGCCGAACTGGCCGCCGTGGACGCGATCTTCAACGACCACTCCCGCCCTGTCGCCCTGGCGACGCTGCGGGCGGGCTAGTCCTCCCCGCCACGCATTGCGCGGCGCCCTTCGCCATGCCCTCAAGGGGCGGCGGGTGACACCGAGCGCTGCCAATCGCCCGTCCAGAAACCGTGCGAGGTAACCCTCGCCATGACAAACGCGGGCTTACTCCCTACATTCCAACGATGATCGATCCGTTCGGCCGGCCCATCTCTTATCTGCGCGTTTCGGTGACGGACCGCTGCGATTTTCGCTGCGTCTACTGCATGTCCGAGCACATGACCTTCCTGCCGAAGGCCGAGCTTCTGACGCTCGAGGAGATGGAGCGGCTCTGTCTCGCCTTCGTGCGCAAGGGCGTGGAGCGCCTGCGCATCACCGGCGGCGAGCCGCTGGTCCGGCGCGACGTCATGCGGCTGTTCGAACGGCTGGGCGCGCAGATCGGCAAGGGCGGACTGAAGGAATTGACGCTCACCTCGAATGGCAGCCAGCTCGCGCGCTTCGCGCGCCCGCTGGCGGCGGCCGGCGTCGCACGCATCAACGTCTCGCTCGACACCCTGGACCCCGAGAAGTTCCGCCGCATCACGCGCTGGGGCGATCTGTCCAAAGTGCTCGCCGGCATCGACGCCGCCGCCGAAGCCGGCCTGAAGGTCAAGATCAACACCGTCGCGCTCAGGGACGTGAACGAGACGGAGATTCCGGCCCTTCTCGAATGGGCGCATGGCCGCGGTTTCGACCTCACCCTGATCGAGACCATGCCGATGGGCGAGATCGACGGCGATCGGGTCGCGCAATACCTGCCCCTGTCGCTGGTGCGCGCCCGGCTGTCCGAGACCTATCTGCTCGAAGACAGCGATCACAAGACCGGCGGCCCCGCGCGCTATGTCCGCGTCGCGGAGACGGGCGGCCGCCTCGGATTCATCACGCCGCTCACGCACAATTTCTGCGAGAGCTGCAACCGCGTCCGCCTCACTTGCACCGGGACCCTGTTCATGTGCCTTGGCCAGGACGACGCCGCCGATCTGCGCGGCCCTCTGCGCGCGAGCGCCTCTGACGCGCGGCTCGACGAGGCCATCGACCTTGCCATCGCGCGCAAGCCGAAGGGCCACGACTTCATGATCGACCGCCGCCACAAGAACTCCGGCGATCGCGCGTCACATGTCGCTGACCGGCGGCTAAGCATGGTTTCGAAGGTCCATTTCGTCGCCGCCAACGTGCCGGAAGCGCAAGCGGCTCTCTCCGACCTTCGCGCGCGCTACCAGGACGCCGGTCCCGAGGCGGCCGATGTCGTCGTGGCGCTGGGCGGCGACGGCTTCATGCTGCAGACGCTGCATGCCTTCCGCCCGACGGGCAAACCGATCTACGGGATGAACCTCGGCTCCGTCGGCTTCCTGATGAACGAGTATCATCCCCACGATCTGCACAAGCGCCTCGCCGCCGCAGAGCCGGCCGAGATCCACCCCTTGCGCATGCGCGCCTATGCCGGCGGCGTGTCCCGCGACGCGCTCGCCTTCAACGAAGTCTCCCTCCTGCGCCAGACGCGGCAGGCGGCGAAGATCCGCGTGCTCGTCGACGACAAGCCCCGCATCGCCGAGCTCATCTGCGACGGCATCCTGCTGTCCACACCTGCGGGCTCGACCGCCTATAACCTCTCCGCCCATGGACCCATCCTGCCGATCGATGCCGCGCTGCTGGCGCTGACGCCGATAAGCGCCTTCCGGCCGCGGCGCTGGCGCGGCGCCCTCCTGCCCCACCGCGCACGCGTGCGCTTCGAGGTGCTGGAGGCGGCCAAGCGCCCCGTCAGCGCGGTCGCCGACGACCTCGAGGTGCGCGACGTGACGGCCGTCGATATCGCGCAGGACCGCAGCGTCGCCATGACCATGCTGTTCGACGCCGGCCATAGCCTCGATGAGCGAATCCTTGCCGAGCAGTTCCTCGATTAACACGCCTGGAACGGTTCCCGCTTCACGGCGCGTTAACGCTCGTTAAGTAGAATTTCCGGTCAACGCGTTCGAGGGCGCAAACCGGGTCATGAGCGGCTACCGCTTCGACAGGCTGAAGCTGATGGTTGTCGACGACAACCTGCATATGAGGAAGCTTGTCAGCACAATTCTGCAGGCCTTCGGCGCGACCAACATCACCGAGGCCGCGGACGGCGAACGCGCGCTCAATATGCTGCGCGACAGCAATCCAGACGTGATCTTCCTCGACTGGGCGATGGACGGCATGACCGGCATCGAGCTGGCGCTGGCGATCCGCAAGTCGCCGCAGACCCCCAATCCGTTCGTTCCCATGATCATGCTGACCGGACACACAAACGCCGAGCATGTACGCCAGGCGCGCGATGCCGGCATCAACGAGTTCCTCGCAAAGCCCGTCTCGGTGAAGGGCATCCTCTCGCGCCTCGGCTCCGTGATCGAGCATCCGCGGCCCTTCGTGCGCACCGGCAGCTATTTCGGCCCGTGCCGCCGGCGGCGCGCGAACGAGGAGTATCGCGGACCCGAGCGCCGTACCGCATCCCTCGGCATCAACTCGCCGAGAGCCGCGCTCGCGCGATAGGGGAAAGCATGGCCAATAAGCACCCGATCGAACTGTTCATGCCGCCCAACATGCTGAAGGCAAAAGCCGGAAGCGGCAGCGGGTTCGACCTGCTGGCGATCAAGCGGGCGGAGACGGCGGTCGAGACCCTGAAGGCCGAGTTCAACGACTGGGCCGGCTCCGACGTCGACAAGCTCTGCGAGGCGCGCGACCGTTTCAAGACGGCCCCATCCGAGAAGACCGCCGGCGAATTGTTCCGCGCCAGCCACGACATCCGCGGCCAGGCCGAGACCTTCGAGTTCCCGCTCATTGCCCGCGCAGCCACGTCGCTCTGCGAACTGATCGAGCAGCTCGGATCGCCGGACGCGCTTCCCGGCAATCTCGTCGACGCCCATGTGGATGCCGTCCGCGCCATCTTCCGCGACCAGATCAAGGACGCGACCGACGCGGTCGCCGTCGCCGTCGTGGTGGAGCTCGAAGCGCGCGCCGCGTTGGCCATCATGGCGGTAGCGCCGGCGAGCTAGCCTTTGCACAGGGAAACGTCGCGAGTTTGTCGTCTGCGATTTTTGCGTGACGTCACGGCGGCCCATCCCACGCCGCAAAGCGGATGACCGGGATGCGATCGGGGCCCGGCAAGCCTACTCCCGGGGCCGAGACTGGCGATGGAACGTGACGCCAATTGCGGCCGGACTTGATCGCGAAGATCGTCTGATACGAAATCGCCATCGCCTTCGCGACTTCCGCGCAGGTGTGACCGGTTGCCAGACGACGCTTGATCTCCAGGACTTGTTCTTTCGTCAGCAGCGTCTTCCACCGGGCGCGGCCCTTGCGAACCATGTCGGTCACGTTGTCCTGCTGGGTGCCGAGAAAGAGGTGCTCCACGGCGACGCAAAGGCGGTTATCGCAGCGGTGGCAGACGCCGTAGCCTTTCGGGATCGGTCCGTGCTGCGCGTAAAAGGAAAAGCGATGCGCAAGCCAGTCCGTTCCGCGATATTTGATCCCACCATAGCCATTCCCGCGCCGCCCCTTCAGATATATCAGACAGCCCGATTTCACGTCGCGCCTGCACCGCGCTTGGAGATGTGCCACCGCTTCCGGATCGAATGGAGGCTTCGCGCTCGCGGGGCGCACATCCTCCACGTGCGACGAAGACGTCGTCGCGCTCTGCCGCTTTCGCGCCATCGTGTACTTTCTTGAATGGGACTTGCGCGGAACCCACGCGTTTGCGGACGGCCGAAAAGACGATTTGTTGCGGCGCGTCCGTCTCTCCACAAAAAACAATTGGGTCAGCCGGACGCGCTATCCGCGCGCCGGGTGATGACGGTAGAATGCGCCGCGCCCACGGCGGGACCTACCACGGCGCAACGCGGTTGACGGCAATATGGTCGAGGCCGGGTTGGCCTGCTCGCGGGACGTCTTCGGGGACCGCCCATCGAACGCGACTCCAGGTGCGGCCGGACTTGATCGAGAAGATCGTGGGATAGGCAATCGACATCGCCTTCGCGACCTCCGCGCAGGAGTGGCCCGAGACCAGACGACGCTTGATCTCCACCACCTGTTCTCTCCGCAGCCGCAACTTCGAACTTGCGCGGTCCTTGCGAACCATGCCGGTGGCGTTCTCCTGCCGCGTTCCGAGATAGAGATGTTCGACCGCGACGCAGAGACGGTTGTCGCAGCGGTGACAGACGTAGCAGCCCTTCGCGATCGGCCCGTGCAGCGCGTAATAGGAAAGGCGATGCGCAAGCCATTGCGTTCCGCGATAGTAAGTTGCGCCATAGCCCTTCTTGCGCTGCCACTTCAGAAAGATCAGGCAGCCCGAAGCCACGTCGCGCCTGCAGCTCTCCTGGAGATGTATCGACGCTTCCGGATCGAATGGAGGCTTCTTATTTTTAGGGTGCATATCCTCGATCCGCGACGCAGTCGTCGTCGCGCTCTTTCGCGCCATCGTGTTCATTCTCCATCGGGGACTTGCGCGAAACGCACGCGTTTGCGGACGGTGGGAAAGCCGCCGGGCGGGGCATTTGCGCGATGTCGGGGTTTCGAAATCCGGCAGCGGAAGAACCAGAAAGCCGCCCCTGCCGGGAACAAGTCAGCGCCGAACGCACCAACTCACTATGACGAAACTTATAGCTCCACTCTTTAGACTTGTCAAGTCTTGTTCTTGGTATGTTCCAACCAAAAATCCAGGGTTTTGGCTGGATTTTTACCGGCCAAAGGGGACCGCCGGTCCCGAAAATAAATTTCCTTACAGTCAAAACGCCGCTTTACGCTCTCTGATTGCGGACTTTAGAGGACGACCCAGCGATGAAACCCGGCAGCTACGGCTACGTGCCCATCGAGCGCGTCCATTGGGACAAGCCTGCGGCGGAAGCGGTGACGAGCGAGCGCACCCGGTCGGGCGCGCAGCGCGTCTTCACCGTCGCGTCGAAGACCCTGGCGCGCAAGACGGACGTCATCGCGCAGATCCGCGAAGCGCTCGGCGCGCACGATGTGGGCCTGTTCGACGAGTGCCGCGAGCACACGCCGCTCGAAAGCGTGATCGCCTGCGTGGACGCCGCGCGCGACGCCAAACCCGATCTCATTCTGACGGTCGGCGGCGGCACGCCGATCGACACCGTCAAGATCGTCCAGCTCTGCCTGACTCATGACATCCGCAGCATCGACGCGTTGCGCGCGCTCGCCGGCAAGGCGACGGCGCTGCCATCCGTGGTGCGGCAGATCATCGTTCCCACCACGCTGTCCGGCGGCGAATATTCGACCTTCGCGGGCGGCACCGATGTCGCGCGCAAGGCCAAGGAGTTGTATCACGGGCCCGATCTCTGCGGCCGCGCCATCATCCTCGATCCGACGATCGCGCTGCACACGCCGGAATGGCTCTGGCTCTCCACCGCCATTCGCGCGCTCGATCACGCCGTCGAAGGCTATTGCGCGCCGGGGACGAATGCGCTGGTCCAGGCGACCGCGCTTCACGCGCTGAAGCTGTTCGCGGGCTCGCTTCGTCGCACCAAAATGGATCCCGGCGATCTCAGGGCCCGGCACGACTTGCAGATGGCGACGTGGCTTGCCGCGACCAGCCTCGGGCGCGTCTCCATGGGGGCGAGCCACGGCATCGGCTATCTGCTCGGCACGATGTATGGCGTGCCGCACGGCTATACGTCCTGCGTGATGCTGCCGGCCGTGCTGCGCTGGAACGAACCCGTAACCGGCGAACTTCAGAACGACATCGCGGCCGCGCTCGGCCGGCCCGGCGCGTCGGCAAGCGAGGTGCTGACGGCGCTTCTCGACGAGCTCGGCCTGCCCCACCGCCTGGGCGACGTCGGCATCACGGCCGACCAGATTCCGGTCATCGCGGCGCGCGCGGCCGAGCATCCCGTGGTCAAGGGCAATCCGCGCCCGGTGCGCGATGCGCATGACGCGGCGGCGATATTGCAGCTCGCCTTGTGAGCGGTGTGAATCCGATCGAAGCGAGCCTCGATCTCGTCTCCGAACGCTGTGGCGACCTGACGGCGCCCGTCTATGCGCGACTCTTCGACCTGCATCCGGAGATGAGACCGCTGTTCTCGCGCGACACCACCGGCACGATCAAGGGCGAGATGCTCGCGCGCGTGTTCGAGATCATCGTCGATTTCGTCGGCGAGAACCGCTACGCCGCGCGGATGATCCAGTGCGAAGTCGTCACCCATGCCGGATACGACGTACCGCCGGAGGTGTTCCGGATCTTCTTTGGGTGGTGGCGACGACGATCCGGGAGCAGCTGGGAAGCGAGTGGACGGGCGCGTTCGAGAGCGCGTGGGAGACGCTGCTACGAGACCTCGACTATTTCGTAACGCATACGAGCCAGCGCGAGACGGCGGGGTTGGTGCAATAGTCGCGCCTTCTCACACGGGCGCGGGCTTGAAGCGAAGCGCGACCAGAGGCGAGAGCCGCCACACAACTTGCGCCGCATGAATGGCTTGCTCGTGCCAGATGACGAGTGTCACATCGTCGGGAACGTCGCGTCCGTCGGGCAGGAGCAGAGAGGCGCCACTCGCCGAGATGTCGCGGATCGTACAACCGACGGAATAGTCGCCAAAAATGAGCTTAGCGCTGAGCCGCACGCGTTCGCGCGCGGATCGCCGCCGTTCTTCGCCAGTGACGGGCGCGTGCTCAACCGTCGTCATCGGCGCTCTCCGTAGAAGCTTTCGATAAAGGGATAGAAACCTCTTGGTTAACAAAGCACTACCGAGGGCCTTTCTCACGCAGCGCGTCTGCCTCCGGCGTCGCCCATCTAACGCCGTATCGGCGGGGCGGGGTGCGGCTCCAAGGAACGCCACCCCCTGCCATGGGCACTGCCGCCTGCATAGGTAGAATTGCCGACGGCATTGGTGCCGCGACCTCATGAGTTGTTTATCGCGTGCCCCTACCTAGTGACGGAGCGTCGGTCGCTGGTTGACCGGCGGAACGCGAGCTAGTGCATCACGTGTTCCAAGATACCGAACCCAGCAGCGCCTGCGACACGCAACATGGATCTTGCGAGAGGCCGGGTCGGCGAGCGTCTCGGCGCGCCCGCGTGAAGGCGTGGTTCGTCGACACGACCATCCGTTCCCGCATCTGGCGATTGGCTATCCTGGCGTGTTGTGCGCTGCTGGCCCTCGGACTCACGCTTGACTGGACGCTCGAGCGCACCCGTGAGGCCAATGACCCGGTGCAACATACCCTGGCCGTGCGAAAGGCGCTGGCGGACTACACGCGTGAACTCGTGAGCGCCGAAACGGGTCAACGCGGCTATCTGCTCACTCATCAGGACGTTTATCTGGTTCCGTACAGGCAGGTGTTGGTCGACAACAATGGGCAGCTCGCGAGGCTGACCGAACTGGCCGGCGACAGTCCCGAACTGCCGAAGATTTAACGCCTGGCAGGCATCTTCGACGGCAAACTTCGCGAACTCGCGGAGACCATCCGCCTGGCCCAGGCCGGCGACATGAAGGGTGCGTCGGCGATTGTGCTGGAGGGACGTGGACGGCGCTATACGATGGAGTTTCAGCGGCTCGGCCAGGAAATTTCCAAAGCCGAGATCGATCAGCAGGCAGCGCGGCAGGTCGCCGCCGAAAGCGAGAGCAGCAACGTTTTCGCCTTCACCGGTATCGGCGGCCTCCTGGCCCTGATCCTCATTGTCGGTGCGGCCAGAAGAACCATCGCGCGGATCGACGGTCCCTTGCGCGATCTCATGCTGGGCATTGAAGCGATTTCGCGTGGCGATCTCGAGCGACGTATCGACATTGGATCGCACGACGAAATCGGAAAAGTGGCAACCGCCATCAACGACATGACCGATCGCCTGGCGGCATCCGACCGGGCCAGAAACGCTGCAGACGATGCCGTAAGGGAGAGCGAAGCGCGGCTTCGTTCGATTCTCGACGCGGTACCAGATGCAATTTATATTTTCGACGAATTTGGAACGATCGAGTTCTTCAGCCCGGCGGCCACGCGGTTGTACGGGTACACCGAGAGTGAGATCATCGGACAGAATACCGGAATATTGACGCCGCAACCCTTTCGCGATCTGAACGTCGCGTTTCTTGCGCATTTGCGGGAAACGGGCGAGCTGCGGACCTCGGTTCCGGGCCGGACCGCGGTCGGTCAGCGCAAGGACGGCACGATATTTCCGATGGAGTGGGCGCTTGCCAAAGTGCTACGCGGAAGGAGGCGCCTGTTCACGGGCTTCGTGCGGGACATCACCGAACGCGACCTGGTCGAGGTCGAGTTGCGCGACGCCAAGGTAGTTGCAGAGGCGGCAAATCTGGCGAAGTCGGAATTTCTCTCCAGCATGAGCCACGAGCTGCGCACGCCGCTCAACGCGATTCTCGGCTTCACGCAATTGATGGAATCCGACAAGCCGGCGCCGACGGCGAACCAGGCGGCCAGCATCGAACAAATTCTTCAGGCCGGCTGGTATCTTCTTACCCTGGTCAATGAAGTGCTCGACCTGTCGCTGATCGATTTCGGCAAACTGACGCTGTCGCCGGAGCCGGTCTCCGTCCCGGAAGTTCTCGGCGATTGCAAGGCGATGATGGAACCCCTGGCGCAAAAGCGGGGCATCGCCATGACATTCCCGTCATTCGACAATCCCTGTTTCGTGTCCGCGGACAGAACGCGCCTGAAGCAGGTGCTCGTAAATCTCATTTCCAACGCCATCAAGTACAACCGCCCGAAGGGTTCGATCGTAGTTCAGTGCCACGTGCCTGTAGCCGGTCCGGTTCGCATCAGCGTTGCCGACACCGGCATGGGACTGACGCCGGAGAAGCTTGCGCAGTTGTACCAGCCGTTCAATCGCCTGGGCCACGAGGCCGGCGTCGAACAGGGGACCGGCATCGGACTTGTCGTGACCAAGAGGCTTGTCGAAGCGATGCGCGGTGCCATCGGCGTCGAAAGCGAAGTCGGCGTGGGAACGGTGTTCTGGGTCGACCTGGCTGCCGCCGCCACGCCCGAATTCGCACAGGCCCTTGCGTCGCCTCCCGTTTCAACCGTGCTTTACGTCGAGGACAACCCGGCCAATCTGAAGCTCGTCGAAATGCTGATCGCGCGCCGCGCCGATATGCGCCTTCTCGGCGCCGGCACCGGAGATCTCGGCATCGAGCTGGCGCGGGCCCATCGGCCCGACGTGATTCTCATGGATATCAATCTGCCGGGCATGAGCGGGTTCAAGGCGCTGGAGATCCTTCGCGCCGACGTGGCAACCGCGCACATACCGGTCATAGCGCTCAGCGCCAACGCCAATCCCCGCGACATCGAACGCGCCCTGAGGGCGGGCTTCCTCAAATATCTCACCAAGCCGATCAAGATCGACGAGCTGACGACCGCCGTGGATATGGCGCTCACCGTTGCGGCGGCGCCGCAGTCCTCAGCGGCGTGAGCTGCGTAGCCCGAACGTTCGTCGATTTCGGGACATCGAGGGACATCCTCTCGCGGCGAAGAGCCTAGGGCCGGAGACGCTCCACCTCAATCTCATCCAGACGTCATCGGCCCGCTATGGATCCTTGTTCGCGCCAGACGTCTTCGCGGCCAACTTCTCGCACTCATCGACAAAGTCCAGAACGGTTTGGCGCTCTCCTTCGTCGAATATACCTCGCGCGATCTTCCTGACCTCATTGGCCCAGCCACGGAATTTGGCAGCCCAATCTTCCTCTTGCACGACGCACGCTCCTTAGGCGTTGACACGCTATCTCCCGATCGGGTTGGCATACGTGCAAAAGGGAACAATTCCCGTTCCCGCAAACCAGTTATGCGATATGCCTAATGTTAAGCCACTTTCTGTGATGGCACAGCGCCCTCCAAGCCGCCGAAGTTGGGCGACTTGAGGCAAACGCACCGCTCCCCGACGAGCGATCCTCTACGCAGCCGTCGCCGGGGTCTCCGGTGCCATCGGTGAAATCCGCGTAATGATGCAGCCGTCTCTTTTCAGGCGTCCCGTATAGATCGCGACATCACGGGCGGTCGGAACGGTCATCGTGCCCGTGGTGTTGGTGGCGTCGGCGTAGCGGAACGTGATGATGCAGCCCATGGGGCGTGGACGCCTGCTCGAATGGTTTTCGCGGTGGCAACACGCTAGCACACCGACGCGGGAGACGGGTTCGCTCCGCAGCACCAAAAAAAGGATCCGGGCGATCTCCGGGCACCGCTACGCGGCGCGGATGATCCAGTGCGAGGTCGTGACCCATGCCGGCTACGACGTGCCGCCGGAGGTGTTCCGGATATTTTTCGGTGTTGTCGCGACGACGATCCGGGAGCGGTTGGGAAACGAGTGGACAGACGCGTTCGAGAGGGCGTGGGAAAAGCTTCTGGCAGACCTCGACTTCTTCGTGATGCATCCCAGCCAGCGCGAGACGGCGGGGTTGGTGTAGTTCGTATCGGAAGCGGCCCGCTTTCGTCTACAATGCAGCAGCGGCCGGCGCGCCGCGTCGCGCGCAGGTTCCTGGGGAGGAATCGCATGAGACGGAGGCGCAGCTCGGCGAGCGATGGCCTTCTGCGTTCGCTCTCATCAATGCGCTCGACGGACTTGGAATCCTCGTGTTCCGAGGCGAGGTCTCGCCGCGGGTCGCCGACGACTTTTTCCATCATGCGGTCTCGGCGGTCTGGAAGAAGTCCCGCACTGCAATTCTCGAACTGCGGCGGACGGCGGGCCGGGAAACCGGCTTTCAATTCCTCGAATGGCTGGCGGAAAGCCAGGCCACCTTTCGCGAACGGCCGCGCGGACGCATCGCCTATCCTCTTGCGCAGCGCTCCGATACAGGAATGAAGTGACGGAAGCGACGTCATTCCCGGCGAGCCCCCGCGACCGCGCGAAGCGCGGCGCGAGGATAAACTCCGCGAGGTTAAGGGAACCCAGCCAGCGCGCGTCCGCGCGCTGGCTGACTCTTTTGCGCTCGCGGACGCTCACGCGCTGGGTTCCCTTGACCTCGCTCCCTTCGGTCGCTCGCCGGGAATGACGGCTTTGGGCTTTTCAACTCGAGTTGAAATCAAAATGCGTTAGAGATATTTCCTCAGTTCCGATGCGTAAGGCGTGAAGCCGGCGCGCGTGTAAATTTCGGCGGCGCGGGTGTTGCCGGCGAGGACGCCGATCTTCACCTGCTTCAGGCCGAGGCGGCGCGCTTCATCCTCGCAAGCCGCGATCAGGGAGCGGCCGATGCCGAGGCCACGGGCGTTCTCGTTCACGAAGAGCTCGCCGATATAGCCGTAGGTGCGCTCTTCCTCGCGGACGAAGATGGGATTCTCCTCGACGAGGAAAGCGGCCCAGCCGATGGCCCGTGCGTTGTCTTCCGCGATGAAGATCCTGCCCTTGTTCGTCGCCACGCGCCGCATCAGCACGGCGAAGTAATCGTCGGCCACGGCAGGATCGAGCCTGCGGTCCGGCTCGAAGCCGCCCTCGTAATGCTGCAGGGCCATGATGAACGACAGCGCGGCAGAGCGGTCGTCGGGGAAGCTCGCATCGCGAATACGAAAGCTCATCGCCCTACCCCCGCCCGATGAACGGCATCTTCGTGGCCATCACCGTCATGAACTGCACATTGGCGTCGAGCGGCAGCGAGGCCATGTAGACGATGGCGTCGGCGACGACCTGCACGTCCATGGTCGGCTCCGCGGCCAGCGTGCCGTCGGCCTGCGGCACGCCTTTGGCCATGCGCGCCGTCATCTCGGTCGCGGCGTTGCCGATGTCGATCTGGCCGCAGGCGATGTCGTAGGCGCGGCCGTCGAGCGAGGTCGAGCGCGTCAGTCCCGTGATCGCATGCTTGGTCGCGGTGTAGGCGACGGATCGCGGCCTGGGCACATGCGCGGAGATCGAGCCGTTGTTGATGATGCGCCCGCCGCGCGGGTCCTGCGCTTTCATGATCCGGAACGCGTGCTGGGTGCAGAGGAAGGCGCCGGTCAGGTTGATGTCGACGACGCGCTTCCAGGCGGCGAGCTCGAGATCCTCGAGCGGTACTGGCGGCGCGCCGGTTCCGGCATTGTTGAACAGCAGATCGAGGCGGCCGAAGCGCGCGCGGATCGTCTCGAACAGCGCTTTGACGGACGACTCGTCGGCGACGTCTGTCGGCACGGAGAGCGTGCGCGCCGGATCGCTCGCGGCGGCGCGCGTCTTTTCGAGTTCTTCCGCGCGGCGGCCCGCCAACACGACGGTGAAACCGGCCTTGTCGAGCGCAAGCGCCGAGGCGCGCCCGATCCCCGATCCGGCGCCGGTGACGAGTGCGATCTTCGTCATGATGGTCCTCCCGCGGCGCCAATGTGCTTGACGGCTCCCCGACCGCAAAGGCAATTCTGCGCCCACGCCGCGCGCGCGGCCCGACCCTGCGGAGGTCCGAGCGACGCATGCCCTGCCCCACCCGCGCGATGCTGTCCCTGGCGGCCTTGCTTCTCGTCTGGAGCGCGCCGGCATGCGCGGGACCGCCCTACCTCACCGACGATCCGGCGCCCACCGACGAAGGGCATTTCGAAATCTACGGCTTCGCCGACGGCACGACCGCGCGCGCCGGATCGAGCGGCGAGAGCGGCATCGATTTCAACTATGGCGGTGCCAAGGACCTGCAACTCACCGCGGTGATCCCGCTCGGCTGGAGCGCGCCGGGCGTGGGCGGTGGGACGGCGACGCTCGGCAACATCGAGCTCGCCGCGAAGTACAAATTCCTGCACCAGGACGAGGACGGCGTCGACGTCGCCGTGTTTCCGCGCGTGTTCCTTCCCGCCGGATCGCCTTCGATCGGCGCGCGCAACACGCAATTTTTCCTTCCTATCTGGATCGGGCGCAGCTGGGGTGACTGGTCGACCTTCGGCGGCGGCGGATGCTCGCTCAACCGCGGCAACGGCATGCAGAACTTCTGCCAGTATGGCTGGGTGCTCGCCGACCAGGTGACCCCCTCGCTGCAGCTGGGCGCGGAGATTTACCGCCAGACGGCGAGCACGATTGGCGGAAGACCGAGCACCTATGCAGGCGTCGGCGCGATCTACGATCTGAATGCGCACTATCACCTGATGGCGTCCGTCGGACCCGGGCTTCAAAACGCCGCCGCGACGAGTGCGGTAGACTGGTATGTCGCGCTTCTGACAAATTTCTAGCGTCCAGCTTCGAACGAAGAAGAATGAACCACAAAGACATAAAGGGCACGAAGGAAAAGTATGGCTCGCCGACGGCGAGCCGGCATTTATCTTTGTGTCTTTGTGGTGAGAACCCCTCGCGGAGACCGCATTGAGCGAGCAGAGCATGCGCAACAAGGTTCCGGCGGTGACGCTGGCGTTCTGGATCATCAAGATCGCCGCGACCACGGTCGGCGAGACCGGCGGCGATACGCTGTCGATGTCGCTCAATCTGGGCTACGCGATCAGCACGCTCATCTTCGCCGGCATTTTCGTCGTGCTGCTGATCGCCCAGGTGGCGTCGCGCAGCTTCCGTCCGCTTCTCTACTGGGCCGTGATCGTGGCCACGACGACGACGGGCACGACGATCTCCGACTATCTCGACCGCACCGCGGGGCTCGGCTATCCGCGCGCTTCCGCGCTGCTGTTCACCGGCGTCCTCGTCTCGCTTGCGCTGTGGCGCCTGACGACGGGATCCGTGTCGGTGGAGAAGATCACCACCAGGCGCGCCGAAATCTTCTACTGGGTTACCATCCTGATCTCGAACACGCTGGGCACGGCGCTTGGCGACTTTACCGCGGATTCGATGAATTCGGGCTTCGAGGGCGGCGCGCTGATCTTCGCGGGCCTGATCGCGCTGATCGCGGCGGCATATTTCTTCACCAGGATCTCGCACACGCTGCTGTTCTGGGCGGCGTTCATTCTCACTCGTCCGCTCGGGGCGACGCTGGGAGATCTGCTGACGAAGCCCGTCGCGCATGGCGGGCTCAACCTGAGCCGCGCCATGTCGTCGCTCGTCATCGCTGCGTTCATGATCGTCGTCATCGTGCTGACCGGACGGCGCGCAGAAGCGGAGTCCGGGGCGGCGGCGTAGGGATGTTTGCGATAGCTGTCATTCCCGGCGAGCGCGAAGCGCGAAGCGCGAGGTAAGGGAACCCAGCCAGCGCGCGTCTGCGCGCTGTGGAACTTTCTTGTGCTCGCCGACGCTCGCGCGCTGGGTTCCCTTACCTCGCTTCGCTCGCCGGGAATGACAACGAAATTTTCGCGTCGAGCAGGTCGCCAACGCCCTACATCGCCTCTCGCATGCTGGCGGAGGTCTGCGCATAGCCCGCGTCGTCGCGGATGCGCAGGATCTGGCCGTCGGGGCCCTGCTCCACCCAGGGCATGACCGGCAGCGGCGTCTTCGCGCGCGCCGCGGCAAGCGCGCCCGCGACCGTCTTCTGCTCGGCCAGCTTCATCAGGTTGAGCTTGGTGGGAAAAATCACGTTCCATTTCTTGCGGTCAGTGATCGCGCTCTCGGGCGTGATCCACACCGAGTCCACCAATTCGTGGCCGTCATGGCTTCCGGCGTGGCCGACGGGCGATGACGCCAGGAAGAAATGCGTGTCGAAGCGCTTGGGCATGTTGTCCGGCGTGATCCAGTGCGCGAAATGCACCAGCTGGTCATAGGCGAGCCGAACGCCCTCCGTGCGCAGGACTTCGGCGAGGCCGATCTCGCGGCTGTCGAGGCGCTTGCGATAAGGCTCGAGCGTAGCCAGCCGCTCGGCCGTCACGAAGTCCTTCGTCTTTGCGTCGCGCGCGAGCAGGATGCCGGACTCCTCGAAGGCTTCGCGGATGGCGGCAGCACCCATCGCGCGCATGACGTCGTTCCAGTCCGCGCCGCCGTCGGAGAATTCGCGCAGAGCCGGATCGTTGTCGCCCTTGTCGACGCGCCCGCCGGGAAACACCAGCGCGCCGGCCACGAAGTCGATCTGGTGATGGCGCTTGACCATGAACACTTCGAGCCCGCCCGGCGCGTCGCGCACGAGCAGGATGGTGGCGGCCGGAAGCGGCGTGGCGACGGGCTTGGTTTCCTCGGGCATGTTTCCTCGCGTTCTTCTTACCTACACTAGAGCACGATCCGGCTCGACTGAACCGGATCACGCTCCAGATTTTTTATGGTCGCGCGACCTGAGCCGAACCGCCACCGCGCGCGTTGCCCGCGAGTCCACATGATAGCGCGCAACGCGCGCGGGCACTTCAGCGGGTCGCGCTCTACCGAGTGAGCGCGGCCGCCGCCAAGCTCGCCGACATGATCGCGGCGATGACGGCGAAAAAGCTCGCGGGACCGGCCAGCGACAGGGCCCAGCCAGTGATCAGCGGGCCGCCGATCGAACCGAGCCCGAACAGCATTACCAAACCTGCCGCAGCGGCAACGCGGTTCGACGGCGCGACGGCGTCGTTGGTCTGCGCCACCGCGATGGCATAAAGCGTGAAAACGGATGCGCCTTCGAGCGCAAAGGCGATGCTTTTCGCAATCATCCCATGGCCATCGGCCCACAGGCCGAACAATGACGCGGCAACCGCGGCCGCCGACATCAGCGCGATGGTCGGCCGCCGGCCCAGATGATCGGAAAGCCAGCCGAGCGGGACCTGCATGACCATGCCGCCCGCCATGGCGGAGCCCATGAGCAAACCGGTTTGCGCCGGGTTTAGTCCGCGCTGTTGCGCATAGACGGGACCGAAGGTGACGATGACCGCCCAGGAGATGCCTGCGACCATGGTGATGAGGGCGCCGAGCGGCGATGCCTTGAAAATCTTCGCCAACGCGAGCGGCTCGGGCGGCGCTTTCATCGCGTGATCGGCATGCAGGCCCGCGAGCGGAATAACACCCAGAACGAACAGCGCGCCGGCCAGGAGGAACAGCGAGGCATCGCGCGGATTGCCAAGGCCGAAGATCGCCTGGGACAGCGTCATCGAAACCATCTGCACGAAGACATAGGCGCTGAAGATGCGGCCGCGTTTCGCGTTCTCGACGTTGTCGTTGATCCAGCTTTCCACCGCGACATAGACGGTGGAGAGGGAAAGTCCAAGGCAGACGCGGAAGAGCGCCCACAGCGGCGGCGAGACGCATAGGCGTGCGCGACGATGAGAGCGCCGGCGAGACAGGTCGCGATTGCGATGGTGGCGCGATGGCCGAGATGCGCGATGATGCGGCGGCTGAAGAGCGGCGCGGTCGAATAGCCGACATAGTAGCTCGCCATCACCAGGCCGATGGTCCAGGCGGGAAAATGCTCGAGCCCGGCGCGCACGCCGACGAGATCCGATTGCACGCCGTTCGCGACCTGGATCACGGCCACGGTCGCGATGACCGGCCACAGCAGTGCAAACGTCGCGCGCATTCCGCCCCGGGTGTTTGTCCCGAGCCTTACGGGGCAAATCTCCGCAGCGCAACCGGCGAGCGGTGGTTTAGTGGAGAAAGATTCAACGCAGAGGCCGCGGAGGAACACGCAGAGGACGCAGGACACCGAGTTTTTCGCGTCGTTTTGCGCGATGCCGTCGTTGGTTGATTGGCGCGCGAAGCGAGCCGATTCGTTTCATGACGATAAATCGCGAGGCTTCGCGACATCCTCGGTGTTCAGCGTCCCCGCTTGTTCCTCCGCGGCCTCCGCGTTGAATCTGTCGCCGCCTGCTCAAGTCCCGCAGAAGGTCTCGTGCACGATCTCGTCCGGGCGCGGCGGCTGCGCATAGGCCTCGAAGCCGGGCTGGTCGTCGTAAGGCTTCGCCAGCACAGTCATCAGTTCGTCGAAGCGCGAGAAATCGCCCTCTCGCGCCGCCACGATCGCGGCTTCGACCCGGTGGTTGCGCGGAATGACAGGGGATTGACCGCGCGCATCGCCGTGCGCCGCTCGGCGTCGGGGCGCGTCTCCGACGCAAGTCTTTGCCGCCACGATACGGCCCAGGCGTCGAAGGCCGCCGGATCGTCGAACAGCGCGCGCACCGGTCCATCGGCGTCCGGCGCCGACGCGATGCAATCGGCAAGTCGGCGGAACGTCAGCGTGAATTCGGCATGGTTCGTCGTCATGCGGTCGAGAAGATCCTGCGCCAGCGCCATATCGCCGGCCTGCTCCCCGGCAAGTCCAAGCTTGGCCGCAAGTCCGCGGCTGTAGGCGGATTCGAACAGGGTCGCGAAATTTCCGAGCGCCTCGCGCGCGAAGGCGAGCGCGGTTTCCTCGTTGTCGCCCAGCAGCGGCAGCAGGCCTCGCGCCAGGCGGACGAGATTCCACTGTGCGATGCCGCGGCTGGTTGGCATAGGCGTAGCGGCCGCTGGAATCGATCGAGCTGAAGACCGTCGCGGGATGATAGGCATCCATGAACGCGCAGGGGCCGTAATCGATGGTCTCGCCGGCGATCGACATGTTGTCGGTGTTCATCACGCCATGGATGAAGCCGACGAGCTGCCAGCGCGCGACCAGCGACGCGCTGGCGCGCGATCACGGCGTCGAGCAGCGCGCGATACGGGTTCCGGGCGCCGGCGGCGTCCGGATAGTGCCGCGCCGATATATAGTCGGCGAGCAGCTTCACCGCTTCGCCGTCGCCGCGCTTGGCGAAGAACTCGAAGGTGCCGACACGGACATGGCTGCGGGCGACGCGGGTGAGGACCGCGCCCGGCTGCGGCCCGTCCTGGCGCAGGATCTCTTCGCCCGTGGTGACGGCGGCGAGCGTGCGCGTGGTGGGAATGCCGAGCGCGGCCATCGCTTCGCTGACGATGAACTCGCGCAGGACGGGCCCAAGCGCCGCGCGCCCGTCGCCGCGACGCGAGAACGGCGTCGGACCCGAGCCCTTGAGCTGGATGTCGCGGCGGGTGCCGTCGTGGCCGCGCACTTCGCCCAGAAGGATCGCGCGCCCGTCGCCCAGCTGCGGCACCCAGTTGCCGAACTGGTGGCCCGCATAGGCCATGGCCAGCGGCTCGGCACCCTCCGGCACGCGATTGCCCGCGAGGATTGCGATGCCGCCGGGTGTCGTGAGTTCGTCGGGATCGATGCCCGAGCTCGCGCGCGAGACGTTCGTTGACGCGGATCAGTTTCGGCGACGAAACAGGCGTCGGCGCAAGCCGCGCGAAGAAACGCTCCGGCAGACGCGCATAGGTGTTGTCGAACGCGAATGGTCCGCGTGCGGCGCTGTCGACAATGGAATTCTTGTCCATGCGGTTCCAACCCTGCCAGCGACCATGCTGCGCAGCAGATGTAATGGCAAGCCAGACGGCGCTACCCTCCCCTTGAGGGACCCTTGAGGGGAGGGTTGCTCAGCTCTTGAAGTTGCGCCACTTCGTCGTTCGCCCGTCGTGGTGTTTTGGTATAGGCACGAGCAATGTTCGAGGGGTTGGAGGATGCTCAGGCGCGCGCGAGGTCTCATGTCGCTCGCAATGGTGCTGGGGCTTGCCGCGCCGTGCCAGGCCGCGGATTCAAAGCCGATCGAGGTAATCGTGGTCACCGCTGCCGCGCGGCCTGATGTGCAATCCATCGACGCCAGTCAGATCGTGCCTGCGACCTCGTTCACCGTGGCCGACACGCTCCAAAGGGCGCTCCCCTCCGCCATCCTCTCCGACACGGAGTCCAATCCCTTCCAACCCGACCTGTATTTTCGCGGCTTCGATGCCTCGCCTGTCCTGGGAACGCCTGAAGGGCTGGCCATCTATCAAGGCGGCACGCGGATCAATCAGGCTTTCGGGGGAACCGTGCTTTGGGATCTGGTGCCGACTTTTGCGATCGCGCACATCGACGTCGTGCCGGGCTCGGACCCGATCTTCGGGCTCAACGCGCTGGGCGGTGCCGTTGCGATCCGGATGAAGACGGGCTTCGACTCCGCGGCCTCGGACGTCGCCCTTTCCGGAGGATCCTTCGATCGGATTCGTCTCGTTGGCGAGACGGCCGGGACCGATGGCGCAGACGCGTTCTATGCGGGCGCCTCCTTCGTTCACGACGGCGGATGGCGCCGCTCCTCGGCGTCGGACCAGCTCCAGGCCTATGGCGACTACGCCATGCGCAAGGGGGCCGGCGAAACCGATATCAGCCTGACGGTTGCGGAGGACTGGTTGAACGAGAACGCGGCGATCCCGGTGCAGGACGATCCTGCGGCGGCATTTTCGATACCGGACACGGCACGAGACCGGCTCGTGTTCCTGCAGGCGCGCGGGGCCTACGACTGGAACGCGCGGATTGCAATTCGCGGTGCCGCCTATGTGCGATGGACGCAGGTCTACACGACGAATGGGCAGGCCTCCGGCTTCTCGGGCTGCACGTCCGATCCGACGCTCCTTTGTTCGGAGGACGATACCGTCGACCCGCTCTCGACAACCGGCGGCGGGCCCATTGCCGCGAGCGCGGGAGGCAACGGCTCGATCGGCATCCAGACGACCGAGACAAAGGCGTTCGGCGCCACCGCCGAGATCGACGTCTCAACCCCGGTCGCGGGTTTCGACAACGCCCTGACGGCGGGCGCCACCGCCGATTACGCGCCGAGCGATTTCAAATCGTCGACGGCGCTTGCCAATCTGACGTTCCAGCCCGGCGGCGACACGGCCAGGCCGCTCGGCATCCTTGTGGGCGGCGATGTTTTCAACGTCGATCTCGGCACGACGAACACGGATACCGGTCTGTACCTGCAGGACACGCTGGGCATCACGTCGAGCCTCTCGCTCGCACTCGCGGGACGGTTCAACTATGACCGTGTCGACCTCTCCGATCGCCTGGGCAGCGGATTGTCGGGCGACCACGCCTATTCGGCTGTCAACCCCTCGGCGCAGCTGAACTGGCTGGTCGCTCGCGGCACACAGGTCTATGCGCGCTTCGGACAATCGAGCCGAACACCGACAGCGGCCGAGCTCAGTTGCGCCGACCCGACGCGGCCATGCCTGTTTCCGCTCAGCTTCATATCCGATCCCGGCTTGCGCCAGGTCTTTGCGCGAACCGTCGAGACCGGCGCGACAGGACATTCGCGTTGGGGCGACGCGTCGCTCGACTGGACGGCCGATCTGTACGACACACGCACGCAGGACGACATTCTGTTCGTGAGCTCGGGCTCGACGATCGGCGCAGGGTACTTCAGCAATGTCGGCGCGACGCAGCGTCGAGGCGCCGATGTCGCGCTGGCCGCGCAATGGCGCAGCCTCGACGCCCGCATAAGCTATGCTTACGTCGACGCGACGTTTCGCAGCGCGTTCAGCATTCAAAGCGCTTTCAATCCCGGGGCCGACACGAACGGAAACATCCTCGTCCGGCCGGGCGACCGCTTGCCGAGCATCCCGCGCCACGTCGGAAAGATCGGCCTCGGTTACCAGGCGACGGGCGCACTGCATTTCGACGTCGACGCACGCCTCGCGTCCTCGCAATTCCTGCGCGGTGACGAGGCCAATCTCGAGAGACCGTTGTCAGGCTATATCGTGCTCGACGCCCAGGCCGAATACACGCTTTCGGACCGCCTGATTGTCTATGTCGCGGGGGAGAACATTCTCGACGCCCGTTATGCGACGTTCGGGCTGTATGGCGATCCGACAGGCGGCGGCGCGCTGCCGCAATTCACCAACCCGCGCTTTGTGGTGCCGGCAGCGCCACTCGCCGTGACGCTCGGCGTCCGTTCGACGTTCTGAGACATCCGAACAAGACGTCTTCACGAAGCACCTATGCCCGGTGCTGGACGGCGCCTCTGGTCCGGCCGCCGTCGTCCGGGGCATCGTGTCTGTTTGAAGAGCGATAAATTCGCAGGGTATCTCGAACACCCGGAACGACCTTGCGCGCCGTGAATTTATCGGGGGCGGCCGGCGCCGTCTCCGGCGGTTGGCGGCTCTCCGGCAGATCTACACCGAAATCGAGAGCGGCAAGTTTCTGGCGCAACTGCCTGACCATCTGGGCACGCGCTTTGAACAGCTCCCACGCCGGCCCGCCGCGGCCCTGGATTTCAACGCCGTCCATGCTCGCCAACAACGCCTGCTCGGCAACAAACAGCTGCATCTGCCATGCATTGTTCATCTCGCCTCCTTCACGCGTTCGTCGTGACTTCAAATTGTCCAATCCGCGAGTTCCCGTCATTGATGCCGGTCAACTATGTCCGATCGCCATATTTGCGCTGACCTATTCAATTCGTATTCGGAAAATTGGTTCCCGTGGAACCTGGATTCGACATTTGAAACACCAGTCGTTCTCGGTGCGCCCTGCTCGCCCTGAAGGCCGGTGCGCGTTGGACGTTCTGAGACAAGCAAATCGAGCGACCCTACCTGGAGGGCTACGAACGCTCACACATCTCGCGACACTCGCGACAAATGGGTCAACCCTCGATAAAAAAGGATGGGCGGGACGAGCCCGCTCATGACAGCATTGGCATGTGTGAATCTGTTGACCCTCAAGGGAGGGTCGAGCGATTCCAGACCATCGCCGAAGTCACGCGCAGTCGAACAGCCCCATGAAGCCGAAATCCATGTGGTGCTGCATGTGGCAGTGGAACAGGCTCAGGCCCGGCTGGTCGGCGACGAAGTCGATCGTCATCTCCTGGAAACCGCCGATCATCACGACGTCCTTGATCACGCCCGCCGTCGGCATGCCGGCGATGCCGGTCAACTCGAAGCTGTGACGGTGCAGGTGGACGGGGTGGGTGTCGTCGGTGGCGTTTCGCAAGCGAAGCCGGTAGCGGCGGCCGCGTGCCAGGCGAAACAGCGGCTCCATCCTGTCCATCGCGAACACGACGCCATTGATCGAGAATTCGTCGAAGCCGTCGCGCCCGCCCGGACGCGCGGCAAAGGTGAGCGTCAGGGTCTCGTCGGGCGGCGGCGCTGCGGCATTCGCGTTGCCGAAGCGGCGATAGTCCCAGCGAAACGGTGCGGGCTTCCTCCACTGCGGCGCTCCGGCGTGCCCCGCATATTCCACCACGATCCCCATGCCACGCCCGCGCGCGTCGTCGTCGATCTCGCCCAGGACCCAGACGCCCGGCGTCTTCATCTCGACGACGGCCGAGATGCGCTCGGCCGGACCGAGCCACAACGCGGGCACCGCGAACGGTCGCGGCACGGGATTGCCGTCGAGCGCGACCACCGCAAACGCATGACCGGGCAAAGCCAGCCCGCGAATCTCGCTCGCGCTCGCGTTCAGGACGTGGAAGAGCACGCGCTCGCCCGGCTTGACGCGGATCGGGTCGCCCTGCCCCAGCATGCGGCCGTTGATCGAGAAGACATCGTAGGCCAGCTCGAAGCCTTGCGGCAGGCCTTGCTTCAGCGCTGCATCGAGGTCGGCGAGCGCTTGCGCGCGCAACGCGGGCACGATGTTCGTCGGCGCAAGAAAATCGAGCGCCATTTCGGTCCGAGTCAGATAAGGCCCGAACTCCTTCAGGGTTAGGAATACTTCGCGGTCGTAAGCGCCCGCCTCATGCTGCGGCTCCACAAAGACGAGACCGGCCTGGCCGCTGTAGAGGCCGGCGGAGAGATCCATCCGCGCAGGCATGTGCGAATGATAGAAGCGAAAGCCCGGCGGCCCTGGCGCAAAGGCGATGCGCCGCTTTCCATGCGCCGGAATGAACGGCGTTCCCTCTTCCGCGGCGCCGTCGACGTCGACCGGCAGAAACTGTCCGTGCCAGTGCAGCTGCTCGGGGAGGTCGGTGTCGTTGTGGATGTCGACCACGACACGCTTGCCCTCCGTGAGCCGCAGCAACGGACCGGGAAACTGGCCGTTGTAGGTCTTCGTCGATACGAACCTGTCCGGCCCGAGCTCGACCACGCTGTTGGCGATACGAATGGTGTGATCCGCGGGTCCGCGGGAAATCGCGTGTCTCGGCAGCGCGAGAGCCTGCATCGGCATCGCTTGCGCGGCGCCCCCGGCGAGCGTGGCGGCGCCTGACAAGCGGAGAAGATGGCGGCGGTCGAGAATCATGGTCCCGGGATGCGGCAGACAGGATGAAGTGTCGCGGGAGGAAACGACAAGAACAACTCCGCGATGACGATCGATATCAGATGATTGCCGTCGGGATAATGGGCCGATCAACGGAATCCTGAAGGTCGTCATCGCCCGGCCGGCGGATAGCCGGTCCGGCCGGCTCAATTTTCTTCTTACCGGCGAGAGAGAAGAGGGGTCGGCCGGACGCGCTGGTTTACACTCCGACCGCGCTCTCGCGCGGATCGGGGTGCGCGCCGGCGATGACGACCTTTGATTTTGTCGAAAGAGAATTTTGCCTTGGTGCGGTGTGAAGATCGGTCTCAGTTCACGGAATGCTGCGCCATCGACGTCAGCACGTCCATGACGCCCGGGCTGAGCAGCGACGTCATGCTCGACAGGGCGGAGGTCTCAGCCGGGTCGCCGAAGAAGCCGCGAGACGGCGTCCAGTTCGACACGCTCGCCATCATGGCATCGACGCCGCTCGAGTCGATCAGGCCGGCGCCCTGCCCGCGCAGGCGCGGACCGGCGACGACATCGGCCCCGCTCTGTGCCGCGCGCGGAAGCGGTGTCACGGTTTCCTGCTTGAGCGCCCAATCATAGACCTCGCGCACCGTCTTGGGCGTGCCGTCGGCGTGGAAGAAGACGCTCTTGTTGGCGCCGGCCGCCTGCGGAAACGCGGCGGCGGCGCTGGCCGTCGGTTGCGACGCGCTCATGGTTATGAGCTTGCATGCCGCATCGGGTCCGAGGAAATGCGCCGCATAGAGCTCGCCGCCGCAGACGCTGCGGCCGAGGTTGGATTCGAGGGTGGATTTGGTGGCGCAGGCGAACTCGCCTTCCATGTAGGATGCGACCTGCGGGTCCTTGCGCAGGGCAAGAATTGCCTGGCGGTCGGCCTGATTGTCCACGCGGTAGCGGCCGTCGCCATCCTTGGAGATGACGCTCGCCATACTGCCGAGGCCGTATTTGGCGCCGTAATCCTTGACCAGGCCGAGCCAGGTCTGGTCGACGAACTGGAACAGCCCCGTGGCCGAGGAAGTGCCTGATTGCGCTTGCGGTTTCAGGCTGCTTTCGCGCTCTGCCGTCGCCAGCAGATAGTTGAAATCGGAGCCTGTCGCGACCGCGGCCTTCTGCAAGGCGGCGACTACGCCAGACGCATCCGATGCCGCTTTGGTGGCTTCTGCCAGCATGGTTCGGTTCTCCTGTCGGAAAGACGGAGCAATCGCCGTGCCAGCCTGGTTAACGCGCATTTACGATTTTGCCGACAAGCGCATCGCGCGATTGGGTGTCGTAAGGCACGGCCTTGCCGTGGCCCCACACCGGCCCCGGCCACGCCGCATCAGCGGGATTGCGCGCGACGACATGCACGTGCAATTGCGGCACCAGATTGCCGAGCGCGCCGACATTGATCTTCGTGATGCCGGTGATCGATATGAGATGTTCCGACGCCCGCGCGATTTCTTCGGTCAGCGTCGCGCGATCGGATGGGTTCAACTGAAAGATCTCGGTGACGTCCGCGCGCCTCGGCACGAGGATGAGCCACGGAAAGCGCGCATCGTTCATCAGCAGCACGCGCGACAGCGTCCAGTCGGCGATGGGGGTCGCGTCCGCGGCGAGACGTTCCTGAAGTTTGAATTCGGTCATGGGGCGCATTCTGGACCGGGCGGCGGTGTGGCGGCGAGGTATTTTTTAACGCAGAGGCCGCGGAGGAACACGCGGTGGAATGCAGAGGAAAGCGAGTTGTTGCGGACGATGGGCCTCGTTCCCAACACCATTGGTTGGCGCGCTTTGCGCGCCGATACTAACGACAATGGCGCGACCTCTATCCAACACCTCGATGCGCAGCGTCCTCAGCGCGTTCCTCCGCGGCCTCCGCGTTAAAAAAAGAACCTCATTGCCGGAAGAACCTGACGCGATCTATCCCAAACCCAGCATGTGCGGCGTCCACAGTCCCTGGCGCCAGGCGACGAAAGCGAGATAGCCCGCATAGGACAGGAGCAGCAGCGCGCCTTGCGGGCGAGAGAGGCGCCAGCTCGTGGCCAGCATCGGAAGCAGGATCGCTCCGGCGCCCACGAGAACGAGGATGTCGACGGCCGCCAGCGCGGGCGCGACCGCGAGCGGATGGATCGCCGCGGTGATGCCGAGCACGGCCAAGATGTTGAAGATGTTCGCGCCGATCAGCTGTCCGATGGCAAGGCCGGAATCCCCGCGCGCCGAGGAGGCCACGACCAGGAACAGCTCGGGCAACGCCGCGCCGAACGCAACGACCGTCAGTCCGACAAGGGCCGGGGAAAGATGGAACATCTGCGCGAACCCGACCGCGCCGCCCACTGCGAAATGCGCCCCGAGGACAAGACAGATGAGGCTGGCGGCGAGGATGAACAGGGACGTCGCCGCCGACGGCGTTTCGCCGCCACCGAGCCGCGCCAGTGCATCGGCGCAATGCACGGAATGCTCGGGCGAGCGGCGCCAGTCGGCGACGGCCACGGCGGCCACATAGACCGCATAGACACCGAACAGGAGCACGCCCTCGCGCCGCGTGATCGCGTGGCCCCACGCCATCAGCGCCAGCACGACGCTCGCTGCCAGCATGGTGCCGCCGTCGCGCAGGACCACTTTGGGCGAGCTCGGCATCGGACGGATGAGGGCCGCGAGGCCCAGGATGAGGAGCACGTTGAGAATGCTGCTGCCGATGACGGTGCCCATCGCGATATCCGGTTCGCGGCCGAGCGTGGCGCGCAGCGCGATCGCAAGCTCCGGCGACGAGGTCGCGACCGATATCACGACCAGTCCGATGACCAGAGGCGCAATGCCGAGCGCGCGCGACAAGGCCACGCCGCCACGGATGGCGAGCTCGCTGCCCAGAACCAGCAGCGCAAGACCGCCGCCTAAAAACCAGTACGCCATGCCCGACTGACCTGCTGCCCCACTTTGACACGCCCCCGGAAACCCTGGCCGTCAGCGGAAACGGCGCGGATCGAAGGCGAGCGGCTCCGCCCGCCGTTCCAGAACGAGACGGCAGAGGAGCTCGGCAATGGCCGGTGCAAACAGGATGCCGTTCCGGAACTGGCCTGTCGCCGCATAAAGCCCCTCCACCACCGTGGGCCCGAGCATCGGCAGGCCGTCGGGCGAACCCGGACGCAGCCCTGCCCAATGATCGGCGAATTCCCACTGAGCGAGCGCCGGCATCAACGCCGTTGCGCGCGCCTGAAGGTCTCTAGCAGCCGCCCGTGTCAGGCTGGTGTCGAAGCCGACCTCTTCCACCGTCGCTCCGACCAGGAGCCGCTTGCCGCGCGGCACGAGATAGACGCCATTGCCCCAGACGATCGGTTTCGCCAGCACCGCGCCCGCGGGCGGCGCCAGCGCGATCATTTGACCTTTCACCGGCACCACCGGCGGGACCGCCTCGCGCGGCAGGCCTTCGATCTGCGAGGTCCAGGCGCCGGCGGCGAGCACGAAGGCATCGGCTTCGTGAAGGCCAAGAGAGGTGCGAACGACCCGGATGCCGCCTTGGGCGATCTCGAAGCGGATGGCGGCCTCGGCGATGCGCAGCGTTCCGCCGGCGCCGATGAAGGCGCGGGCCAACGCTTGACCCAGCCCGCGCGCATCGACTTTCGCGTCCTCCGGCGCCCAACGCGCGCCGGCGATGGAAGGTGTCAACATCGGCGCAATCTCTCGCGCTTTCGCCGGATCGAGACGGGCGGCAGACGGCCAGCCAGCAAACGCTGCGCTGCCTTCGTCCGGCATCGATGCCAGCAGCGCACCGCATTCTTCGAAACCGACAACGCAATTGGACGCCGCTTCGACTTCCGCCGCAAAAGCCGGCCATAAGCCCCTCGCATAGCGCCCAAAATCGGCTTCGGGAGTCGTCGACACGCCGAGTTCGCCTGCGACGGCGAGCATGCCCGCCGCGGCCCAGGTCGCACCCGATCCGGGCTGTGCGCGTTCGAGCACGACCACCTCCGCGCCGGTTTGTACCAGGCGCCAGCCGATGCCGAGTCCCGCCACGCCGCCGCCGATGATGACGATTTTCATGCCGGCCCCAATGCCGAAGTCCGCGATACGCGCGCCGGCGCAGACAAAACACATCGTGCCAAGCACATAGGCGACAACGCTGAACAGTTGCGGAAGGAGGCAAGCGAGCGCAAAAGCCAACGCGATCTCGGCGCTTTCGGTCAGGCGTGCCAGCGCGCCGAACACGCCGCGCGACTCTGCGGCGGGCAGCGTCATGCCTGCCGCGAGAAGGCCCAGCATCACGAACAACGCCGCGAGCGAACGGGAAGGATCGGCGAGCGCGAACGCGAATGGGAGGCTCGCATAGGCGATGTAGTCGAGGGTCCTGCCGGTGGCGTTCGGCTCCCGCCGAAAGGTTGCCGCGAGGCGGCTTGCAACGAGCAGTGCGAGCCCGGCCGGATCGAAGCCTGTCGCGATGGCCGCCGCCGCCCCTATCCCAAAAGCAAAGGACGCGGCTGCCATGATCCGGTCGCCGGATCCGCCGAGCCGGGCCAGCGCGGCCACACGGGGCATTTCCGTCAGATTTCGCAAGGTGGCGTCGAGCATGGGCGCATCAATAGCCCGATTTGGGCGTTGTACGAGGCAGTAAACGGGCGTCTTTAGCGCAAATTAACCAACTGCGCGCAGTGTTCCCGTGGAAAGGTGCCCTGCGATCAGCAAGCACGGCCGGGGCCACGGAGTAGAGGAATGTCACCTCGAGACGCCCGGTCAAGTGCGGCGCGAAGCTACGTCTCGCCGCTTCACCCCTCCTCCGGCCCGCATTCGGCCCTTTATGGGTCCCTCGACCAGCTTCTGCAGGGCGGCGGCGATCCCAGGCTGGAGATTGCAGGCCCAGATGGCCTCAACCGCTATGGCTGCAAGCTTTCGCCGCGCAAAGAGGTGATCAGCTTCGCTTCTTCCACCGCGACGACGATCTCGGAACGCGCCTATCTGCGCGCCGCGCGCGCCCGCGATGCGCTGCTTCAGGAAGCGACCCTGACCGGCTTGCGCGAAACCTTCGCAGCCCGCATCGAAGACATGCGCCGCGAGCTGAAACGCCATCTTTTGCTCGGCGATTGCGGGGCGGAAATCGTCTTCTCGCCATCCGGCACCAACTCCCAGCTTCACGCTCTCTTCGTCGCCAGATCGTTGAAGCCGGGTCCGCTCACGACGGTCATCGTCGGTTCCGACCAAACTGGCAGCGGCACGGCACAGACCGCACGCGGCCAGCATTTCGGCGAGTGCACATCCCAAGGCCTCGACGTCGAGAAGGGCTCGGCGATCTCCGGTCTCGCCGACGGCGTGGAAAGCGCGAACGTCGGGTTGCATGACGCGAGCGGCGCACTTCGCGATGCCGACACCATCGACGGTCTCGTCATAGACGCGGTCTCGAACGCCGTTGCGGCCGGGCGCCACGTCCTGCTGCAGATCATGGATTCCTCGAAGCTCGGCTGGCGCAGCCCCGGCGCGGATTGTTTGCGCGAGATCCGCGCGCGCTGGCCCGACCAGGTGCAGATCGTCGTGGACGCCTGCCAGGCGCGGCTTTCCCGAACCCGCATCCGGACTTTGCTGGACGACGGATTCATGGTGCTGTTGACGGGATCGAAATTCTTCACCGGTCCGCCGTTCAGCGGCGCGCTCGCGGTGCCGGAAAAAATCTCACGCGCGATGGCGTCGCTGCGCTGCGGGGCCGGCGGACTTGCCGCCTACAGCACCAGCTTCGATTGGCCGGAGCGCTGGAGCGCGATCCGCGTGCAATTCTCCGATCGGCCGAATTTCGGCCAATGGCTCCGCTGGGAAGCCGCGCTCGAGGAAATCCGCGCCTACTACGCCGTGCCGGCCGCGTTCCGGCGCCTGGCGCTGGCGCGCTTCGCCACCGCCATTCCCGAGCTGATCGCGGCCTCGCCGAGCCTCGAGTTCCTCCCTGCGCCGCCGCGTGCTCCGCGCGTCGACGACGAAGAGATGGCGCTGCCGTCGATATTCCCGTTCTTGCTGCGCAAGGACGGCGTTCTGCTTTCAGCGGGCGCATGCTCCGCGCTGTATCGCGCACTCAACGCCGACAGCTCGCATCTGCTGCCGAACGCGCCGGCCCTCGCCGCCCGGATCTGCCATATCGGCCAGCCGGTGCCCCTGTACCGCGGCGCGACGGCCGCGCTCCGCGTCAGCACGTCGGCGCGTCTGGTGACCGAATGCTGGTCTCTCGACATGGGAACGGCACGGGAAACCCTGCAACGCGAAATCGACCGCGTGGCAACGGTTTTCGCGAAGATCGAGTTGCTCATCGCCGATGGCGCGGCGCTTCTTACCGGGGACGGCGCATGACCGGATCGCGCGTGAAACTGGGTGCGAATTTCTGTTCCCCGCGAACCGGCGTGGCCGCGCTCACGCGGCTGGCCTTCAAGGGCGTCGATCTCAAGCCGTTGTGGAACGAAATGATGGAAATGGTCACCGACGATCTCGCCGGCGCGGGTCGGGGCCTCGATCTTTCGATCATCGCGCAATTGCTGGGCGACAAGAAAACCGGGCTTGCGATCCAGAACGAGGTGCTGGGCTATCAGCGCCTGTTCCGCTCGCCTTGCGAGACGACTACGCCGCGCGTGCGCCTGCTCGCGCTCGCCGCGGCCACCGACATCGGCGGCAATACCCGATCGAATTCCTTCTCAAAGGTTCCGATGTCGAACTGACGACGCTGTACGTCGTTCCCGGTGTACCGCTTCCCGACCCCGTTCCCGATCACGACGTCGCCATGGTCGTGGTCTGCGACTCCAAAGAGACGCGCGCAACCCTGGAGGAAATCGAAAGGCTGACCGCGGACTGGCCGCGGCCGGTGATCAACCTGCCGCGCCGGCTCGCGTTGCTCGATCGCGACAAGCTTTATCCGTTGTTGCGCGGCATGCCGGGCCTCTGCATTCCGATGACAGCGCGCGTCGGCCGCGAGCGGCTGGATGCGCTCGAAGGCGGCGAGATATCACCGCGCGAATTCTCGAGGACGGCGACTTTCCGCTGATCATCCGGCCGGTCGATTCGCATGCCGGCTACAGACTCACCCGCCTCGGTGACGGCCACGCGCTCGGCGTCTATCTGGAAGAGCAGCCCGAGGCCGAGTTCTTCCTCTCGCGCTATGTCGACTATTCCGGCGCCGACGGGCTGTTCCGCAAATACCGCGTCGTCGTCGTCGACGGCAAGCCCTATGCCTGCCACATGGCGATCGCGGACGAATGGAAGGTCTGGTACCTCAATGCCGACATGGCGGAAAACGCCGCCAAACGCGGCGGAGGAAGCCGCCTTCATGCAGAATTTCGAGACGAATTCGCCCGCGCCACGCGAGCGCGCTCGCGGAAATGTTCGCGCGCGATCGGCCTCGATTATGTCGTCGTCGATTGCGCCGAGACGGCGACGGAGAAGCTTCTGGTCTTCGAGGCGGACAATGCCGCGATCGTCCACGATATGGATCCGCCCGACGTTTATCCGTACAAGCCGCCGCAGATGCGAAAGATTTTCGATGCCTTCAGCGCGATGCTCTTCGCTCACGCCGGGCGCCCGCGCGGCACGAGCCGTCGCCGATGGACGGGCCCGCGCCGGCGTCACCCTCGATCCCGAGACTGGGGAGCCGCCGCGGCCAGGCCATCGCATGCTCGACGACATGCTCGACTATGTCGAGACATCCGCGAGCGGCCCGGTCTGGCAGCCGATACCCGACGACGTCCGCGCGCGCATTTCCGAGCCGCTGCCGCCGCAAGCCGACAGACGCTGGAGACGGTCTATGACGAGATTCATGCGAAATCGTGCTGCCTTATGCCGACGGCAATGCCCATCCCGGCTTCATGGGCTGGGTGCATGGCGGCGGCACGGTCGTCGGCATGCTGGCGGAAATGCTGGCCGGCGGGGCTGAACGCCAATCTCGGCGGCCGCGACCACATGCCGATCGAGGTCGAGCGCCAGATCGTCGAATGGGTGCGCGAGATGTTCGGCTTCCCGGCAGGCGCCAGCGGGCTGTTCGTCACCGGCACCTCGATGGCCAATCTGCTGGCCGTGCTTGTCGCGCGCGACGGCGCGGCTCGGCGCGCTGCGGCGCCAGCGGCGTCGGCGACGCGCGGCGCGCTGCTGCGGGCCTACGCCTCGGCGGCGGCGCATGGCTGCGTCGCCCAGGCGATGGATCTCGCGGGCTTCGGCACGGACGCGCTGCGGCTGGTGCCGATCGACGCATCGCTTCCGCATGGACATGGCGGTGCTGCGCGCGGCGATCGCCGCGGATCGCGAAGCCGGCCTCGAAGCCGTTCCTCGTCGTCGGCTCGGCCGGCACGGTCGATACCGGCGCGATCGACGATCTCGCGGCGCTTGCCGATCTCTGCGACGAGGAAGAGCTCTGGTTTCACGTCGAGGCGCCTATGGCGCGCTCGGCATGCTGTCGCCCGAGATCTGCGCCGCGCCTCGACGGGATCGAGCGGGCCGATTCCATCGCGTTCGATTTCCACAAATGGGGGCAGGTGCCCTACGATGCCGGCTTCCTGCTGGTGCGCGACGGCGAGCAGCACCGCGCGACCTTCGCCTCGCCCGCGGCCTATCTGCGCCGCGAGACGCGCGGGCTGGCCGCCGGGTCGCCTTGGCCGTGCGATTTCGGGCCCGACCTGTCGCGCGGCTTCCGCGCGCTCAAGACCTGGTTCACGCTCGAAGATCTACGGCACCGAGGCGATCGGCGCGATCGATCGACGCAACCTGCGCGCTGGCGCGATATCTCGAAGCGCGCGATCGCGAGCCGAACCGCGAGCTGGAACTGCTGGCGCCGGCGCGCTCAACATCGTCTGCTTCCGCTATCGCGCGCCGACAATCCGACGGGGTCAATGCCGCGATCGTCGCCGACCTCCAGGAACGCGGCCTCGCCGCGCCTTCCACCACGGTCATCGGCGGCAAGCTCGCCATCCGCGCCGCCTTCGTCAATCACCGCACGCAGACGGGCGACGTCGACGCGATGGTGGATGCGGTGCTGAAGTTCGGCGCGGCGCGGAGCGCTTAACGCTGCGAGTTTCGAGAAGATAATCGACCACAAAGACACAAAGGACACGAAGAACAATTGCGCGCGAAGGCGCGCGTTGACCCCTTTGTGTTCTTCGTGCCGTTGTGGTGACAATCCTTCATCCTTCTATCGTCGTGCCGTCACCGGAGCAGCTTCATGAGACACGCCGTTCTCGCCCTCGCCGCGATCGTGCTCGCCGGCTGCGATCACTATGTCGACCTGACGCCCGGCAGCTTCGTTCAGGGCAATGCGGGTCGCGACCGGTTCCTGCATGACAACCTGCACTGCCAGGGCGACGCCGACGCACGCCGCCAGGTCTCCGGCAACGGCGACCCGCACGGGATTTACAACGATATCTATTCCCAGTGCATGCGGCAGCTCGGCTACAGCCTCGAGGCGCCGGAGGGATTTGCGGGGCTGTGAGCGGCCAACAAGAATTGCGACGCCTCGTGTTGTGAACTGCGGCCGCAATGCGGCCGCCTTTGTGATCTTCGTGTCTTTGTGGTCCATTATTTTGTGTCCATTCTTGTTGTTGCAGGACAAGGATTTCCAAGATGCGAGTCGCGCTGGGGGTTGCCGTCATGGCCGTGGGGATGGTTGCAAATGCCGCGTTCGGACAGGTCGCGCGCGGGGATCGCTATTCGGGCGCGGTGTGGGCGACGCGTTCGCCGGTGCTCGCCCAGCACGGCATGGCCGCGACGGCACAGCCGCTGGCGACGCAGGTTGCGATCGACATCCTGAAAAAGGGCGGCAGCGCGGTCGACGCCGCAATCGCGGCGAATGCCACCCTCGGTCTGATGGAGCCGGTCTCGAACGGCATCGGCGGCGACATGTTCGCTATCGTCTGGGATCCGAAGTCGAAGCAGCTCTACGGCTACAACGGCTCGGGCCGCTCGCCGATGGGACGCGACCTGCCGAAGCTGATCGCGGAGATCAAGGCGGTCGCCGAGAAGACCGGCAAGCCTTATCGCGCGCATATCCCTTCGTTCGGCTCGCTGCCGGTCACCGTGCCGGGCACGGTCGATGGATGGTTCGCGCTGCACGGCAAGTTCGGCAAGCTCCCCATCGCCGAAGACCTTGCGCCCGCCATCGCTTATGCCAGGGACGGCTTTCCGGTCTCGCAGCTGATCGCGCTGTACTGGAAAGGCAATATGGCGGCCTACGAACGCAACGCGGCGATGATCGAGGAGCTCGACAATGCGCGGGCGACCTACCTGATCGACGGCCATGCGCCGGTGGAAGGCGAAGTCTTCCGCAATCCCGATCTCGCCCACACCCTCGGACTGATCGCCAAGGGCGGACGCGATGAATTCTACAAGGGCTCCATCGCGCACACCATCGACGCCTATTTCAAACGCATCGGCGGCGATCTGCGCTACGCGGATTTCGCGGCCCATCACGGCGAATGGGTGACGCCTCTGTCGGCGAACTATCACGGCTACGACGTCTACGAGCTGCCGCCCAACGGGCAGGGCGCCGCCGTGCTGCAGATGCTGCAGATCCTCAAGGGCTTCGACCTGAAGAAGATGGGCGCTGGGTCCGCGGACACGCTGACGGCAATGCTGGAGGCCAAGCGTCTCGCCTATGAGGATCTGGCGAAGTGGTACGCCGATCCGGCCTTCGCGAAGATCCCGATGAAGGGACTTCTCTCGGACGCCTATGCCGACGAGCGGCGCAAGCTGATCGATCTCGCGAAAGCGAACCCGAACATCGGTCCGGGCGATCCGCGCCTCTCGCAGGGCGACACGACCTATTTCTGCACCGCCGACAAGGACGGGATGATGGTCTCGTTCATCCAGTCGAACTATCGCGGCATGGGCTCGGGCCTCGTGCCCGATCACCTCGGCTTCACGTTCCAGGATCGCGGCGAGCTCTACTCGCTGGATCCGAAGGCGGCGAATGTCTATGCGCCGGGCAAGCGACCGTTCCAGACGATCATCCCGGGCTTCGTGATGAAGGACGGCGGCCCGTTCATGGCGTTCGGCCTGATGGGTGGAGACATGCAGCCGCAAGGCCACGTGCAGGTCTCGTCGACATGATCGATTTCGGCATGAACGTGCAGGAAGCCGGCGACGCGGCGCGCTGGTACCACACGGGCGGCTCGGAAGTGACGGGCGAACCGTCGACCGGCATCGGCAATGTCGAGATGGATCCGGCTTCGATCCCGCGGTGGAAGCGGAGCTCGCCAAGCGCGGCTACACCATCGAGCCCGGCACGGGCTCCTTCGGCGGCTACCAGGCGATCCAGTTCGACGCCAAGAACCACGTCTACTGGGGCGCGAGCGAGATGCGCAAGGACGGCGAAGCGAGCGGGTACTAAGTACGTCTCCCGCGCGTTCCTCACGTCGAATGTCACCGCGAGGTTCGTGCCGTTGTCGAATTGCAGCACGACCGGGATCTTCGCGCCGGGCTTGATCGCGGCTTCGGATCCGTGCACATCAGGTGATAGCCGCCCGGCGCGAAAGCCAGCGTGGCGCCGGCCGCCACGGCGACGCTGTCCATGTCGCTCATCGAATCCATGCCGCTGGTGTCGGAGCTCTTGTGCAGCATCAGCATGCCGCAGGCGGCCGACTGGCGCACCGGTAATCGCTGGACGTCGCGGCTGCCGCCATTGTGGATCGTGAAGTAGCCGCCGGCCGGCAGGTGCGCCGGCAGCGCCGTAATCCAGGCGTTCGTCACGACGAGATCGGCTGCGCTGGCGGGCGCGGCGACGATCGCCGCCGCCAGCACGAGTTCAAGCACTGTTCTGCGCACGTTCGGTCTCCTCTTCGTCGATACGTATCGCCACCAGGACGCAAATGGCCGCGGCGAAGCTCATCAAGGTTCCCGGCAGCCAGATGATCAGGCCGCCATAGTGCTGATCGTTCAGCGCGGTCATGGCCAGAATGCGGCCGCAGATGCGGTAGACCGGATAGAAATCCCGCGTCGACAGCGACAGGACGGCACCCAGCAACATCTGGGGCAACTCGATCCCGAGGATCAGCAGGAAGCGCAGCAGGAAGGACAATCGCGCGGGCGGATTGGCCGCGGATCGAGGATCAGGCACCAGAAGAAGATGCCGTCGATCCCCATCGACCAGTTCATCACGTCGTAGAGATTGCGGTCGAGCATCACCCGGGTGTGGATGTCCGGGATCAGCCAGAAATAGAGCAGCCCGATGAACAGCACCGGCGCCACGGCGGGGTGCTGGATGACGTCGACGGTGCGCCTCACCGGCGCAGAGTCGATGACCGGCAGCAGGAGCGACGGCATGCCGGCGCGCAGCGCGGGGCCTGCGAAGCCGAGTGCGATAAGGAAAGCGCCCAGGTGGTGCAGCACGAAATGCGCGAAGCGGTGGAAGAAGAACATGTGCTGGGCGAGATAGTCGAAATGCGTCTGCAGAACGACGTAGAACGACAGCACGCCGAGCGTGAACGAGGCGCCTCTCCACAGCGGCGGACGTTCCGTCTTCGTCATTGCCAGGAATCCGCGCCAGTGCCAGAACAGGCTCAGCGCGGTCGCGAGAAAGACCGGCCAGGAGAACTCCCACGGCATCCAGAATGGAAGCTCGGCCGGATGAAAGCGGCACAGGATATCGATCACGCCGCCCGCGACGAGCAGCGCGCCATAGGCAATCCCGTCGCGCGGAATCAAGATGCGCGGGCGCGGTGAGTCCAGAACGGCCATGGCGCATTTGACCACGGCTGGCGCCGATGCGCCCTGCGGGCAATTGGTCACAGGCGAGCGCGCGCCACGGCATCCGTGATAGGAAGCGGCCGCAATGCGTCTGCGCTCCGCCTTCGTCCTTCTCGCCCTTCTCGCCCTTGCCGCCTGCGGCCGCGAGGCGACCTGGCACGCAACGGATATCACCGGCGCCATGCCGCCGCTCGAATTCCACATGATGCGCGCGAGCAACAACGCGCCGGTCGACGCAGGCGACTATCGCGGCCGGATCGTTCTGCTTTATTTCGGCTACACGCATTGCCCGGACATCTGCCCTACGACCCTCGCCAATCTCGCCGACATGCTCGAACGCCTCGGTCCCCGCGCGGCGGATGTGAGCGTGCTGTTCGTGAGCGTCGATCCGGCGCGCGATACGCTTCCCGTCCTCAAAGCCTATACGCAGGCCTTCGCGCCCCAGATCGACGGCCTTCGCGGAACCGACGACGCGCTCGTGTCGCTCGCCCGGCGCTACCGTGTCGCCTATGGCGTATCGCCCGGCCCGCCCTACACCGTCATGCACTCGGACGCCGTGTTCTTCTTCGACCGCGGCGGACGCGCGAGGCTGGTCGCCACATCGACGGCCGACACAGCAGGACTGGCGGAAGACGTGAAGAGGCTGCTGGGCGTCTGACGGTCGTCAGATATGCAGCGCGATCTTGTCGGCATCTAGCACGGCTTCGTGCAGCATCTCCGACAGCGTCGGATGCGGGAATATCGTCGCCTCCAGATCCGCTTCCGTCGAATTCCAGCGTACGCGCAATGACGTAGCCCTGGATGAGCTCGGTCACTTCGGCGCCGATCATATGCGCGCCAAGGAGCTCGCCGGTGTCCGCGTCGAACACCGTTTTTACCAATCCCTCCGAATCGCCCAGCGCGATTGCCTTGCCATTGCCGATGAAGGGGAAGCGACCGACCTTGATCTTCCGGCCCGACGCCTTCGCCTTGGCTTCGGTGAAGCCGACCGAGGCCACCTGCGGCCAGCAATAGGTGCAGCCCGGCACCTTGGTGACATCGAGCGGGTGAACGCCCTTCACCCCGGCAATGCGCTCGGCGACGATGACGCCTTCATGCATGGCCTTGTGGGCGAGCCAGGGCGGACCGACGAGGTCGCCGATCGCCCAGAGACCGGCAACGCCGGTGGCGCCCCACTGGTCGATGACGACATGGCGTCTTCTCGACCTTCACGCCGGCCGCTTCGAGGCCGAGGTTCTCGACATTGCCGACGATGCCGACCGCGAGGATCACGCGGTCGACGGTGAAAGTTTCCGTCGTGCCGTCCTTGTTCTTCAGCGTCGCGGTCACGCTGTTCGCGCTCTTCTCGAGCTTTTCGACGGTCGTCGCGGTCTTGATCTTCATGCCCTGCTTGGCGAAGGCTTTCGCGGCCAGCTGGGAAATTTCCTCGTCTTCCACGGGCAGGACGCGGTCGAGCACTTCGACGACGGTGACGTCGCTGCCGAGAGTCCGGAAGAAGCTCGCGAACTCGATTCCGATGGCGCCCGAGCCTGCGACCAGCAGCGACTTCGGCAGGATGTCCGGCACCATGGCCTCGCGATAGGTCCAGACCAGCTTTCCGTCCGGCTCGAGCCCCGGCATGGTGCGGGCGCGCGCGCCCGTCGCCAGCACGATGTTCTTGGCCGTGTAGTCCGCCGTCTTGCCGTCCTTGGTAACGGTCAGCTTGCCAGCACCGGTGAGCTTCGCCTCGCCCGCGATCACGGTGATCTTGTGCTTCCTCATCAGGAAGGCGACGCCGTTCGAGAGCTGGGCTGCGACCTTGCGCGAGCGTTCGACGATCTTGGGCAAGTCGAAGCGCAGGTTGTCGGCCGCAAAGCCGAACTCGCCCAGGCGGTGCATCAGATGCCAGATTTCGGAGGACCGAAGCAGCGCTTTTGTCGGGATGCAGCCCCAGTTGAGGCAGATGCCGCCGAGCCTGTCGCGCTCGATAACCGCCGTCTTGAGACCCAGCTGTGCTGCGCGGATGGCGCAGACATAGCCGCCCGGTCCGCCGCCCACCACGATCACATCGAAACTGTCAGCCAATTGAGCCTCCGAGGAATGCGATCGCCGCTACGGCGAAGAGCGCGGGAATGACGCAGAACGTGATGTAGAGAGCAGAGACGGTCACGAATTTCACGCTCGTCCAGAACCAGCTCTGGGCGTAGAAGCGTTTCATCGCCACGAAGATGTAGACCGAAATCGTCAGCAGCAGCAGGCAGGCGACCCAGCCGCCGGGAAGGAACTGCGCCAGGCCGGCGGCTGCAAGGAGCGCCGCGAAGACGAAGGTGTGGATGCTGAGCGAGAACACCACGTGATCGACGAAGTAGTAGCTCTTGCGGCGGCGCCACTGCACAAGGGCCAGAATGGCGGCATAGAGCGGGAGCAGCAGGAACAGCGCCCGCGGGATCCACGTGGTGAGGGGTTCGTTGATGGAGGCGGGGTCTTCGGCGAGCCGGCGCATGCCGTCCCTGAGGCTCCTTCTGAACCAGTTCACTTCCGCGTTGTGCGGCGCCGCTTCCATTTGCAACAGGGGCCGAAGCATTTCTGCACGTTGCGCCGCGGTCAGCGGCGAGCGGACCGTCCCTACGCGAGCGAAGAAAAATGGTTCGGTGCCGAACGAGAACGCTCCACCCTTCGCGCGCGCGCGATCCAGCGGAATCGGAAGCAGGCGCGGCGTCTGCATGCTATCGGGATCGTCCTTGTCGTAGGCGGGGTTCTGGATGAAGGCATTGCCGTTCGCGTCCCAGAACACCTTCTGCGGCGTGCTGGTGATCTGGAGCTGCAGGATGGCGATCCCGGTCGCGCCGAGCACGACGAAGAAAACAAGCGTCACGAAGAAGTAGAGTCGGATGGCCGGCACGTAGCGCTGCATGCGCCCCTGGTGGAACGCGAGCGGCAGCTCCCCCGGCTGGAACAGCAGCGCCCGCGTCGTGCGCAGGATGCGGCTATCGAAACTCGCGATGTCGGAAATGAGATCGCCCAGAAGGCTGGCGATGGAACGGCGATGGGTATCGGTGTCCTGGCCGCAGTGGGCGCAATAGGGCCCATGCAAGGTCGCGTCGCAGTTGCGGCAGGACGGCGCCGCGCCGCCTGCATCATGGACATGTTCAGCCGTGCCGGTCATCGCGTGCCCCCGGCCGGGTTATAGCAGCATCGACGCCGGTTCTTCGACGAACTGCTTGAACGCCTGCAGAAAGCGCGCGCCCGTGGCGCCGTCGATCACCCGGTGATCGCAGGACATGGTCACGGTCATGACCGTCGCCACCTCGACCTTGCCGTCGCGGACGACAGGGCGCGGCTCGCCGGTGCCTACGGCGAGGATCGCCGATTGCGGCGGGTTGATCACGGCGGTGAAGTCCCTCATGCCGAACATGCCGAGATTTGAGATCGAGAAGCTGCCGCCCTCGAACTCCTGCGGCTTCAGCTTCTTCTCGCGGGCGCGCGCGGCGAGCGATTTGGCTTCATTCGAGATGACGGCCAGGCCCTTCTCCTCGGCGCGGAAGATGATCGGCGTGATGAGGCCGAAATCGAGCGCAACGGCAATGCCGACGTCGGCGTGCTTGTGGCGCAGGATCGCGGTGTCGGTCCAGCTCGCATTTACCTCCGGCACGCGGATGAGTGCGAGCGCGGCCGCCTTTACGACGAAATCGTTGACCGAGAGCTTGAACTTGCCCTGCGCGCCTTCGTTCAGCTTCGCGCGCGTCGCCAGCAGGTTGTCGATGCGGCAATCGATGGTCAGGTAGTAATGCGGGATCAGCGTCTTCGCCGAAGTGAGCCGCCGCGCAATCGCCTTACGCATCGAATCATGCGGGATCTCGTCGTAGTCGCCGGCCTTGTAGTAGAGACGCGCGTCGGGAAGCGGAGCGACGAGCGCCTGAGCGCCCGTAGCCGTCGAGCCCGGCTGCACCGCCGGCGTCACCGTTGGAACCGATTTCGACGCAGCGCCAGGCTTCGCGCTCTCGACGTCGGCTTTCACGATACGACCATGCGGGCCGGAACCGGCCAGCGCCGAAAGATCCACGCCCTTCTGCTGCGCAATGCGCCTCGCGAGCGGCGAGGCAAAAATCCGCGTTCCTGGTTCTTTTGGCGCCGGCGCCGCTGCGCGCGCTTCGGCTTCCGGGGCTGGCGCTACCGGCTCGGCGTCAGCGGCGCGCACTGATTCGGCGGGCTTTGCGGGACGGCTTTCGGCTTGGCGTCCGCGGCGGGGACGGCCACGACGATGGCATCCTTGATCGAACGCATCGTGGCGGCGATGTCCGGCTGCGCCTTCGCATCCTCGCCTTCGGCGAGCAGCGTCGCGATCGGCGCGTTGACCTTCACGCCTTCCGTGCCTTCCGGCACCAAGAGCTTGCCGATGCGGCCCTCATCGACCGCCTCGAACTCCATCGTCGCCTTGTCGGTCTCGATCTCGGCCAGGATGTCGCCCGAATGGACCTCGTCGCCTTCCTTGACGAGCCATTTGGAGAGCTTGCCCTCTTCCATGGTCGGCGACAGCGCGGGCATGAGAATATTAATCGACACCGCGCGTCTCCTGCAAAGCTCCCGCTCCGTCCCGTTCGATTGCACGCAACACGCGCGGATAAAAAAAGAGTCGTCATTGCCCGTCCCCGAGCGTCGCGAGCGCGTCCGCATTGTTCTCCCAGTTGAGCCCGTCGAACTCGATCGTCATCACCGAGGAGAAGTCCTTGGCGTCCAGGCAGCGGAAATTTACGCTATAGCCTTCGGGATGCGAGCGCGGGATGTAGAACGACTTTACCCCGCACACCGAGCAAAAGAAGTGCTTCGCCGCCCCCGTGTTGAAGGTGTAGGTCGTGATCTTGTCCGCCGGGGTCAAAAGGCGGAAACGCTCTCCGGGCACGATCAGATGCAGATAACCGGTCTTGGTACACATCGAGCAATTGCAATCGACGATCTCGATTTCATCCGGCGCAAGAACCTCGAACGCCACTGCCCCGCAATGGCAGCCGCCCTTTCTCCAGTGCGCGTTCCTGAGAGGCATCTGGCGCGTCACCCCGTCCCCAACATCGGCCTGATCAGCCTATAGGCGCTGATGCAGATGACGGTCCTGAATACGACGACAAGGCCGGCGAGCACATATCTGTTGCTCGACCAGTTCTCCAAAAATGCCTGAAAAAACTTCTGATCGGAGGCAACATCGGCGTCACCCCCGGAATAAGGCCTGACGAAACGAAAATGCGCGAGCCAGAATACCAACCAGACCCAGAGATACATCGCGGCGAGTTGCCAGAGAACAAGCGCGGGAATCAGCAACAGGAGGTCTCGAAGGCCGAGCACGCCTCCCGTGAGAACGAGCACGCCGGCAAAAACTAGAACGCCTGTAAACAGATCCAATAGGCGAAAATGCTCGCCAACCTCAGTGAAGCCAGTACCGGAATCCCGATCCTTCGCCATCGCACTCACCGATAGCAAACCGCTTTGGCCGCCGCGATCACGTCCTCAACATGCGGCAGCGCGAGCTTTTCGAGATTGGCGGCGTAGGGCATCGGCACGTCCTTGCCGGCGACCTTGGTCGGCGGCGCGTCGAGATAGTCGAAGGCTTGCTCGACGACCTGGCTCGCGATCTCCGAGCCGATAGAGCAGATCGGCCAGCCCTGCTCCACCGTGACGACGCGGTTGGTCTTCTTCACGGATTCGATCACGGTCGCCGTATCGAGCGGGCGCAGGCTGCGCAGGTCGATCACTTCGGCGTCGATGCCTTCGACGGCGAGCTTCTCGGCCGCTTCGATGATGAGGCCGACGCAAATCGAGTACGCGACGAGCGTTACCTGCGTGCCCTGCCTCACCACGCGCGCCTTTCCGATCGGCAGCACGAAATCGTCGAGCTTCGGAACCGCGAAGGAGCGCCCGTAGACGATCTCGTTCTCAAGGAAGAGCACGGGATTGGGATCGCGGATCGCGGCCTTGAGAAGGCCTTTGGCATCAGAGGCGAAGAATGGCGCGACGACCTTCAGTCCCGGCACATGCGCGTACCAGGACGAATAGTCCTGGCTGTGCTGGGCGCCGACGCGCGAGGCGGGGCCGTTGGGTCCGCGGAAGACGATCTGGCAGCCCATCTGCCCGCCCGACATGTAGCGCGTCTTGGCGGCGGAATTGATGATCTGGTCGATCGCCTGCATGGCGAAATTCCAGGTCATGAATTCGACGATGGGCTTCAAGCCGTTGAACGCCGCGCCGACCGCGAGGCCGGTGAAGCCGTGTTCGGTGATCGGCGTGTCGATGACGCGGCGCGGTCCGAACTCTTCCAGCAAGCCCTGGCTGATCTTGTAGGCGCCCTGGTACTGCGCGACTTCTTCGCCCATCAGGAACACGGCGTCGTCGCGGCGCATCTCTTCGGCCATTGCGTCGCGCAGCGCTTCGCGCACCGTCATGGTCGTGGTTTCGGTTCCGGCGGGAAATTCGGGTTCGGCGGAGATCACTTCGGCCGGCGGGGGCGGGGCGGCTTTTGCGGCGGCGGGTTCGGCGCGGGCTTTTCGGAAGGTCTCGGCTCGACCGGCTTGACCGGGGCTATCGCCGTCCCGGCACCGTTCGGCTTTCGCGCCGACGACGCCGGCGGCGCTTCGCCTTCCTGCTCCAGCGTGGCGATTGGCTGGTTCACTTTCACACCTTCGGTGCCCTCGGGCACGAGCAGCTTGCCGATGCGGCCTTCGTCGACCGCCTCGAATTCCATCGTCGCCTTGTCGGTCTCGATCTCGGCCAGGATGTCGCCCGAATGGACCTCGTCGCCTTCCTTGACGAGCCATTTGGCGAGCTTGCCCTCCTCCATGGTGGGCGACAAAGCAGGCATAAGAATTTCCATCGACATCTAGGCCAGCACGTCCGTGTAGAGTTCCTTGGGATCGGGTTCGGGACTCTCGGTCGCGTATTCCGCGGCCATGTTCACGACCTGGCAAATCTGCTTGTCGACAGTCTTGAGATCGTCCTCGCTCATCACCCCGCGTTGGATCAGCTTCTGCGCGTAATGGTCTATGGGATCGCGCTTTTCGCGCACCGCCTGGACCTCGTCGCGGCTGCGGTACTTGGCCGGATCCGACATCGAGTGGCCGCGATAGCGGTAGGTCTTCATCTCCAGGATGATCGGCCCGTTGCCGGCGCGGCACCACGCGACCGCCTTGGCGCCCGCCGCGGCCACCGCCTCAACGTCCATCCCGTCGACTTCCTCGCCCGGAATGTTGAAGGAAACCCCGCGCTTATAGAAATGCGACTGGGCGCTGGAGCGCTCGACGCTCGTGCCCATGGCGTACTGGTTGTTCTCGATGATGTAGACGACCGGCAGCTTCCATAGCTCGGCCATGTTGAAGGCCTCGTAAACCTGGCCCTGGTTGGCCGCGCCGTCGCCGAAATAGGTAAGCGAAACAGAGCCGTCGCCTCGATACTTGTCGGCGAAGGCGAGCCCCGTCCCGATGGGTACCTGGGCGCCGACGATGCCGTGGCCGCCGAAGAATTTCTTCTCCCGGCTGAACATGTGCATCGAGCCGCCCTTGCCCTTCGAATAGCCGACATGGCGGCCGGTGAGCTCGGCCATCACCCCTTTCGGGTCCATGCCGCAGGCCAGCATGTGGCCGTGATCACGATAGGCGGTGATGACCTGGTCATTGGGGCTGACGCTCGCCTGCATGCCGACGACGACGGCTTCCTGGCCGATATAAAGGTGGCAGAAGCCGCCGATGAGGCCCATGCCGTAGAGCTGGCCCGCCTTCTCCTCGAAGCGCCGGATCAGGAGCATGTCGGCGTAGAGCTTGCGCGCGCCCTCGGCGTTGTGGGTGGGCGCCTCGCTCTCGGCGCCGGTTGGCACAGGGTTGCTCATCGAAATCCGCGCTGGCCAGAAAAAACGAAAGGCATAAGGGGGTTGTGGCAAGCAAGCGCCATCTTGGCAAGACGGCGCAGCGGGCGCGGGCGGGCTTTATTCTGAGGAAATATCAGTGTTGGTCGCGAGGAACGGCGACCTGGCCCGGCGCGCCGTCCATCAGCTCGCCCCGGGCGAGCTCCTCGACGAGGTCGGGATCCACCTTGCCGGGCTCCAGCAACGAAATGCGATGTTGGAGGCGCAAACGCGCATCTTTCGCTTGCGCGAACTCTTCCTGCTGCACGCCGAGCTGCGCCTGGACGTCCTTAAGCGCCAGCGCGCCGCGTTCGCCCCAGATCGCGTAATAGCCAAAATAAGCAGTGACGGCGGTGGCGATCGCCGGGACCACCAGCGCGCCGAAGAAACGCGTCACGCTTCGTCTGATTCGCATCCACCGACCGAATCACACACTGATTCGCCGGGTCAAGGAGAAACTGTGTCAAGCAGGCGACGTTAATGCGTCGCCCGCGCACGCATTAACGTTTTAGCACTCGCTTGCCGGCGTAAATCGCCTGGTCGCCCAGCTGCTCCTCGATGCGCAGGAGCTGGTTGTACTTCGCCAGGCGGTCGGACCGCGCGAGCGAGCCTGTCTTGATCAGCCCGCAATTGGTGGCGACGGCAAGGTCTGCGATGGTTGAGTCCTCGGTTTCGCCGGAGCGGTGCGACATCACCACGCGGTAGGCGGCGCGATGCGCCATCTCCACGGCGTCGAGCGTCTCGCTCAGCGAGCCGATCTGATTGACCTTCACCAGGATCGCATTGGCGACGCCCTTGGCGATGCCTTCCTCGAGGCGGACGGTGTTTGTGACGAAGAGATCGTCGCCCACCAGCTGGATATTCCTGCCCAACGCCTCTGTGATTGCGGCCCAGCCGTCCCAGTCGTCCTCGGCCATGCCGTCCTCGATGGAGGCGATGGGATAGCGCGCGCAGAGGTCCTCATAGACCCTCACCATCCCGGCCGGATCGAGCGTGCGGCCCTCGCCTTCGAGGACGTATTTTCCGCCCTTGAAGAATTCGGTCGAGGCGGGATCGAGCGCCAGATACACCTGCTCCCCCGGCGTGTAGCCCGCCTTTTCGATTGCCTTGACGATGAAGGTGAGCGCTTCGTCGGCGCTCTTGAGGTTGGGCGCGAAGCCGCCCTCGTCTCCGACATTGGTGTTGTGGCCGGCATCGTGCAGCTGCTTCTTGAGGACGTGGAAGATCTCCGCGCCCATCCGCAGGCCCTCACGAAAGCTCGGGGCGCCGACCGGCATGATCATGAATTCCTGGAAGTCGATCGGATTGTCGGCATGCACGCCACCATTGATGATGTTCATCATCGGCACCGGTAGCACCTGCGCCTTGGCGCCGCCGACATAGCGATAGAGCGGAAGCCCGCTTGCGGCGGCCGCGGCCTTGGCGACAGCGAGCGAGACGCCGAGGATCGCATTGGCGCCGAGCCGTGCCTTGTTGGGCGTTCCGTCGAGCGTCTTCATCATCTCATCGATGCGGGACTGTTCGCTGGCATCGAGGCCGCACAGCGTGTCGAATATCTCGCCATTGACCGCCGAGACAGCCTTCTCGACGCCTTTGCCGCCGTAGCGGGTTCCGCCGTCGCGAAGCTCAACCGCCTCATGCGCGCCGGTCGAGGCGCCGGATGGGACAATGGCGCGCCCGAAGCTGCCATCCTCGAGCCGGACATCGACTTCCACCGTCGGATTGCCGCGGCTGTCCAGGACTTCGCGGCCGATGATGTCGACGATGGCGGTCATTGGTCCCTCGAAAAGCGAAACGCCGGCCGCTTCTAGGCGATGGTTCGCCCGCCAGCAAGAAGACCCCACGCCGCGCCTTACGGCGCGCATCAAAAGGGCAGCGCCGCGCAGCGGGAGCGCGCGCTTCCGGCCCTTCTGGCAGCATCCCGCCAGCTGACATGATGCTGCCAAAATAGGGCACGGCGCCGCGTACAAAGTGATCCTTATGAGGGTCACGCGAATGTTCAAAAAACTGCTTTGGCGCGCCTGTCTTGCCTTCGTGCTCCACTGCACGCCGGCGATCGCGGATCATCTCTCGGCGAGCTTCGCCGTGGGCCACGCAGCCCTTGTCGATTCCGGGAACAACATGAAGTCGACATGAAATTGACGGAAATATGGAGCACCTGACGCCAGCCGCGCGAAACCTCGCGCGACGGAGTGGGCGTGACCTCGCGTTCAACCAACGCGAATACAGGAGTAGCTTCATGTTGCTTTCCAGAATCATTCCGGCCGCATTCGCCGCAACCGTGCTTGCGAGCGCCGGGGCGTACGCCCAGGCGGACCAGGGCGCGCCGCCATCGCAGGGCGAGCATCAGCAAGGCGAGCATCAGCCTGGGCCGTTCCACATGCTCTCGCCCGAGCAGCGGATGATGCTCTTCGTGCAGATGCGCGACGACACCGCGAACATGACCGACGATCAAAGGTATGCCTACCGTCACCAGCAGCGCGACAAGTTCATGGCCATGTCGGATTCCGAGCGCCAGGAATTCGCGCAAAATCTGCAGGCGAAATGGGACGCCCTCCCGGCGGCCAAACAGGCGGACATCAAGCAGCAGATGGAGGCCTTCCGCGCCCAGCGCCGTGCCGAGCGCGAGCAGATGCAGCCGTCCGAGTCCCCGAGCGCGCCACAGCAGCAATAGCAGGCGCGCCACCTGGGCCGGCCATGCTCCCACCGGCCGGCCCATTCTCTTTCCCTGCCCCGAACGTAATTCGCTAAAGTCCGCGAAATCCGCGCCGTGAGTTGCGCGGCCACCGAGGGGGTTACGCAATGACAGCCGTACCGGCGACGCTTCTCAGCGCGATCGTCACCATTCTTGCCGTGCTTCTGTATTTCTACATGGGCCTGCGCGTCGGGCAAATGCGCACCAAGCACAATGTCCCGGCACCGGCAATGACCGGCGCCGCCGAGTTCGAGCGCGCCTGCCGCGTGCAGACCAACACGCTCGAGCAGCTTGCGATCTTCCTGCCGCTGCTGTGGCTGGCCGCAATCTATTTCCGCACCATCGGCTGGCTGGTCCCGGCGCTCGGCTTTTTATGGATCGTCGGACGCATCGTCTACATGCAGGGCTACATGCAGGCGCCGGAAAAGCGCAGCCTCGGCTTCGGCATCGGCGGGGTCGCGACGCTCGGCCTTCTCATCCTCGACGTCATCGGGATCGCGACGGCGTGGGGTGCTGCGACGGCCTGAGGGCCCTTCCAGCATTTCCGCGTGCCCGCGAAAATGGTCCCCCTCTCACCATCGCTGCGCGACGGCGGAGGAAGGCCTAATTCGCCCGCCGTCTCTTCGCGATCGCGTCGATTTCGACGAGCTCGCTCAGCAGCTCCGGCAGGTCCTTCAGCTTGAGCATGTTGGGCCCGTCGGACGGCGCGCGATCCGGGTCCTCGTGCACTTCCATGAACACCGCGGCGACACCGACCGCGACGGCGGCGCGCGCCAGGTAAGGCACCATGCGGCGGTCGCCGCCGGTGGAGTTGCCCTGCCCGCCCGGCTGCTGAACGGAATGCGTGGCGTCGAAGACGACGGGGGCGCCGTATGCAGCCATGATGGGAAGCGCGCGCATGTCGGAGACAAGCGTGTTGTAACCGAAGCTCACGCCGCGTTCGGTGGCGAGCACGTTGGGATTGCCCGCGCCCGTCACCTTGGCGATCACGTTCTTCATGTCCCAGGGCGCCAGAAACTGGCCCTTCTTCACGTTGACGACCTTGCCTGTGCGCGCGGCGGCGATAAGGAGGTCGGTCTGACGGCAGAGGAAGGCCGGGATCTGCAGCACGTCGACGGCTTCGGCGACCGCCGCGCACTGGTCGCGCTCGTGCACGTCGGTGAGCACGGGCAGGCCCATCTCCTCGCGGATGGCGGCGAAGATCGGCAGCGCCAGCTCGAGGCCCATGCCGCGCTCGGCATTGGCGCCTGTGCGGTTGGCCTTGTCGAAGCTCGTTTTGTAGATGAGGCCGACGCCCGCCTTCGTCGTGATCTCCTTCAGCGCGTGGGACATCTCCATGGCGTGTGCGCGGCTTTCGAGCGCGCAGGGCCCGGCGATGATGGCGAGCGGCAAGGCGTTGCCGACGGATACGGAGCCGATCTTGACGACGGCATTGGGTTCGACAGCTTTCATGACACCATTGTAGCAGGGGGCGTCGGAGTGCGCATCCTTGTAGCGCTCTGCCCTCTTTCGCCATTTTCGCTACTTCGCTTCGACGTGCAGTGATGCCAGCGCGGCGCGGAGCTCGGCGGCCCTGTAGGGCTTGCCGAGAAAGACGATGTTTCCGTCCGCCAGGAAGCGCGCGCGCAGAGTGGTGTCGCCGTAGCCGCTGGCGATAATGATGGGCAACGACGGGCGCAGGGCGCGCATTTCCGCGACCAGTACGACGCCGCTGCGGTCGGGAAGCCCGACATCCACGATCGCCGCAACGAGATCGCCGTTCAGTGCTTTGAGCCTGGCCAGCGCTTCGGTGGCGGACCCCACGCCTTCGGCTTCGAAGCCGATCTCCTCGAGCTGGTCGAGCGCTGAGAGCCTGATCAGCGCTTCGTCTTCGACCAACAGGATGCGGCGCGAGCGGGAGATCGTCCCGAGGACGGCGTGAAGCTTTGCGGCCAGCGCGACATAAGTGAAGGGCTTGGTCAGAAGCTGCACGCCCTCCTCCAGGTGTCCGTCGCGCATCAGGGCATTGCGAGCATAGCCTGTCGCGAACAGCACGCTGAGATCGGGTCTTAGCTCGCGCGCCCTCTCGGCGAGACGCTGGCCGTTCATTCCGCCGGGCAGACCAATATCGGTAAAGAGAAGCCTGATCTGCGGATGCTTGCGCAGCGCGTCGAGTGCGGCATTCGCTGTGCCGGCTTCGACGGTGCGATAGCCGAGCTCCTCGAGCATTTCGCGGGTGTTGAGGCGGACGCCGACGTCGTCTTCGACCACCAGGATCGTCTCCAATCGTGCGTCACGTGCGACGGTCCCATGAGGTTCGGCCGCCGGCGCCTGGTCGGCGACGCCGTCCAGGCGCGGCAGGTAGATGCGGACCGTCGTGCCCTCACCCGGCTGCGAATAGATCTTGATGTGCCCGCCCGACTGCTTCACGAAGCCATAGACCTGGGACAGGCCGAGGCCCGTGCCGTGGCCGACGTCCTTGGTGGTGAAGAAAGGTTCGAAAGCGCGATCGACGATTTCGGGCGCCATGCCGCAGCCGGTGTCGGTGATGCTGACAACGACATAGTCGCCCGGAACGACGTCTTCGCCGGTCAGGTCGCGCCAATGCGTGTTCACCGTCTCGATGGTGAGATAGCCCCCCTTCGGCATGGCGTCGCGCGCGTTGACCGCGAGGTTGAGGATGGCGATCTCGAGATTGTTGGGATCGGCAAAGACGGGCCAGAGATCAGGCGCGGAGAGCTGCTCGACCACGATCTCCTCGCCGAGCGTGCGCCTGACGAGATCGGACATTCCCACGACAAGCTTGTTCACCTCGACGTAGCGCGGCTCGAGCGGTTGCTGGCGCGAGAAGGCCAGAAGCCGCTGGGTTAGCGTCGCTGCGCGCTTTGCACCCTCGCTGGCACTGCCAAGCGCGCGCCGCACGCGAACGAGGTCGGGCTCTGGGTTGTCGAGGGCGCGCTGCATCGTCTCCAGGCCGCCCATGATGATTGCGAGAAGATTGTTGAAATCGTGCGCCACGCCGCCGGTAAGGTGACCGATGCCTTCCATCTTCTGCGATTGCGCGAGCTGGGCCTGCGCCTTCTGCAGCGCGATCTGGGCCTCGCGGCGCTCGGTGACGTCGCGCGTGATCTTGGCGAAGCCGAGCAGCGTGCCGTTCCGGTCGCGGATCGCGTCGAGGACGACGTTCGCCCAAAACCGCGAGTCGTCCTTGCGCACGCGCAAGCCTTCGGCTTCGTATTTTCCTTCCCGCGCCGCCGTTGCCAACGCCCGTTCGGGAAGGCCTGCCTCGCGATCCTCCTGGGTGAAGAAGCACGAAAAGTTCCGCCCGATGATCTCGTCGCTGCGATACCCCTTGATGCGCGAGGCGCCGACGTTCCAGCTGGTGACGACACCGCGTTCGTCCATCGTATAGATGGCGTAGTCGGTGACGCTTTCGACGAAGTAGGCGAAGCGGCCTTCCATGCGGGAATGGATCTCGGCCTGCGCCAGGAGCTTGGCATTGCTGGCGGCGAGCTCGGCGGTGCGCTCAGCGACCTTGTCTTCAAGCTGGCGTGCGATCGCGCGTTCCTGCGCCTTCTTGCCGGTGATGTCGCGCCCCTCGGCGAGAATGAAGGCGACGCGCCCGCTGTCGTCCCTGACCGGCAACAGCGCAAAATCCATGACGACGATGTCGGCGTCGGGGTCGGCGTCGAACTCAATATCGTAGCGAACATCCTCGCCCTTCGCCGCGCGCGCGATCACGGCACGAAGCGCGCTCTGGACCTGAGGCGCCCCGCGCCACCAGAAGGTCTCCCAAAACGGCCTGCCGATGACCTCCTCGCCCGTGCGTCCTCCGCCTTCGAGCGCGGCGCGATTGCAATCGAGCAGCATGCCGTCGGGGCTGAGCAGTCCGACGAACTGCGACATGCTGTCCAGCATGATCTGTGCCAGCGCATGTCGGTACCGCTCCGGCAAATCTTCGGGACATAGGGTGGTGCGGCGCACAACGATCGGTGACTTCCGCGCGGGGCCGAAGGACACTCACAGGTTGAACTTTCGCGCGTCACTCGTCGGATACATACGGCAGCTCCCCTCGCCGGCCTCCCTGCGGAGGACCGTTGGCGCAAGCCTGCCATGGCGGCAGCAAGTCTGCTCAACAACCCAACGCGAACTCTCGCGATTTCGTTGCCGAACGCGGCAGATTGAAAAACCCTCCCTGATCGTCCCTGATCATCAGGGAGCACGCGGAGGCGTTTTGGACGGGAAATTCCCGCCCGGAAATCACCCTGCTATATTTGCGTGCGCAGCGAGCCGGGAATTTCGGGAGCGGCAATCCTCGGAATTCTGCGGCGGCCTCTCTCCGAAGCGCTGCAGGATTCTACGCTTTATCAAGTGGAGGGTCGTGCGGCTCATAGTCCAAACAAGCACTTGTCACAGTGCGGCGTTTCTTAATCGATCCCTAATCCCGATGGGGGATGTTGCGGCGATGGCGGCCAAGAAGCCCTTCGGACGGCGCCCTCTTTCGCAGCGCCTTCCTGTTGTTTCGCGTGTCGCGGCGGTGAACAAGGCTGCGCCGTCCGTCCGGAGCGCTGTGGCCGTTGCATCGAGCGGACCGCTCGCTCCTGCGGCGATGGGCGACGACTTGCCGATCGCGGCGATCGTTGCCGGGCACGACCAGGAACTCAGAGAATGGCAGCGCGCGCGCGGCTTTCATCTGCACTGGCGGCAGATCTCGCTGACCGCATCGCTCAGCTTCGGCGTCGCGTCGCTGGTGCTGCCGCAATATGTCAACGAGGCGGTGCAGTGGCCGCTCTACGCGCTGGCGGCGGCGAGTTTCTATGTGTGGGTGTCGGGACCGCGGTCCTCCCCGCTTCGCGCGACGCCCCCTCCCGCAAGTGAAGGTCCCGCAAGTGAAGGGGGACTGACGGCGCGGGGCTTCGCGCGGCGCCAGTCATGAGCCCGCCGGATAGACGTGCTTAGGTTCTTTCCGGCACAGCTTCGGGGGCCGGGGTCGGTCGTTGTTGTGCCAACGAGCCCGACAACGCGGTCATGCCGGCGAGACCGCCGAGCTGCATGGTCTCGACCGCCGTGCTGGGGACGATGACGAGCGTAGCGTTGTTCTTCTTCAGACCTTCGTAAAGCATGTTCATGGCGCGCAGATGAAAAGCCGTCGGATTGTTGGCGTAGGTCTTGGCCGCCTCGCCAAAGCTCTCCGCGACCTGGCGCTCGGAGTCGCCCAGGATGACCCGCGCCTGGCGTTCGCGCTCGGCCTGCGCCTGCATCGACATCGCGTCCTCCAGCGCCGGCGGTATCAGCACATCCTTGACCTCGACCGCGATGACGTTGATGCCCCACGGCTCCGTGCGGATGTCGATGATCTTCTGCAGCGCCTCGCTGATCTTGTCGCGCCCCTCCAGCATGTCCGAGAGCATGGTCTTGCCGATGACGTCGCGCAGCGCGGTCTGCGAAGCCCAGTTGATGGCGCTGACATAGTCGGCAACGTCGAGCGCCGCCTTCTTCGGGTCGACGACCTTCCAGAACAGCACGGCGTCGACATCCACCGGCACGGTGTCCTTGGTCAGCGTCTTCTCCGCCTTGAACGCAAACGTGATCACGCGTGTGTCGATCCAATAGGCGACGACTCGATAATCGGGATGATGAAAAACAGGCCCGGCCCCTTGAGATCGCGGAAGCGGCCGAGCCGCAGCACCACGACCCGTTCCCACTGATCGGCGACCTTCACGGAATAGGAGATGACGAAGGCAATGACGGCCGAGCCCGCGGCGATCGACAGGCCGTCGCGATTGTCGCGCAGCAGGAAGCTCGAATAGGCGAAGGCGAGACCGACGCCGAAGATGAAGAAGAAGATGAGTATGGGGAGGGAGTTGGTCTTACGCATTTTTGCGATGTATTCCCCAATCCGGACGGGTGAGCATTCAAGTCCGGTCGCGGACGCTAGGCCGGTGGGCGTGCCATGGCTATCCCAAAATGGTCGGGGATTTTCCGGTCCTCCCCCGCGGGTACCCCCGCTACGCCGCTCGCGGTGCGCGCAACAGACCGATCGCGAGGAGCAGCACCGAGAGCGCGAGCAGCGCGGCGCCGGCGTAAATCAAATTCACCATCGCGCTCACGTAAAGTCGATCCGTCCGCATGACGGAAAGAAAGAAGCCGGCGGAAATGAGGATCGCCGAAACCGGAAGGCCGAGGCGAACCAGCCAGCAAAAGAACCCTGGAAGCGTCGCGTGGTCGGCCAGCAATTGCACGATCAGGGACAGCAGGATGATGACGCCCGCATGAGCGTGTCCGGCGCGTTCGAAGTTTTCGAGCAGCGGCTTGTCCATATAGGCACTCGCCGGCCCCATCAGCGATTGGAGCAGGAACATCCCGCCATATTGGATCGTCGGCACCACGATCAAAATCAATGCGCACATCGTCCTTGCGGCACGGTCATATTCATCCCCCTTCCCGTTTGCGGCACGCAGGCTATGTCCGCCGGCGAGCGGCGAACAGGGGGCATGGACGTGCGCGGTCCTCATGCATCGTGCCTACGCCATCCACGCGTCCCTTCTGTTTGAGAGAATGAGTACCTCGCCTGCCCTTGCGGGGCGGGGGATGACGCGCGTTCGTGCGCTAAAGCGCGGGGAAGGACCGCGCAGGGCAGCGATAGTCGCAAAAACGACATCGGCGCGCCGGTGCGGTCGCGCGCGAAATCCGGCTAGTATATTGCGGCCGTTTCCATCGCCGCCCCTTCCCGGAGTACAACGTGTCCCTTGCCGCAGCCGAGCGCGACAGCCGCCCGAAGATTGCCGGAAGCCTCGGACAGCTGGGCCTGCAGGCTTTGGGCGTCGTCTTCGGCGATATCGCGACCAGCCCTCTCTACACGCTCAAGACCGTTCTCGACGTGACCGGCAGCCATCCGAACGCCGCAGCCGTGATGGGCTCGCTGTCGCTCATCGTCTGGACGCTCGTGATCGTGACGACGATCAAGTACGTCAACATCGCGATGCGCATCGACAATGACGGCGAAGGCGAAATCGTCGCGCTCATGACGCTGCTGACGTCGGGACCGGTGCGGCGCCCCTTGCTCGTGGCCTGCGGACTTTTCGGCGCCGCCCTCCTCTATGGCGACGGCGCGATCACGCCGGCGATCTCGGTGCTCTCCGCGCTCGAAGGCGTCGACCTCGTGACGCCCGCCTTTCAATCCTATGTGATGCCCGGTTCGATCGTCATCCTGCTCGGGCTGTTCCTGATCCAGCGCCAGGGCACCGAGCGCATCGGCGGCGCCTTCGGGCCGATCATGGCTCCTGTGGCTTCTCGTCATCGCGGCGCTGGGCATCCGCGGCATCCTGCGCTACCCGGCCATCCTCGGGGCCCTCGATCCGCGCTACGCCCTTTCCTATCTGGCCAGCGGCGGACTGACGAGCTTCCTGGTGCTTGGCGGGGTATTCCTCTGCGTGACCGGCGCCGAGGCGCTCTATGCCGACATGGGACATTTCGGGGCGAGGCCAATCCGCTTTGCGTGGTCCGCGGTCGTGTTTCCGAGCCTGGTGCTCAACTATGCGGGACAAGCCGCCATCATCCTTGCGGGCGGATCGACGCAAGGAAACATTTTCTACCAGCTGTGTCCCCTCCCCTGGCGCATTCCGCTCATCCTGCTCGCGACGGTGGCCACCATCATCGCCAGCCAGTCCATCATCACCGGCGCCTTCTCCATGACGCGCCAGGCGATCCAGCTCGGCTGGCTGCCGCGCCTGCCGATCCTGCAGACATCCGCGCGCGGCTATGGCCAGATCTATGTCGGCGCCGGTGAACTGGCTGCTGATGCTGGCGACGCTCGGACTGGTCGTCGCCTTCCGCAGCTCCGACAATCTCGCCTCCGCATATGGCGTGGCCGTCGCCGGCACGATGCTGCTGACATCCATGCTGCTGTTCCACGCCCTGCGCGAAATTTGGCACTGGTCTCTCGCGGCGGCGATCGCCGTGATGGCGCCGCTCGCCCTCGTCGACGCGGCGTTCTTCGCCTCCAATCTCACAAAGATCGTGTCCGGAGGTTATGTGCCCCTGCTTCTTGCGTTGGCCGTCTACGGCACGATGGCCGTCTGGCATACGGGCGTGCAAGCGGTGAACGAGCGCCTCGAGCAAGCCGTCGAACCGCTTCCCGATTTCATCGCGCGGATGGCGCGCGCCGGCATCCCGCGCGTTCCCGGCACCGCCGTCTTCCTCACGCGAACCCAGCAGCGACGCCGCCCGTCCTGCTCTGGTATGTGCGCAACGCGCGCGCGTTGCACGAGCATGTCTTCATCCTGAGGCTTGAGACGCTGCCGGTGCCCTGGTCGCGCTACATGGAGCGGCTGGCGTTCGAGGAGATCGCACGCGGCTACTGGCGCGCCACGGCGCGCTACGGCTTTCTCGAGCGGCCGAACGTGCCGGCGCTGTTGCGCGAGGCGCATCTCGACGGTTGCGACATCGACCTGAGCGACGTCACGTATTTCGTCGGGCATGAGACGGTGGTCTCGCGCGAGCGCGGCATGGGCCTGCCCCGGTGGGAGGAAAGCTTCTTCGCCTTCATGCAGCGCAACAGTGCGCGGGCGTCCGACTATCTCGCCCTGCCACACAACTCCGTCGTCGAGGTCGGCCGCGAGATCGCGATCTGAGAAGATGGCGGCGAGCAAAGGAACCGAACATGGACATTCACGACATCGCCTATGTTCCGACCACCGGCGTGCGCCGGGTGCACGAGGCGCCGCTGGTCGTCGCCACCGACGCCAGCCTCGACGGCTACGGCGCCTCGTCGACGATCCGGACGAATTCCCGATCGAGATCGTGCGCTGGCCGGCGCAGGGCTGGCGGCCGGTCGACGCCAATTCCGGCGATCAGGGCGGGGTGACCGAAGGCCTGTTCGAGTTCGCCTGGCGCGGCGACACGCTCTACGCCCGCAACAACGCGGTGGGCGACAGCTATCTGTTCGGCTGGAGCACCTGGCCGGAGGAGGCCGCACAGGACGGGCCCGCCGTGCCACGCGAACGCGCGCTGATCTGGCGGGCCAACTATCATCCTGACGGCGGCCAGCTGATCTATCCGGTCGACGGCGAGAGCTTCGTCGTGCCGCTGGCGCTGCCCGGCGACGACGTTACGCCGGAGAAGTTCGTCAGCTTCTGGTGCGACGGCAAGAGCGGCCTCTACATCCGTCCCAACGTCTGGCACGGCGCCTTCGTGCCGCACGACGACGAAGCGGCTTCCTCGACCGCCAGGGCCGCGTCCACGCCCGCGTCTCGGTCGACTTCCCCAAGGAGTTCGGTGCTATCTTTCGGTGCCGCTGCGGCAGGCGGGAGATTGAATCGGGCCTGCGGGATCGCGGCGCGGTCCTCCCCCAAGCATTTCGCTCCGCGAAAATGCTTTCCCCCTCCAGCCAGTGAAGGGGGAAACGCACCGAGTCCCCTCCGCTTGTCGGAGGGGACGTCGCGAGCGCCAGCGCGCGGCGGGGGAGGTCGGCCTCAGCGCACTCTCGCTCTCGCCAGGCTCCGTCGCTTCCGCCAGCGACAAATCCAGCGTCGCCGCGATCGCGAATTGCTTCTTTGCCTCGTCGCGGTCGCCCGTATAACAGCAGCGCCTCGCCCCACTTCAGATGCAATCTCCCCCAGTTCGGCGCGTCGCGCGCGGCTTCCTCGAACTTCGCGAGAGCGGCGTCGGAATGGTTCTGCAGCATCAGCGCCTCGCCCCAATATTCGAGCGGGTTGGCGAAATGCGGACCCTTGTCGTGGGCGAGCGAGAGCTTGGCGATGGCGCCGGCGATGTCCCCCTTGGCGAGCAGCATGCGGCCCCATTCTTCGTAGCCGATGGGAATGGACGGCGCTTCGGCTACGGCGCGTGCGAACCAGTAGGCGGCGCCGTTCCAGTTCTTCTCGATGGCGTCGATGTTGGCGCGGTTGCGGACGCAGGTGTAACAATCCGGCGGCGTCTTATCGATCAGCGCGTGGGCCCCCTTCGCATCGCCGGTCATTGCCATCGCGGTCGCGACATAGGGCCATTCCTGGCGCGAGAACACGGCGGTCACCGCGGCGGACGTCGTGCCGAGCTTGCCGAAGGCCGCGAGCGTCGCCGATTCGTACCGCGGCCTGAGCGCGATGACGTCTTTCCAGTCTCCGAGCCAGTAGTCGCCGAGCTGCTCGCTGCCGAAACGTCCCCCTTCGTCGCCGACACCGCGCGGCGGCGGCATGTCGTGCAGGGTCATGCGAAAGCCCGCGCCGTCGTGAAGAAGCGCCAGCGCGACCGGAATGGATTCGCGCGCGTTCTCCACGCTGTTGCCGTAGTCCGGAATCGTCAGTGGTCGGAGAACACGCGAAGTGCTGCCTGAAAATTGTTCTCGGCGAAGGCAACGCTCGCCTTCTCCTGCGCAAAGATCTGGTCGTGGGCGGCATCGCTGATATCGATCGCATCGCCGCTCTCGAACAGGCGTACCGCGTTGCGCGCGGCGGCGAGCGAGGCTTCGTCGTGACCGAACGTGCTCTGGAAGCTGTCGATATCGCTGTCGGCGAGCACGAGGCTGGGTTCGAGCGCCATCGCGGCGGTGTCGTCCCGGATTGCCTTGTCGAAAGCGTTCGCCGAAACCTCGAGATTGCCGAGCGCGATATAGGCCCAGGCGCGGTCGCGCGGCGAGCCTGTGTCGACGAGCCGATCGAGTACCGCGCGCGACTGGGCATCGTGCCCGGGGTCGACGTCCTGGAGATAGACCGCGTAGCGATAGGGCTGGGTCTGTTCGTAGATCTTCTCGGCCGTCTTCTGGATGAGCGCATCGAAATCGGAATCCGCGCCGGAGACCGTCGTGCTTCCGGCAAGCCCGGCGCGCGCGGTCACCGCGATGCCGCTGGGCGTGCGATAGACCTCGCCGCTGATATGTGTCTCGTTGCCGAGCCAGCCGGCGAGATAGCGGTAGGCCTCGCCGATCGACACACCGGTGTCGGGAATCTCGACCTTGATGTCGTTGCCCCAATTGTCGGAATAGGACGCGGCAGGCCGCCCAGACTTGGTCGCGTTCTGCATGGCGGTGAGCTTGTCCTGCAATTGCGCGGCGATGACCTGCCCCGTCAATCCGCGCGACACGAGGTCGGGCGGCACGGAGAACGCCTCGATGACGAGGCCGTTGTCGTGCGACGCGGCCCAGATGGCGCCGCCGATCGACGTGGCGAGCGCCACCACGATGACGGCGACGGCGAGCTCGAAGGCGAGCTTCATCACGTCGCTGACGTGGCGCACGCGCAGCGACCAGTGGCGCACCGCGTCTTCGCGGCGCAGGTCGTCGGCCTGCAGCCGGGTGAGCTCGGCCTGCTCGCGCGCCAGCGCGGCCTGGCTCTGGAGAAACTCGTCGGCGCGCGCGCGGCTGGCGGCGCCGAGCGCCAGGATGGCGGCCGCGCTCATGTCCGGCGTTTGTGCCGCCTGCGTGTTGTCGTCGTCCTTGTCCAAGCCCCTGCCCCGGTCGATGCGCAGGGAACTTAGCTTATACGGGAGGCGACGGATGTGGACTGTTTTGTTGGAGGTGCCTGCTCGCTCCAACGGAGCTTACGACATTCGCACATCGTGAACGGCCGTCTTGCGCGGCCGTTTCGAACATTTCCCGAAAGGAAATACCCAAAGATCTTCATCGCCCGGCCGGCACCCCGATCCGCGCGCGAGCCCGGTCGGAGTGTAAACTCGCCGGTCCGGGCGATGACGATCTTCGATCGAGGCGAAATTCGGTTCCGGGTGAAATGTGTGAATCGCGCGTCTTCGCCCTCCACTTGGTGGAGAGGGCGGTGCGAGCGACCGCGGGCGACGGGGGAGGACTACCCGGTTGTTCTCGACCCATAGCGCCGCTTGGCGAAATTGGCGATCACCACGCGCGACGCCGCCCGGCGGTCCTGCGTCTCGCGTTCGCGCGCTGCGATGCGGTCGAGCGCCTGGCGCGCATCCACGATGGCCGAGTAGGTGACGGGGAATGTCGTGCCCGGCAGCCAGCGCAGGATCGGAATGGATTCGACGGCGCAGGCGTCCGACGCCCACTCCGCCAGGACCTCGCGCTTCTCGCTCGTGCTGAGCGAGGGGTCTTCGACGACCTCATGCGGAAACGAAAAGCTTCGGGCCGGCCTCACTACGGGCGGGCTCAACGGTTTTCTGTCGCCAGTCATGTCCTTGCTCCTTTAAGGCAACCTCCGATGCCGTTACGCGCCCGAATTTCCGGGCAAAAATCGAATTAGGGCGGCGCCGAAAACCTTCAAGGGGCCGCTCGAAAAATTTCTGCGCCCGAGCGTTAATGAACGGCGAAAATACTGCGGGGTCCTCCCCTAAGCCATTTGCGCCAAGTGCAACTGTTTGCCCCTCCCCCGGAGTTGGCACCGAAGTGGAGGGAGCTGCAATGGAGGGCGGTGCAGCGGCGCGGGCGCTTTTGACGGGCGGGTCGCCAACGCCAGCGTCGCGGTTTCGGACTGTGTCAGGCGAAGAGCATGGTACCCGCATAGGCGGCGAAGACGACGAACGCGAAGAGATCGCTCGCCATCGCAATGGTCTGGTTGCGGTTTCTGTCGCGGTCGCCCAAGTGGCGAAAGCCGGCGATACCGTAGAAGATCGCGGCCGCAATCGCGACCGGAAGCACGAAGCCCGGCTTTGCCAGCGAGGCGATGCCCACGACACCGGTCGCGAAATTCGCAACGCCCAGCTCGCGCACGATCGGGAGCGCGTCGTCGCTCGCGATGCCGAAGATCTGTTCGGAGGTGAAGCGCGGCTGAAAGAACTGGCGCAGCCCGGCGAGCGCCAGCCTGACACCCGCGCTCCAGAACACGAACCATTTGCCCACCAGCAGCATCAGCGGCGCGGCGCTGTGGAAATAGACGTGCTCGACACAGACCGAACCCACCGGAAGCACCAGCATCAACAAAAGCACGCTCAGGACATACATGGCGGTGTCCCCTGCCCCGTTTCGACGGCGCCCGAGTAATCGTTCCGGCGGCCGAAGTCCATTGCGCCTTGGGCCGTCGCCGCGCGCCGGGAATTGCCGTATCCTGGCGCGCGCCTTCGAACGGATGACCGACAGACCATGACCGCCGCACCGCCCCTGATGCCCGCCCTCTTCGCCGGCCACGGCTCGCCGATGAACGCGCTCACGCGCAATCGCTATACCGAAGCGTGGCGCGAGTTCGGCGCTGGCATCCCGCGGCCGCGCGCGATCCTGGCGATCTCCGCGCACTGGTACATCGGTGCTACGGCCGTCACCGCGATGGCGCGGCCGCGGACGATCCACGATTTCTACGGCTTCCCGCCGGAGCTTTCGGCGATCGAATATCCCGCGCCCGGCGATCCGGCGCTCGCGGCCGAGATCGCGGAAACGCTAAAGCCGCATTGGGTGGGCCTCGACGCGGACAGCTGGGGCCTCGACCACGGCACATGGTCGGTGCTCGTGCACATGTTTCCGCGCGCCGACATTCCCGTGCTGCAGCTCTCCATCAACGCGCTCGAACCCTTCGCCTATCACGTCGAGCTGGGGCGCAGGCTTGCCGCGTTGCGCGCGCGCGGCGTGCTGATCCTGGCGAGCGGGAACGTGGTGCACAATCTGCGCCGCGTGCAGTGGAACGAGCCCGACGGCGCCTTCGACTGGACGCGCCGCTTCGACGACGCGGCGAAGGCGATCATGACCGGCGATCCGGGCCGCGCCGCGCAGCTCGAGCAGCATCCCGACTACGCGCTGGCCGCGCCGACGCCGGAGCATTTCCTGCCGCTGCTGTATGTGGCGGGACTGGCGGCGGAGGCGAACGCGAAAGCGGAGACGCTGATCGAGGGCTACGCGATGGGGTCGCTGTCGATGACGGCGTATGCGGTGGGGTATGAGCGGCGGGGGCGTGGTGCGGGTGGTGATGGGGATCAGGCGGTGGGGGATGCGCCGGTGGAGCAGTCGAATTTGTGAGGGGCCCTTAACTGCCCGAAGTGATTGGCTTAGTATGCGAGGGCTTACATCAACGATACTGGAACGACCTGTGTATTTTGACGTCCTCTTTGGGCAATTTGCACGGCAATAATTACGACGATTCCCAATCGCATACCTAAATGAGATACGTAGGGAACAAATGCCGCAACAACTCCTGCACGTGCATTGGGGCTATGGCGACGAATGGATACCGCTCGACACCATCGCTAGAGGAGCGTCGCAAGTCACGACTCTGCGAACTGTGGAAGAGCCGCCCGCCGATTGATGTCTCCTACAATGTGATGGTCGAAGATTTTTCACGTAGAGGCAATTTGAGCACGTTGAAACTCCGGTACGTTGAGAATGACCAGAACCACCAGTATGTTCTGAACAACAGAGAAGATTTTTCTTGGGGTGTATCGCTAATTAAATGGGACGCAAGAACCCGAATTGGAGAGCTCGAGTGGCGCGGCGACGACGATGAGAGTGAAAAACATCGCGTCGACCTTTTAGGGGGCGAAGCGCCCACCGTAAACCTCAGGAAGTCGGCATCAGTTTTTGTAAAGATGCGCCCCGACCAGGCGTTACTGCGTACGATGCTGCTCAGTCAAGATCAGAGCTGTGCGCTTACCGGGGAAAGGACCCCGTCCGCGCTGGAGGCTGCTCATATCGTCCCGGTGAAGGCAAATGGCCAAGAAGTCATTACTAATATGAATTTGCTCCGCGCAGACATTCATAGATTGTTCGACTTTGCCCTACTCTGGTTCGACCTCTCCGCTGGAGGATGTGTGAGGTGCGCGAAGTCTGTCGCCGCCACATATTCCGGAGAGCTTTCGGGCAGACGACTAGCTCCCGATGTATTCGAACGAATTCGTGGTGCTCTTAAGGATAGAGCGCAGCTAAAGGGCGGCTGCGGAGAGGACGAAGTTTGACCGTTAGCCCCCGGGGAGTGGTCGAACTTGTGAGGTCTAGAGATTTCTCCGACCGGCACTGGGACTGGGGTGACCACCGTCAGCTTACCGTTCAAAGCACGCGGAAATTTCATCGACGCAGAGCGAAGCCGCCCATTTCGATCGCAATGTCGCAAGATAATTTTTCATCTCGGCGACGAATGGATCGTTTGGCTCCATCGTTGCCAATTCTCTTTGAGCTGACGGAATTCCTCGCCATAGCAATGGGTCGCGATTGTCATTCAGCAGCCGCGACGCAATCGCTTTATCTAGGCGTTCGCGGTCAGCAAGTGACACAAAGTCTGGGGCGTCAGCGTAAATTAGACGTTGCGCCCAACGACGCAGCCGCTCATCACCAAGATTTCGTGACAGAGTCACGCGTCCCTGCCAGCTCAAATTGTGGAACTCGGACGCGATTTGCTCATCTTCACGGTCGGGAAACCCGGTATACAACAATTGTTCGAGATGGATTGGCGCAACGCGGCGAGCGCCTGCACCACTCCACAGTTTTACCATGCGGACAGCAAAATCGGGACGAGCAGCAAGAAATCGGGACTGCCTTTGCACAGTTGCAGACGGACGAATTTGCCAACACGTCGCGGCTTCCTCCAACGTAAATACAATTGGAGCCTTGTTCATCGACAGCGACCGAACCGGCCTTTCGGGTCTCGAATAAGCTACGCGAATGTCGCTGTCGCTCCCCTTGGATAAATCTCCCAGTCAGTATCCAGTCTGGCGAGCACCATCGCTGACGGGTTGTGTGGGCTGATTGCCAGCCGTTGGCAGAAGCAAGCTGCTACGCTGCCACCGATGTCAAAGCAAAGCACTGGCTCGCCTCGCTCAAGTACCGCCTCCGCAGCTTTACGCGTGGATCGTGCAATGACCGTTTGCCAAAGATTGGGAACTCTATTCGCTAGCAACCGGGCAATGTAAATCGTCGCCTCAACGTCGCTTAGCGCGTCATGCGCGTTTGAGTGCGAAAAATCGTTCAACGGCGCTAGCCTGTCGAGTCTAAACCGCTTGCGTCCGAGGTCATCGCGAGGCCAGTTGAGTGCACTCTCTCTGAGTAGCGACGCAACTTGCGCGATGGGAAGTAAGTCAAGGCGAGAATTACCGTTCGAAACGGTCAGCCAAGGCGATTGAAGCGTTTGCCAGAGTGCTCGCCGAAGAAGTTCTTCATCGAAGCGAATTGAATTGTAACCTATGAATGTTGCAGGAGACCAATCGTCGAACTTCTTTCGAAGAGACCGAATGATCCGTAGATGACTCGGCAGCGCGGAATCGGTCAGCCGTTGTGGCGAAGTGCCGGTAACTTTGAGCGCCGCCGGAGAAGGGACGACCCAAGGAAGAATACGACATCGCAACTCGAAGCGGTCTTGCTCTTCAAAATTTTCGTTCGTGAGAATTGCCGCAATTTGCAGAATTTGATCGAAGTCAACGTTTACGCCGGTCGTCTCTGTATCAAAAAAAATGTACCTCATGACCGATCCCGAATTCTGTCGCGCCGGAAGTGTGACGACGACAGTCTAATAGTAATGGTATGCGGGCGGCTCAACGTCCTCCAGTCCAAAGGTGAAATAATATTTTCGAGCTGCCCGCCAGCCCCGAACAAAGCTTGGCAGTAACAGTTCGGGTAATTCTTCTCCGTCCCAGGCTGTCGTATTGAGCCAAGTTCCGAGAATAAGTTCCTCGTTCGAGGGCGTGATAGTTGCGGCTCCATATTTCGCAGCCAACATGACGTTGCGCTTTCTCATTGCTCTTCGAAGATTGTTTACAAGCCAGCCGTCAAGTTGGCGAAGAGCGTCCTTTTGTTCCAGCAACGCATAGAAGCCCATAAGACCGCGCATACTTCGCAGTCGCTTGCCACTGGTCAGGAAACTTCCGATCTCATTTTCGGTAAGTCCGCCATACAGGTATCCCCGGATTTCGGAAATAAGACCGAGCAGGTCCCAGTCAAATTTCGGGTTGGTGCTGCAGCGGTTCAAATTGAATCCGAACTTGCCAGGATAGTGAATGAGATAAATGTGTATTAGGCGCGAGAGCTTCGTGATGATACGCCTTTTGACGCGATCCGGGATCGTTAGACCATCTTTCGTAAATCGGTACCCAAGATAGTCGAAATTTGAAGACGTTCGTATCTCAGCTTGTTTGTCCTCAATTATCGCAATTCCCGGTGATTTTTCCTGATTTATCACCAACCCACTTGCCGAACAGTGCAACGTGAAAGTCTTCTCTATCGCTTGCGCCTCTTCGTAGGTGCCGCAAAGCGCGACTACGTCATCGGCAAAACGAACAAATCGACCGGACCGCCTTTCCAGTGCTCTGTCGAGCTCGTGATTGGCCAGGTTTGCGAGGAGCAGCGACGCTGACGAACCTTGCGGAGTACCTTTCATACGTCGCGTGAACTTACCGGCCGCATAGTCGGGAGATACTGCGTACCGATGCCTCATAAATTCCTTTAAAACAAATCTCTCATCCGGCGTGAGGCTGATCAGACGCGCGTCATCGACACAGCGTCTCAGATATTTTGTCGGGATCGAAATCGAAGTATTTTTCGAAATCAATTGAAATCGCGAACAGTCGCTCCTCAGTCACGAATCCGGACAGGGCAAGCACCGCATCAAAGACGTTGCGGTCCGGATGATAGGCGTATGAGAAAGGAGACAATCGCTTGAGGTTACGTTCCCGCGCGCGCCACATCGTTATGTTGGCGAGCGCCGCGTCTGGTATTGTGAACGCCATGATCCCGCGTGTCCCGCCGGATGGCTTGGGAACAAAGAAATTGACAGCAGGCGTCGGGCGATAGGTGCGATCGCGCACCTTGTGCCAGATCGTCTTTGCTAGAAAATTCGCATTTCGGGCGCAATAGGCAGGATCAAAGTGCCGATGTACTGGCGCCGGAGTCGGCAAATGCATTGGAACCCCCGGCAACAGGCCCGTGCGCTTTTGGTATTTCGCTTGATATTCGGCCTCTTTTTTTGTCGGTCGCTGACTGCCGCGACGCAACCCGCCGGCAAAGGCGTTTGATTTCTAGTTTTATTGCGTTTTGCATGAGGCGTAGACGGGAGAGCTATAAGTAAGGGTTTCCGCACATCGCGTTCCTTGACCACGTGACCGCGGCCAAGCTCGTTGGTACTTCCGCACCAGGTACTTTGCTCTCCCGCCGTGGGGCTACTACGCCATACGGGACATAATCATAGGTTGCAGTTCGCCATGTCAAGCTACCCTAACCCGCGTAGTGAAATGAACTCGTTTGCCTCAGTGTGAATGGCAACTCTACCCCACCACCCTCACCGGCCCCGGCACCCCCATCGCGCACTCCAGCCCCGCCCGATCCCACTTCGCATTGTCCGCCGCCGCCGCGTAGGTCGTCGCCAGGAAGTCGAGCACCAGCGCGTCCGGATTGGCGCTCGCGCGCACCGTGTCGTAGGGCAGGATAAACTCGCGACTCGTCGAAGCGCGCGCCTTTGGTCACGGGGCTGGTGCGGAAGCCCGGCGGCTCCGGATACGCGTAGGAATAGAACGCGGCCTGCGGGAACGCGTCGTTGCCGGGCCAGAAGCCGGCGCTCGAGACTTCGTGGCTATAGGCTTCGCGCACGACGGCGTGATGGAGCGGCGCGCGGCGGCCGGGGTGCGGAATCCCGCCGGTTCGGCCCAGGCGCACGAAAAGAACGCCGCTTGGAGTTTCAGGAAAAAATGTGGGAGGTTCCGCGAAAAACTTCGTATTCCGCCTCCTTTCGCTTGAGAAGTCGATTCTCGTCAGGCGGCTCGCTTGCTCCGCGACGGTTGAATCAGGACCTCCGCCGAGATGCCGAGTTCTTCGTGCAGGCGCCGTATCATTCCAATCGACAGATTGCGCTTGCGATTAAGAATTTCGGCGACGCGGGTGCGCGTCCCGATGATCGGCTCCAGGTCCTTGCGCGTAAGGCCGCGCTGCTCCATCCGGAATTTGATCGCTTCCACCGGGTCCGGCGGGTCCATCGGATCATGTTCGGCTTCATAGGCATCGATGAGGGTCGCCAGGACGTCGAGCCGGTCGCCGTCCGATGTCCCGTTCTTGGCGCCCCAAAGGCGGCGCAACTCCGCCATGGCGTTCTTGTAGTCGGCCTTCGACCGGATCGGTTTGAGCTCAGTCATCGTATTCTATCGTCCTCACGTCGATGCGGTCGTATTTCTTGTGCGTCCCGACCCACTTGATCCAGACGATGCCCTTCTCGAAATCGACCGCGACCACCAGACGATAGGCATTGCCCTTCACATTGAACACGATGCGCTCCGACGTAACGATGCTCGCCGTCGCATAGAGCCGTTTCACGTCCGCCGCATTCGTCCAATGCGCTTTCTTGACTTCGTCGAACCAGGCGTCCAGCGCGGTCTTCACGGCACGCCGATCCTTATGCCCGGCCAGCGTCTCGACGAATTCGCGCAACGTGCGCCGGGCAATGATCCGCATGGAAAAGTCTATCATGTGCCCAAAATGGGCGCAAGAGTTCAACGCATGCTCACCCCAACACCCTCACCTCCCCGGCGCCCCCATCGCGCACTCCAACCCCGCCCGATCCCACTTCGCATTGTCCGCCGCCGCCGCGTAGGTCGTTGCCAGAAAGTCGAGCACCAGCGCATCCGGATCGGCGCTCGCGCGCACCGTGTCGTAAGGCAGGATGAACTCGCCGAGCGTCTCGTCGAAGCGCGCGCCTTTGGTGACGGGGCTGGCGCGGAATCCCGGCGGCTCCGGATACGCGTAGGAATAGAACGCGGCCTGCGGGAACGCGTCGTTGCCGGGCCAGAAGCCGGCGCTCGAGACTTCGTGGCTATAGGCTTCGCGCACGACGGCGTCGGGAAGGTGCGGCACGCCGCCGGGATGGAGCGGCGCGCGGCGGCCGGAGAAGCGCGTGACCGCGAGGTCGAAGCTGCCCCAGAAGAAATGGGTGGGGCTCGCCTTGCCGAGGAAGGCGCTGCGGAACAGCTTGAAGAGACGGTCGGCGCGGACGAGCGCAAGCCAGAAGCGGTGGGCTGAGTCGGCGTCGTAGGCGGCGTGCGTGCGGTCTTGCGGGAACGGGATCGGATCGGCGAGCTCGTTGGGCATGTCGTCGATGGTGACGGCGATGCCGAGGTCGTGCCAGGAGGTCGAGCACGCGGCGATAGAAGGCGGCCGTGGTGCGCGGCGTCAGCGGGAACGTCTTGATGGCGCCGCGGCTGGTGCGCAGGACGAGCTCGTGGCCGATGAAGTCGAACTCGATCTCGAAGATGTCGTCGCCTGAGGGAATGGGCGAGGTGCCGAGGCCGCGCGCGGTGACGTAGAGCGGGACCTGCCAGCTGTGATTGACCCAGGGCGTGAGCGCGAGGCGGATCTTGCCGACGATCTGGGTCCAGAGCTGGAGGGTTGCGGCGGTGTCGCGCCAGGATTTGTAGTCGAGGTCGGGCCAGGGTTCGGGCATTCGGGGATCATACTGCGAACGGTGGCGTGGTGGAGGGAGATTTAACGCGGAGGTCGCGGGGAGTGGGGGCGCGGGGTAGTGGGAAGTTGCGCGCTTCGCGCGCGAAAGAACCACTGCGCGCCTCTGCGTGTTCCTCGGCGGCCTCTGCGTTAAAATTGTCGGACGTGGAACGCGATGGTGGGAAGGGTGTGCGCACTTCTCCCCTCCGTCATGCGTCGCTTCGCTCGCGTGCCGCCTCCCCAGCTTTGCGGGGTAGGATTGCTCAGGACGGTGGTGTTGCAGCGGGTTTGTCCGGGTGTTTGCGGTCCTGGCAGCGCTGCTCGGCTGCGGCAGGATCGCGTTTTGCGAGGAATGCCCACGCGTCCCTGGTCCAGCGCGCGTCGGCGAGGGCGTGGTGTTTGGTGCCGACCTGTTGCGGCAGTGCGACGTCGCCCAGCGCGATGGCCCATTGCTTGATGTCGAGGCACAGCTGCGGGAAGTGGAACGGGAGCTCGTCCATGTTACCGAACAGCCAGGTGAACGCGATCCAGTCCCAGGCGGGGAAATAGCCCCAGAACACCGGATTCTCGTCGCCATGGACGAAGTCGCGAACGGCGTAGCCGATGAATTCGCGAGTCATCGCCGTCTTGCCGTCGAGCTGCGGCCGCACGGTCTGCAGCGTCCATTGGCTCGCCCTCGTCCAGTCGACTTCGCTGCTCTCGGCGTAGAACTCGCGGCCGTCCTCCGCCACGAGCCCGACGCTGATCAGATCGATGGTGAAGGGCCGCTCGATGAACTCGGTGTCGATCCAGTATTTCATGGGGCTCCTCGCTTAATCGTGAGGATGGTACTGCGGAGAGCGCAATGGTGGAGAAAGATTTAACGCGGAGGTCGCTGAGGGAGAGGGGGCGCCGGGCAGGAGGGTTGCGCGCTTCGCGCGCGGAAAAAACCAGTGCGGACCTCTGCGTGTTCCTCGGAGGCCACTGCGTTGAGATTTTCCGGCTTAGAGCGCGGTAAGTGACAAGCAGTCGACGGACTTCCCCCTCCGTCGCACCGCTTCGCTCGCGACACCTCCCCCGCATGCGGGGGAGGATGCTGGCGCCGGTGTTTAGTGGCGTTTCTGGACGCAGATTTTGCGGAAGCCGGCGGCGATGAAGGGGGCCATGCGGGCCTTCACGGCTTCGTAGTCGGAGGAATGGCAGAGACCTGAGGAGAGGAGATCGATGCGGCCGGTTTCGGCGAAGGTAAGCGTCAGCGTGCCGGAGAGGAACTGGTAGCTCCAGTAGAGATCGGCATCATGGGCGCCATGCATGATGCCGCGCAGCGCGTCGATCAGGCGGTGGATCACCGGATCGAAATAGCGCGCCATGGTCTCGCCGCCCCATTTCGGCGTGTTGTTCACTTGGGCGACGATGGCGAGATAGTTCTTCCAGCCCACCCCGCCCTTCGCCCAGCGCTCGATCACCGGATCGAGGAAGGCCTGGATGAAGCCTTCCACCGTGGCGCCGCCGGGGCCGGGATCGATCTGGTAGTCGTCGATCGCCTTCAGCCGCGCCTCGTTGAGGATGGCGGCGCGGCGCAGGAAAACGGCGTCGAACAAGCCGCGCTTGGTTCCGAAATAGTAATGCGCCAGCGCCACGTCGACATTCGCCTTGCGGGTGACCTGGCGCACGGTGACGCCGTCGAAGCCGTGTTCGGCGAAGAGGATCTCGGCGGCGTCGAGGATGCGTTCGCGCCGGGCACCGTCGACCTTGGCGGGGCGGCCGCGGGGACGCTTGGGCTTGCGCGCCGCGTGCGTTGGCTTCGGCTTGGTCTTCGTCACGCTTTGGTCTCCCCCGCCATCGTCTGGATTTTCGTGAAAAGCGGGGACATGGGAAGGGGTGGGCATGGTGACTTCTTCGGGGCGGCGTGCGCGGCGGCGCCGTCCTTAACGCGGTGGTCGCGGGGGAGCACGCGGAGATACGCGGAGATACGTGGGGAAAGGTTGCACGCCGAAGGCCCGCAGCAAAGCCACTGTGATCCTCTGCGTGTTCCTCTGCGATCTCCGCGTTGAAATTGTGTACGTGCAGGCGGAGCCCCTTCCACCGCTGCGCGGTCTCCCTCCCCCATGCTTTGCACGGGCGAGGAAAGACGATGCGTCAGTTGCCCCAGCCGGCGAGGCTGGCGACGTCGGCTTTGAGGACGAGGCCTATGGTGCGAGGTTGCGACAGCTCCACGGGAACCGGCGCGTAGGGAATGCCGAGGCCGAGGAAGGACGGGTTGAGGTACTGGTCCGTCACCGTGGCGGCCGAGACCTCGCCGCGGGTGTCGAAGATGTTCTTCACGTAGAGGTCGATCTCTATGTCGCGAGGCGTGTAGACGGAAAGGCCCGCGTTGACGGTGTTGTAGGCGCCGAGCCTATAGAGGGGATTGCCGGTGCCGCCGAACGCCGATGCGGGGCTGACGGGATAGCCGGAATCGCGATCGCCGACGAAGACATCCGCCACGTCGACCGCGCCTACATAGCCGCCGCCGATGTCGAAGGTGTAGGTGCCGTCCAGCGCGAAATTGTATTTCGGCGACAGCGGCAGGCGCGCGCCCTTGGTGAGCACGCCGAGCACGGGCGAAGGCGTCGTCAGATGCGCGTCGGTGTACGCGGCCGAGCCGCCGAGAGTCAGCTGCTGGGTGACGCGATAGTTGAACGAGGTCTCGGCGCCCTGCACGCGCGCATTGCCGGCGTTCACCAGCTGGTTGATGCCGCCGACATTGTCGGTCGCCTGCATGCCGTGCCACTCGATGTCGTAGATGTCGAAATCGAGCGTCGCCTTGTCGTCGAGCAGCGTCGATTTCTCGCCGAGCTCGTAGTTCCACAGCTTGTCCGCCTTGAAGCTGGCCGGGACCTGGCCGAACGGCGGTGGCAGCACGAAGTTCGGGCCGCCGGGGCGGAAGCCGCTCGACACGCGGGCATAGACCATCGTGTCGTCGGTGACGCGCCAGCGCGGATTGATCAGGTAGGTGGCGACGCCCTGGTTCGATCCGGCCGCGTAGTGGAAGACGGTGGCGTAGTTGGGGAAAAGCAGCAGCGTGGAGATATTGGAGGCATAGTTCTGGCGCTGCTGGCTGTAGCGGACGCCGAGCGTCAGATCGATGTCGTCGGTGAAGAAGTAGGTGCCGTCGGCATAGACCGCGAGCTCGCGATAGGTGCTGGGCAGGAAGCCGAAGAACGGCAGCGCGTTGTAGACGGGGAGCTTGCCGTCCGGCGTGGCGCCGTCGACGAGGTCGACGGATTCGTTGGTGACCTCGTGGGTGTAGTAGCCGCCGATCACCCATTCGAAGTCCTTGTTGTCGGGCGAGGTCAGGCGGACTTCCTGGGTGAACTTCTTGGTGTTGGTGACGACGGGAAGGCCGAACGGCGTGTTGCCGACGCCGAAACCGGCGAGCAGGAAGTCGTAAAGCCCCGTCAGGTCGGATTCATAGCTTCCGTGATTGTACTGGTAGCTGGTGATCGAGGTCAGCTTGGCCCAGTCGAGGTTCCAGTTGGCGACGCCGGAATAGAGGCTCACCGAATTGTCCGACGGCTGATTGAGAACGAAGGACTGGTCGTAGGGACCGGCGACCGGCTGGTGGGTGAGGAAATCGCGGAAGCTGACATCGGCGCCGTTGCCGTTGATGTTCTGGGTGTAGGCGCTGAGGCGGACGTCGATGTCGGGCGTGATCTGGGCGAGGAACGAGACGCGGCCGCCGAGCGTGCGGGCGGAGCCGAGATCCTTGCGCGCATGCGTCGGATCCTGGGTGTAGCCGGAATCGTATTCCTGGATGCCGTCGACGCGCAGCGCGGCATGGCCGTCGAACAGCGGGATGTTGACCATCGCGCGCAGGCCGTCGTTGAGCGAGCCGTGCTCGGTGCTGGAGCCTTCCGTCTCGAGGCGGGCGTCGAACTTGGTGAGATCGGGCGTCGCGGTGATGTAGCGGATGGCGCCGCCGAGCGCGTTGGCGCCATAGAGCGTGCCCTGCGGCCCGTTCAGGACCTCGACGCGATCGAGATCGAAGGTGTTGATGTCGAAGGACTGGAAGCCGAGGCCGAACTGTGTGCTGGCGCCGAGCGGCACGTCGTCGAGATAGAGGCCGACGGCGCTGCCGAGCTGCGTGCCGCCGGTGGTGACGCCGCGGATTGCGATGAGGTTGTTGGTTGGGCCGCCGGATTCATAGCTGAGGCCGGGAACGGTGTAGGCGAAATCGGCGAAGCTGTTGGCGTGCATCCTGGAGAGATCGTCGCCGGTCAGCGCGGTCACCTGCCCGGCCACGGTCTGCACCGTCTCCGCGCGGCGCGAGGCCGTGACGACGACGGTCTCGATGGTGTCGGACGAGGCGCCGGCGGCGGGCGCGGTTTGCGCCCAGGCGGCGGATGCGGCGGTGAGCGCGGCCGCGGCGGCAGTGCAGAGCCATACGGTCTTCGACAGGACTCTCATCGGTTTCCCCCTGTGCATCCGCGCTGACGCGCGGCGCTTATCTGGACGCGGGCCGGATTCGGGCCGCCTGTTCGAAGGGTAGGATATCCAATAATTCAGCACTGGATGAAGATGAATTCGTCGGGTGCTGAATTTCCGGGCGGAGTGTGGCTGGAAGGGCACGGTGGGACGGTGCGCAAGGCTCGGCGACCGTGCGGGCTGAAGCAGAATTCAACGCGGAGAACTCGGAGTGAGAAGGATTGCGCGCTACGCGCGCGAAGCGCGCACCAAAACCACCGCGAACCTCTGCGTGTTCGTCCGCACCCTCCGCGTTGAAATTGTCGGACGTCGAGCGCGGTGCTTGAGGGTTGCGGTGTGCGCGAGCATTTCCCCCCTCCGTCGCTTCGCTTCGCTCGCGACACCCCGCTCGCGGAGCAGGACTAGACGAGCCTGCTCTTTTGCACGGCGGCGGCGATGAAGCTGGCGAAGAGCGGGTGCGGGGCGAAGGGGCGGCTTTTCAGTTCGGGGTGGAATTGCACGCCGATAAACCAGGGGTGATCGGGGATTTCCATGATCTCCGGCAGCTTGCCGTCGGGGGACCAGCCGGAGACGACGAAGCCGTGTTCGGCGAGCTGGCGGGTGTAGCCGACATTCACCTCGTAGCGATGGCGGTGGCGTTCGCTGATTTCCGTTGCGCCGTAGACGCCGGCGACGCGGCTGCCGGGCGTCAGATTTGCGGCATAGGCGCCGAGCCGCATGGTGCCGCCCATGTCGGCGTCGCGGCTGCGGGTCTCGAGCGTGTTGCCTTTGACCCATTCGGTCATCAGCGCGATGACGGGATGGCGCGGATTGCCGTTCTCCGTCGTGCCGGCGCCTTCGAGGCCGGCCATGTCGCGCGCGGCTTCGATCACGGCCATGTGCAGGCCGTAGCAGATGCCGAAGAACGGCACGCGGCGCTCGCGCGCGAACTTCACGGCCTGGATCTTTCCTTCGGTGCCGCGCTCGCCGAAGCCGCCGGGGACGAGGATGCCGCTGACGTTCTCGAGGAAGGCGGCCGCGTCGTCGCGCTCGAAGATCTCGCTGTCGATCCAGTCCATGTGCACGCGCACATTGTTGGCGAGTCCGCCATGGGTGAGGGCTTCCGACAACGACTTGTAGGAATCCTTGACCTGCATGTACTTGCCCACGACGGCGATGCGCACTTCGCCTTCGGGATTGCGTACGCGGTCGACCACCCATTGCCAGCGCGCGAGGTTGGGCGCGGGCACGTCTTCGATGCCGAAAACCTTGAGCAGCTGCACGTCCAGGCCGGCGGCGTGGTAGGCGGCGGGCGCCTCGTAGATGGTGGGCAGGTCGAGCGCGGGGATCACGCGCTCCGAAGGCAGGTTGCAGAACAGGCCGATCTTGCGGCGCTCCTCGTCGGGAATCGGATGACTGGCGCGGCACAAAAGGATGTCGGGCTGGATGCCGATGGCGCGCAATTCCTTGACCGAGTGCTGGGTCGGCTTGGTCTTCAGCTCGCCCGCGGCCTCGATATAGGGGACGAGCGTCAGGTGCACGAAGGCCGCGTGGTCGCGGCCGAGGTCGTTGCCGAGCTGGCGGATGGCCTCGAAGAACGGCAGGCCCTCGATGTCGCCGACGGTGCCGCCGATCTCGCAAAGCAGGAAATCGACGTCGTCCGCGCCCGTGAGCACGAACTCCTTGATCATGTCGGTGACGTGCGGAATGACCTGGACGGTGCGGCCGAGATAGCCGCCGCGGCGCTCCTTCTCGATCACCCGCTGGTAGATCCGCCCGGCGGTGACATTGTCGGATTTCGCGGAGGAGACGGCGGTGAACCGCTCGTAATGGCCGAGGTCGAGATCGGTCTCCGCGCCGTCGTCGGTGACATACACCTCGCCGTGCTGAAACGGGCTCATGGTCCCCGGATCGACGTTGAGATGGGGTCCAGCTTGCGCAAGCGAACGCGATAACCGCGCGCTTGCAGAAGGGCTCCAAGAGCCGCGGAGGCGAGACCTTTTCCCAACGAGGAGACCACGCCGCCGGTGATGAAGATCAACCGCGCCATGGAAGTCCAACATGTCGAAGTGTGGGGGGGACCTCAAGCGCAAAGATGGGCTGTGTCGAAAGGGCTCACATGTGCGTTGAGCAACTCAGGGGAAAGAGTTGAAGATGTTGGGGATTCAGGAGCGAAGTTCCGCGAAGAAGTTTGTTGCGCGGAAGCGTGTGCGGGCGCCACGCACGGCTCGCGTCGAGAAATCCGCGAAGTGATTCTTTCGCAGCTGCGTGCTGGAGAGTCTCGTTGTTCACACGGCGTCGCGGACTGGAGTTGCCTCACGCTCTCAATATTGATCCCAAGATCGTAGTGTCCAAGGCTCGCCCGGCCATGCCTAGGGGGTCACGTTGGCGCGGGGCAGACGCAAGAGCCTGCGCTCCGACCGAGCTCTCGCGCCGATCGGCCCGTCATGACGCTATTTTTGTTTTTGGCCGCGCTAGTGCGGGAGCGGGACTTGTGGGCTCGCGGGGTGGAAGGGCTTCGGCGCCAGTGTGTTCACCGGCGCTTGGGTCGTTGGCTGGTCGAGAATCGATTTCTCGGAGCGGCCGTGGAGCGCCAGCAGGTTGAGGCCGATGCAGGTCAGGAAAAACAGCACACCCAGGATCGCGGTGGTGCGCGTCAGCGTGTCGGCCGCGCCGCGCGGCGAGAACAAACCGCCCAAGCCGGAGCCACCGCCGCCCATGCCGAGCGCCCCGCCCTCTGAGCGCTGCAGCAGCACCACGACGATCAGCCCTACGGCGATCATCAATTGCGCGGCGATGAGAGAATGTATGCATCGGAAGGCCTGCCTTTCAGGCGGGGGAGATAGAGGAATTGGGCGGGAGAAGGAAAGCGTTCGAGTTTGGATACCGCAACCAATCCATCGCCCGGCCGGCGCGTAGCCGGTCCGGGCGATAAGGGTTATCGGGTATGACGTTTCGTGAAACGGTCAAGGTCGCGCCCGAGGGTTTGACCCGAGAGAACAACGAGGATCGCCGCTGCGGCCGAGAGAAGGCCTGAGACACGCGGATCGTAAAAAGACCCATGCACGGGGAAAATCTGAGGTCAGATTACCCATTGCGTGGAACAGGACTGCGGCCGGCACGCTGCGGCCCGCGCCATTGTAGAGCCAGACGATCAGCACGCGGGTGGCGACGGTGCCAAGGGTCCACCAGGCAATCCACGCCGCGGAACGATGGGTCTGCAGCAGCGCGATGTAGTGAAAGGCGGCCCAGACGAGACCCAGGAAGACGGCGGCGCCGAGCGCGCCCCAGCGCTGTTGCAGCGGATCGATGGCATAGCCCCACAGCCGAGCTCCTCGCACAGCGCGCCAGTCAGGAAGAAGGCGAACAGCCCAAGCGTCATGACGATGGAGAAGGCCGGCAGCGGGACGGCCGCGCCGCCCAAGCGGATGACGGCGAAGGCCGCAAACTTCAGCAAGGGCTTGAGCAGAAACGCGACCGCGAACCATAGGAGCGCTGCCCGCGCGACAAGGACGGCGCGTCCAAGCAGCGCGGTTGCCCCGCAGGGCCGCGCTCGGCCAGCACCAATATCGGGCCGCGGCGGCCGGACAGGCGGCCATGAACGCCGCGATCGGGAGCCGCGGCAATATCTCGATCCCGGTCGCGCCGCTCAGGACCAGGAAGGGAACGGCAAGGACGAAGGTGAGCACGATGAACAAGAGCGGCGACCGCGGGGCGAGGTCGTCCGCGCTTCGCGCAGGATCTGTCATCGCGGCCCGCTCCCCTCGCTGCGCTCGGGACTTCCCCAATGCCTGCGAAGCACGGGGAGGAAAACGCATTAAACCGGTGCGCCGGCGAGTGGAAGCTCACCTTCACCACGATCCAGGAGCCGACCGGTTGATGATCGCGGATGGCGGGAATGTAGTACCAGCTGCCGACGCCGACGAGGGCTGCAGCGTCGAGCTGGATGAAGCCGCTCGAGCGCACGAGCTGGGCGTCACCGACGACTCCCGTCGGCAGCACGAGCACGCGCAGGACGACATCGCCCTGCTCGCCCAGGCGCTGGGCGATGGGAGGATAGATCGCGATGAGATGGGGCAGGCCGGCGATCCCTTGCGGCCGCGGCGTGTTCGCGCGGACGGCTTCCAGAAACTTCTCGTGCGTCGAGGCGACCAGCGCGAAATATTGCGCGCGGGCCTGAAGCACGGCGGCGATGAGATCGTAGCCGCGGCCGGCGCCGAAGCCTGCGATGGCGACGAGCATGCAGGCATACACCACCGTGGCGAGAACGCCGCGGGGCTTCTTCTTGGGCGGCGCGGCCTTTCTCGGCCGTGCCGTCCGGTTCCGGTTCTTCGATATCCCCCACCCCGGCCTCTCGCAGAGCCGTCCCGCCGGGGAGCTTCCGATGCGGGTGCCCTGCCCGTCAACCGATGCGATTTCGCCGGTCTCGATGTTGGAGACGCGGAGGACTGAGTGAACGTGTTGGCGCTCGCGAACGCGCCAACGCTCCGCCTTGGCGCGTATCCCGACTGGCGCCCGAAGCCGTCTCCTCGGCTCCGCGTAAACCAACGGGTTCGACGGCACGCGGGCGCTGAAGGAGCTAGCTCGCTGCAGCGGCTTGCAGCGGGACGTCGGGCGGCGGAGCAGCCGGTGCGGGGCGCGGCGGCTGCATCGCCGCCTGGTTTCGGGCATTGATCATCGCGACAGTCGAGCTCACCTCGGTCAGATGCTCGGTCGGCGATTTGTTCGGCATCAGGACCTGGATCAGGTTCAGCGAGCCGTGTCCCAAAAGATGCATCGAGGCGTTGCGGTCGACGCCGAGCTCGAGGCCTTCCACCGCCGCCAAGATGCCGTCGCACCATTCCATCGCCATGTCGAACTCGGTCTCGCGGCAGCGCTTGCCGATCGACTTGGCGAGGCCAGCGAGCTTGGCTAGCTCGGCTTCGTATTTCGGCGCGCCGGGCTTCTGCTCCTGCATGAGGCGCCAAAGTATGCAGACCTGGAAGGCGTCGCGGCGCAGCTTCTCGGCATTCAACACTTCGCGCGCGGTGCGCAGATCGTTGTCGAGGCGCTGGCTCACCTCTTCCTGCGTCATGCGGTCCTTCGCCTTCATCTTGAGCGAATTGGGAGGCACGAAGAGATCGATGTTGGAGGCGCGCTGGGGATCGCGCCTGCGGTCGGGGCCGACATAATCCGTTGTGATGACGAAGCCCTTGCGCTTCTCGGCGTGGGTGTCGATGCGCTGGCCGAGCAGCGCGGTGGAGAACGGGCGCAGCAAGAGATCGTCGGCGCCCGAATTCAGCACGCGCTGGACCAGCGTGTTGTTCTTGTCCCACGCGGTTACGATGATGACGATGAAAGGATTGTAGCCCGGCGCGCCCTGGCGCATGAACTGGATGAGGTCACAGAGCTGCGCTTCGGCGCCCTGCACTTCGCAGATTGCGAGATCGGGCGGGCGACGGCGAATCGCTTCCGCGAACGTCTCCACCGTCGCCACCGTCTCGATTTTCCGGAATCCTAGCGAGTACAAAGCCGATCGCGTCGCCGTGCGGTTCGCCGACACGGGGTCGTAGATCAGCGTTTCCGCCGCATCGTATGAAAGGCGTGACATCCCACCGCTCGCCGGTTCTCGTTCCTTATGGCCGAGTATGGTGGCGCGCTCCTTAAAATTGCGTCGAAAGGAACAGTTAACGATTGGCGGACGCAGTCGCGAGAATTGCGAGGAAATCGCCGGCCTTCAGGCTGGCGCCGCCGATGAGCGCGCCGCCCACCTCCGGCAACGCCAGGATTTGCGCCGAATTGGCGGGTTTGACGGAGCCGCCGTAAAGGATGCGGATGCCTCGACCGGCCTCGCCCGCACAGGTCGCGAGCAACACTCTTATGTACGCGTGCATCTCGACGATCTGCGTGTCGGTGGGTGTCTTGCCGGTGCCAATGGCCCACACGGGTTCGTAGGCTATGGCGGTGTTCGCGGGCGTGGCGCCTGAGGGGATGCTGTCGAGCACGTCTGTCCTGCACACGGAGAGCGCATGGCCCTGAGCGCGGTCGGCCTCGGTCTCGCCGACGCAGATGATGGCGAGCAGTCCCGCGCGCCATGCGGCCCTAGCCTTGGCCGCGACCTGGACGCTGGTCTCGCCATGATGCTGGCGGCGTTCGGAATGGCCGACGATGACGGCCGAGGCGCCGGCGTCGCGCAGCATCTGCGCGCTGATGTCGCCGGTGAAGGCGCCGGAAATTTCCGCATGGCAATCCTGCCCGCCGATGGGGACGGCGCCACAGGCGGCCGTTACCGCGCGGGTGATGAGCGTGGCCGGCGGGCAGACGAGGACGTCGTTATTCGACGCGCGTGCTTTCAGCGCCCGGGCGACGGTCTCGATCTCGGCGAGATCCGCGCCGAGGCCGTTCATCTTCCAGTTGCCGGCAATCAGTTGGGGCATCCAATTCCTGGCTGCGACGATCGCGTAAGGTCGTCGCATGGCTGTATTAACCGCCAAGGCGCAAAGACGCCAAGGGGCAGGGCTGCTTCGCAGCCGAAACGCCGTTCATTCGAGACCGCTGCTGCGCGGCGAAAGCACGACGCGACGAAGGCCCTCCTTTATGCGGGGGACGTTGACGATGATCAACGTTGGACAGCGAGTTTCCGCATGGAACGTCCATGCAGCAGACACTGCTCGTCGGCAGGCTCAAGGAGGCCGGACCGAGTGCATCGTGCATGGCAAAGGCCGAGTCGACGATCTCGCGCGCGACGCGATCATGCGGCTCGCCAGGTTAGGCTGCCTTGGCGCCCCGGCGCCTTGGCGGTTATCTGATCCGGCCGTATCGGTCGTCTTGCTCCGTGGCGACCCAATTGCACTCCCGATGCCCCCTCCCTATCATCCGCCGCCTTTTTGCCGCCAAATCCGGGTTCCATGCTTCAATATCTCCGCCAATTGTCGAAGTCCTGGGTGTCGTCCCTGCTTATGGGGGGACTCGCGCTGAGCTTTGCGCTATGGGGCATCGCCGACATCTTCAAGGGCAATGTCAGTGACACGGTGGTCACTGTCGGCAGCACCGAAGTGTCCACCGAGGAGTTCAAGACGGAATACGAACGCGACGTGCGGCAATATTCCAACCAGTCTGGCCAGCAGATCACGCCCGATATGGCGCGGGCGATGGGGATACCGCAGCTGGCGCTGCAGAAGATGATCTCGCGCATCGCCGTCGACAATGTCGCCAGGGACATGGGCCTTACGGTGAGCGACGGCGAGGTCTCGGCTGAGATCCAGGCAGACCGCAATTTCGCGGGCCCGCTCGGCACCTTCGACAAGCCCACCTTCGACCGGCTGATGGCGCTCAACGGACTGACCGAAGAGCGTTACATCGCGACCATCCGCGGCGACATGATCCGTCAGCAGCTGGTGGGCTCGCTGGAGGACGGATTCCAGATTCCCGACGGTTATCTCGCCGCGCTTTTTGCTTCGGGCAACGAGCGGCGCGCCGTCGAGTATGTCGTGCTGACGCCGCAGAGCGCAGCACCGGTGGCGCCGCCGAGCGACGCGGTGCTCGCAGCCTATGTAAAGGCGCATCCGGAGCGCTACTCGACGCCGGAATACCGCGACGTGAGCTTTGCGTGGCTGGCACCGTCGGACGTCGCGGGCCAGGTGAGCGTTTCGCCGGCGCAGATCGAGCAGCAGTATGAGGCGAATTCATCGACATACATCGTCGCGGAGAAGCGCGATCTCGAGCAGATCAATTTCCCCAACGAGGCCGATGCCAAGGCCGCGCGCGCCAAGATCGATGCGGGTCAGACCTTCGCCCAGATCGCCGCGGCGCGCGGATTGAAGCCCGCGGACATCTCGATCGGCACGCGCGTGGCGGCCGATCTCGACAAGGACGTCGCGGCGGCGGCGTTCGCGCTTCCCATCAACGGCGTGACGCAGCCGGTGAAGGCCGCGTTCGGCTATGCGCTGATCCATGTGACGGCGATCACGCCGGGCAGCACCACGACGCTGGCGAAGGCCGCGCCGGCGATCAAAACACAGCTTCTCGCGGAGCTGGAGAACGCCAAGCTGACCGACATCGCCAACGCCTATTCGGATGCGCTTGGCGGCGGCGCCGACGTGGAGACTGCAGCGACGCGAACCGGCATGCATTACGGCCATGTGGCGGCGATCGACGCGAACGGGCTGGGGCCCGACGGCAAGCCGACCGCGGCGCCGAAAGATGCGGAATTCCTCGTGCAGGTCTTCAAGTCGGATGTCGGCGAAGCGGGCGATCCGTTCTCGGCAAAGGACGGCACGTCGTACGCGGTCAAGGTCGACGGCGTGACGCCGCCGCATCTCAAGCCGCTAGCCCAGGTGCGTGCGGAGGCCACGGTGTCGTGGATGGCGGAGCAGCAGGCGATCCGCCTCAAGGCGCAGGCCGCCTCGTTCGCCGCCGAGGCGACCCGGAGCCAGAGCCTCGCCGACATTGCGAGGCGCATCGGCGCGGCCGTCCAGACTAGTCCCGCGCTCGACCGGCGAACCGCCAACGACACGTTCTCGCCCGCGCTGATCCAGGCAATCTTCGAGGCGGCACCGGGCGGCGCGGTCTCGGGCCCGCTGGGCAAGGGCAATGGCGTCGTCATTGCGCGGGTGTCGGGCATCGTCCATCCGCAGATCGCGCCGGGCACGCCTATCTTCGAGCAGGGAAAGCAGGAAATCTCCGGGCAGATGGCGGCGGACATCTCGACCTCCTTCGCGAACGAGGAGCGCGGGCGCCAGCGCGCGACAGTGAACAACAAGCTGCTCGACAACGCGACGGGCGCTGGTACAGGCGAAGGCTCGTGAGCGACCGATGGCGACACTTCCCGATTACTCCGCCTTCGCGCGCAACTACGATTCCGGCCGCGCGCAGATTCTTTATACGCGACTGATCGCCGACCTTGAGACGCCCGTCTCGGCCTTCCTGAAGCTTGGCGAAGGCCGCGACAATGCGTTCCTTCTCGAGAGCGTCCAGGGCGGCGAGGCGCGCGGGCGCTATTCCATCATCGCGCTCAAGCCCGACCTTATCTGGCGTTGCCGCGAAGGCCGCGCGGAGATCAACCGCAGCGCGCGCGCAGATGCGAAGACTTTCCTTCCCGATGCGATGGCCGACAAGCCGCTGCAATCGCTGCGCGCGCTCGTGCGCGAAACACAGATGGAATTGCCGGTGGGCGTGCCGCCGATGGCGGTCGGGCTGTTCGGCTATCTGGGCTACGACATCGTCAGGCTGATCGAGCGCCTGCCCTCGCCTCCGCCCGACACGCTGGGCCTTCCCGATGCGATCCTGATCCGGCCGACAATCACCGCGATCTTCGACAATGTGCGAGATGAGATCCTGGTAGTCACGCCGGTCTGGCCAGAGAAGGGACTCGATGCGCGTGCGGCCTATGCTCGGGCGAGCGAGCGGCTCAACGACGTGATCGCGGATTTCGAGCGGCCGGCACCGGCGGCACCGGCCACGCCGGCGAACCTGCCGGCGATGACGCCGATCGATTCCAACATGACGCATGACGAGTATTTGGCGATCGTCGCGCGGGCGAAGGAATACATCCGCGCCGGCGACGTGTTCCAGGTCGTGCCGAGCCAGCGTTTCAGCCGCCCCTTCGCGCTGCCGCCCTTCGCGCTCTATCGCGCGCTCAGAAGGCTCAATCCGTCGCCGTTCCTCTATTACCTCGCCTTCCCCGGCTTCTCGATCGTGGGCTCGAGCCCTGAGATCCTGGTGCGGCTCAGAAATGGAGTCGTCACCATTCGCCCCATTGCCGGCACGCGGCCGCGGGGGGCCACGCCGGAGACCGATGCAGCGCTGGCGGATGAACTAATGGCCGATCCGAAGGAGCGCGCCGAGCACCTGATGCTGGTCGATCTCGGACGCAACGATGTCGGCCGCGTGGCGGCGACAGGCGAAGTGAAGGTGACGGACAGCTTCTTCATCGAGCGCTACAGCCATGTGATGCATCTCGTATCCAACGTCGAAGGCAGGATCAGGCCCGGCCTCGATGCGATCGATGCTCTGGCGGCGGGCCTGCCGGCAGGGACGCTGTCGGGCGCACCGAAGATCCGCGCCATGGAACTTATCGACGAGTTCGAGAAGGAGAAGCGCGGCGCGGTCTATGCGGGCGCGGTCGGCTATTTCGCGGCCGACGGCTCGATGGACACCTGCATCGTCCTGCGCACGGCCGTGGTGAAGGACGGCACGATGTACGTGCAGGCGGGCGGCGGGGTCGTCGCCGACAGCGTGCCGGAGGCCGAGTACCAGGAGACGGTCAATAAAGCGAAGGCGCTGATGACGGCGGCCGAAGAGGCCGTGCGCTTCGCGACGGACGCGCGACGGGGGCAATAGAGCGGACCACCAGCCCTCTTGCAGCGATGGATTCTCAGTTCCGCGCTTCGTAAGCCAGCGCGATGGCACGCTCGGTCTTCATGCGGATGGCGTCGGAGAGCGTTACCAGAGTCAGGCCGCGGGCCTGCGCGGACGCGGTCCAGTGGGCCAGCACGTCCATCGTCACAGGATGAGGATGGCCGATGGCGATGGCGATGCCGTCGTGGCGGGCGATGGCCTCGAGGTCGGAGAGCTGAGCGTCGACGGCTTCGGGCGACTGAACGTCGTCGAGGAAGATGTCGCGGCTCGCGCTCGCCACGCCGAAGGCATGGGCAACTTCGACGATCTTGGAGTCCGGTGTCGTCTTCGAGTTGAAGAAGAAGACGTGACGGTCGGCGAGCTGTTCCGCCACCGGCACAAGCGCCGCCTCGTCCGACGTGAAGGCGCTGCCCATGTGATTGTTTACGCCGGTGAACCCCGGCACGCGCGAGAGCGCCCACACGAGCCTTCGCGTGATCTCGGCGGGTGCGAGGTCGGTGCGCAGCGCCATCGGTCCAGGGTCATCGTCGCCGAGTGCCTGCATCGGGACATGGACGATCACGGCATGTCCGGCACGCTCGGCTTCCCGCGCGAGCTCCGGCGTGGCGTCGGGGTAAGGCAGGAAAGAGAGCGTGACCGGGCGCGGCAGCGCGATGGCGCGGCGGTCCTGGGTGGCGTCGTTGCCCATGTCGTCGATGACGATGGCAATCGCCGCAGGTGTGCGCGGCGCGATCACCGTCACGCCGTTGTAGGTGTGCTCGGCGATTTGCGCGCGGGTGTCGAGCCATGCGGGAAAGCCGTGCGAGGCGACGGGGAATAGTACCTCAGGCCGGTATGCGCCGTTGCCCGTGACGATGCCGAACAGGTGGAGTGCTACGACACTCGCCGGCTGTTCGCCGCGCGCCTGCGCGGCCATGAGGTTGGCGGGGACGAGTGAGCCGAGGAGCGCGGGAAATCCGCTTGCCGCGGGCCCGCCTCCGGCGACGAGCGCGAGAGCGAGCACGAAGCAAAACGCGAGTTCTACCGCACCAACCATGCGGCGGTCCGGCCGGAACGGCCGAGGCTTGCGAATTGGCGGCTTCTGCCACATGCGGCATGTACGCCGCAGGCAGCGGGGCCTGTCAACTCAGGAGAAATGATTAGCCGACAGCTCCTACTGATGAAAGGCACGCCGATTGCGCGGATTGCGGTTTGCAGCTTTGACAATGATCAAACCACGCGCCGGAGGCTGCGGCGACGTCCGGCGCTTTCGAATTCGCATTTCATGGCGTGCGCGCCTTGGGCCCGAGCGGCTCGACTGTCTGGGACTTGTCGTCAGGCGGGAAATCGCCGAGCCAGATGAAGCAGCAGCGGGACTTTCCGGGCGGGCAGGATCTGCATCGCGGCGTTGTGCTGGCCGAAACCGTCGCCCATCACCTCGTAGGCGACGCGGCGCAACTCCTCGTCGACGCCGATGATGTGCTCGCGGGCTTCCAGGCGTCGGCGAAGGTTACGATGCGGCATTGCCGGCGATCGGGCCTTTTGTCAGCGCGCCCGCGAATTGACGGTGCGGGTTGCCGACGACGCAAGGCCGCCCACACTTTCGCAGCCGGGACGTCGAGGAGCGTTTCCAATGGATCGATGCCATGAACAGGACTCCTTTGCCGTCGACCTTTCGTAGCCGCCAGCCCTCGCCGGCAATTGGAAAAAATTGCTAGAATGGCGTCATGACAATCGCGTCGAATAGCCTCGCTTCGGGGCCCGGCTGGGCCGTGCGCGACATCGTCTGCTCGGCGGGACCGGACGATCGTCCTTTCGAGGAGCGTCACCAGTCGGTCTGCATCGCCGCAGTCACGAACGGCACCTTCGTCTATCGCTCGGAGCAAGGCCGCGCGACGCTCGCGCCGGGGAGCCTCCTGCTGGGCAACCAGGGCGCCTGCTTCACCTGCGGGCACGAGCACGGCGCGGGCGACCGCTGCCTGTCGTTCCAGTATGAGCGCGGATTTTTCGAGGACATTGTCGCATCGGTGAAGGGCGCCCGGCACGCAATCTTCGCCCTGCCTCGCCTGCCGCCGGTCGAGACCCTGCTGCCGACAATCGTCGCGGCCGAACAGTCGCGCGGCAATCCGCAGGCGCTGGAGGAATTTGCCCTCACGCTCGCCGGCGATGTCGCCGCAACCATTTCGGATGCAGAAGCTACGCCGTCCATCGTCACGGCGCGGGACGAGCGCCGGATCGCGGAGAGTCTCCGGCTTATCGAGCGCGCCGCGGAGGAGCCGCTGTCGCTCGCTTCGCTCGCGCGTAAAGCGGCGATGAGCCCCTATCATTTTCTACGCGTATTCCGCGCCGTCGCCGGAACGACGCCGCATCAATTCGTGCTGGGCCTCAGGCTCAGGCATGCCGCGGCGCGGATGCGCGACACGGCCGCATCGATCTCCACGATCGCCTACCAATCCGGCTTCAACGATCTCTCGGAATTCAATCGCCGCTTCCGCCGCGTCATGGGAGTTACACCGAGCACCTATCGGATGCGCGCAAGGCGAGGCACCCTCACGACACCGTGACCGCGCGTGGACGCGCGCTCTTCTAGATTGGCGCGAGGGACAAACGATGATCCGAATTGCCGCGAGCGCCGCGTTGGCGATGACCCTAACCGGTAGCGCCTGCGCGAAGCCGGTTGAGATTTCTTTCCAGCTGATCGACAACCGCGTCTTCATGAACGGCCACGGACCCTTCTCCTTCATCCTGGATACCGGCGCCTCGGGCGGCGCCATGTCGCTCGACGTGATGCGGGCGTTGCACCTCACACCGGACAAGGCCGGCGAAGACGGCGGCGCCGGTGAAGGATCGGACAAGGGCTTTACGCTTAAGGCGAGCTACACGTTCGGTGACGTCCACGTTCGCAACGAAGGCTTCTTTGCGCAGGATTTCTCGCCGATGAACGCGGTCATCGGCTTTTCGTATCTCGACGGGATCGTGGGCCAACCGGTCTTTGCACACCGGGTCGTCGACATCGACTTCGCGCAATCGCATCTGCGTCTGTTTCCGCCGGGCGCCTACAGCACTCCACAGGACGCCGTCGTTTTGCCCTTCACGCTGTACGAAAGATTCATGCCCGAGATCGACGCAGGCGCCGGTGCACTGAAGGGCCGATATCTCGTCGACCTCGGCGATCGCTAGTCGCTTACCTTCTTCGGTCCCTTCTGGCGCGCACACAGCCTCGACCGATTGCTCGGTCCGACGGTCATGGCTCTGACTGGCTACGGCATCGGCGGGCCGATCCATGGCGAGGTCGTGCGCGTGCCGCGCTTCACGCTCGGCACGTCGCCAGTCGATGCCCTCGTGGCGAGGCTGTCATTGCAGAAATCGGGCGCTTACGCCGATCCAACCGTTTCGGGCAGCATCGGGACGGGAATCCTGAAGCGTTTTCGCGTCGCCTTCGACTATCCGAACCGCAGGATTGTGCTGGAGCCCACAAGGGCGCTGGACATCGCCGACAGGTTCGACGCCGCCGGCCTCTGGCTTGGGCGGGGCGACGGCGGATTTCGCGTCTTCGACGTCATCGGCGCGAGCCCGGCGATGGAGGCAGGATTGCGCACGGGCGACGTCGTGACGGCAATCGATGGAAAACCCGCCACAACGCTCGATATTTTTGCAGCACGGCGTATCCTGTCCGACCCGCAGCGAACAGCCATCCGCCTGGAATGGCGGCGCGGCGCAAAGACCAGCACCGGCGAAATCGCGCTGCGCGACCTCCTCGCCGGCGGCTGATCGCGCCGCGCGCAGGGGGTGTGCATGGCGTTGACGCCGTTCACTTGGTCTTCTGCGCAGACCGGCACCCCGGCCCTCCCAACGTCCGTGCTATAAAGTCGCTCAGCGGCTGCGGTGCGGGCTATACACCGCGCCGGCGAAGCCGACCATTGTCCGAAAGACCAAACAGTTGAATTGCGATGCTTCTCCTGATCGATAACTACGACAGCTTCACCTACAACCTGTTCCATTATCTGGGGCAGCTGGGCGCCGACGTCGTCGTCAAGCGCAACGACGAGATTTCCGTCGCCGACGTGTTCGCAATGAGGCCGGACGCAGTCGTGCTGTCGCCTGGGCCCTGCACGCCCAATGAGGCCGGCATCTGCCTCGATCTCATCGCCACGTCGAACGGACGGCTTCCGATCTTGGGCGTCTGTCTCGGCCACCAAGCCATCGGCCAGACTTATGGCGGCGCGATCGTGCGCGCACCCGAGCCGATGCACGGGAAGCTCTCCCGCATTCATCACACCGGTAAGAGCGTCTTTCGCGGACTGAACAATGATTTTCTTGCCACGCGCTACCACTCGCTGACGATCAAGCCCGAGAGCATGCCCACGGACCTCGTGGTCACGGCCGTGGCCGACGACGGCGTGATCATGGGCGTGATGCACAAGCGCCATCCGGTCCATGGCGTGCAATTCCATCCTGAGAGCATCGCTTCGGAGAACGGATACGCCCTGCTCCAGAATTTTCTCGCCATCGCGCGCGAGGGCGTCGTGACAGTATGAGCGAGGACGAATTCTCGGTTATTCTCAAGCGCGTGACCGAGGGCGAAACGCTGAACGGAGAGACCTCGGCGCGCGCCTTCGATCTGATCATGTCGGGCCAAGTGGGCGAGACGCCGCTCGCTGCGTTCCTGGCCGCACTCGCGGTTAGGAAGCCCACGGTCGCGGAGATCGTCGGCGCTGCGCGGGCCATGCGCGCCAACATGACGACAGTCGACGCTGGAGAGAACGCGATCGATCTCTGCGGCACCGGCGGCGACGCCCATGGCACGCTGAACATATCGACGGCCTGCGCCTTCGTCGTCGCGGGCGCGGGCGTGCAGGTGGCCAAGCACGGCAACCGCAACATGTCGTCCAGGAGCGGGGCGGCCGACGTGCTCGAAGCGCTCGGCGCCAGGATCGACCTCGGCCCCGCGGGCGTCGCCGCCTGCCTGCAGCAGGCCAATGTGTGCTTCATGTTCGCGCAGACCTATCACCCGTCGATGAAGTACGCCGCCGAAGTGCGCCGCGCGCTCGGCTTCCGCACCATCTTCAATCTGCTTGGACCGCTTGCAAATCCGGCTCGCGTGAGGCGCCAGCTCGTCGGCGTATTCGCGAGGGAATGGATCGAGCCGCTTGCGCAGGCGCTGAAGGAACTTGGCTGCGACAAGGCCTGGGTTGTCCATGGCGGCGATGGCCTCGACGAGATGACGACGACCGATCTCACCCATGTCGCGGTGCTCGAGGGCGGCCGCATAACGCTCAAAGAGGTCTCGCCGCGCGAGCTCGGGCTCAACCGCGCGACACTCTCCTCGCTCAAGGGCGGCACCGCGGTAGAGAATGCCGCCGCCCTGAAGAGCCTCATGGGCGGAGCGCATGGCGCCTATCGCGACATCGTCTTGCTCAATTCCGCCGCGGCTCTGATCGTGGCCGGCGTGGCGAACGACCTGAAGACCGGCGCCGCGATGGCAGCAACCGCGATCGACAAGGGGCAGGCCGGCCGCGCACTCGAAAAATTCGTGGCGACTTCGCTGGCGGCGTCATGACAATTCTCGACGACATCGCCGTCTACAAGAGGAACGAGATCGCGGCCGCCAAAGCCAGGACGCCGATTGCGGTTCTTGAAGCGCGGGCGCTGGCATCCACGCCGCCGCGCGGCTTTCGCGCCAGGCTGCTGGAGGCCCGCGCCAGGGGAAAGACGGGCCTCATCGCGGAGGTCAAGAAGGCAAGCCCGTCGAAGGGGCTGATCCGGGCAGATTTCGATCCCGCTTCGCTCGCGCGCGCTTACGAGCAAGGCGGTGCGTGTTGCCTCTCCGTCCTTACGGATACGCCGTCCTTTCAGGGCGCGCCGGAGTTCCTGACGCGGGCGCGCGAAGCGACCGCCCTGCCCGCCTTGCGCAAGGATTTCATGTTCGAGCCCTATCAGATCGTCGAGGCGCGCGCCTGGGGTGCGGATTGCATCCTCGTCATCCTTGCGAGCGTCGCCGACGGCGACGCGCGAGCGCTTATGGCAGAGGCACGCAAATGGAAGATGGATGCGCTTGTCGAGATCCACGACGAGCACGAACTCGAGCGCGCGCTCGCGCTCGACGCCGACATGATCGGCGTCAACAATCGCGACCTGCACAGTTTCGTCACCGACCTAGGAGTCACGCTCCAACTCGCGCCGCGGATTCCCGCAGAAACGCTCGTCGTCGCCGAAAGCGGGCTCTCGACCCGCGCCGATCTCGCGAGACTGGCCGAGGCCGGCGTCACCACCTGCCTGATCGGCGAGAGCCTGATGCGCGAAAAAGACGTCGCAGCCGCGACGCTTGCGCTGATCGGCGCGTGAAGCACGGGCGGGACTTTCGCGCGCGCGCCTTCTAATATGACCGCATGAGCAAGCTGACCCATCTCGACGAAGACGGCACTGCGCGGATGGTCGATGTGTCCCAGAAAGACGCGACCGAGCGCGAAGCCACGGCCGAAGCGCATGTCGTGCTCTCCGAGGAGGCCTTTTCCGCGATCGCGTCGGGTAGCGCGCCCAAAGGCGACGTGCTCGCAGCGGCCCGCATTGCCGGGATCATGGCCGCGAAGAAGACATCGGAGCTCATACCGCTCTGTCACCCCATCGCGCTCACCAAAGCCAATGTCGAATTCGAGATGCTCGATACCGACAGCGCCGTGCGGATCACGGCCAGCGTGAAGACGACCGGCCCCACGGGCGTGGAAATGGAGGCGCTGACCGCCGTGTCTGTGGCGGCGCTGACCATCTACGACATGGTCAAGGCGATCGACCGCGCGGCCGTGATCGGGGGCGTGAAACTCGTCTCGAAATCCGGCGGCAAGAGCGGCGCGTTCACTTCCCCGGCGCGGAGGAAGGAGACAAGAGCGGCGGAACCGGCCCGCGCCGTCTCAGCCGGCATACGCGGCCGTGCCAAGCCCGCGGCGCTGATGGGAGAAGTGGCAATGCCCCAGGCGCGCGCGAATCCCGCGGCCGAACGCGAAGCCTTCCGGACCTTCATGACAGGGCGCAGATTGCGCGCGACGGAATGGGCAAAGGACGCAGGCGTTCCCGCGGCCCAAGTCTATGCCTTTCTGACCGGGCGAGCGCGCGCGCTGCCGCGCGAAACGGCCGAGCGGCTTGCACGCGCCGCCCGCGTGCGCGTGGAAGACCTGTTCCGATGATTTCCGTCGATGACGCCATTGCCCGCGTTGTGGCCGCCTTCAGTCCGACGCCGGTAGAGAAGGTCGCACTATCGAAAGCGGCCGGGCGTGTGCTCGCCGACGACGCGGTCGCCCAGGTCGATCAGCCGCCACAGGACGTGTCCGCCATGGACGGCTATGCGGTGCGTGCCGCCGATGCGGCGAAGGCCGGCGCGCGCCTGCGTGTGATCGGAAGCGCTCCGGCCGGCCATCCTTTCGCGGGAGAAGTGGGGACGGGACAGGCCGTGCGACTTTTCACGGGCTCAGTTGTCCCAAAAGGCGCCGACACGATCGTCATCCAGGAAGACGCGTCGGCCGAGGGCGAACACGTCGCCTTGTCCGTCGCGGCTTCGTCGGGCCGTCACATCCGCCCGGCGGGTCTCGATTTCCACGCCGGCGATACGCTCGTGCAAAAGGGGCGAGACTCACCCCACGCGACCTTGCGCTGCTCGCGGCAGCTGACGTCGCCCGCCTCGCCGTCCGCCGGAAACCCCGCATCGGCTTCGCCGCGACGGGGACGAGCTTTCGCGCCCAGGCGAGCCACGCAAGCCCGGCGGATCGTGGCATCATCCGGGTACGGATATCCGCGCTGGTCGCGCAGTGGGCGGCGAGGCGCGCGATCTGGGTATCCTCTCCGGACAGCGAGCAAGCCATCGCCGGGGATCGCGGAGGCCGCGAAAGGCTGCGACATGGATCGTGACGCTCGGCGGCGCCTCTGTCGGCGACTACGACCTGGTGCAGCGCGCGCTCGGACCTCAAGGTTTCGCGCTCGATTTCTGGAAAATCGCCATGAGGCCTGGAAAGCCGCTCATCTTCGGGCGCCTCGGCAAGACGCCGCTACTGGGTTTGCCCCGGCAATCCCGTTTCCACGCTCGTGTGTGCCTATCTGTTTCTCAGGCCCGCCATCGCCGCCATGCTCGGAGAGCCCGTGCGCGACAACACCGTGTCGCGCAACTCCCTGAAGAGATCGGTTGGAATCCTGGCCGAGATGCTCGGAGACACAAGCACCGGCGCGCTTTCATTCAACGACTCCAGTGGCGCCGCCGAACTGTTGCAGGGGCTCAAGGCGCAACCTTCAATTGCTGCCGCCTGCATCTATTCCGCGAACGGCGCGGTGTTCGCCGGCTACGTCGCGGCGCCGTGCCCCGAGCCTTCGCGCCAGACTTACGGCCCCTGACAGCGTCGCGTTTCAAAGACGGATCACCTCGTGGTATTCCACTCCGTGGCGATGGAGGGGAAGCTTCTCGGAACCGTATACCTCGAATCCGACCTGGACAAGATGCGTCTGGCGCTGGCCAAGTCGATTGGAATTTTTCTTGCCGTTATCGTTCTTTCGGGCTTTATCGCTCACCTCCTGGGATTGAAACTGCAAAAACTGATCTCCAATCCGGTCGTCCACCTCGCGCAGACCGCGCACGCGGTCCAAACCCAAAAGGACTATGCCATCCGCGCCGAGCGGCACACCGAAGACGAACTGGGCCACTTCATTGATGGCTTCAACGCCATGCTGGCCGAGATTCAGCAACGCGACCAGGACCTTCAGCGCCATCATGATCGGCTGGAAGAGGAAGTGCGCGCTCGAACCGCCGAACTTACCGTGATGAAAGAAAGGGCCGAAGCGGCCAGCCGCGCCAAAAGCGAGTTCCTGGCCAACATGAGCCACGAAATCCGCACCCCCATGAACGGCATCATGGGCATGACCGAACTGGCTGCTGGATACCGAACTCACCCCGAGCAGCGCGAATATCTGCACATGGTCAAGACGTCCGCCGATTCCCTGCTCACCGTCATCAACGACATTCTCGACTTCTCCAAGATCGAAGCCGGCAAGCTGGACCTGGACGCCGGTGGATTTCGACCTGCGGCGACTGCATCGGCGACCATCAAGACGCTCGGCCCTGCGCGCCGACAAGAAGGGCCTGGAACTGGCTCTGCGATATCGCCCCGAGGTGCCCGAGCATCCTCGTTGGCGACCCCGGCCGCCTCCGCCAGATTCTCATCAACCTCTCGGCAACGCCATCAAGTTCACCGACGCGGGCGAAGTGGGCCTCGAGGTCGAAGTGGAGTCCGCGACGCGGGAGCCAGGTCGGTTGCACTTTACCGTGCGCGACACCGGCATCGGCATCGCGCCGGAAAAGCAGAGGCTCATCTTCGAGCCGTTCTCGCAGGCCGACGGCTCCACCACGCGCAAATACGGCGGCACCGGCCTGGGACTTACCATCTCCACGCGCCTGGTCGAGATGATGGGCGGCAGGATGTGGGTGGAAAGCGGAACCCGGCAACGGCAGCGCCTTCCATTTCACGCGCCACTTAGGCGTGGCAGGAATCGCGGCTGAACGGTTCCGGCCAGGGAAACCGACTCTCTCAGCCGGAGGCGGGCGTGTTGGTCGTGGACGATAACGCCACGAACCGCCGTATCTTCCAGGAGATGTTGAGCAACTGGGGAATGAAACCTACCCTGGCGGAAAGCGGCGGCTCGGCCTGGAATACCTAAGGCAGGCGCGGGAGCCCTTCGCCTTGATCCTGACCGATTTCGGATGCCAGACACGGACGGCTTAACTCTGGTGGAGCGACTCCTGCGAGGCCGCATCCGTCCACCAAGGCCAAAGTAATCCTGCTAAGCTCAGCGGGGCAACCCGTCGATGCCGCACGCGGCCGGGACGTTGGGCGTGGCCGCCTACCTTACCAAACCCGTCGTCCGCTCGGAGTTGTT
>CAWDKN010000015.1:0-94778 GCA_963802815.1 uncultured Alphaproteobacteria bacterium
CTTGTTACGACTTCGGCCCAGTCGCTGATCCTACCGTGGCCGGCTGCCTCCTTGCGGTTAGCGCACCGTCTTCGGGTAAAACCAACTCCCATGCCGTGACGGGCGGTGTGTACAAGGCCCGGGAACGTATTCACCGCAGCCTGCTGTTCTGCGATTACTAGCGATTCCACCTTCATGCACCCGAGTTGCAGAGTGCAATCTGAACTGGGACGGTTTTTTGGGATTAGCTCACTCTCGCGAGTTGGCTGCCCACTGTCACCGCCATTGTAGCACGTGTGTAGCCCAGGGTGTAAGGGCCATGAGGACTTGACGTCATCCCCACCTTCCTCCGGCTTGCCGCCGGCGGTCCCTCTAGAGTGCCCAACTGAATGATGGCAACTAAAGGCGAGGGTTGCGCTCGTTGCGGGACTTAACCCAACATCTCACGACACGAGCTGACGACAGCCATGCAGCACCTGTCTCTGCGCCCCTTGCGGGGAAACTCCATCTCTGGAGTGAGCACAGGATGTCAAACCCTGGTAAGGTTCTGCGCGTTGCGTCGAATTAAACCACATGCTCCACCGCTTGTGCGGGCCCCCGTCAATTCCTTTGAGTTTCAACCTTGCGGCCGTACTCCCCAGGCGGGATGCTTAATGCGTTAGCTGCGCCACTGAACAGCAAGCTGCCCAACGGCTAGCATCCATCGTTTACGGCGTGGACTACCAGGGTATCTAATCCTGTTTGATCCCCACGCTGTCGCGCATGAGCGTCAGAAACGGGCCAGTGAGCCGCCTTCGCCACCGGTGTTCTTCCCAATATCTACGAATTTCACCTCTACACTGGGAATTCCACTCACCTCTCCCGTACTCAAGCCAAACAGTTTCAAAGGCAATTCCGGAGTTGAGCTCCGGGCTTTCACCCCTGACTTGAATGGCCGCCTGCGCGCGCTTTACGCCCAGTAATTCCGAACAACGCTAGCCCCCTTCGTATTACCGCGGCTGCTGGCACGAAGTTAGCCGGAGCTTCTTCTGCGGGTACCGTCATTATCGTCCCCGCCGAAAGAGTTTTACAACCCTAGGGCCTTCATCACTCACGCGGCATGGCTGGATCAGGGTTTCCCCCATTGTCCAAGATTCCCAACTGCTGCCTCCCGTAGGAGTCTGGGCCGTGTCTCAGTCCCAGTGTGGCTGATCTTCCTCTCAGAACAGCTACCGATCGTCGCCTTGGTGAGCTTTTACCTCACCAACTAGCTAATCGGACGCGGGCTGATCTATTGGCGATGAATTTTTCCCCCGAAGGGCACATTCGGTATTAGCGCAAGTTTCCCTGCGTTGTTCCGAACCAATAGGTACATTCCCACGTGTTACGCACCCGTCCGCCGCTGACGTATTGCTACGTCCGCTCGACTTGCATGTTTGAGGCCTGCCGCCAGCGTTCGTTCTGAGCCAGGATCAAACTCTCAAGTTATGATCCTGAACGAAACGCTGAATGCTCTTTATGACCGGACGTGAGCCCGGCCATCGCGTTTGTTCGCATGACATTTGACGAGGTTTGATGCCTCCGGTCCCGTCACAGGCCCGAAGACACCGAACTTTGGAGTCTTTATGTCTTGCAGAAGAACGCGAGCATTCAACTATTCGCTCGATTTGTTGGTTCGAGGCATAGTCCCTCGAACCGTGGCAAGCCGAGCCGCCGCCCACGTTCCCCTTCCTTAAATCACAATGTCAAAGAGCCCCGTCTCAGGGCGAATTTTCATTCTGCCAGAGACGGAACGCCGCTCGCAAGAAGGTTCCCCGCGAGCGGCGTGGGCGCGGGTTATATGAGGCGGGTCCCTCAGTGTCAAACCCAAAAGGTCTTTTTTTTTCCGCGCCTGTGGATTGCGCGAAATCCCAGGAAAATCAAGGCGAAACCGCGACCGGGTTCCCGTGCGTCACAAAACACGCTTTGACCCCATCCATAGACCCAGCAGCCATTCGCACCACTAGAGTATTAGGCCTATGGAACGCCAACGCAGGAAAAACAGGTGATCGAGCTCGTCTTCTGGATTGCAGTGGCTGCGATCGCGTTTTTTGCGGCGCGGCAAATCGAGGCTCATGAGCGCCGGCGCAGCGACGACGTGATCATCACGCCGCCGCCTGCGCGAACGCAGGATGCCGCCGTCGCCATCATCGTTCCCCCGGCGCCGTTTCCGCCGGGCGCGGCCGCTTCCGCCGTGCCGACCGTCACCACGGCGCCGCCGGCGCAGGCATCCGATCGTCCGCGCGCCTAGGCGGCGGCCCAACACTGGCGTCGCGCGGCCGACCGATTATGCTCCGGACCGACGGGGCCGGCATGCGACGCGATTTTGCATTTGCACTGATTGGTGCCGCCATTGCGGCGAGTTCCGGCACTTGCCGCCGGCTATGACGACTATGCCAAAGGCATAGATGCCTTGCACGGCGGCAACGCGGACGAGGCGATCACGCTGTTCGGCAGCGCGTTGTCGGCAGGCGACCTTGCGGCTGCCTATCTTCCGGAAGCGTATTACTACCGCGCGCAAGCCTACTTGCTGAAGAAGCAGTGCCCGCCCGCATCGGCGGACCTCGATGCCGCGATCAAGCTCAAGGGCGATTTTTTCGAGGCCTATGAGCAACGCGCCGTTGTCGATGCCTGCCTGAACAAGGCGGACGCGCTGATTGCAGATCTGACATCGATGATCGCTCTGAAACCGCAATCCCCGCTCTACGCGGCGCGCGGCTATCTGGAGTGGAACGCCGCGAACTTCGCGGGCGCGCAATCCGATTTCGCGCACGCGCTCCAGCTCGGCGCGAAGAATCCCTACCTCGTGCTCTGGTTCGGAGCATCCGCCGTCCACGTCGCTCCATTGGACGCCAGCACGCTCGCGGCATATGCATCGGCATTCGACAGCGACAAGTGGCCGGGGCCGCTGCTCGATCTTTACCGCGGCAAACTCACGGTGGAGCAGGCGACGGCCGCGACGGCCGATGCGAACGGCACCGACGCCGCAACACGCAAGTGCCAGGCCGACTTCTTTGTCGGCGAGTGGCAGGCGACGCATGGAGCGGCCGCCGCCGCGAAAGCCATGCTGCTCGACGCCGTGCAGGAATGTCCCGCCGCATATCCCGCGCGCGCCGGAGCCTCCGCGGAACTGAAGCGGCTGCAATAAGGCGAGCTGGCCATGATCCCGATGCGCGGAATTGTTCTTGCCGGAATTCTCCTCGGCGCGCTCCTCCGCGCCGAGCCGGCCGAAGCGGACGAAGACTGCAAGCTCATTCGCGAAGCCTCGCTCGACCTCGCGTCCGATCCCTCGGGCCGGATCGACGTTCCGGCCAGCGTCGGCGGGCATACGCTGAGCATGTTGGTGGACACCGGCGGCGTCCTGACCATGCTGACGGACTCCAGCGTCGATCGGCTCGGTCTGTCGCGCGCGGCCATACCGGCGGCGCGTATCGAGATGTTCGGCGGCACGCAGATCAAGCATTTCGTGGAGATCAGGGACTTCTCGCTCGGCGGCGTGAAGATGGATCGTGCCGAGTTTCTCGTGCTGCCCGACGACAGATCCGCCGTCGGGGTCGACGGCCTGCTGGCGCCGGATGTCCTGACGAATTTCGACGTCGACTTCGATTTCGCCAACGCCAAGCTCAACCTGTTCTCGCCCGATCATTGCCATGGCCGCGTCGTCTACTGGTCGCAGACGGCGGCGCAGGCGACGCTGCCCGTGGAGCTCGACCGCACCGATCACATCCTCATCCATCTCAGGATCGACGGCGAGGACATCCGGGCCGTCGTCGATACCGGGGCTTCGGCCACGGTTCTCAGTCTCGAGAAGGCCGAGGACATGTTCAACCTGACGGAAGCTTCGCCGGGCATGAAACGGCTCGCTCCGCCGGGCGTCCAGAAGAGCGCCTACCGCTATCCGTTCAAGCTTCTCGATCTCGACGGCGTCGCGGTGAACAATCCCGACATTATTCTGGTCCCCGATGACGTCTCGCATCTGGGGGATATGGGGCCGCAAATGATCCTCGGCATGAACGTTCTGCGGCAGCTCCATCTTTACGTCGCTTATCGCGAGAATAATCTCTATGTGACGGCCGCGGGCGCGCACTGAGCGGCAGCGCGGGATTCGTACGAACAGGAAGCGGACGATGGTGACGATGGGCGGCAGCGTGGAGCCCGGGTTCGAGCCCGTGCGCGAGGCCTTCGCCGCGGCGCAGGAGAAGGATTGCGGCGGCGCGCAGCTCTGCGTCTATCGCCGCGGCAAAAAGGTGGTCGACATCTGGGGCGGCCGCGACCGCGAAGGAGATCGTCCTTACACGGATGATACCCTCGCCGTCCTGATGTCCTGCACCAAGGCGACCGTCGCCCTGCTGGCCAACATGTTCGTCGAGCGTGGCCTCCTTGACCTCGACGCGCCGGTCGCCCGCTACTGGCCGGAATTCGCGGCCGCCGGCAAGGCGCATGTGCTGGTGCGCCATCTCCTCACCCACAGCGCCGGCCTGCCGGGCTACGGGCCAGAGATGAACATGGCGTCGCGCGACATCCTCGACTGGAACAAGGCGACCGACGCACTCGCGCGCATGGAGCCCCTATGGGAGCCCGGCCACGCGCTGTTTTATCATACGGTGACCTTCGGCTATCTCCTGGGCGAAGTGCTGCGGCGCATCTCCGGAAAATCCTGCGGCCGGCTTTTCGAAGACGAGATCGCCAAGCCGCTTGGCCTCGAGCTGTGGATCGGCTTGCCGCAAGCGCAGGAGCATCGCGTCGCCAGGCATTTCCAGGACGCCCCCACGCTGACGCTGGAGCAGTGGAGCGCAATCCTCGCCGGACTGGGAATCGATCCCGACACGCGGCTGGTCCAGACGCTGCTCGGAACGCTCAAGTCCACGGAGGAATTGATCCTCACCGACATGAACGAACGCGCAGGCCACGCCGTCGAGATCCCCGCCGGCAACGGCATCGGCAACGCGCGGTCGCTCGCGCGCATGTATGCGGCCGCGATCGGCGAGGTCGACGGCGTCAGGCTGTTGAGCCGCCCCGAGCTCAATCGCGCCCGCAGCTGCCATACCGACGGTCTTCGCGCGCCGGGCGATCTCGGCAAGCTCGCGTTGGGACGCGAGCCAGCGCTTCGTCTTCTTGACTGCGGCATGTCGAGCGGCAACGGCTCTTTCGGCCATGCCGGCGCGGGCGGACGTCGGCTTCGCCCATCCCGAAGCCGAGATCGCCGTCGGCTATGTCTGCAACAATATGCTGTGGGACGGGATGAGCGGCCCCGATGCGCGCTGGGTGGACTGGACCGAAGCGCTGCATGACGTGCTGAGCGGATAGCGCCCTTTCCAAAAAGGAAATACCCACTGCAGTCATCGCACGGCGCGCACCCCGACCCGCGCGAGAGCGCGGTCGGAGTGTAAACTCGCGCGTCCGGGCGACCCATTTTTCTCGCACCAAAAAAAAATTTCGCCCGGACCGGCTACTCGCCGGCCGTGCGATGACGGAAGTGGGTCGTGAAATTGCTCTACGCAATCGCGATGTCGGTCGCCGCGAAATCGTCGCCCTTGCGAAGCAGGGTCAATCCCTCAGCCTTGGCGAGCGCATAAGCGAAACAGTCGCCGAAGCTCAGGGCTGCCCGATGGCGCCCCTTGCCGTAACGCAGCGCGGCTTCGCGCGCGATGGGCAATTGATCCAGGCCGAACCGCCGGACGAGGATCTGGTAGGCGTCGAACAAGGCTTCGATGGCATCAGAGCCGCCTTGGGCCTGCGCCCGCGCCAGAACAAGCTCGAGCCCGAGCACGCTGCCTGTCGAGATGAGCGCACCGCCCTCTGCGCCGAGCCTGGCCCGGAAACGCCGGCTTTCGGGTGACGGCGCTCTTGGCGCGTGGAGCGTTACCGGGATAACAGGGACGCGCGCGCTCTGCCGGGACCCGGACGCGAACGGCGCGAGACGGTCGGCCTTCGCATATTCGGCACGATGAGGCCGTGGCTGGATCGCAGTAACCTTCGCGGATCGCCGCGTTTCAGATGCGACGGGAAGAGCCGGTCGTCGGCGCGGCGCTCGCTCAGTCTTGCTCGCGCATTCCCCGGCGCGGGTCAGGCGCCGATGGTCGGAAATCCGGCGGCCTTCCACGCCTTGATGCCGCCGTTCAAGTGGCTGTCCACGGCGACGCCAGCGGCCTGACAGGCAGCGACCGCCTTGGCGGATCGCATGCCGGATCCGCATTGCAGGACGATCGTGCGCGCGCCCACGTCCGGCAGAAATCCCGGATCGAACGTGGAAAGCGGAAACAGCAGCGCCCCGCGAATGCGCTCGCTGTCGAATTCGGAAGGCTCGCGCACGTCGATCAGCACGATGGAGTGCTCGGCCAGGCGTCTCGCCACGTCCTCGGGTTCCAGATTTTGTATCGTCATCCTGCATTCCTCGCCTTGCGCTGCCTCAAGCCGATGACGATCGTACCCCAGGGACGGCGCGTCCTGAAGCGGACGCAAAGCCTCCACACGCTCCGCCGGCAAATCGGGTCACCCGCCCCGCGCTGCTGGCGCCTCGGCCGATGACGATCGAGCCTGTGGCGCGAATTTGCGCCGTTCCGCGCGGTCCCGCGCGACTCAGACCTGGCGGGACGATGGAGATTTCGCGGATATCGCTTTGGAAAGCGCAGCCTCCAACAGATCGACGGCAAAGGGCTTCTGGAGAATCGCGGCCTGACCCACATCCTCGCAGGCCGCCGCGCCGTAGCCCGTTGCGAGCACGAAGGGAATGCCGCGCGATCGCAGCATGCGGGCAACCTCACTCGATCGGGTACCATTGATATTCACGTCCAGTATTGCGGCGTCGAAGTCGGCGGTTCGTGCCATCTCGAGCGCCTTGCCCAGCGACGTTGCGGGCCCGACGGGCTCGGCGCCCAGCTCGGCGATCAGATCCTCCACGAGCATTGCCACGATGTGCTCGTCCTCGACGATGAGCACCCTTTTCCCCGCCAGGCCGCTCATGCCACTTCCTCCTTTGCCGCAGCCGCCGGTGCCGCTTCGGGCAATGGCGCGCTTATCCGGCAGATCAGTCCGCTGGAATGCCAGTGCATCTGCACGTCGCCCTGCAATCCCTCCGCAAGCGCATTTTCGATCATGCGCGAACCGAACCCGCGCACGGTCGGAGGCTTTACAGGAGGGCCGCCGAGCTCCTTCCACACAATCTGCAGCCTTGAGCTGTCGACCGACCAATGCAGGCTCACCTGGCCGTGCTCGCCGGCGAGCGCGCCGTACTTGGCGGCATTTGTCGCCAGCTCGTGCAGGGCCAGCACCATGGTCACGGCCGTTTTCGGCTCGAGCAGAACGCTGGGCCCATCGATCGAACAGCGACCGCCATAGACGCGCAAGGTCTCGGAGGCGAGCGCGCCCAACTCGGCGGAAATCCAGTTGGCTCGCGTCAGGAGGTTGTGCGCTGCCGCCAGCGCGGCAAGCCGGCCCTCGAATGCCGCTCTTCTCTCGCCGGGAACCGTCGAACCCTTGAAGGTCTGCCGGGCAATGCCCTGCACAATTGCCAGCGTGTTCTTTACGCGATGGTTCAGCTCGTCGATCAGCAGCCGCAGATGCTGCTCGTACTGGACGCGATCGGTGACGTCGAAACCTTCGAGGAATATGCCGGTGACGTCGCCGTTGTCGGCCGTTATCGCCTCATAGATGAAATCCAGAAAGACCTTGCGGCGCTCACCGTCCCGGGGATCCTCGAATACGATGGGCATCTGTCTGCCGACGAAGCGCTCTCCCGTGTCGTAGACATTTCGCAACAGCTCGAAAAACCCCTGTCCTTCCACCTCGGGGAAGGCGTCGCGAACCCTCTTTCCGATCAGGTCGCGTTGGCCGACGAGACGCCGATAGCTCTCGTTTGCAAACTCGAACACATGGTCCGGCCCGTTGAGGATCGCGATGACCCCCGGCGCCTGGTTGAGCATCCGGCGCGTTCGCCGGATCTCGGCCTGCATCGCGCGTGAGGCTTCCTGGCGCGTATCCGCCAGACCGATCGCCGCAGAGATCTTCGCCAGCAATTCGCGCGCGGAGAACGGCTTGACGGCATAGTCATCCGCGCCCGCTTTCAAGCCTTCGATCCGCGCTTCCTCGCCCGCGCGCGCGGAAAGGACTATGAACGGCACATCCCGGGTTGCCTCTTCCGAACGCAGACGGTCCAGCAGCGCGAATCCGTCCATCCCGGGCATCATCACATCCGAGAGAACGAGATCGGGGATGCGGCTGCGCGCAGCGCGCAGCGCGGCGGCGCCGTCCGCGGCGACGTCAACTTCATAGCCTGCGCCTTCGAGAATGCGGCGGATGTAGCTGCGCATATCCGCATTGTCATCGGCCACGAGCACTCTGCGACGATCGCCGGCGCGGTCTCCGGCGTAGGCGTGCAGATCGGTTCGCTCCGGGTGTGCGGCGGCCGGCGGGTCGTCATTGGCCTCGGGAATCGATCGCAGGACTTCTTCGACGAAAGCCTGGGCGCTGAAGCTGCTGAGCGCCGATCCCTGCCCCTCGCTCACCTGCTCGGCCGGCAAATGTGCGCTTCCGAACGGGATGCTCACCGAAAACGCGCTGCCCTGTCCCACTTCGCTGGCGACTTCGATGAATCCGCCATGCAGCCTTACGAGCTCATGGAGAAGCGCCAGCCCTATTCCGGATCCCTCGATGGATCGCGCGCGGGTCTGGGGGACGCGATGGAAACGTTCGAAAAGGCGAGGCAGCTCCGCGCCGGGAATACCAACGCCGGTATCCCTGACGGTCACGCGGGCAAACCGTCCATCCGCCGAGGGCGCCACCGCCACCCCGATCCCGCCCTCCAGCGTGAATTTGAATGCGTTCGAGACGAGGTTGAGGACGATCTTCTCCCACATTTCCCTGTCGACATAGACGGGGCCAGGCAAGGGTTCGGCGACGACGGAAAGGTCGAGTCCTGCCCGCTCGGCCGCCGAACGGAAATTGGAAACCAGCTCTGCCGTAAAGGCCGCCAGGTCCACCGGCTGGTAGGCCGCCTCAACTCTTCCCGCTTCGATCCGGGAGAAATCCAGCAGCGTGTTGACAAGTTTCAGAAGCCTCTGGGCATTGCGGTGTGCCAGGGTCAGCAGGTCCCTCTCCCGCGCAGGCAGGTGCAGGCCGTGGCCATCAATCAAGTCTTCCAGGGGGCCGAGCATGAGCGTAAGCGGCGTTCGAAATTCGTGGGACACATTGGAGAAGAACAGCGTTTTTGCGCGATCGATCTCGGCCAGCGCCTCGGCGCGTTTTTTCTCCTCTTCGAAGGCGAGCACTTCCGCCAGCGTCTGCCCGATTTGCCCGGCAACCAGATCGAAAAACGATCGATATCCTTCATCGAGTGCCCGACGCGGGCTCAATGCGCCAATGAGAACCGCGAACGGCCGGTCGCGGCCCGGCAGCGGTATCGGCAGGACGAGCGCCGCGGCCGGCGCATCCGGCCACGCGCCGGTCGGCAATCCCGCGAAGCGCTCGGAAAGGTCGCCGACGATCGTCGTTTCGCCAGTCTCTACCGTCGACTGGACCGGCCACGCGCCGAAGCCGGATTGCGACGAGGCGACGGCGATGACGTGCGGAGCCGAGGGCTCCCCCACGGCGATGCCGGCTCCGCCCACAAAGCGCAGCACGCTTTCCGCTTCCTCGACTTCGTAGATCATGGCGAAGGGTATGTCGGCCGGATTTTGTGCGAGAATTGCCGTCGCGGACCGATAGGCGTCCTTCAGGCTGCGGGGCCGGTGCATCGCCGCCAGCTCCCGCAAGGTCTTCAGCCGCCGCTCGCCGATGACGCGCTCCGTCGTTTCGAATACCGGCGTGAAGACACCGCCGATCCCGCCGCTTTCGTCGCGAATGGGGGAATACGAAAAGGAGAAATAGGTCTCCTCCTCATAGCCGTGACGGTTCATGAGCAGCCGCAGGTCGCGCGAACGCGTTGCGGCGCCCTCGTTCAACACCTGATTGAGCATCGGTTCGATGACGTCCCAGAGCTCGGGAAAAACATCGCGTCCCCTGGCGCCCAGGGCGCCGGGATGCTTGGCGCCGAGTATCTGGCGATACTCGTCGTTGTAGAGCATGACGAGGTCTCGGCCCCACCAGACCAGGATTGGAAAGGCGCATTCGAGACAGGTGCTGGTCGACGTTCGCAGCGACTGCGGCCAATCCCGCACGGGGCCAAGGCTTGAACGCGACCAATCCCGGGCGCGCATCAAGACGCCCATCTCGCCGCCCCCGGCCATGAACCGATGGTCTGCGTCGTCTACGCTGGCTTCAGGCATAGCCCCCCGTGGCGTTCGTGCCCTGCTTGCCCCAACCATAGAAGACGAATGAGCGCGCGAGTAGTTCCAAATCCGGACCGCGCGAACCCCCGACTTCCGGCGGCCTGGATCCTTCGACGGAAGGGCCCATGCGATATCCACCCGCCAATGGCCCGCGGCCGGCGGGCAGATGGGCGTGCTGTCTCCAAGCATCGCCGGCATGGCCAGCAAGGCTGAGGCTGGCGCGGTTGGAAGCCGGCGAGGACGCGGACGTCCTTAAAGTGACAAGTACGATCTCAACGCCGGCGGCTTTTTCCGACGTACAAAGACCCTATCGCTTCCTGGCGGTCAAAGACCCAGATGCGGCCCGGCGCACCGTTCGGGCTATACGCCAGGTGTGAACATCCTGGCGCAGCAGCCGCGCATCGGCCCTGCGCTTTTTCGCGCCGCTTATTTCGCGCCGGGCCATGCCAGCGCGGCAAAGAACATTCGACAACGGATGGCGCGCGCGACGCTCTAACCGCGCCACTGCGCCAGCAGGGGACCATTTTTGCCGTAGACGGGATCCTTCGCCGGGATCGGCACGTGCGAGATCGTTGCACGCGCCGTGTCACGATCGACCTCCGCCGGCCGCGGCTCGTCATAGACGCCGGTCTTCGGATAAGCGCCCACCACCAGCAGGTCTCTGCTTTTCCGGAGCCGCCGATGACCCGTGCCGGCCGGCAGGACCACGACATCGCCCCGCTTCAGCGCAATCGCCCTTCCGTTCGCGCCGCCGAACTGCACCTCGACATCCCCGCGTGCGATGCCCAGCACCTCGTGCGTGCGCGTGTGGAAGTGCAAATAGTCATAAATTCCGTCCCGCCAGGAATCCTGCCAGCCGTTCGATGCGAAGAGCGCCTCGAGAACGGCCGCGGGGTCGAATCCGGCTCGCAGGATGACGGGTGTTCGATAAAGCAGCAGCGGGAAATTCGGATTGTTGGGCGTTTCGCCGTCGTCCTTGAATCGGAAAGCGTGTGGCTTGCGGGAACGAACCAGGGATCGGGGATCCCCGGGCCGGCCATACCCCGTCGCTTTTTCGAATATCCGCCTGGCGTCTTCCAGAATCTGCATGCCTGCACCGTCGCGCGCTGCAAGAACGCAAATGCGCGATGACGGCTGCTTGTTCCCCCTCCTGGCTCTGGAACGGACCCGTTCGACTGCCGTTCTCAAGCCTGCGTCCACACCAGGCAGACGGAGAGCGACATGGCGAAAACAGTCGGGGATTTCTTGTTTGAACGGCTGGCTGCGTGGAACGTTCGCCGGATCTTCGGCTATCCCGGCGACGGCATCAACGGCATCGTCAGCGCGCTGGGGCGCGCAGGCGACGCGATCGAATTCGTCCAGGTCCGTCATGAGGAAGAGGCCGCGTTCATGGCGTCGGGCCATGCAAAGGTGACGGGCCAGGTGGGCGTCTGCCTTGCGACGTCGGGCCCCGGAGCGATCCACCTGCTCAATGGCCTCTACGATGCAAAGCTGGACCACCAGCCCGTCGTCGCCCTCGTCGGCCAGCAGGCGCGTGCGTCGCTCGGCGGTCATTTTCAGCAGGAAGTCGACCTGCTGTCGCTGTTCAAGGACGTGGCGGGCAACTTCGTCCAGGTCTGCAGCGCGCCGGAGCAGGCGCGTCATCTGATCGATCGCGCGTTCCGCATCGCCAAATCGCAACGTTGCGTCACCGCCGTCATATTTCCCAATGACGTACAGGAGGCGGACGCCGTCGAGATGCCTGCACACGCGCATGGCACGATCCACACGGGCGCGGATTTCACCCAGCCCGTCGTCGTCCCCGCCTATGCCGATCTGCGGCGCGCGGCCGAAATATTGAACGCCGGCGAACGCGTCGCGATGCTGATCGGTGCCGGCGCGGCGAACGCCGCCACCGAGGTGATCGCGACCGCCGAAACGTTGCAGGCCGGTGTGGCAAAGGCGCTGCTCGGCAAGGCCGTTCTGCCTGACGACCTGCCCTTTGCGACAGGCCAGATCGGACTGCTTGGTACGAAAGCGTCCTATCAGCTGATGCGCGAATGCGACACCTTGCTGATGGTCGGCTCGACCTTTCCCTATGGCGAGTTCCTGCCGAAGCCCGGTCAGGCGAAAGCGGTGCAGATCGACATCGATCCGACGATGCTCTCCTTGCGCTATCCGATGGACGTGTCGCTGACGGGCGACGCGGCCGCGACGCTCAAAGAGCTGCTGCCGCTGCTCGAGCGCAAGCCGCGCGGGCCGTGGCGCGAAACCGTCGAGGGCAATGTACGCGAGTGGTGGTCCGAGGAAGGCGCGCGCGCCCATCTGGAAGCCAAGCCGCTCAATCCGGAACGTTTCTTCTGGGACCTGTCGGAGCGCATCCCGGACAACGCGGTCTTCGCCGTCGATACGGGGATGTCGACGACGTTTTTTGCCCGGGCCGTGAAGATGCGCCGCGGCATGAAGGTCGCGATTTCCGGAACGCTCGCGACGATGGGCCCGGCGGTCTCTTTTGCGGCGGCCGCGAAATTCGCATACCCCGACCGGCCGGCCTTCGCGTTCGTCGGCGACGGCGCGATGCAGATGCTGGGGCTCAACGCGCTGGTAACGGTGGCGAAATACTGGAAGCGCTGGCGCGATCCGCGCCTGGTGATTGCGGTCCTCAACAACGGCGATCTCAACATGGTCACATGGGAGCTGCGCGCGCTGGGCGGCTCGCCGATGGTTCCCGCGACGCAGGAGCTGCCCGACATCGACTACCGGCGCTATGCCGAGCTGCTCGGACTGAAAGGGTTGACGGTGGATCGCGCCGACGATGTGGCTGGCGTATGGGACGAGGCCCTGCGGGCCGACCGGCCGGTGGTGATCGACGTCAAGGCCGATCCGAATGTGATTGCGCTGCCGCCACACGCCACGCTGGAGCAGGCAAAGAATCTGTTCCTCGCCCTCGCGCGAGGCGATGAGCGTCGCGACGAGGTTCTGAAGCAATTGTACCAGCAACTCGCCGCATGAGGGCCATGACGGAAATTGCGGCAGGGCCGCGCGTGGCCGTTTCGCGCAGCAGCCTAGAGCATGCGTTGAAGCACAGGCCCCACGATGACCACCCCGAGCATGAACGGGACGAAGCGATCGCCCGCACGGTTGGCGATAGCCGATGAAAAGTCCCAGAACGTCGAGAAAAAGAGGCTCGCCGCCCTTGTCGGAACCAGCCCCTTGAACAGAACCGATCGGGACCGATGGCCCTGATATTTCGCCGTCGCGACCGCCGTTCGTCGGATGGGACCTGCGCCTGCGTCGCCGACCGGAGCTCCGGCAGGCGCACGACGATACGCTGGTGATTGTGCACCGACGCGAGAACCTGGATCCAGGCTAAGGCTCCTACCCCGTGTCGCGTTCCTACATCCTGAAGACCGAGAACCTGCAGCGCGCCGCTAAAAGCGAAGAACACGGCATCAGGGGCGCGAAGGTGATGCCGAGCTACAGATGCCAGGAGTGCGCGGGAGGCGACGGTCGCCGAGCAAAAACCGCTGTTCCTCGCACCGCCCGCTTCGCTCGATTCCCATAGAGCGGGCAAACGATGCGAGGAACACCGGGACTTATGACCGCCAGTCTGCGTCGTGCGAGCGGTCGTAAAGCACGTCGGCGGGAACGTCCGTGAACATCATGCGGTCGTCCGCGTCGTAACGCAGATGGTCCGCGTCGATCCAGGTCGCGCGATCGTTGTGCAGGGCGACTTCGATCCGGGCGACGCGGCCGTCCGGCGCGCGCACGACATCGTGGACCTCGCCGATTTTCAGACCGTCGCGCTCGTCGACTTCGAGTCCGATCAGATCATGACGGGGAATGGCATAAAAGCCGTCGAGCGTGGCGCGATCGTAGCTCGTCGCCCACCAGTCGCGCGGATGGCTGCGGTTGTATTCGTAGTGCATCAGCTGGCGATGATACTGGTCCTTCTGGTCCTGGTATTGCTGCTGCTGCTGCTGATATTGCTGCTCCTGGCCCTGGTACTGCGCATCGGCCGCCGTGCCGGGCTCGGTTGTCGTAGGAGTCGTCGTCGTGCTCTGCACGGTTCCGTCGGACTGCGCTTCCTGCGCGTTCAGGCCGTTTGTCTGGGCCTGTTCCTGCGGCGTCGGGTTGGTGTCGTAGTAGCGGCCCTGGTCGGAACCGGTCTGGGTCGACTGGGCAAATCCTGCGGTGGCAAAAGCAAGAGACCCGGCAACGCCGAGCACCGCCGCGCCGCAGAGCAGAGAGAGTTTGCGTTTCATAGTGGTCACTCCTTGTTGGGGTCCGTGCGACAGGAACGTGCCGCGACGGAGGCGGTTCCGGAGTTTCGACAGTGTGTCGGGAATGCGGCGGGGGAACTTCGCGGTCTGCAACCGCACGACGGGCCCAGCCTCAAACAAAGCGCCCGCCTCAGAAGTACCGCCGCAACTGAACGTAGATTTGTGGCGCAGAACCGACAGTCGTTTGGGTTGCCGGTGACAGGCGCAGGCCGCCGAACTCGGAGCTGCGCGGGCCGAGCGGTGCCTGGGCGCCGGCGATGAGGTTCAGATTGTCGGAGAGAGAGTACGTGGCGCTCGCGAGCGCGTAGGCGCTCCCGTCGTCGAGATCGGCGAGCAGCGTCGGCGCCACGGTCAGAAGCGGCGTCCATTCGAACGACATCCCGGCCGCGAGATAGTCCTGGCGCAGGTTGAACACCTGCCCACGCGCCAGACGATCGAGGAGATCGTGCGGCAGCAGCGAGAAGGCGGTGTCGGCGGTGACGCCATAGCCGTTGTGGAAATACTCGGCGAACACGGTGGCGTTGCGGTCGAAGAGCGTGACCGCGTCGCTGATGTTGGCGAGCGCGGAGACGCGCGTGGGTCCGTGATCTTCGAATGTCGGCACGAGCTCCGCGTCCCAGCTGGCGCCACCGAGGGGTCCGCTCATTTCGGCCGCCGCCGTCCAGTCGCCGTGATCGCGCGCCACCAGCCAGGCGGTCTGCAAATTCGCGATGCGCGTCTGGAAATGCAGCGCGAAGGCGCTCGCATCGGCGGATGGCGCCGCACCCTTCACCGCCGGCCGCGGCACGACGATGCCCTGGAGATCCGAGCCATCCGCAAACAGCCATTGCGCATAGATCAGGTCGGTGCCGGGCTTGAACTCGGTGTCCGTCGCCGTCGGCGAGAACGGATCGAACAGATCCATCGGCCGGAACACGAGGCCGCCGCCCCAGGTCAGAGCCTGGCGCCCCACGCGGACGACGAAGTCCGGCGTCGAATAGCCGACCGCGAGGCGATCGATGGTCTGCTGCGCTGCGATGTCGCCGTGGTTCTCGAAGACGTTCGTCAGATTGAACCAGGTCGCGGGCGGCGCCGGCAGAAGCCCCTTCTCTTGCCGCGCCAGCCGCGCATCGCCGCCATAGTCGCCGGAGACGACATAGTGAAATGCCAAGCTCCACGCGCCCGATGCCGGCTCCCAGGTCAGCCGCAGATTGCCGGCGGCATCGTTGCGATCCTGAGCGCCGAAGAGCGTGTCGAGGCTGGAGTCGCGCGCGAAGGCGGCGAAGTCTTGCAGCTCGATGCGGCCATGGAGGGCATTGTCGGCGAGGGCGGGCGTGGAGAGGAGGAGCGTGAGGAGTGTGAGGAGCACGCTTGCAGTCAAAACAAAGCACGCTGGCTTCCCCCCTCCGTCATGCTTCGCTTCGCTCGCATGACACCTCCCCCGCGTACGGGGGAGGATGATCGCCGCCTTCGCTAATGCTTCGACGTGCCAAGCGTGTCTCACTTGCCGCGGCGGAGCCTTTAGACGTAGCCGGGTGGAGGGGGGACCGCGACGCACACTCACGCCCTACGCTGCATGCTTCTGCGCCGTGTCCGAGGTGATCCTTCCATCGGTCATCTCGATGTGGCGCCTGGTGTGCGCGATCACCCTCGCGTCATGGGTCGAGATCAGGAAGGTGATGCCGGACGCCGCGTTCAACCGCGCCATCAGCGCGATCAGCTCCTCGGCGGTCTTGGAATCGAGATTGGCGGTGGGCTCGTCGGCGAGGACGATGGCGGGGCGCGACGCGAGCGCGCGCGCGACCGCCACGCGCTGCTGCTGTCCGCCGGACAACCGCGCCGGCCTGCGATCCTCGAGACCTTCGAGGCCGACCTCCTTCAACGCGTCCCTGGCGCGCGCATGGCGTTGCGCGGCGGGCACATCGAGGAGCCGCAGGATGAACTCGACGTTCTCCAGCGCCGACAGCACGGGAATGAGGCTGTAGTTCTGGAAGACGAAGCCGATCTTGTGCAGCCTGAGATCGGCGAGCGCGCTGCTGTCGAGGCTCGTGATCGCACCACCGTCGAGCATGACCGTGCCCGCGGTCGGTTTGTCCAGCCCGCCGATGATGTTGAGAAGCGTCGTCTTGCCCGAACCCGAGGGGCCTGCGAGCGTGGCGAAATCTCCGGCGGCGATGTCGAGATCGATACCGCGGAGGGCCGGCACTTCGAGCGCGCCCTGGGTATAGATCTTCGTGATGGAACGGCAACTCACGATCGCGGTCATTTTTTGCCTCTCCGATCTCACGCCTGGCTCATCGCCTGGACGGGACTGATCTTCGCGGCCGCGCGCGCGGGCCACAGCGCGGTGACGATTCCCAGCAGCCAGACGATCAGGCTCAGCGGCACGAAATAATCGGGATCGATCTTCGGATAGGCGATGCGCCCCACGCCGTAATGTTCGGCCGCGTTCGCGAATGCGCCGAGGTCAAAGCCGTGGCGGAACGGCAGCAGCGTCGCCGTCGAGAGCGCCGCGCCGATGAGGACGCCCAGGCCGATCAGCAACGTCGATTCGAGCGCGATCTGCACGACGATGAGACGCGGGCGCATGCCGAGCGCCTGCAGCAGCCCGAGCTCGCGCGTGCGCTCGAACACCGCCATCAGCTGGGTGTTGACGATGCCGATCGCCATCAACACGAACATGATGGCGAGCCAGATCGCGACATAGGTCTGCGAGATGGATTCGAGCGCGAAGGCGAGCGGCGCGAACACGGTCCAGGATTCGATGTCGAGCGGGGGTGCCGTGTGCTGCGCCCGGGCGACGACGTCGTCGAGCCCGGCGTTCGGCGCAACATCGAACGCGATCTCGGAAAGGTCCCGGCCCATGCCGAGCATCCCCTGCGCGGGCGCAAGGCCGGTGAAGGCGAACTCGTCCTGGGCTGCCTGCGGCCCCTCGAAGAGGCCGACGATGGTGAAGCTTCGCTCGGCCAGATGGCCGTCAAGGGCCTGCGCCATGACGATGACGCGCTTGCCCAGGCGCGTCTTCAGGTGCACGGCCAGGTCGCGGCCGAGCACGATGCCGCCATCGGCCGCGTCGTGGAGATAGCGCCCCTGCGACACGTTCCCCGGCAGATCGGAAACAAGCCGTTCCCGCGCCGGAACGACGCCGAGAAGCGTGATCGCGCGCGTGCGGTATTCGCTCTGGACGATGGCGGGCACGCGCACGCGCGGCGCGAAGGCGGAAACCGCAGGCGACGCGAGCAGGTGCGCAAGCGCGCCCGCGGGCAGCGGCATGCTGTGCGCCACGCCGGGGTCTTCGAGATAGCGATGCGCGTGAATCTCGGCCTCGCCCGTGAGAAGCCTGAGGCTCGCGTCGCGGCTCGAATTCGTGACCGCGATCAGCATCGCGCTGAGCGTGAGGATGGACCACATCCCGATCGCGACCACGGCGAGCGTGATGAAGGTGCGCCGCGGATTGCGCCAGAGATTGCGCCAGGCGATCGGCGCCAACAGCTGCAGTTGAAGGTTCACGTCGCCCTCATCGCGCTTGCCGCTTGGAGCCGGCGCACATGCAGGTAGGGGACGAGACCGCCGATGCAGATCGAAAGCACGATCGCCAGCGGCCCCAGCGAGACGCTGAGCAGGCTCACGGCAGGATAGAGCCGCGTCGGCAGGCCGTATTGCTTCAGGATCTGCTCGAGGCCCGGCAGCGCGATACCGTGCTGCATGAACCACAGGCTCACGATCCCGCCGACCGCGACGCCGGCCAGCCCGCCGAGGAAGGCGAGCGCGAGAAGCTCGAGCCAGATCATCGTTCCGATCATCGACGGCCGCATGCCGATGGCGAGCAGGACGCCGAACTCATGCGTGCGTTCCAGCACCGACATCAGCAGCGTGTTGAGGATGATGAAGGTCACCACGACGACGAGCGTCGCATAGACGAGCGCCGAGGTGATGTACTTGATCTCAATGGAATCGCGCAGCGCCGGCTCGAGCGCGCCCCAATCGCGCAACGCAAGCCCGTGGCGGCGGCCGAGCGCGTCCAGGCGCGGCAACGCGCCCTGGACATCGGCGAGTGCATGGCCCGAGATCGCCACCGTGTTGGCGCGACCGGCGAGTCCGAAGGCGTCCTGGGCGCGGGCGAGCGGCATCTCCATCAGCGTGCGGTCGATGTCGGGGATGCCGGTGTGATAGATGCCGACCACAGTGAGGACATCGGCGGCGACCGAACCGTCGAGCCCGGAACCGAGCAGCGTCACTTTCTGTCCGACGCCGATGCCGAGGTTGCGGGCGAGCGCGTCGCCCAGCACGGCCGCGGCGCTGTCCGACGAGTCGAGATAGCGCCCGTCGCGGACATCGCGGCCGAGCGTGGAGACCTTGATCTCGCTTGCCGGCTCGACACCGACGATCGCCGCGCCGAAGCTCTTCTCGCCATTGGCAATGATCGCGAAGGTGTTGACGCGCGGCGCCACGGCGTCCACGCCGGGAATGTCCAGCGCTTGGGTGCGCAACGCCTGGGGCCCGGCAATTGTCCGCCGGATATCGGGATCGTCGGCATAGCCATAGGCCTGGAACTGCGCGTAGCCGTCGAACAGGCGCAGCGTGGTCTCCTTCATCTGGTCGTAGACTCCGAGCTGGAACGACAGCATGAAGACGAGGAACGCGGACGTGAACGCGATGCTCAACAGGCTGAGCAGCGTGCGCCGCGGCTGGCGCCAGATGTTCCGCCAGGCGAGCGCCAGGAGCAGCATCACTCCCTCGGATTCTGCAGGTTCGACAGCGTGAAGAGGAAGTCGGGCAGAGGGGCGTTGAATTCCGCCTCCGAGGTCTCGATGCGCGTCCACGCGCCCGGCGTGTCGGTGGGGTGCATCGTCATCGTCAGCGGATAGGGGCGGCCGCCGAGCAGCCCGATCTTGTCGGTGGTCATGAGGCGTGCGGGCTTCATGTCCTGGTCGTAATAGGTCTCCGCGACGATCACATTGTCGTCGCGCAATTTCAGCGAGATCTTGCCCCAGACGACAGGGGCTCCTGGCTTCGGGATGCAATCGATCGTCCACACGAGGTGGCCCGCCTGCGTTTGCGTCGCCGTGATGCGATGAGTGTATTGCGTGAGGATGTCCTCGGATTTCGACAGGTCGTTGTAGGAGAAATCCGAGCCCATCCAGGCCTGCGTCATCATGCTGGCCGGAAGCTTGATCACCTGGTTGAGCTTGGGATTGAACACCCAGGTGTCGGACGCCGATTTGAGCGTCGCGTTGCCGGCGTCCTTGGGCGGCGCGAGGAAGCGCACAAGCGCGTCGTCGTCGCCGCGCGTCCAAGCTTTCATCTGAAGGCTGCGCTCCCAATCGGGACGATGGATGGTCATCGCGACCGTCGATTGGGAGGATTTGGCGCGGTAGTTGTCGAAGGCCTGGCGGAGGAGCTGGTCGGGATCGGGGGTGGCGGCGATGCTGGAGGTTGAGATGAGAGCCAACAGGAGTGCGGCCGTAACACCCCCCCTCCGTCGCTTCGCTGCGTTCGCGACACCCCCGCTGCGCGGGGGAGGATTGCGCAAAGCGCCGCTCTCGCGAATCCTCCCCCGCTTGCGGGGAAGGGGGACCGCTCGCGCCTGAGCGTCAGCGAAGGCGTGAGCGGTGGCTTGCCAGGGCGAAGCCGCGCGAACGCGAACCCGCAACCAGCCCGTCTTCGCGCTATCGCGCTTCGCCGCGGCAGTCTCCGCCGCTGCGCGGCGAAGACTGGAGAGGGCAACGCGGGCGCCGAACAGGTTCATCTTGCCAACCGCTCAAATTCCGTGCGACACGTAACAGACCGACGGTCGGTCGGCAAGCAGGGGAGACCTGAAATCGCCATTCGCCGGGCTGCCATGCCCAAGACGGAAAGCCGCAATCTGAAAGCCGGCAAAAGCGAGACGCGCGGATCCGAAGATGCCGCACGACGGAGCGGCCGCGTGGTGAAGCTCGCCGAGGTCCGCCGCAGTGAGCTCGTCGATTGCGCGCAGGCGCTGTTCTTCTCCAAGGGCTACGAGGCGACGACGATCGCGGACATCATCGCGCGCGCCGGCGTCTCCAAGGGCGGCTTCTATCATCACTTCCTGTCGAAGGAGGATCTCCTCGACGCGCTCATCGAACGCATCACGGAGACGCTGATCGCCAATGCGCGCGACATTCTCGAAGACGAGACACTCGATGCGCTGACGAAGCTCAACCGCTTCATGGCGCGAAACCAGCAATGGAAAGCGGACGCAGCGCCCGCGATGCGCCGGCTCTACGCCGTCTTCGCCGATCCTGCCAACGCGGTGCTCTACCAGCGCATCGTCAAGGCCGGAGTGGCCGCGCTTGCGCCGGCGCTCGCGCGCATAGTCGCGCAGGGCAACCGCGAAGGCACCTTCGATGCCCCCGATCCGGGCCTGGTCGCCGAGCTGCTCCTGCACATCGCCAATGCGCGGCAGGAATTGTCGATGGACGCCATCGCCGCGGCGACCCGCGGCGAGACAGACAAGGCGACCGACATGTTCGTCACGCGCATCCGCAAGGAGGAAGCGCTCGTCGACCGCGTCCTGGGACTGCCGCGCGGCAGCATCCGCTTCGTCGACCGGGCGAATTTCCGAAAGATGATGGCGGCGTTGAAAGCGTGAGGCTGGACCCGACAGGTCTCGTGCGTTGCGGAACGCAGAACTTCTGCGTCGCCTGCAGTCAAGGGTCCCGGTTCACAGCCCCGGACGGCCCGCCGACCTCGCCTTGTCCTGCTCGCCATGCGCCTTCTCATACTGCATCACCCCGACGCGGTTGCCCTCGGTGTCCTCGATGTAGATAAGCTCGCCCACGGTCTCGATCTTCGAGCGCTTCATGACGATGCGGCCGCCGGCCGGTTCGACCTTCGGCTCGATCTCGTCGAGGGAGTCGACGCCGACCGTGCACTCGAAGGCGCGAAGGCCGGTGCCAGACAGCTTGTCATGGCGCTTCTGCAGCGCGCCTTCGATGCCGGCGTTGTGGATCAGGTAGAAGCCGGGCGGGCCCCAATCCTCGAAGCGCCAGCCGAAGACGGCTTCGTAGAATGTCCGCGCGCGCTCGACGTCGTCGGCGGTGATGGCGAAAAATCTGACATGGTTGGGCATCGTTTGCTCCCTCCTCCGGAGGCGTTGGACAGCGCCATAGATAGAAGAGGGCGTGGGCGGCGCGATACCGTCAGGCTGACATTTTCTGTCGAAAATGCGACAAGTTGGGATGGCCTATGCCCTGCGCAGCCTCGGACAAAGCTTCAGCGACGGCCATGTGCTGGACACACACACCCATCCTTGGGGGCAGGTCATCTATGCCGCGACGGGGACGATGCGCGTCAGCGCGGACGATGCCCTCTGGCTGGTGCCGCAAGGCCGCGCGCTGTGGGCGCCGCCGGGCGTGCGCCACGAGATCGCGATGCGCGGCACCGTCGCGATGCGCTCGATCTATGTGCCGCCCGGGCGCGCGGGCCCCCTGCCCGACGTCTGCCGCGCCTATGACGTGAGCCCGCTCGTGCGCGAGCTCATCCTGCACATCGTGAGCCGCGGCATGCTCGACGAGGCTGTCGCCGACCAGGACCGGCTCGCCGGCGTGTTCCTCGACAATTTCGCGACGAGCGAGCAATTGCCGCTCGCGCTTCCCATGCCGCGCGATGCGCGCGCGCTCGCGCTCGCCAGGCGCTTGCGCGACGCGCCCGCCGATGACGCCCGCATCGAGACGCTGGCGCGCGAGACCGGCGCCAGCGCGCGCACGCTGCAACGGCTGTTCCGGGCGGAGACGAACATGCGGTTCGTGGAGTGGCGGCTGCGGCTGCGGCTGCTTCAGGCGGTGGCACAACTGGGGCTCGGCGCGTCGGTGACCGAAGCCGGCGCGCATGCGGGCTTCTCGAGCACCAGTGCGTTCATTGCGGCGTTCCGGCAGCAGATGGGGCATACACCGGCACGGTACAAGGCAAAGTGATGAGCCGGTCGGACGGTCCGAAGAGGCTCGGCCCGTTGCACCGTCCGTGTTTCGGGTCGGTGGCCTTAAACCGTAGGAGGACCCCCGCGGCTTCTGCGAAGGGCCAGGTGAGGCCGGCCCGACGGTGCGTCGGGCCCGGCCTCCAGCCTGTCTCTCACCCCGCAGCGCTGATGTATTCGCGCAGGCTGGCGGCCTCCCGGACCGTTTCCTCGATGCGCGACTTCACGACGTCGCCGATGGAGATCATGCCGGTGATCTGGTCCTGCCCGTCGACCACGGGGACGTGGCGGAAGCGGCCATGGGTCATCATTTCCATCAGCTCTTCGACCGTGTCGTGCTCGCCGCATGTCGCCACGGCGCGCGTCATGTAGGCGCTTGCCGAGCGCGCCAGCGCCGATACGCTGTCGTTGGCGACCGCACGCACGACGTCGCGCTCCGACAGAATGCCGGCGAGCCCGCCCTGCTCGTCGCGCACGAGAACCGCACCGATGCGCTTGCGCGCGAGAAGGCGCGCCGCTTCCGAAAGCGTGGCGTCGCCGTTGATGGCGATGACATCGCGCCCTTTGCCTCGAAGAATATGCTTGACCTGCATTTGCGTCGCTCCTCCATTCGGCTCATCGCCGGTTCTGGGCTTCGGTGCCTCGCCGCGCTCATCTCTTGTCCCGAATCCGACGCTACGCATCCGGGCGGCTTGATTGCGGCAGGGCGGCCCAAGCCACGGGTTGGCCCCCGCTTGACATCGATGCTGCTCCTCCCCTCCGGCATTGGCAAGCGATTCGCTCCGTGCGCGGAACGACTCGGCAAACATGGGTAAATATCGCGCTGCAACATTTGTCCGGATTCGTTGCATCGGGAATTGGCGCCTTTTTTGGGGCGAAGCAAGGCTCGACGAAGGGAGGGCTGGTGGCCCTTATCCGCAGAGGCCGCCAGCACCTGCGCGCCTGTCAAATCCGTCGGGCAGAACCGCGATTACCGCGCCTCCTCCAGCATCTTTTCCAGCGTCGCCAGTTCGTCGGCTTCTCGTGACGGCTTGTCCCACCGGATGCGGTTTATGCGCGGGAAGCGCATCGCCACGCCGGATTTGTGACGCGGTGACCGCTGCAGGCCTTCGAACGCGACCTCGAGCACCAGCCCAAAATCCTTGTTCGCTTTCACCGAGCGCACGGGGCCGAAACGCTCGATGGTATTGTCGCGCACGAATTTGTCGATGCGCCTGAGCTCCTCGTCGGTGAAGCCGAAATAGGCCTTGCCGACGGGCGTCAGGGCGCGATCGCCGCTCGCATCCTCGCGCCAGACGCCGAAAGTGTAGTCGGAGTAGAAGCCCGAGCGCTTGCCGTGGCCGCGTTGCGCATACATCAGCACGGCGTCGACGAGATGCGGATCGCGCTTCCATTTGAACCACGGGCCTTTCGGCCGCCCGGCCTCGTAGAGCGAATCCCAGCGCTTCAGCATCAAGCCTTCGGCGACAGCCGCGTCGCCCTCCGGCGGATGCGCGCGCAGCTGCGAAAGCTCGTCCCAGCTCGCGAAGGGCTGCAGCGGCGATATGTCGATGCGCCGGCCGGCGAGCCCGGCGATGAAACGTTCCAGCCTCCGGCGCCGTTCGGCGAAGGGCTGCGCGCGCAGATCGGTCTCTCCGTCGAGCAGAAGGTCGTAGGCGCGGATGCCCGCCGGATATTTCTCGATCAGCTTGCCGTCCACCGTCTTGCGGTTCAACCGCTGCTGCAGGTCGCCGAACGGAGCGACGCGTCCGTCACGCATCACCAGCAGCTCGCCGTCGATCACGCCTTCGAAATCGAGGGCCGCGATCACATCGGGAAAGCTCTTCGAAATGTCGTCGCCCGTGCGGCTGAAGAGCACCCGATTGCCGCGCTCGCTCACCGCCTGCACGCGGATGCCGTCCCACTTCCATTCCGCCGCATAGTCGCAAGCCGCATAGCGCGCGAAATCGACCGCTTCGTCGATCGCCTGCGCCAGCATCACCGGACGGAAACGTCCCGGCGCGTCCGCCGATGGCTTCGCGGCACGGCCCTCGAGCCAGGCGAACAGGTCGCCATAGGGCGGGCGCTGGCTGTGCCAGACTTCTTCCACCGCGGCGACGTCGACCTTGCCCAGATCGGCCAGTGCCTGCTTCGCCAGCCGCGCCGAAACCCCGACGCGCAAGCCACCGGTCAGAAGCTTGAGCAGCGCCCAGCGTCCGTCGGCGTCGAGTGCATCGAGCCAACGCTCGAGCAATTGCGGCACCTCGCGGCGCGAGGCTCGGCGCAGCGTGTCGACGACTTCGGACAACTCCGGCTCGCGATTGGCGCGCGGCTGCGCCGGCCACACCAGCGCGACAGTCTCCGCAAGATCGCCGACCGCATCGTAGGACAGCGCGAAAAGCTGCGGGTCCATCCGCGCCTCGACAGCCTTGCGGATGAAGGCGGGCTTCGCGTCGTCGAAGGAAAGAGCCCCGGTGAGCGCCGCCAGCGCCCAGCCGCGCTCCGGATCGGGCGTGGACGAGAGATAGTCCCGCACGAGCGTGAGCTTGCCGTTGCGGGCCGGGGTGAAAGCGAGGCGATCGAGCAGCGTGGCGAACGCGCGCATCAGAAACCACCGCGGCCGCTGTGGTGAAGAGGCCGGGTCGTGCCGCAGCCGAAATCCGTCGAGCCCGGGCTCACGCCTCCCCCTCTTCCTCGTCGTCGTAGCCGACGAGCGAGAGCGCGCGGGCGCTGAGACCTTCGAGCGCGGACCAGCGCAGCAGCGCTTCTTCGTTGCCGTGCGTGATCCAGAGCTCCTGAGGCGCGAGCTCCTTGGCTGTGCGCGTGAGCTCGTCCCAGTCTGCGTGGTCGGAGATGACGAGCGGCAGCTCGACCTGGCGCTGGCGGGCGCGCGCCCGCACCCGCATCCAGCCAGAGGCGAACGCCGGCAGCGGATCGGAGAAGCGCCGCGACCACACGTCGTTCATGGCCGAAGGCGGCGCGATAACCACGGCGCCGGCGAAATCCTTCTTCTTTTTCGTTGTCGCCGGCGCGAGCGGGCCGAGGTCGATGCCGAAGGATTCGTAGAGCGCATTCATCGCGTCGAGCGCGCCATGCGTATAAAGCGTCTTGTCATAGCCGGCTTCGCGCAGAAGGCGGATGATGCGCTGCGCCTTGCCGAGCGAATAGGCGCCGACGAGATGCGTGCGCTCGGGAAACTGCGCGACGGATTTGATCAGCTTGGCGATCTCACCGGCATCGTCGGGATGGCGATAGACGGGGAGCCCGAACGTCGCTTCGGTCACGAAGACGTCGCAAGCGACAGGCTCGAACGGCGGACAGGTCGGATCGCGGCGGCGCTTGTAGTCGCCGGAGACGACGATGGTGAGCCCTTTCCAGCGCAGCACCACCTGCGCCGAGCCGAGCACATGGCCGGCCGGGACCAGCGCGACGTCGACGCCGTTGCGTTCGATCGTGCGGCCGTAGCGGACGGGCTCGGTCGCGCCGGCGAAGTCGTCACCGAGCCGGGCCTTCATGATGGCGAGCGTCTCGGGCGTGGCCACCACCGCGTCGTGCCCGGCGCGCGCGTGATCGGAGTGGCCGTGCGTGATAACAGCCCGAGCGACCGGCCGAAGCGGGTCGATATAGAAGTCCCCAGGCGGGCAGTAGAGCCCGGCGGGACTGGGGCAGAGCAGCGCACTCGGTTTGGGCATCATCGAAATATGAGAACGCGCCAGCCTGGGCTCAAGTGCGCAAGGCGGGGCCCGGCACGCCCGTCCGGGTGGCGGCACTCGGGCCTTCTACCGCAGGGGACGCAATGAATGGCCGCCTACCCGTGACTGTCATAAATCACCCCCCGTGACGCCCGTTCGCACGGGCAGACCAAAAAGCTTCCGAGAGCGCAATTCTCCCTTTACCCGATTTGCGCAAACTTCCCGGGCGCGGGCGTCCGGTGTGGGCGCCGCGTCCTCGCCTTGGGTCTCTATCGGGGCGTCGCGCGTTATGGGCGAGCGGGGGTGCTGGCCCGCTTGGCATTGGAGAACGAGATGAGCATGCATATCGACGTGGACGGCGTTGCCGGCGAAGTTCGCAAGCTGCGCGGCGGCCTCTCGGAGCTGGCCGAGGCGGTGCAGAAGAGCCTTTGGCGGACGGAAGCCCAGGTCGCGCGCAATGCGGAACAGGCCGGCAGCCGTTATTGGGCGATCGCAAGACGCGATGCGGGGCGCGCGCTCGAGGCCGTGGAGGACAACGCGCTCATCTCGGCAACCGCCGTCATAGCCTTAGCCGCGCTTGCCGGACTTTATTTCGTCCTGCGCGGGACTCTGGAAAGCCGCCGCGTGGCACGCCGCCCGGCCACCATCCGACGTGGCCGCGGCGCCTCGGCGGCCGCCGCCGGACCCGCCCATCCCGCGAAGAAAAGCCCGCGCCTTACGCGGTCGCGCAAGCCGCGCACGTAACCATCGCCGACCTCGCGCGTTATGAACCCGCGAGGCGGAGCGCCCGCGCCAATCCGCGCGGACTACGCCGCCGGTTTTCAATGGGAGACAAGCGATGAGCGCTGATTCGAATGCACGGCAAAACGGAAGCGGCGACACCGCGAAAGACGTCGAAGCCATCTCAGCGGAGCTCGCGGAGCTCCGCGACAAACTCCACGACCTTAGCGAGCTCGTCGAAGACTATGCCGTCGACACCGAGGAAGGCCTCGTGCGGAATGCCAGGCGAATCGGGTCGCGCGTTTTCGACGCGGCCGAGCAGGATGCGCTGGCGGTCATGGAAGAGGTCGAAGCCAACCCGCTCGCGGCCATTTCCATCGCTTTCGCGCTGGGCGCGCTGGTCGGCGGTTTCTTCATGGCGCGGCGGTAATTCCGGCCAATCGGACAGACACCTTCGCGCGCATGTATAGGCTGCGCCCCGAAGGCTGCCTGTAATTCCGACCATCATCTGACAGACGCCTTCGCGCGCATGTGTTAGCCTGCGCCCTGGAGGCTCGCTATGGAATATTCCGGGGGTGGCCGCGGACACAGCAGCGTGGCGCTGTTCGGCGTCGGCTTGGCCGTGGTGTTTGCGCTGATCACGTTCGGCATATGGGACGGCGTGAAGCTATTGCAGCAGCCGCAGATCGCGTGGCTGGCGCTCTCAATTCCGCTGGCTTTCATAGTCGCGGGTTTGTTCGGGGTGCGCTTCATCTGGCGCCGCTTCACGCGGCCGCGCGATTGGGATACGCGCCGCTACTTTCTGGCGCGCGCGATCTTCGCGCTGACCGGAGTAAGCTTCGCCTTCTTCGTCGAAAACAGCGGCCGCACCAGCCTGGTTGCAATCCTCGCGCTGACGCTGCTTAGCACCGTGTTCATCTTCTGGAGCAGGCGGAGCATCTGAGGACGCGGCGGGAGCGGAATCGTTTTCTCATGAAAGGCCGTCATCGCCCGGCGCGCACGGTAGAGCGTCCGGGTGCTGAAACGGAAAACGCCACTAACCAGCTTTGCGCGTCTCGCTGCGGCGCGGAAGCTTCCAGTCCGGCCGCACGAAATGGCAGGTGTAGCCGGTGGGATAGCGCTCGAGATAATCCTGGTGCTCCGGCTCGGCCTGCCAGAACGGGCCGGCCGGCTTCACTTCGGTGACGACCTTTCCCGGCCAGAGCCCGGAGGCATCGACGTCGGCGATGGTGTCCTCGGCGACGCGCTTCTGCTCGTCGCTCGTGTAGAAGATTGCCGAGCGATAGCTCGGACCCATGTCGTTGCCTTGGCGGTTGGGCGTCGATCGGATCATGGATCTGGAAGAAGAATTCGAGCAGGTCGCGAAAGCTGATCTTCGCCGGATCGAAGATGATCTCGATCGCCTCGGCATGGGTGCCGTGGTTGCGGTAGGTCGCATTCGGCACGTCACCGCCGGAATAGCCGACGCGCGTGGAGATCACGCCGGGGTAGCGGCGGATGAGGTCCTGCATGCCCCAGAAGCAACCGCCGGCAAGGACTGCGCGCTCTGTCTGAGCCATTTTCCGTTCTCCGTTGTGACGACCGGCGCGGTCCACGCCAGCCAAACATCATGTGGCGGCGCCGCCCCATGGCCACAAGACTAGCCGATGCCGGTCCAGCCGGAAAACCCGGGATTTTCGCGCCATTTGCCGCCCGGCCAGGCTTTAGCCCCCCGTACTGTCGCAATTTCGTTCCCTTCAGGCGGGGAGCGTCAAGGCGAATGCAGGGGGGTAGATTGCGCTATACCGTCGGGACGCACCGCGCCGGCATCGTCCAGCACGCATCCTGTCGGGGAGCATACTATGGTGATCTCCCTGCTTTGCCGGACCGGCTCGGACTACGAACCTTGTCTTCGACAGGGTCGGAGATAAGCGCATGCCCAAGAACGAAGCCGCCTGGCTGGTCGCGCCGAACGCGCCGCTGGAAGTCAAAGATGCGCCCTACACAGAGCCGCAAGCCGGCGAGGTGCTGGTGCGCAACCATGCACTGGCAATCAATCCGGTGGACTGGATGATGCCGATTGTCGGGCGGCGGCTGTTCGCCTGGCTGCGCTATCCCTTCGTGCTGGGTTCCGACATCGCGGGCGAAGTGGTGGCCGTCGGCAATGATGTGACCGGCATCAAAACCGGCGATCGCGTGCTCGCCTTCGCGGCGGGAATGTGCCAGTCGCGCAATCGTGCAGCGGAAGGCGCGTTTCAGCTTTATTCGATCGTGCTTCCGCGCCTCACTACCGCCATTCCCGACTCCGTATCGTACGAAGAGGCGTGCGCGGTCCCGCTCGGCGTGATGACGGCGGCCTGCGGACTCTTGCAGAAGGACACGCTAGCGCTGGAATTGCCCACGATGAGCAGCCCACCGCGCGATCTATGGGTGCTGCTGGCGGGGGGCGCGACCAGTGTCGGCTGCAACGCGATCCAACTCGCCAAAGAGGCTGGCTATGGCGTCGTCACCACATCGTCGCCGAAGAACTTCGACTATATGAGGTTGCTCGGCGCGGATCTCGTCTTCGACTACAACAGCAGGGGTCTCGTGCGCGAGATCGTCGCCGCGTTGAACGGAAAGCACGTGATGGGCGCGATGGCGATCGGCTCCGGCTCGGCAGTTACCTGCATGGATGTGCTCGCCGAATGCCGGGGGCGGAAATTCGTCGTCAACATCGCAGCACCGGTGCCGTTCAGTCTGGTGAAGGGAAACCGGATTTCGCTGCCCGTGCTCATACGGCTCGGGCTCATCATGCTGCGATCCACCCTCGCCATGCGCGGACGAACCCGCCGCACGGGTGTCGTCCAGAAATTTTTCGATGCCAGCTCGGTCGTGGACAATGAGGTCGGGCCCGCCATCTTCCGTGATTATCTCGGTCCCGCGCTGGCCACAGGCCGCTTCCGCGCCGCGCCGCCGGCCAAGGTTGTCGGCCATTCGCTGCACGACGTCCAGACGGCGTTCGATATCCAACGACAAGGCGTCTCCGCCACCAAGATCGTGGTCACGCTGCCGTAGGCGGAAAACCCAGAGACCGGCGGCTCCTCCAAAGCCGCCTTGCGGCGCCGACCGGTACGACCGGCGCCGGGCAAGTCCTGCGCAGGCCCGATTGGGTCAGCCACGCGAGAGAAACGCGAAAACCGACGTTTTTAGGCCCTGGCGCACGGCGAGGCTTGAGACCCGCCCGGTTCTGGGGCAAAAGTTCGCCCCCTGCGGGGTGGCCTTAACCGGCCTGTCTGCCCTGCGCACGAAGCGCGCGCATATTAGAGAGTGCCTTCAGCCGCCCCTCGGCTGAAGTCTTGGACTGGAGCTGTGGCCGAGAGGCTGAAGGCGGCGGTTTGCTAAACCGTTATACGGTTGAAAAGCCGTATCGAGGGTTCGAATCCCTCCGGCTCCGCCAACACATCTGATGCTGAACGACAACTATTGCTGCCGCTCTATGTGTACTGCGGCACACACCCGATGCTCACTCGGACTCGGATGCGGGCGTTCCAATATCGACAGCAGCGCCGGTGCGCTCAATGAGATCATCCCCATTGTCAAGCGGGTTCATACGCGCTGGCCCATGCACGGAGCGCGCCGATTGGACTACGTCTTCGGCTTGGCCCGCAACGAAGGACTAGAAACGATATTGTCCAACTGCATGGCCCCGACGAGTCACATGCTGTGCCACGGGCAATGCCGCGCGCGCGTCTTCAAGGACTTCGCTGTCACCCCAGGCCAAAGCGATTGAGCGCATAAGTTGAATTCTAGGGCCAACAATCGTACGAAAAGCCCTCTAGGGACTGAGCGCGAGACAGAAGAATTGGTCCTGGAATCGCCAAACGAATCCGCCTGGGGAAAGCTGATGAAGCCCATTCGTCTCGGCCTTATCGGCGTGGGAAAGATAGCCCGCGACCAGCATCTCCCGGCGATGCGCGCCAACCCCAGCTTTGCTCTGGTTGCATGCGCAAGCAGGCACGCAAAGGTCGACGGCGCGGAGAATTTTCTGACGCTCGAAGACATGTTGGAGCATAGGGACGATATCGATGCCGTCGTCATTTGTACGCCGCCGCAGGTTCATTACGTCGCGGCAAATCTTGCATTGGCGCATGGCAAGCACGTTCTTCTGGAGAAACCGCCCTGCATCACGCCAACCGAACTCGACTGCCTCGCGATACAAAGCCGCGCCGTGGGCCGGACGTTGTTTCAGACCTGGCATTCGCGATACGCAAAGGGTGTCGGACCCGCCGAGCTTTGGCTGCGGCAGCGCCGGATATCTCGCATCACCGTGACCTGGAAGGAAGACGTCCGCAGATGGCACCCAGGCCAAGCCTGGATTTGGGAAGCCGGGGGGTTTGGCATATTCGACCCGGGGATCAATGCGCTTTCCATTTTGACGAAAATTCTGCCTGAGCCTTTTTTTGTGAAGAGCGCCGATCTGTTCGTGCCCGAAAATTGCCAGGCTCCAATCGCGGCCGATATGCTGTTCACCACCGTGACTGGCATAGAGATCAATGCCGCCTTCGATTTTCGGCACACCGGGCTGCAGAGATGGGACATCGAGATCGACACCGACATGGGCCCGATGAAACTGTCGGCCGGCGGGTCAACCCTTGAAATCTCTCGCGAGGATTTCAGGATTGAACGAGGAAGACTTCATGAAGGCGAGTACCCGGCTCTCTATCGCCGTTTCGCGGAACTTATCAAATCGCGGGAATCGGACGTCGATGCCAGGCCTTTCCAACTGGTTGCAGATGTATTTCTTGCTGCCCGGCGGTTCATCGTCGAACCCTTCGAATATTGAACGCCCAAGTTGAGAAATCCCGGCTGGTTGGCCTTGTGCGGGTATGGTAACGCTATCATTATTTCGGCACGAATTGGCGGGGGCGTGATCTGTGAATTTATCATCGGGCATGTCGCAGTTCGCAAGCGCCGGCCGGCAAACATGCTTTTGGATTGGATGCATCGCGGTCGCGTCAGGCGTGCTTCTTCACCTCCCCATGTTCATCGAATCCGCGTCTATGGGCTACCGCATGGCAGGGATGCCTATGGACGACGGCATGCTGGCGGGCATGGTCCTGATCGTCGCCGGCACGGCGGCAGCAGCGTATGGCCTTCTACCGCGCGGCTCATTCCGGAACGTCGCTGAAAGCGCCGCATTGCGTGTCGACAATCTCGAGGACGGACCGCTCAACGCATCGCACTGGATGCTGATGGCAATCGTCGTTTTGGCCCTGATCATCGACACGATGAAACCTGCAACGCTCGGCTTCGTAGTGCCGGGAATGCGGGAAGAATATGGCCTGACGAAAGCGGGCGTCGCATGGCTCCCATTCCTGGCGCTCACCGGAACGGCGGTTGGTTCGCTTGCGTGGGGAACGATTGCGGATATCTATGGCCGGCGCGCGTCGATATTGTTGGCCGCCATCATGTTCGTGGGAACGTCGATCTGCGGGGCGATGCCGAGCTTCGCCTGGAACCTTGCAATGTGCTTTCTAATGGGGGCTTCGGCGGGGGGGTTGCTCCCTGTTGCCTATGTCCTCCTGACAGAGATCGCGCCGGCAAAACATCGCGGATGGATTCTTGTGGCTGTCGGTGGGTTGGGCACGGCCGGCGGATATCTGGCGGCGAGCGGATTTTCCTATCTGCTTCAGCCAGTCTTCGGCTGGCGAATCATGTGGCTTCTCGGCCTGCCCACAGGCCTTTTCCTCATTGTGCTGAACCGGTTTATCCCGGAGTCGCCAAAATTCCTGCTCGCGCATGGTCGTGTCGCTGAAGCGAAATCAATCCTGGCGCGCTTCGGCGGTAGCGTGCGTTCGCGCGCGCCCGCCATCTCGACCGACAGCGGAAATCGTACCGAGGAGCCCGGCAATTGGGGGAGCGTCATTGCTCTAACGATGACGGGGCTTACCTGGGGCGTCCTGAATTTTGGATTGCTCTTATGGCTTCCGGCGGATCTGCACGCGCGGGGCTTCAGCATAAACTTGTCGAATGCATTGCTTGCCCGCTCGGCCCTTCTCGCCTTCCCTGCGGTCGCGATCGGGGCGGTCTCCTATTCGTTGTGGAGCACCAAATGGTCGCTGGTCGGCACGCTGATCGTTTCGGCAGGCGGCATGATCGGAATCATGCAGTTGGGTGGTTCTCTGATGAACACTGATCGCTCTTTGATTCCCTTCCTGGTGCTCCTGGTCGTGGGCACAAACGGAATTTTGGCCGTTCTGCTTCCCTATGCGGCGGAGAATGCGCGGCTGAGATGGCGAGGGCGGGCCACCGGCTGGATTGCCGCCGCAACCAAAATTGGCGGTATTGCAGCGCAAACTTGTTCCGTGTTGAACGTTGTGCCGCCGGTTGAGACGGTGGCATTCTTTCTGCTGTCGCCGATCGCCCTTTCAATTCTGCTCATCATTTTCTGCGGTGCGGAAACCCGCGGTCGCCTGCTCCTCGAGCCAGAGGGCGCGATGCTTCCGTAGATTCCGGGAGCCCCCACCAGCACGTTGCCTCTTGTGCAATAGCTCTTTCGGCCTGGGTCCAGAATATGGTACCGTTACCATAATCGCAGGGACTGGTCGGTTTTTCGAAGAAACAGACCATTCAGGCAGCAATCGGGGCAGCGCCAAATGACCAGGCCGAATGCAAAATTTCGCAGCGGCAACAGTTACGGAGCCGACGGCCGCGATGACTTCATCCATCGCAGCTGGATATGCAGCGAGGGCCTGCCCGGCAATGCATTCGACGGGCGGCCGGTAATAGGCATCTGCAATACATGGTCGGAGCTGACGCCATGCAATGCCCCTGGGCCGCTGGCCGTCGTTCAGAGCGGCGACGAAATTCTGTTCGACGGACCGGCGCGCAAACTCGACCTGCTCGTTTCCGAAACCGAGATCGGACGGCGCATGGCACAATGGCAAGCCAAGCGCTCGCCGCCGAAATACCGGCGCGGCTATTATCGCCTCTATGTCGATCACGTGCTTCAGGCCCACAGGGGCTGCGACCTCGACTTTCTCGTCGGCGCGAGCGGAGCCGACGTCGAGCGGGACTCGCACTGATGAGCAAGCCGGCTTTCGTCGCGGGAGACTGGGGCACCAGCCACCTTCGGCTGAGTTTGTGCGACGCGGACGGCGTGGTCCTGCGGGTCAAGACCGGACCGGGCGTGAATACGATCGCCGGCGATGTCGGGGCAAGCTACTTTTCATTGGTCCGGGATTGGGATGAGGAATTCGGCATCGTTCCGGCAATATTGTGCGGAATGGCCGGCTCGACTATCGGCTGGAGAAACGCCCCCTACCGAAGCTGCCCGGCGCGACCGGACTCGATAGCTTCTTCGGCGTTGCTCTTCGAGGAGGGCGATCGCCTCATTGCAATCGCGCCGGGGCTGTCCTGCCGGAATCGCCTCATGTTGCCAGATGTGATGCGCGGCGAAGAGACCCAGATTGTCGGAGCAATCCGATCCGAGCCGAAGCTGGCGCAGGGACGCCATCTGCTTTGCATGCCGGGGACCCACACCAAATGGGTGGTCATCAAGAACGGAATCGTCGAACATTTTTTGACGGGCGTAACAGGAGAGCTATACGACATTCTGCGCGAGCACAGCGTGTTGGTTGGAGACCACGAAACGGGGGAGGTCGCGGGGGGAGCGCCATTCGCGGATGCGCTGGAAAAGACGAGGCTGCATCCCGATGCCGAGCTGATCCACCTGCTCTTCGCGGTGCGCAGCCGCCAGCTGATGGGCGAACTTAAGAACAGGAGCGCCGCAGCCTATTTGTCAGGCCTCGTTATCGGCCAGGACGTGGCCGGCGCCTTGCGCGTATTTCGATCCGAGCTGTCGGAGTCGAAGCATGTCTTCGTCATTGGAGCTCCTCGGCTCGGGGAGCTCTATGCGAGCGCCCTCAAGCAACGCGACGTCGTTCCAACTACAGTCGACGGGGCGACTTCGTCGGTGGCCGGTCTCACTGCACTATACCGCTCTATGATCAATCAGGACGGGCCTCATGGCACCTGAGGGCCATCTGGCGCTGCCCCTGATTGCAATCTTGCGCGGCATCGAGCCCACGCGCATCGCGCAGGCAGGCCGGATCCTTCTCGATGCGGGCATTCAGACGATCGAAGTGCCTTTGAACTCGCCCGATCCCTTCGCAAGCATTGCCAACCTTTCGGCCAAGTTGGGCCACGCATGCCTCTGCGGCGCGGGAACAGTCCTGGATCCGACGAGCGTGCGACACACGTTCGAAGCCGGTGGCCGTTTAATAGTGGCACCGAACACGGATCCCTGCACGATCGCCGCCGCCATTGAGCTGAAGATGGTTGTGATTCCGGGTTTTGCCACACCGACCGAAGCCTTTGACGCCCTGCGAGCCGGAGCAAAGATGCTCAAACTGTTCCCTGCGTCTGTCTGGGGTCAAAACTATCTGAGGGCGCTCAGAACCGTGCTTCCCAATGAGGCCCAGGTTTATGCCGTCGGCGGCGTGACCGCAGACGATGTGCCGCATTGGGTGCGCGCGGGAGCGTCGGGCTTCGGGTTCGGGTCCGAATTGTTCAGGCCGAGCTATTCCGACAAAGAATTCGCGACGAGGGCGCGCGATTTGGTCAAGGCCGTGCGCAGCGCGATCGCGGTACAATAAAAGCCGGCGCATTCGACTTGCTGAAAACAGAGGGGGAATCAACATGAGCTTGGGCGCCGTCGACATCGCAGTCGTTGCCGGATATGCGATCTTCATATTCTCGCTTGCGCAATGGGTTTCCCGTGAAAAGACCGGCCACGTCAAAGACAGCAAAGACTACTTCTTGGCCGGCAAGACGTTGCCATGGTGGGCGATTGGCACGTCACTGATCGCAGCCAATATTTCTGCGGAACAGATAATCGGGATGTCGGGCTCCGGCTATGCGCTCGGCCTTGGCATTGCATCCTATGAATGGATGGCGGCACTCACGCTCCTCATCGTCGGGAAGTTCTTCCTTCCGATCTTCCTAAAAAACGAAATCTACACGATGCCGGAGTTCCTGCAGCGACGTTACGGCACGAGCGTGCGCGTTGTCATGGCGGTTTTCTGGCTGGGTCTCTACATCCTGGTCAACCTTACGTCCATACTGTGGCTGGGCGCCACGGCAGTTCACGTGGTCACCGGGGCTCCGATCGAATACGCGCTCGTGGGGCTCGGCATTTTTGCCGGCGCATATGCGCTTTATGGCGGCCTGAAAGCGGTCGCGCTAACGGACGTCGTCCAAGTCTCGCTACTCGTGCTTGGCGGCCTCGTAGTGGCCTATATAGCACTGGAAAAAATCGGCGGCGGGCATGGTCTGGGCGGCCTGATCGCCGGCTTTCGGACATTGCAATTCCGAATGCCTGGCAAATTTCACATGATCCTGAAACCGGACAACCCCTATTACAAGGATCTGCCGGGCTTGTCGGTCCTGTTCGGCGGCATGTGGATCATGAATCTTTCCTACTGGGGCTTCAACCAATACATCATCCAGCGCGCATTGGCGGCGAAGAACACGCAGGAGGCCCAGACCGGCATCGTTCTCGCGGCTTTTCTCAAATTGCTGATACCTGTGCTGGTCGTCTTGCCGGGCATCGCCGCGAGCGTTCTTGCACCCCATCTCGAAAAGCCTGACCAGGCCTATCCCTATCTGATGACGCTGCTGCCTCCCGGATTCATGGGGCTCGTTTTTGCAGCTCTGATAGCGGCCATCATCGCGTCGATGGGCTCCAAGATCAATTCGATCGCGACGATCTTCACCATCGATCTCTACAAGCCGTTTCATAAGGCAGCGAGCGAACGCTACCTCGTGGGGGTCGGACGGGTCGTAGCCGTCCTGGCGCTCGCGATCGCGATGATCACGGCAAAGCCGCTACTCGGCGGATTCGACCAGGTATTTCAGGCGATTCAGGAATATACCGGGTTCGTCACCCCGGGGATTGTCGTCATATTCTTGCTGGGGATGTTCTGGTCACGAGCGACGACCGCCGGCGCGTTTGTCGCGACCGTCGGTTCCGTCCTGCTGTCGTTCGCCTTGAAACTATATGCGCCGCAAATTCCATTCATGAACCGGGTCGGCGATGTCTTTGTGCTCTGCCTCATCGCCGCAGTCTTGGTCTCGCTGCTTCAACCACGCCCCAAGGTCTCGACAATCGACACGACGAATGTCGACTATCAGACCAGCGCATTGTTCAATGTCGCGAGTGTCGTGGTGATCGCCATCCTGATCGCGCTCTACGCCGTGTTCTGGTGAGAGCAGCCGATTGCCGCGCCGCGCACAAGAACGGCGTGCGCCGGCCTAATCGGATCGCGCTTGCATACGGGGCCGATGCACCTCAACCGCAGCGCCCGTGTAGACTAAAGTCTGGTCCGGCTTGGCTTCGAAATTTACGGGGCTGCGGTCGGGCCCAGATATCCATCTGATGCCGAATTGCCGTGTCCCCGGCTGTGACGCGTAGCTTCCGATTTGTCGATCAATGGTGAGTACGCCCGTCGCATCGTTGTAGGACATAGGAATTCTGGACGCGCCACCTCTCTGGTACGCATAGCTGACACCGTCGTCCTCGTAGAGCTCGAAACGGCTGTTTGCGCCGGTATAGACGAACAAGGTAATAGGAGCGCGCGGATTTTCCGCTGCGTACTCGACAGCCGGTCCGACCGGCAGGATCGTCCCGGCTTTGACGAACAGGGGCATTCGGTCCAGCGGTGCCCTCGCACCAATTGTTTGACCGCCGGAAAACGGCGTTCCCGTATAGAAATCATACCAACGGGTGCCCGCGGGAAGATAAACCGCCCGCGAGCGCTCCCGGTATTCCGTGACAGGCGCCACCAGAAACGCGGGCCCGAACATGTACTCATCGCTGATATTCGACGTCCGCGGATCGTCCGGAAAGTCCATGACCAGCCCGCGCATCATTGTGTAGTCGCCGTGATAGACTTGGCCCGCCAAGGTATAGATGTAAGGCAAGAGCCGATAACGCAACCGGTCGTACCAGGCGAGATCGTCGTAGATACGCGTTCCCGGAGGCGAAATGTCGAAGATTTCTCTCGGCAGACCTTGCCCATGCGAACGGAAAATCGGCACGAAAGCGCCGAATTGGAACCAGCGCAGGTAGAGTTCGCGCCATTCGGCAAGATCAGCCTTCGCCGGATTCAAGAACCGGTCTTCGACCGCGTACCCGCCAATATCAAAGGCCCAGTTGGGCACTCCCGCCATCGACAATCCGAGACCGGCGGCAACCTGGTTGTGGAGATCCTGCCAGCGCGCAGGCAAGTCGCCGCTCCAAAGGGCCGCGGAATAGCGCTGGATTCCGCCGAACCCCGAACGCGTGAACAGGAAGACGCGTTCGTCCGGATGCAGCGCGTGCCAGTGGTCGTACACGCCGGCGACGTGCACCAGGGGAAACGTATTGAAATATTCCGCTGCGGGGCCGATAGCCGTTGGTCCCATGACCTGTTCGCGCTCCGCAATGCTTAAATTCGAGCGGATGTCCGGTTCGTCATTGTCCAGCCACCAGGCGTCGAAGCCGAGCACGCCGAGCCTGTTCTGTATCTGTCGCCAATAGATGTCGTCGGCCTCTGAGTTGTACGGATCGTAATAGGTGCTTAGAAAACCGGGACCGACCCAGTCCTTTGCGCCTGCATCGATATTGCCGTGATAGACGCCGCCGACCGCATCGAGCTCCTTGTAATTCTGCGTGGAGGGATAGAATTTGGGCCAGACCGAAATCATGATGTGGGCGTGCATTGCGTGCACGTCCTTGACCATTTGAGTCGGGTCGGGGTAGCGCGCCTTGTCGAATTCGTGGGAGCCCCACGACGGATCCGGCCAGTAGCGCCAGTCCTGCACGATATTGTCGAGCGGCAAATGCAGCTTGCGGTACGCGCGCACCGTTTCGAGAAGCTGATTTTGCGTTTCGTAATGGTCACGGCTCTGCCAATAGCCGAAGGCCCAGCGCGGCAGAAGCAGGGACTTTCCCGTGAGGCGCCTGTACCCGGCAATGACGTCGTCGTAGCTGTTACCCGCGACGAAGTAATAGTCGATGGCCTTCGCGACCTCTGAGGAAAGCGACAGCTCGTGACGCTGATCAGGCGGCAACGGATCGGCGTGCAACAAGCGGATATATCCGTCATTGGGGATCCACTCTATGCGGATGGCGCGCGGAACACCCGCTGTCATGGGCAAGTCGAAATTGCGATACCAGGGATTCCAGTTCTGGCGCCAGGCGTCGATGATCAATCGTCCGTCCACGTAGAGTTTCACATAGGAGCTCACATAGAGGCGAAACTTGTGGGTTCCTGTTTTATCGCTCTCGAGATGTCCGTTCCAAACGACCGTCTGATTCTTTGCGAGCGCAGGTGCGTTGCCGCGCAAGTCTATCAACCCCTCAGGCCAACGAGAGAGGTCCTTGATGTACTGATAGTTCACATCGTCCTCTAGTCGCGAGACCTTGAGTTTCCCGTCGACACTGTAGCGTGCGGTTAATCCTCCTGGATGGCCATCGGCATCGGTTACATGCAACTCGCTTGAAATCGGCTGATACTCGCGAGGATCACCGAAACGCGTGATCGAATTGTTGTCCCAGAGCACGCCATAGTGGCGGCTGGACACGACGAACGGGATCGCAATGTCCATGTTGTGCTGGGCGAGATCGACGTCTTCGCCATTGTAGTTGTACTGGCCGTTCTCATGCTGTCCGAGGCCGTAGAAACCTTCTGTCGTTCCTCGGTTGAATTCCTGCCGGACCGACAGGAATGGCTTGCCATCAATCGCAACAGGAACGAATTCGCCCGCCCCGTATTCCGAAAGGACAGGGACGCCGCCAGCCTCTCGGAACTTCACTTCGCCGCTCAAAAGCGAAATGTCGGCGGATGCCTGCGACGTGCTTAAGGTGACGACTCCGTTGTGCTGGCGCACCGTGAATTGAACATTCGGCGGTGGGCTGGCTACCACCATGAGGCTGCGAGGAGTCTGCAGATCGTCTGTCGGAGCGGCCGTGACGCGGATGATGGAGCTCTCGAACACCTCCAAGCGGATCTTTCTCGCGGTTCCGCCGACGGGATTTACGATCACGCCGCTGGCGGTCCTCTCCCACGTTCCCACTGGCGCTACAGGAGCCGTGGGCGACGGGTTCGACAGGCTGCATGCGCAAAGCGCGGCCAGCGCGCAATATCGCGTGGACAGGAAAAACCATACGCGCAGGCGGACCCAGAAGGCCAGAAAGGCTCCTTCGATGCGACTTACAGGGCGCATACGGCGTCGGCCCGATCAGTATGTCGCAAGACTGACCTTCAACACCTGCGGGATGGAGGTGAAGTTCAGACCGTAATCCACCTGATCTCCGTTCCAAACCCGGTCGAATATCCACTTCCCGTCCGTGAAGTGACCCTCCTCGACCCTGTTGAACATAGATTGTGAGCCGGCTGATGTGTCCTTGAGCGCGAAGGAGACGCGCGCGTGGAAGCCGGACACCAGGAAATCATCGGGCCCCAATTGGGCAATCAGCATGCCGCCATTGGGATCTTCCGGCGGGGGACTCCCGACGATTGCTTTTGTGGCTCCGAATTGGTCTTGGCGATACGCGACCGTCACCGTCCAGCGTCCCATGTCGTGGGTTTGAATCGCGCCGTCGTCGGGCTCGGCCGTTCCCCAAACGTCGCCTTCGAAGCTGAGCCTGGCCCATTCGCGCGCCCAAGGACCCATCAACGCGTAATTCGCAGCGAAGGGCGCGATCGCGTCGGCGTTCAGCCTCTTTGCGCCAAGCGGATAATTGACGTAACCGGTATAATCCATTCCGAACGGCCCGAACCCGAGACCCTGATTCCCGAGTATCGCGAAGAAGTATCGCGCATAAACGGGATCGTTCCCTATTTCGACGTCGAGAAGCGCATTGTCGCTGCGATGATAGCGATTGATCTGAGCCATTACGTCGCCATAGTCGCGGCTATAGATGTCCGGCGCTGCGACGGAAATGGCGGGCGCCGCAATCTTCCAGATACCGAGCACATTGAAGGTCGGTCCGCCGCTGGCGTAGGTAGCCGGATCTTGATAATTGACGGGGTCGCGAAGCGAGGCGTTGACGTACATCGGCAGAGCATATTCCGCCTTCCCGGCAGCTGCGACTTTGCCGACGTAGCTCGCGATGTACCAGGCGTGGAAGAACTCGTCGGCATTATCGCCGAATACCTGTTTCCAGGTTCCCGAGGCCTTGCCCAGTCCTTTGACGAGCGCATCGGGAACAGGGCCGTCGAACAGTTTTTGTGCGAGCGGCGAATAATCGCGAATGCTCCCGTAGGTGCCAGTCTCGTTTTCAACCTGCACCATGATAACGGTGCGCGATGCGTCAATCATTTTCAAATGCCGCATCAGGGCTGAAAATGCCTTGCTGTCGGCGTTCAGAGTTGCGTCGTAGAGCGGCGAAAGCGCATAGGATTTCGTTCCCTTGATGGTCGTGAGCCGAGGAAATCTTGCATCGTTCAGCTTGACCCAGCCTGGCGCGTAACTTGGCGACGTGTTCTTCCAGGTACCGAACCACAAGAGCACGAGGTGTACGTTATGATCCCGCGCCTGTCTCACCAGCGTATCGACCCACGAAAAATCGAATTGGCCTTCTGTCGGCTCGATCTGCTCCCAGGCCACGGGCATCTCCAGCGTGTTGGCATGGAGTTGCTCGATCGCCGGCCACACCATCGGCAACATCGCGGGGTAGTTGCTCGAATTGTTCGCCTGCGCTCCCAGAATCAAAAAAGGCGCGCCGTCAACGAAGAGCGCGAAGCGCCCGTCCCTCTCGACAAATTCCGGCATCGGCTGCGCTGCGCGCCGTTTGCCAAGATCGACCGACTGCGAAGACGCTCGGGTTGCGTCAACGACGCACATGGCAACGCAAGTCAGAACGACAATCGTTGTCGTATCCCGGCAATAGCGTAGCGCTGAGCGGCAACTTTTCCACACAATGCTCTCCTTTTCGACGTTCTCATGTGTCAGCATTCAACGGCTGAAGCGGTATCAGCGAATTCATGCTCCGCGGGACTGCATCCCGGCGGCATATCCGAGTCCCTGGATGCGAGTTAGCCGGTTCTGAGTGGCGCACGCGCTTTCGCGGGCGGTTTGAATCCGCTGCGATAAACCTCGGCGACAAGATCGCGATGGCTTGGAAGCACCTGCGCCGCACGTTCGGCCTGCTGACGTATGGTTGAGAATTGCGCGCGTGCCTGATCGTAATAGCGATAGGCGCCAGCCTTCGCGGTGAGATCGGTCTTGAAGCCCATGCCGTAAAGCACGTACTGCCAGCTTCCGTAATGAAACGTCGCCGTGTTCAGGTCGAAATCCAGAGCCTCCGGTGGCCGGAAACGCCAGCGGTCCAGAAGCTCAATCAAGGTGTCCGGTGCGGTGGCCGGATCGGTGTTGTCGATCCAGAAAGCCCCATCCGCCCGCTTGGTGAGAAAATAGTGGAGCTTCAGAAAATCGCGTGCGCGCTCGTATCGTTCCAACATGACTTTGTTGAATTGCTTCGCGGCGGTATCGACGTTTCCGGCCCACGGAAACAAATTGGACAGCATTATCGCGGCGACCTCGATCATGACGATACCCGTCGCTTCCAGCGGCTCGAAAAAACCGCTCGAAAGACCGATCGCAACACAGTTCTTCACCCAGGTCGTCTCACGATACCCCGGTTCGAATTTGAAGGCCCGCGGCGTAAGTCCTTCGGCCAAAGGGCCGATGTAATTTCGAAGGACATGCTCCGCTTGTTCGTCCGTGCCGTGCGCCGACGAATAGACGTAACCAATGCCGCGGCGGGCATCCAGGCCAATGTCCCAGGTCCAGCCGGCCTCGTGCGCCGTCGATATGGTGTACGATGCAATAGGGGCATCCGGCCGGGCGTAGGGCACTTGCATCGCCATCGCCCGGTCGCAGAAAAGAACGCTCTTGCATGACCGGAATGGGATCTTCAAAGCCTGACCGATGAGCTGGGCACGAAACCCGGTGCAGTCGACAAAGAGATCGGCGGAAATTTCGCCGTGCTCACGCGTGGTCAAGGAGGCGATCGCACCTGACTCTGGAGAGATTGACCGCATCGACAGTATCCACGATGTGCCGCACGCCGAGATCGATTCCCCGGATACGCAGCAATTGGGCAAATCTGACGGCGTCGAAATGATAGGCGTGCGTCAGCGGTGCATCGTAGTCTCGATCGGCGATTGTCTTGGGTCCACGTGAGGCGTCCGCCACTTTTTTCTGAATGGTCGTCGCTTCGTCGAGCGCGGTGCCCTTGCCGGCACAATCCAGAAGCCAATAGGGAAGCAGGTCTAGGTCACCCGCGGTTGCAGCCGACGCAAAGGGATGAAAATAGTCGTTCCGACCAACATGACCCGGCGAGAATTGCCAGTTGTTGAATTGAATTCCCTGCTTGAACGTCGCGTTGCTCTCGCGCAGGAACGTTGCCTCGTCGATGCCGATGCGCTTAAGCGTTCGCTGGATACTTGGAAATGTACCTTCTCCCACACCTAGGATTCCGATGTCGGCGGACTCGATCAGGGTGATCTGAATGCCGCCGGGTAACGCCGCGGCCAGAGTTTGGGCGAGATAGGACGCGGTGAGCCAGCCCGCCGTACCACCCCCGACGATCACCAGTTTCCTGATCAAACTCTCGCCCCTTTGCCTGGCTCAGACCGACTTGCTGTAGCCAGCAAGAGCCGGTCTCTGTTCACCGCAACATTGTGCCATCCGCGCCGCTTCGAAAAGCTCCGGGGATTTGCGGCTGGACGACCACAAATCCCCGGACAAGAGGGGAGCCTAGAAGTTGAACTTCAAGGTGCCGATAAATCGACGATCGGAAACAAACCAGCTGCGGCCATATTGCTGGTTACCGTAGACGGAGTCCTGATAGCCCATCAGCGTTTTGCTGACGGAATCCGTCATGTTCTGGCCGTCGACCGAAAGCATGATGTGATCGTTGAATTTGTATGAGGCACCAAAATCAAGCTGCCCGTACGAAGCCCCAAAGACGGGCAACGTGCCGGTGCCGTTGGCGCCGCTCGCGACCAACAGGTATTTGCTTCGCCAGTTATACGCCAGCCGAAGCGATATTGGCCCCTTCTCATACATTGCCGTCAGGTTGTAATTGTATTTCGACAATTGCTCGACGGGCAATCCGTGGATGGGCTGCGACGCTCCGCAAGCCGCACCGGCCGGCGGCGTGACATGCGCGGGAAAGAGGAAACACGACTGATCCCCGGGACTGCTGCTCTGGATGTAGGTGAAGTTCGCATCGATACCCAGGCCGTCAAACGGATCAGGCAGGAAGTCGAAGAACTTGGTGGCGCCCGTTTCCAGTCCTTCCACGGTCGCGGGCTGCGACGTGTTGAAGTAATTGGTCATTTGGAAGGGGAAAGTGTAGGTCCCGCCGGGATAGGCCAAAGTGACGTTTGTGGACTGGAAAGTGCCGTACTCTAGATAGTCGTCGATCGACTTGTAGAACGCTCCGATATGGGCCGCAGACTGGTTGTCCCCATACCATTCGATCGAAAGGTCGACGTTGCTAGAGATTTGCGGCTTCAGTTCCGGATCTCCGCCGTACCCCGTCAAAGGAGCAGTTCCAGGTGCATAGCTTGAGCAATGCAAATCGAACCCGCCGCCCACGCCGGCATCCGCCGGGCAATTGGTGAAGTTTACGCCACCCGAAGCGCTCATTTGAGTGAAGCTCGGATTGGTGAGCGTTTGCGACGCAGCGATACGGATATGGATGTCATCGGTTGGCAGGAACTGCACGTTCAATGCGGGGAGCGCCTTCGTATAGCTTATGCCCCCACTGTTGGGCGCAATCTGGCTGCTCGGGATTGAGCCGATGACGACACCATTGTTGAGGATCGTCGTGGAGCCCAGGGAGAGGAAACCGGAACTTTCATTATCGTAATTCACGACGCGAACGCCGACATTGCCGTTCATCGGCATGCCGAAGAAGTTCTCGCTTCCAAAGCTCGCCATCAGATATGCGGCAACGCTGCGCGTTCTGGATTGCGTGAGGTCATAAGGATAGTAAGGCACTTTGCCGACCGTATCGCCCGGCTCGCCGAACATCTGGTGTAGAAGCGCGGCATTGAAGGTATTTATAAGCGCGAGAGAAGGGGCAACGATAGCGCTCGGCAAGGGCACTTGTCCCTGAAAAAAGTTGGGAAACTTCTCCACCATGATGTCGCCGGGGGGAGCGGTGTTGAGATATTTCCAAGTACTAGACGGCTGCCAAGGCGGCGTCAGTGCCTGCCAGTTGTAGGCTGACACGTCGTCTTTTTCCGTGAGGTCGGCGGCGCGGACTCCCAATTTGATCGAGCGTAGGAAATCCGTATCCGATACTTCGTATTTCGCGTCGCCGTTGAACGACAGCTGTTGCCCCGAATGTTGCTCGAAGTGATCCTCGGCGGCTTCCCAGAAATAGTTTGCGGGCATGCTTAGTCCGGAATTGTTCGGGACCGATATCGACGGCGGATTGCCGCCGCTGACGGAGAACCCGAAACTGGGGACGACGGTGTAAGGAAATGCGTCCAGCCCCTCGTAGTCCGACGTGGAATGAACATATTGCACGGCGCCGTTCACATAAAGCCGGTCCGTGGCATCCCAGTTGAAACCCTCGGCAAAATCGGTCGTCCGATAGTTCGAATTGCTTGTGCCTGTGTCGGTTGTCGCCACGCTGCATTGCGGGCTGGCGGCCGGACACGGGACGGGATTCCAGCCGGTAAAGACAATCGAATCCGCCTCCGTCAGGCCAGCGCTCGAATTGAGCATGTAGTGTGAGCCGTTCGCGACGGTCTCGGATGTGCCGTTCGCATTGTAAGCGGCAATTCCGAACTGATATTGATTGTAGTACGATTGGAAAAATGTCTGGAACAACGAAAGGTTCGGCACCGGCTTCCATTGAAAGGCCTCGTAGATGCCGGTGCGCTTACGATCATAGCCTGACGTGCGCCAGTCGAATCCGCCGGGGACGAAGGCATTGGCTCCGTTGTAGAGCGTCTCCTGGTTATAGGGTTCCACCTGAATTGTGTCGTAGCGGGACGAGAGATCCGAATAGGCCACGTCCACCAGCAGGCCCATTTCGCCGATTCCGGTCGTCCACCGATCGGAGACGAGCACCGATCCGCTGGGACGGCCCTGCTTTACGAAATCGCCGTAATTGACCCCGACTTCACCGTTGAGCGTGAAGCCATCGAAATCGAAGGGCATGTGCGTGCGCAGGTCTACGGACCCGCCAATACCGCCTTCGATCTGATCTGGGGTCGAGCTCTTGTAGACATCGACGGCCGCCATCAATTCCGGCGACACATCTTGCCATAAGAGCGCGCGTCCACCATTGGCACTGAAGTCTTCGCGTCCGTTCAGAGTGCTGTTGACCTGCGTCAGTCCGCGCACTGCGACGCCGCTGCCTTCAATCGAATAGTGATCCGGATCGTTTGGCGCGGCGAATTGTGTGATTGTCACGCCCGGGATGCGCTGGAGAACCTCGGTAATGCTATTGTCGGGGAGCTTTCCCGCCTCGTCTGCAACGACCGAATTGACAATTTGATTGGCGTCCCTTTTGCGGTCTTGCGCGTTTCCAATCGCCTGGCGCCGGGCTGTGACCACAACAGTTTCGAGCTGGTCCCCGTTCGTTGCCGTACTTGAAGACGCCGATTGCGCCAGCGCTGGCGACGCACTGATAGTGATGGCCAGAAGCGATGCGCCGCCCAACAGAGCAGCGTGCAATGACGTCCGGCTTACTCCCTCACACATGAAACTGCGCTTCGACACTTTATGCCCTCCCAAATCGTTTCCCCGGCACGAGCGTTTGCCCTCAGCCATTTCTATCGTTCGAACTTGTCGATTTAGGGTCTTGACGCCCTTCTTTCACCGCGTTGGAAAGTCCCCTTTTTCGCCGCCGGTGACAGCGAAGCCGGCGGGCGCGCCGCTGGCACCCCGCCTTTCCCGCTATCTCTTTGACGAATGATTCCCCATGCCCCGATATCGACCGTAAGTTCGATCCGATATGATAGCGTTATCATAAACTATTGGCCGCCGCTACGCTCTCGTCACAAAAAAAGATTCCGGCAGTCCATCGCGCGCGCTTCAGAAATTGTGCAGTGCAAAAATAGCGTGCCGCCCGTTAGCGTAGGGAGTTCTCTTCTGCCGCGCTTTGCTTAGGAAAAGTAAGAGAGGCTTCCTGGCTGGGGCGGTCGCATTGCAGCAAAAATGGGCCTAATCGTGCGCGTCTTTTTTTTTCATCGCGTGGATTTATAGCAACGCAGCGCGACGATTTCGCCGACTTTTGCTCTACGCAATCGCATCATGTCCGATTCGTTCCGCGATATACGGCGCCCATTGGCCTCCGTAGCACCCGACCGTCTGGCGGGACTTGTTGCGCGCCCCGCCGAAAGGCTAAATCGGCACGTGAATGGTAACGTTCTCATTTTCAGGACGGAGGCGGTTTTTGCAAAGTGCTTCAGGTTTGGGGCGTCGACCGCACGCCATACGCCGGGCGTTTGGCGGCTGTCTCGTCATCATCCTGGGCATTGTCGGAATGCCAAATGCAACTTCCGCTGGTCCACGCGACGGTTACGTCTGGCGAAACGTGGAGATAGGGGGCGGGGGATTTTCGCCCGGAATCATTTTCAGCCCGGCTGAAAAAGGCCTCGTCTATCTGCGGACGGATATTGGAGGCGTCTATCGCTGGGAAGCCGCATTACGCCGCTGGAAACCGCTCCAAGACGACATCAGCGACGGCAATTACTTCGGCATCGAAAGCGTTGCGCCGGATCCTGTCGATCCCAATACCGTTTATGTAGCGGCTGGCATGTATCGCGGCGATCCCGCGGCGATCCTGCGTTCGCGCGACCGAGGCGATCATTGGCAGGTTTTCCCGGTATCTTTTCGGATGGGCGGCAACGAGGATGGCCGCGGGCTTGGCGAAAGACTCGCCGTGGATCCGAACGATCGGTCAATTCTCTACTATGGTTCACGGAATGACGGGCTTCAGCGAAGCACCGATCACGGGGAGACCTGGTCCGCGGTGGCATCCTTTCCGGTCGTCGGTCGAGGCATGCCCGAAAAACACGCTCCCGCACATGCAGGCATTGCTTTCGTCGTCTTCGATCCCTCAGGCGGGTCAACCAGCGGCTCGAAGACGATCTTCGCCGGAGTCGCCGATCCGGGACCAGAGCACCTGTTTCAATCCGTCGACAAGGGAGCGAGTTGGACGCCTGTTCAGGGACAGCCGCGCGCAGACCTTTTGCCCGTGCAGGCGAAGCTCGAAGCAGGCGGGATTCTATACATCGCCTATTCCAACGGCATCGGACCGAACGGCGTGACCGACGGCGCTGTGCTCAAGCTCGATACGCACCGGAACATCTGGACCGACATCACGCCTGATAAAACCCTGAATCATCCTCATGGCGGCTACATGGGGCTCAGCATTGACGGCAAAAGACCTGGCACGCTCATGGTGGCCACGATGGATCGGTTCATTCCCGGTGACACGGTCTGGCGGTCGACCGACGGCGGAAAGACGTGGCGCGATCTAAAGCCGCTTAGCACTCGCGACGTGTCGCGCACGCCATTTCTGCTTTGGGGCAAGCCCGAGTTCGCTTTCGGCTGGTGGATCGCCGGACTTGCTATAGATCCGTTCGATTCCAGCCATGTTGCCTATACGACGGGCGCAACAGTGTATGCGACCGACGAACTCGAGCAGGCGGACGTAGGGAAGCCCATAAAATGGAAACCATGGGTTGATGGCGTCGAAGAAACGGCGGTCCTTATGCTCACGAGCCCGTCGCAAGGGCCACACCTTATGAGCGGCATCGGCGACATTGGCGGTGGCGTACATGACGATCTGGCACGCTCGCCCGCCGTCATGTTCAATGGCTCGTTCTTGCCATCGACGTTGACGATCGACTATGCCGGCGTGTCACCCAATGTCATGGTCCGGAGCGGCGAGCCGCCGAAGACCCCCAAGGGTCAAGAAAACGCACTTCCCACATCGCTCGCTTTCTCAACGGATTTTGGTCAGACATGGCAGTCGCTGATCGCGCCATCCTTTCAGCTCAAGGCCGCCAACGGCGCGATTACGAGACGACGTTTCGACGACAACAGCGCAGCAGCGATCGAGCCCTCGGCCGACGGCGGAACTCTTGTCGTGATGACGCCCGTTCCGGTGCTGACGCGGGATCATGGCAAGAGCTGGTCCCTGACGAAAGGACTCCCCGCCGGGCGCTCGAGTAATCGCCGATCGTGTCGACCCGAAGCGCTCTTATGCCATCGATCTGGAAAAACGCATCGTGCTCGCAAGCACCGACGGGTCGGCGACATTTTCATCCCTCGATACAGTTGGGCTGCCACCCGACACGGCAACCGGATGGCCGACCTGGCCCGGCGCTGCGTGGCCCCTTATGGCAACTCCCGGCAGGGCAGGCGATCTTTGGCTCCGCGTGCGCGGCCTGCTCTATCATTCGGGCGACGGCGGCGCATCGTTCGAAGAAGTCCATAGCGATCTGAGGATTGAGGCATTGGCGTTCGGAAAACCTCCGCCGGGCAAAGATTACCCCGCGCTCTTCGCGATCGCCTGGAAGGATCAACTTCATGCCGTCTGGCGATCGGGCGATGCCGGAAAAACCTGGGTCCGCATCAACGATGTCGCGCATGAATACGGTAGGCGCTTCCGATGCATTGCCGGCGACCCGCGGGTGTTTGGCCGTGTCTACGTAGGAACGGACGGCCGCGGCATTGTTTACGGAGACGCGGCGAAATGACTGGCGTCCGCAGAGGACCGCGCAAACGCAGGCGGACTTTTCAATAATTTAGGGCCTCGAAGAAAAAAGGAGAACGACATGCGGAAGGCTTTCTTTGCTCTGGCCATCGCTCTGACGCTGCCTGGCATCGCTGTCGCTCAACACAATCCAGCCCAGAAGGGCCAGACTTGCCTGACAGCCACGGACATCGATCATACGAGCGTGCTCAGCGACACCGATATCCTCGTCGCCATGACGAGCGGCAAGGCGTGGAAAAACACGTTAAAGGGCCCGTGTCCCGGCCTGAAATTTTATGGCGGGTTCAGCTGGGTCGTCGGAGGAGACATGATTTGCTCCAACGCGCAGGTGATCAGAGTTCTTCAACGCGGTAACGCCTGCTTCCTTGGCAATTTTACGCCCTATGCGCCGTCCGCGAGCGGTGCATCGCATTAGGTCGTGTCAGCTCTGCCCACGTATTGCCGTCGTCAAGGTCGAAGTGCGATCATGACGGCGGCGTGTGAGGGGACGGTGGCCACGAAACTGCCGCGCGCCTCAGGCAGATCGGCATGGCGCCAGAGGTCGCGCACTCCTGTGCTCAGACCTGGCGGATAATCCAATTGCTTCCAGTCGACGGATATCGCGCGCACAGCGCTTCCCCGGTTGAGGAATACGACTGCGCGACCGCCATTCGCCAGCGGCCTCGCCCAAACTTCCCCATCCCCGACCTTGTCGATTCGGCGGCCCTGAATGCCCAGGCTGTCCTGGTCGACTCCGATCACCTCCGTGTTCGTCAATATGGTTCTCGTTGCGTCAGTCATCGCAGAGAGATCATTGCCGGCAATCAGGGGGGCAGCGAGCATGGCCCATAGACTGAAATGCGCGCGGTACTCATCATCGGTCATCCCACCATTTCCGACCTCGAGCATATCGGGATCGTTCCAATGACCCGGACCCGCGAAAGTTTCCAAGCCAACCTGCATGTCCAGAATATCGAGAACCCCGAAACTGTAACCGTAAACGCCCTGCCATCGATCGTATATGTCGCCCGTTGTGCGCCAGAGATTGCCGATATGCGTCGCCCACAGCCAAGGTTTCGACTTTCCCCATTCGCAAATGCTGAACACGATCGGGCGGCCGGTCGACCGCAACGCTTCGCTCATGGCGAGGTAGGATTCCCGCGCATCCTGGTCCCCCGTGTAGCACCAGTCATATTTCACGTAGTCGACGCCCCAGGCGGCGTATTGCCTCGCATCCTGATTCTCGAAGCCGCGGCTTCCAGGCCGGCCGCCACAGGTCTTTGTACCGGCATCCGAATAGATCCCGAATTTCAGGTCCTTCGCGTGCACATAATCAGCGAGCGCAGCGATTCCGGAAGGAAAGCGCGTGGAATCCGCCCGGATATCGCCATGGGCATCGCGGCCGCCCTGCCAACAATCGTCGATGATGACATAGCGATACCCCGCCTCGCGCATCCCGGACATGACCAGAGCATCGGCTTCCCGACGAACAATGTCTTCGTCGATATGGCAGCCAAACCTGTTCCAACTGTTCCAGCCCATGGGCGGAGTGGCCGCGAGGCCATTCACGTCACCCTGCATATTCGTCGGGTTACCCGCGGCACCTGCAGACGCCACCAGCAGAGACATGATCACTGTCGCTTGAACGGACGCCGACCTCAGCATGTCCCTCCCCCGCGTCTCGAACAGGCGCTTTTGACGATCATTGGAAAAGAAAAAACGAGCTTACGGTCAGCCGACAGGTGCGCGGATTGGCGTCGAAACCGAAATCGCGCGGGATATTGCCGGAGTGAAGCGTCACCCCGCGATAAAGCAGCAGTCGATTGAAGGCGGCGTCGAAGGAAGCCGTACGCACGAAGAAATCGGTGTCGCCGTCGATATAGGCCATGGGGGGCGCGCCCGACGTGGCGATTTCAGACTGCAATGCGCGCTGGAGTACGTCGCGGCGTCCGAGATCGACGCTCTCGTAGCCGGTCCGCCGATGGCGGTAAAAGGAGGTACCGCCGTGTTTCGGGTAACAGAGGTAATGCAGCCCCGCGATGTAGCGACTATCCGGCGCGTCGATGTGCGGAATTCGTTGGCGGAGCAGAAGATTCTCTGGCGGCGCCGTTACGATGGCAAATTCGCAGTTGTCCGCTGCGATGTCCGCCACGCCGAGACAGAATGTATCGCGAAGGAGATCCCGCAAATGTGCCTTCAAAGCAACCGAATATTGCGGGGGGGCTGCAGCGCGCAACCCCGGATATGCGACGTCGCGGCGGACCAGGAATTTTGCCTGCGTCGCGGCATAATCGATCAGGCGATCAGTTTCCTGGAGGAAGTTATCGATGACGATCACGGGATGTCGTTCAAGGCCCACATGCACGACAGTCGATCGGAACGCGGGATGCAGATGGTACAGATCACCGGATTCAGGCATGTCGCCATCTCAGTCTATGTTTGCGGCGCGGCCGGACAGCTCGGAGGGCCCTGCCCGGGTTCGAGACCAATCGATATTATGCGCATCCCAAGCACGTCCTTGCTCGCGAGCTCGAAAGGTTCATCTATCGATCTCATATCCGCACCTGCCGCACGGAAACACGAGAGCCGCACTGCGATGGTCGCAACACCGGATCGCGGCACGGCGTGCAGAGCACTCGTGAGATCGACGACGCCGCGACACTGCGTTCCGCAACCGAGACCCAAGAAAACTGCGCCGGCAGGCGGCTTGTCTAGACGAAGCCTCAGAACCAGAGCCATGTCGCCGTCAGTGTGCCGCGTGAGCCGGACCGTGGGCCCAACGATTGAAAGGGCGGCGAGACCGTTGCCATTCCAATTGGCTGATAGCGCGTCGGCAGCCTGTTCAACTTTCAGCGCATTGCCGGGCGCTGCCGTGGCCGGCCCAATAACCGGGACGTTCGTTCCGTTGGCCGATAGTACCAAATTCCAAGGCGCCAGAACTTGGCCACCATCGACGTACCGGTCGATGTTCGAAGTCGCCGTCGCGAGCTCGGGCGCTTCGGGCAAATCGCCGACATTCCTGGGGTGGGCATAGTCCAGTCCGTAGCCGAGCGCGAACAGCGGATAATAAGGCTTCGCGTCCGTATTGAGCGGAGACTGCTCGGGTCCCCGCGGCCAGGAATATGGGAGCCGCCCGCGAAAATCATACGCTGGCTCGCCGCCCCGCTTGCCAAACAACATGTCAGCGACCCCGGCGCCTTCCGTTCCCGGGAGCCACGCGGCGACGAACGCGTTGGATGCATTGATTTCCGGGGTCACGTAAAGCGGACGTCCGGAAAGGAGCACCGCGACAACAGGAATTCCCCGCGCTTTGAGGCTCTCCAGAAGCTTCAGATCGCGGCGATTGCCGGACTGATAATCGACGTTGGCGCGATCACCCTGGAATTCGGCATAGGGATTTTCACCGAACACGACGATTGCAACGTCAGGCTTCTGAAGTGCGCTTCCATCGACGCTAAGCGTCGCAGTCCCGCCCGCGGCTCCGACGGCGTCCCGAATGCCTTCGAAGATCGTCTCTCCATTGGGGAAGTCGCCTCGCGCGTTGCCGTCGCCCTGCCAGGATATCGTCCACCCGCCGCATTGTTTCGGAAGATTGTCCGCGCCATCGCCGGCAACGAGAACGTGGAGCCCGGGCGACAGGGGCAGGAGCCCGTTTTCGTTCTTCAGGAGCACGAGCGACTCGCGAACCGCCGCGCGCGCGACCGCGCGATGCTCGGGCGCGCCCAGCAAATTCCACTGCCCGGCCAATGGCCGCGACGATGGCCTGCCCTCGTTCATCAGGCCTGCGCGAAGCTTCACCTGCAAAATGCGCGAGACCGCCTCGTCCAACCGCGCCATCGGAATTTCGCCGCTACGCACCTGCGCCACCGTGTTTTCGTAGAGGCCCTTCCAATCATCGGGCGCCATGTACATATCGACGCCTGCGAGCAACGCTTGAGGACAACTGGTCTTGGTGCAGCCGGGCAATTGCGAGTAGCCGTTCCAATCTCCCACAACGAAACCGTTAAAGCCCAGGCGGTCCACGAGCACATCGTTGAGCAAGGCGCGGTTGCCGTGCATCTTCTGCCCCCGCCAGCTTGAATAGGACGCCATGACGGTCTGGACGCCCTCGGCGATGGCTGCTTGATACGGACGCGCAAAGATGTCGCGCAGGTCGTCTTCCGAATAAAGATTGTCGCCCTGATCTTCCCCGCCATCGGTGCCGCCGTCGCCCAGAAAATGCTTTGCGGTCGCAATGACGTGTCCACCGCGCATGAAATCTGGCGCGTCGGGACGTCCCTGGATACCTTCCACCATGGATGCCGCATACGCTGCCACGAGCTCCGGATCTGCGGAATAGCCTTCATAGCTGCGGCCCCAACGCACATCGCGGACAACGGCAATCGTGGGCGCAAAGTCCCAATCGCCGCCGATGACGCGAAGCTCTGCTGCCGTCACGCTGCCGATCTGGCGTACAAGATCGGAATCGTGCATGGCGCCGAGGCCGATATTGTGCGGGAAGACCGTAGCGCCGATGATGTGGGAATTGCCGTGCACTGCGTCGGAGCCCCAGATCAGCGGAATTTTTGGCCTGCCGGGCGGCCCTTCCATGATCGCATCGTAATAGGCATCTGCGGCTTTCAGCCATTCGGCCGCTGGCGCCCGATTATTCCCGTTCGGCCCCGAATTGCCGCCGTTCAGAATTGAGCCAAAGCGGTAGTTGCGCACGTCGTCCAAGGTGATCGCGTTTATGTCGGGCTCGATAATCTGTCCCACTTTGTCTTCCAACGACATTTGGGCGACGATAGCGGAAGCCTGAGTAGCGATTGCCGCGCTGGCTTTGACGCCACTCGCGCCTGTAGGCCAAATCTCCGGATGAATGACAGTCGATGTCGCATCGGAGAGTGGCGCAGTGCTGCCATCGGGATGCCCCACCGTAGAGCAAGCACCCAACGCGATTGCCAACGCCAGACACGTCGACGATAGGACCTTTTGTCGAACTCGGCGTCGCCGGAGCGGACGGATTTCGTGACATATTCGTTGTCGCTTGCTCACCAAACTTGCGCCGCATGTCGATTATCTCCTGGCCCTCATGTCGAAACGTGCCAATGGCGATCCGATTTGCGTATCGGACGGGCGCGTATAAAGCCGAGCCCAAGGGATCGTCAAAGGCAATCGGCCGCGAGATATCCAGACCCTGCGAGGTCAGCCTCGTAACGGCGTCGCCAATCTCTGGAGATATCTCCCTCTCCATCTCGTCGCATGCGAGCGAGATCACGACAGTCACTGGCTTTGCTCGAGAACCGGACGCGCCCTATTCGGCATCCACAGAAGCTGAATCGCCTCGAGGCTTCGTCCCTTAGTTTCGGGCACATAGCGCAAGACAAAAACGGCGGCCAGCGCACTCATCAGGGCATAAATCCAGTACGCAAGTCCGTGATTGAACATTGCGTTTAGCAGGGAGTTCCCGTCGACAACCTTAAAGGTCTGAGTAACAAGAAAGTTTGAAATCCATTGCATCGCAATTGCGAAAGACATCGCCTTGCCCTTGATCGAATTGGGAAATATTTCGGACAGCAGCACCCAAACGACGGGACCCCACGACAACGCGAAACCCGCAATGTAAACGACGACTGCAACGACGGCCCAAAAGCCGACGGCGTGCAGGTAGAACAGCATTCCCAAGACGAACATCGAAGCGGCCATGATGGCCGCACCGATCACCAGAAGCGGCTTGCGACCGAGACGATCAACGGTGAAGAATGCCACCAAGGTAAAAACAGTGTTGGCCGCGCCGACGATGACGGCCTGCAGGAAGGCCGAATTGGTTGACGCACCCATGTTCTCGAACATCAGCGGCGCATAATAGAGTACGGCATTTATCCCGACGAACTGTTGAAAGACCGACAACATGATCCCGACGAACAGCACAAGACCTCCGAACGAAAAAAGGTTCTCGTTGGGCACAACAAGGGATTTTTCTATATCGCGCAGCGTGTCGTTGGGATCGTCGCCGCCAAGGCGCTTCAGTAACTTCAGCGCTTCGGCGTCGCGGCCTTTCAACACGAGATAACGCGGGGTTTCCGGCACGAGCAGCATGCAGATAAGAAGAAGCGCTGCCGGAAGGGCCGCCGATGCGAGCATGTAGCGCCATCCCATTGCCATCAGCCAGACATGGTCGCCCTTCGACTGGATGACGTAGTTCACGTAGTAAACCAGGTTTATACCGCCGACGATCGCGATCTGTTGCAGCGTGACGAACAGTCCACGGGACTTTGCCGGCGCGATTTCTGCGATGTACATGGGTGAAAGCATCGACGCCATTCCGATCGCGATGCCGCCCATCAGCCGATAGCAGATAAAGGGGACGAGGGCAGCGGCGCCGGCGGCTCCGAAGGCACTCCACACGAATTCGGGAAACGCCGAGCCGAGCGCTGAAAAAAAGAAAAGAAGCGCGGCAATGATCAGTCCCCCTCTCCGCCCGATCCGCGTCGAGATCGGACCGGCGATCCCAGCGCCGACCACGCAACCGAGCAGCGCGCAGCCGATGGTGAACCCGGACAACCAGTTGTGTTCGTTTTCTGACAGGTGCCGGGGATCGATGTAGTTGACGTCGATCGCATTCACCGCACCCGAGATGACGGCTGTATCGTAGCCAAACAGCAAGCCACCCAGCGTCGCGCTAAGAGACAAGGCAGTCACAAGAACGTAGTTCGCTTTCGCCACGACCTGCCCCTGATACCGCATGGCGGTGTTTTTGTTTTTCCGGAATTTGGCTTGGTGCCCTATCGTTGCCGGGATTCAAAATGGTAGTGATAGCGTTACCTATTCACAAGCATTCCCGAATACGTTTCGCCCTGGGAAGTCGGGAGGGCAAATCCGGCTTGCTCTGGCGCATCCGATTTCCTCGTTCCGTCGATCGTCGCGAGCTATGAATCCGCCTGCCTTTGATGTCCACAAGCCACGCCGCATTCTGCCCAACACAGCGGTCCCGTGCCCCGCTCCGCCGCAACGGCCCCGAACGTATTCCCGCGCCGATATCCTATCGCCAGCCTGCATCGACGAAATATTCATGACCTGTACACATCCGAGCACCGTCCGATGCGAGGAAGAGCGCCATCGCTGCAACGTCATCAGGTTCGATACGCAGCTTGAGACATTGCTGCTCGAGGATGCGCGCCTCTTCTTCCGGCGTATGCCACAATCGTGTTTGGCGCGGCGTGCGCACGGCGCCGGGGACAATACAGGCCACACGAATCCCAAAACTGCCGAGATCGCGGGCCAAGGCGCGCGTAAGTCCTTCGATGCCAGCCTTTGCTGTCTGGTAGATCGCCAAATCTGCCAAGGCCAAATGCCAAGATATCGAACCCATGTTGAGAATTACGCCTCCGCCCGCAGCTTTCATTCCGGGAACGACCGCTTGTGTGCAGAAGAAGATATGCTTCAGATTCACTGCAATTCGGTCGTCCCAATAATCCGCGGTTACTCTTTCGAGCTTGTGGCGGTCGTCGTTGGCGGCGTTGTTGAGGAGGATATCGATCCGTCCGAACTCTTCGGTTATGCGTGAAAACGCCCGCTCGACGGCATCGATGTCACGAAGATCACAAGCAATGAATTTCGGCGGCAAATCTAGACTTTCAAGACTTGTCTGCAGCGCCTGTGATTCCGCTTCGGCAATGTCGAGAAATGCAACTCGGGCCCCTTGGCGGGCAAAAGCGTCGACGAAGGCCGCCCCAATGCCGGAGCCACCGCCGGTGATCACGACGCGTTTTTCGCGCAGACAGGGATATACCGCGCATTCGACTTTGGAGCGCATCAGCCGAATATCCCATAATGGAATCCGAGCCCGTCAGCAGCCGTTTTCAACGCACGCTCCCGTGCAAGAGACCCCGCCGCGCATTGATATCGTTGCCCAGCGCGGCACCGCTTGTCGCAGGCAATGACGATTTCCGGTTCGGGATTGTTCCATGCCGAGTCGAAATACACGTCGCGGCCCGACAACAATTCCTTGCCGGGCCAAAAATCCATGCAGGGCGATGATGCAAGAGCGATGGCGGAAACAAAACGACCGTTCCTGAGGACGACCGGAACGGGACCTCCAACGGCCTGTAGGCACCACGGAAGCGTCGCTTCGCGCCAGTCGGTTGGCAAATTTTCGATCATGCAGTGCGCATAAGCTCCCAGCCCATTACGCGACCGGTCTGATGTCCGAGATGGACCAACGGAAATGGTACCGCTACCATCACGATAGCTCAAGGCCCTGTCAAGCTTTGATCGCGACTGCCTTCGTTCTGGGCGCCGCGGCGGAATTGCGTTCAATCAGCGAATGGCTAACCAAATGGTCGAGCGGTTTGAAATCGATACCTTCCTTGTGACGCCGGATTTCGCGGACGACTAGTTCCAGTGCGATTTCTGCCATGGCGGCGATAGGCTGACGAATTGTTGTTAATTCGGGCCAGACGGTCGTTGCGATAGGCGTATCATCGAACCCCACGACCGACAGGTCCCGTGGAACGTCCAGCGACTTGCGGTGTGCGACGGAGACAACCGCAGCCGCCATGTCATCGTTGCTGGCGAAGATGGCGGTCGGAATGAGATCGCGCGACAACAATTTTTCGGCAGCGGCGAGACCCGAGCGATAGCTGAAATATCCTTGAATGATCATGGCCTTGTCGATTTTCACGTCGGCTTCGCGCAACGCGGTTTCGAAACCGAGCTGACGGACGCCGCTCGCGGTCTGATTGGGGTGACCCGCTATGAATCCGATATGCCGGTGACCAAGGCCAAGCAAGTATCGCGTCATCTCGTGGGCAGCGCGGAAATCATCGATACGGACACAGGAAGCGTCCCCACGAAACCGTCCCGTCGCAACCGAAACCGCCGGAATGCCGGCTTGCTGAAGTTCTGACAACACGACGAAGGATTCACACAGCGGCGGCGGCAGTACGACCGCAGCGACACCTCCCTTAATCAGCTTTCGGACCGCGGCATTTTCGGCTGCCGGATTGTCGGCCTCGCATTTTTCCAGAACAAGCTGTGCCCCGCTTCGGCTGGCTTCATCGAGCGCGCCAACCAAGAACTCGCTCAGATAGGCGGCGCTGGGATTGCTGTAGAGAAGGCCTATCCGGGCCCCACCCGCACCGGCCAGGCTGCGAGCGGCGGCATTCGGCGCGTATTGCAGCTCTTTGACAGCGCTAACGACGGCCATGCGCGTCGCGTCGCGAACGTTCTTTTCGCCGTTGACAACTCGTGACACCGTCATGGGCGAAACACCGGCTGCACGCGCCACGTCATGAATGGTCGCCGCGCCGGGACCGTAGCGCCCATTTTTGCCACGTCCTTTCGGTTTGCGCTTCATGCCCCAAGCCAGCATCGGTTCAGTTGCAATTTAGTGCGAAAATGCGGCGATTGACAGACTGCTGCAGGCCGGCAAACGGCGATCCGCCGCCAGTTTTCTCTTGCTCCTGGCGACGGCGTCGGAGCCGTCGCCAGGAGACGAATCGCCGACCTCGTTATCGAACTCAAATTCATTGGAATAAAGCGGGCCATTGCGACAAAATGGCCGGAAAATCGGTCCGCGAGGAATATAGGGAGCGTGCAGCATGTCGATTTATCTGAGGTTGAACGCCATCGCCGTGGTGTTTCTGGGCGCCGCTTACTGCTATTTCTTCGATTTAGCCAAACATTCTTACATGCTCGGGTCCATCATTCCCTTCGGCAATGACCCTTACGATTCTGTCGGGTCGATGGGTGCAATCCTTTCGATAGTCTTGGGAATCGTCATTGCTTTCCGCGCGCTACAACGCGCCAATCTGGAACCGGATCGAAGCATCTTTTTCGCTCGCACACAGATGGCGGTCGTCATTGCAGTATTGGTTTCCCTCACCAGCGACATCATCGCCATGCTTCGCCATCCGGCCATGTGGATGGGGCACGTCGGCACGAGCACACTTGTCTGGCTCATGGTCGGCCTTCTTGTCCCGGCGAGTGCGATCTTGTTCGCTACCGGACGTTCGACGCGCAGCGGGACGCCCACGGATTGGGACGCGTGGCGCCAATCAGCGTTTGCATTATCGACGCTCGTCATTGTCCTCGCCATTTTTCCAGAGGACATGATCCGAAGCGTGGCCGGCGAGATCCTTGCGCTCGCCACCGGTTTCATTCTTCTGGTCTGGCCGACGTCGGCTGTGACGAAGGCGCTCGTTCCGTACCGCGCAGACGAAGAACGTTATTTGCCTAGAAAGCGCTCGCTGGCATGGATTGGCGTCGTCGGCGTCGGTGTGGCTTTCGGCCTCTACCTTCTGATGCTTCTGTCGCGAACGGGCATCCCGCACGACCGTCTTGCCATTGTCATCGCCGCATACATCGGGGCGGGTGGCGGGAGTCTGGCGTTGGCCTACGCGTTTCTCAGCAAACCTCTGGGACTTTTCGGCCACGCGGACCGTTTGCGATCGTAGCCGAGTGGTCTGCTGGCGGCCTTGAGGGCCTGATTGGCGTTATTTTATGACTCCGCGCGGCGAAGACGATGAAGCCGCCTATGGGCCGGCATGCATCGTCGCGGTTAGATCTTGCAAGCGATGCCGCGCTTGGCAGATTCGGCGCAGCTCACGATGGAGTTTTGCCCAGCCCAGCCGGGCATTGCGGTTCCCAGCACGTAGCCTTTGCCGCCATCGCAGTCGACTTGCGTATATTCCGTATGCGTCAGCACGCTGTGACCGAGCGGCTTTACGTCGCGAGCCATGCATCCCGTTCCGGCACGGGTCAGAACGTTTGATGCCATGACTTCGACCGTGGGCACGAGCGTGCACACGACGTCGCCTGGCTTTCCCTGCGCCGCATCCGCAGCACGAGTCGCTTCGGCGACGAAGCAGCTAAATCCGTAAGGCTTCTCCGGCGCCTGGCTGACGAGGAAATATCCCATGCCGCTTGCGCAGGCGACTTCGAAAGACGAGGTGCTGATCTGGTCGCCATTCACGATCGCCGGGCCTTCGGCGACCTGCAACGCTTGCGTCACTTTGCAGGCCATCTCAAGTTGATCGGATAAGGCCTGGCCCTGCGCAACCGGATCGGTCGCGGTCGTGGCGGTGTCGCTTCGCTTCGTGCCGCTGGACGGACCGACGGGTGCCACACCAAACTTTTCCGTCTCACTCTGCTCGGGATCGGCCGAGTCATCGGGCTTGATGGTCGCGCTCGGTTGCGACGCATTGGGAACCCCGCCCGGCGACCCGTGTGTTTGCGCGGCGGCGGGAAGCAAAGTACCTGCCATCGCCATGACAATGTAGCAGGACATCAAGTTTGAAGACGCTCCCATAATCTTGACCTTCCTGGACCGAGCCGTCATCTTTGGTATCGTTACCATTTTTACCTGATTTCACCAAGGCCCACGCCCGTCCGGGTGTTTTGTTTACAGGTGGAAAAGAGCGAAGCGCCGTCCTTAGCGCTCGACATTCTTCTGTCTTAGCGCCGCTGTTCGAGCGCAGCGGCAAATGGCTGCCCATCGGTGCGATCTTCGTGGCGGTCAGCAAACTTGCCCGCCGCGCGGGAGGTTGGTTTAGATCGAGAGCGCCCGTGAATTGCTGGACTTCGATCATCCTCGGACTCCCGGCTTGCCCGGCCCAGCGAACCCTGTTCGGCGAATCGTCCTCCTGCTAAAATGGCGAAGTGATTGCCGCTGCGTGAGCGCTCGCGCCTATTGGCGGACGGCGACGGTGTTGCAGTTCGAAAAAAAGTTTCAGGAGGAAGCCGTGACGGAGCAACCTTCCACGGGCAACGGCCCCGATCTGACCCTTGGCGTCGCTTCCACGGATTTCACCGGTGACATGCTGCTCGGTCATGTCGGCGACCAGGATGTCCTGCTCGTCAGATCGGGCTCCGAGATCTTCGCGGTCGATGCGCTGTGCACGCACTATCACGGGGCCCTCGCCGACGGGCTTGTGGTGGGCGACACCGTTCGCTGTCCCCTGCATCATGCCTGCTTTGATCTGCGAAGCGGCGAGGCGTTGCGCGCGCCCGCGACGGCGCCGCTTTCCGTGTGGCGCGTCGAGGAGAGGGACGGGCAAATCTTCGTCCGGGAAAAGCGCACCGCGAATAGGCTGGCGCGCGCCGCCGATCCCGCCGCGCCGCAGAAGATCGTCATCGTTGGCGGCGGCGCGGCCGGCTATGCGGCGGCGGAGATGCTGCGGCGCATGGATTTCCAGGGCAGCATCGTCATGCTCAGCAACGATGCCGATCCGCCGGTCGACCGGCCCAATCTGTCGAAGGACTATCTGGCGGGCGACGCGCCGGAAGACTGGATGCCGTTACAGTCTGCGGACTTCTACAAGGACGCCGGCATCGACCTGCGCCTGAAGACCGACGTTCAATCGATCGACATCAAGACGCGTCGTGTCCTTGTCGCCGGTGGGGCGGAGATCTCGTACGACCGATTGCTGCTGGCGACCGGCGCCGAGCCTGTGCGCCTCAATATTCCCGGCGCCTCGCAGGCGAACGTTTTCGCGTTGCGCACGATGGCCGATTGCCGGGCCATAATCGACGCGTTGACGGGCGCGCGCCGCGCCGTCGTCGTCGGCGCAAGTTTCATCGGGCTCGAGGTCGCCGCGTCCTTGCGTGCGCGCGACATCGAGGTGCACGTCGTCGCGCTCGAGAAGCGCCTTATGGAACGCATTCTCGGTGCCGAGATGGGAGACTTCCTCCGGGCCTTGCATGAAGAACACGGTGTGGTCTTCCATCTCGAGAACACCGTGACGGCCGTCGACGGTAGCAAAGTCACGCTCAAGAGCGGGGAAACACTCGACGCCGAATTCGTCGTCGCCGGCATCGGCGTGCGCCCGCGCGTGTCGCTGGCGGAACAGTGCGGGCTGGCCATGGATCGCGGCGTGCTGGTGAACGAATATCTCCAGACCAGCGTTCCGGACATCTTCGCTGCGGGCGACATCGCGCGCTGGCCCGATCCTCATTCTGGCGAGAATATCCGCGTCGAGCATTGGGTGGTAGCGGAACGCCAGGGCCAGAGCGCCGCGCGCAACATGCTGAACCAGCGCTGCAAATTCGACACGGTGCCGTTCTTCTGGAGCCAGCATTACGACACGCCGGTCAAATATGTCGGCCATGCCGAGACCTGGGACGAGATCGCGATCGAGGGCGACATCGGCGCAAGGGATTGCCTGCTGACGTACCGCCGGCAAGGCCGCACGCTCGCCGTCGCGTCGATATTCCGCGATCTCGAGAACCTCGAATTGGAAGCCCGGATGGAAAGCGCTATCGCTGCACGACGATGAAACCCCATATCGAGGCCTATGCGATTGTTTCGGACGACGGCATGTTGACGGACGCCGCCCACAACGTGCCGCCTTCGCTCAAAATCAAGGCGGACCAGCACTTCTTCGAGTCCGGCCTCGATGACGTCGACATCGTCGTTCATGGCAGAAATTCGCAGGAAGCCCTGTCGCATTCGGCGACGCGACGCCGCCTGATCGTGACGGCGCGCATTGCCGCCGTGGCACCCGATCCTTCGAATGGCAGGGCAGTACTCTGGAATCCGGTCGGCGCGTCCTTCGAGCAGGCGCTGGCCGAATTCGCGGCACCTAATCGCACCATCGCCGTGATCGGCGGGCCGCGCGTGTTCGAAATGTTCCTGGACCTGTATGACGTGTTCTATTTGTCTCGCGCCGCCGGTGTGCGGCTTCCAGATGGATTGCCCATATTCGGCGGCGCGCCGTTGCGCACACCAGAGGCCGTGCTGGCGGCACACGGGCTCGATGACCGAGTAGAGTTGGTCGAGCCGAACCTGACGATTACCGGCTGGCAACATCCGGAGATCTGAACGGCGCGGCGTTCCCTCGATCTTTCATGCACCGGATCGCAAATTGGGTTCGACCTTATAAGCGGTCTCGCTGTGCCCGCAGTCTCGCTTTCTCCTTCTGCCAGCGCACCTCTTCAGATTCTTTCTGTCGGTTCAGCGCGTCGCGTTCTCGCGCGATGGCGGCGATAGATTCGTCGTGGCGTTTTTCCGCAGACGCGAGCGCCAAATCGGCCTTGGCGATCTTTGCGTCGCGGCGCTCGCGCTCTTTTTGCCGGACAACTTCTTTTTTCTCGTCTTCCTTTTCACGGCGAGCCTGTTGCTTGTCGTATTCCTCGGCAGCGCGCTTGGCCGCCCGCGCCTCGACAAGGCTTAAAACGTTCGTGGGCCTGGCCTTGCCACGTTTCGCCGGCTTGCCCTGGGCCGCCCGCTTGGGCTCGGCTTTCGGCGCTTGGCTCGGCATGGATTTCGGCAGCTGGGGATTTTCTGTGAAAGCGCCTTTGGATCCCACGGCGCGTTTCAGGACGACACCCGGTTTGGCCATCGTCGCCGCCACGATCGCCGGGTCGTTGGTCTCCTTCGCGAAGCCATGGTGAAAAAGACCCGGCCCCGAACCCCACGCTTCCAGAGCGGCCTTCATGGAAGGGACCGCGACCGCTTGCTCGAAAAAGCCGATAGACGTCACGAAAGCCTTGAGTTTTCTCGGGCATGAGTTTGCCTCTGTCCCGGACCGACCTTTTATCACGCCTGATGCAGGGCCCGCGCCCATCCGGCGCCACTTCGCCCGCCCCTGCGATCGCCGTTGGCAGGGGAATAGGTTCGGGTCTGCAAAAGCGCTCTTTCGTGCGCTATCATGAGGCGCCTCAGGGAGACGCGATCATGTGCCGGAACATCAAGACGCTACACAATTTCATGCCGCCGGCGACAGATGACGAGGTTCACGTCAATGGCGGCATGCCGGATTTGAGCCGGTAGAATTGCCGGCACATTTTGCCGACCTTGGTGACCGCGACGTCGCCGTTGCCCTGCGTGACCCGGAAGTCCCACGCGGCGTAGTTGGTCCACAGCGGCGGATCGGCTGCCGTAAAATTGTCGAGCGTGCCGATCAACGGACAGTCATTGCCGTCCGCCCACGCCGATGACGCCGTGAGCGCCAGGATCAATCCAATAAGGCATGGCCGACAGTGCGCATTCGTTTCCCCTCTGTAGCGGGGCTATCTCTACGCGACGCGTGCAGATGAACGAATCGCCTATATAGGCAAAGCCGCGTCGAGGCTTCGAAGCGCTCTGCCGCCAATCCTCTGTCAGTCTCGAGCGGCCGCCGCGAGCGCTTCCCGGACTCGTGTCAGCGCCGCGCGCACCGGATCCGTCTCTCCGAGAACGTCGAAGGTGCGAAAGATCGTGAACACGCAGTGGCCGTGCACCGTCGCCACCAGGGACGGCGCCAGGGCGCGGATGGTCGCCGGATTCGATTTCGGCAGGGCGAGTACGATTTGCTCGGCCACCAGATCCATCAGGTCCCGGCCGGCGGCCTGATCCCAATCCGGCGCCGCGGTATCGTCCTCGAGATGATGCTCGAATATCGCCATCCAATTGCGGGGATGGGCGCGCGCGAACTCGAAATAGCCGTGCACGAGGGTCTCGATCGGATCGCATCCGGGTTCGCCGAGGCGGGCGCGCAAATGCCCCGCCCACATAAGCAGCGTCCGCGCATTGATCGCCAGGACCAGCCGGTCATAGCTGCCGAAGACATTGTAGATGCTGCCGATCGAGTAGCCCGCCCGCTTGGCGACCTCGCGCGCCGAGAACCGAGCCAGCCCAACCTCGCCCAGATGCTGCCACCCTTTTTCAAGGAAAAGGGCTTCCAATTCGCTGCGCGTGTGATCGGACCGGCGACCCAACGACCCTCACAATTGAACATCGCTCAAAAAAGTTATTGAACAGTGCTCATATTCGTGATTTGGTTACAGCCGTCAAGCGGAACTTGCTTCGGCAGGCCGGGAGAAAGAGGACGAAAATGCTGGCTGGACATGGCAAAATGCGAATCTGGAACGGTCCGGCCTGGCTGCCCGCTTCCTTCCTGATCACCCTGGGGGTGGCCGCACTCGGGATCGCGCTGAACAACCTGCTGGTGCCGACCTCCGCCCAGGCCGACAGCGTGGCGCGACTGGCCGGCCGGGCCTATCTCGACCAGCTCGCCGCCTTCGACCGCAATCCGCTTTTGATCCGCAGCCATGCCACAATGGGGGCGCTGTTCGTGGTCATGGCCGCGCTTCAGTTCTGGCCGGCGCTGCGCCGCCGCCATCGCAGGGCGCATCGCACGCTCGGCTATGTCGCGCTGCCCTGTTTGCTGCTGCTGCCCATAACCGGCGTGGCCTGCACCATCGTCTATCCCTTCGCCGGCCCGGCCGCGATCCTTCCCAATGTCGTCTGGATGATCGCCATCGCGTATTGCGTCGTCGCGGGCTGGCGCGCCATACGCCGGCGCGACATCGTCGAGCATGAGGCATGGGTCACGCGCGCGACGGCGATGACCGTCGGCATCACGCTCTCGCGCGTCTACGAGCCGATCCTGGTTCACGCGTTCGGCATGGATCCGCATCCGGCGACAGCGATCGTCTTCTGGCTGGGCCAGGGTGAAGGTCTTATTGCTGCAGAATTGTGGCTGCGCCGCCGTGGAGGCCCGCTCGCAAAACGCGCCGCCCTTATCGCGGCACGGGCCTGACCATGCCGCGGCGCTATCTGAATCTGACAGTGCCTGCCGGCCGCGGCCTGACGCTGCGCGTCGTCGAGAAGCCGGGATCGGCATTGCCGCCGGACCAGTTGTCGGCGCTGATCGCCGATCTCAGGCACGTCGCGCGCGCGGTCCTGCCGGACGGAGATCTCGAATACGGCATCCTTGGCGGCGATCCCGAGCGGCTGGAAAAAACCGTCGTCACCCTCATCTACGACGCACGCAGCGGACGCCCGGTTGCGTTCAATGCGCTGGCGCTCATGGACGGGCAACTTGCCGGGCACAAGATCGAGATCCTGCATCTGGGGCTCGTCATGGTCGACCCGGCGCTGCACGGGCGCGGCCTCTCCGAGCTGCTCTACGGCCTGACCTGCGTCTTTCTTTTCCTGCGCCGCCAGTGCCGCCCGCTGCGGATCTCCAACGTCACGCAAGTGCCGGCCGTGTTCGGCATGGTTGCGGAGACGTTCGACGGCGTTTTCCCCACGCCCGCGCGCCGGTCGGATCCGGACTTTGCCCACCGGTTGCTGGCGCGACAGATCATGGCCCGGCATCGGCATGTCTTCGGCGTCGGCGCCGAGGCCACGTTCGATGAAGAGCGGTCAGTGATCCTCGACTCGTACACCGGCGGCTCCGACGATCTGAAGAAAAGCTTCGAGGCGGCACCGAAGCATCGCATCGCGGCCTACAACGCCATGTGCGGCGCGAGCCTCGACTATGCGCGCGGCGACGACTTCCTGCAGATCGGGCAGCTCAACATGCAGGCGGCCAGCCGCTATATCGCGCGCATCGTCCGCCCGCAAAGCGCGCCATGGCTGGCGACCATGCTCGTGCTCTTCGCCCTGCAATCGGCGGTCCTGCCGGTCGTGCACTGGTTCTCGGACGACCAGACCTGGGGTTCGCTGCGTCCCTGGAGGCAAGCGCGTCCATGAGCTTCGACTACGAACAGTTCACGACCCGCAACATCGGCTTCGTGACGCGCGACGAGCAGGCGCGGCTGCGCGCCTCGTCCGTGTTCGTCGCCGGCGTCGGCGGCATGGGCGGGGCGTGCCTCGCTTCGCTCGCGCGCGCCGGCGTCGGGCGCTTCGGCATGGCCGACATCGACCGCTTCGAGGTCTCGAACCTCAATCGCCAGGTCTTCGCGACGCTGGACACCATCGGCGAGGAAAAAACCGCGGCGTCGGCCGCAACGGTGAAGCGCATCAATCCCGAAGCGGAGCTCGAAGTGCTCGGTGCTGAGTGGACATCGCGCCTCGACGATATCGCCCGCCGCTACGCGGTGATCGTCAACGGTTGCGACGACATCGCCGCGGCCGTGGCGCTTTACCGCGCGGCGCGCGCGGCCGGCGCCACCGTCATCGACGCCTATGCCTCACCGCTGCCGTCGGTCACCGTCGTGCGGCCCGGCGCGCCGCGGCCGGAGGAGCGGCTGAAATATCCGACGCGAGGCAAGGCCTGGCAGGACCTGACCAAGGGGGACATCCGCGGCGCGTTTCTGAAGGAGCTCGAATACGTGCTCACCCATTCGTCCTCCGCCTTTCACGTGGACCTCGATGCGGCGGCGGAGATGGCGGCGGGCAAGCGCCCGCGCATGTCGTTCGCGCCGATGGTGATCACGACCGGAAACCTGATGGCCTATGAAGCGCTTCAGGCCCTCATGGGACGGACGACGCACACCGATCACCGCGGCTGGTTCTTCAACCCGTATCGCGGCCGCGTCGAGCATCCGTTGCCTGCGCCGATTGCCGCCGTGAAAGGCATGGTCGTGCGCCGGTTCATGGACCGGATGATGAGGGGCTGATGCTGACCCGAATCGCCGCCCAGGCGCTTGTCGACGGTTTCGCGGCCTTGACCCTGGCTGCGACGGCGATCGCGCCGCCGCCCGCTTCGGCGCGGCAAGCGCTGCGCCCGCGCCTCGCTTTCGCGCTCGTGGTGCTGTGCCTCTTTTACGGCCTGCGCACCGCGTTCCTGATCGTCGGCGTCGATCGCATAGACACGGTCGTGCTCGTCTGCGCCAGCGTCCTGCCGCTCGCCGCGCTCTTGCTCGTTGAAGGCATGCTGCGCCGTCATGCGCCGGGACTGCTCAAAATCTTCGTCGTCGCCGGCGGCGTCGTAGTCGCCGGGTTTGCGCTTTTCGGACGCGAGGAACCGATATCGCTCTGGGTCTTCGGCATCTACGAGGTGGGCGCGCTATCGACCCTCGCCGGGCTTCTGCTCCTTCGCCATCGTTCGAGCCTGTCGCAACAGGAGAACGCCGAACTCGATGCGCTGCTCGGCGCCGGCGCGCTTCTGGCCGCCGTCAGCGTCACCGACTTCCTGGCCAACGCGCCGGTGGGCATGAGCGGACTCGGCGTCGCCGTCATTGCCGTTCTCGCGCGCGGCGCCCCGGCGACGGCGCGAGATGCAAGGCGCGCCTTCGCGCTGCCCGCGATCCTCGCGCTTCTGGGTGCAGGCGCGGCCGCGATTCTTGCCCCGTCACTGGGACTGACGGAGACGGTGGCCATCGAACGGATGGCTGCGGTGTTCACCGCATTGCTGCTCGCCGCGGCCGCCGTGCAGCAATCCCTGACCGCGGGCGACGCCGCCGCGACAACGGTTTTCGCGGCGGCGCTGGCGCGCGCCGACGCCACCGATCTCGAGCGCCTGCTGGGTGCGCTTGCCAATCAGCCGTTGCTCGCCGGGCTGCGCATCATGCAAGGACCGCAGCTTTGCGATTACGGCGCCGACGCGCTGTCGGTCGCCCTGCACGACGGTCCGGCGCGACGCGGCGCGCGTGGGCGCGATCACGACTCCCCTCGCGGCCGGGAGCAGATCGAAGACCTGATGGCCCGCACGGACTCTACCCACGCGCTGATGCTGTCGCGCGCGCCGCTGCGCATCGGCCTTTTGACTCTCGCGCCCGGCCAAGGCGGCGAGCAGACCGAAGCCCATCTCGCCCTGTTCCAGAGGCTTGCGCTTCAAGCCAATCAGAAGGTCCGACCCGAATGATCCTGGACGATCTCGCCACACTGGTTCGCGAGGCCAACCTGGCGCCCAGCGTGCATAACACCCAGCCGAACTCGCTGGCGGCGCGAAGGCGATAACGATCTCGTGGTCCTCGACGACACGTCGCGCCGGCTGCGTGTCGGCGATCCGCAAGGGCGCGACGCCGCCATCAGTCACGGCGCCGCGATCGAGGGCCTCGCGATGGCTTGTGCCGCGCGCGGATGGGCTGTCAACGTCGCGCGCGCGAATGACGGTGAAGTCAAGGGGCTCCGCCCCGTCGCACGGCTGCGCGTTGCGCGCGGCGCGCCCGACGAACTCGCTGCGAACCCATGTGCCGGCGCGGCGCACCTATCGCGGCGTCTTCGTTCCTGGAACGCCAGCCCGTCTGACGAGACCGCTGGTCGAACAACCGGATGCCGTGGTCGTGGACTCCGTCGAGGGTATCGCGCATCTCGCCCAGATCAATGACGTCGCGAGCCTGCGCACATTCCGCGACGGGCCGTTTCGCGCGGAGCTGCTCTCATGGATGCGGCTGTCGCGGCGCGATCCGCGCTGGAGCCTCGACGGCCTGAACGCCGAAGCGATGGAGATGTCTGCGATCGAGGCCGCGGGTGCCGGGTTCGTTCTGCGCGCAGGCGTCTTCGAAGCGCTGGATCGCCTCGGCCTGGCGCGCCATTTCGTGGCGGAGCAGGCGGTCGTGCGCAGCGCCTCGGCGATCGTTCTTTTCCATCGGCCGGTGGGCGAGGATCCGCTGTTGACCGGACGAAGGTTTTACCGGCTCTGGCTCGAGATCACGGCCGCCGGGCTTTCAGCCGGTCCGATGGCCGTGCTCGCCGACGACGAGAGCGTGCGCAACACCATCGCTGCCGACTTCGCCGTTCCGGACGACCGGCGGCTCATCACCGCGTTCCGCGTCGGGCGCGCGCCCGCGCGCGGACTCCCGTCCAAACCACGCTTGCCTGCGGAAAGTCTCATCGTTTGAACCACAAGCATTTCGAGCCTCGGTTTCCCGTGGCGGGTCCGGTCGGCCAGATCCCGTCTTGCATCACTATCGAGAATTCCCCCGACTTGCCTAAGCTGGCGTCGGGGGCACGGCACACGAAAACCATCGCGATCTCAGCCGCAGCGACGGCACTTCTTATCGGCTTGGCGCCGATGCCAGCCTCCGCGCAGGCCGTTCCGGCGCCGACACAAAAGAATGCGGCGCAGCCCGCGCCGATGGACGCGTTCAAGTCGCGGCAGTTGATCGAGGCCGCACTCGTCATGCGCGGAGAGGATGGCCACGTTGCCTTCTACTCCGGCGCCGGGATCGGACGCAGCACGGTCACCGCGGCGCACGTTGTGGGCAATGAGCTGACGGTCACCGTCGTGGGCGGACATGGCCGGAAATTCAGCTGCCCGCTGAACGCTCTCGGCGGCATCAGCGTGGATTCGGACAATATCGTCCATTTCCGTTGCGGCCTGGCGGAGCAAGCCTTCCTCACCTTTGCCGGCAATGACGGTCCGATGGCAGGCCAGGTCGCCGCAGCGTTGCGCGTTCTGGAATCGAATGCGGGGCCACTCGAAGCGCGAAGCATGCCGTCCCAGGGCCCGTCCCAAGTCGCACCCCAGACGCCGCACTGAGACGGACGGCCGCTGCTCGGAATTCGCCAAAAGACTCGCATGGCTCCGCGGCTTCGCTAAGATCGCGCCGAGGAGGAAGCGAGCGACAGTTCTACGTTGGAGCCCGGCGTGCGTCATCCCCCTCGCGACCTGAGAGACCCGCCAGTTCCCGAACCGCCCCGGTATCCCGCGGCCGGGAATCCGGAAAGCGCGCCTGCACCCGTCGCAGCACGCCGTTGGTTGCGCCGTGCGCTCCGGCACTGGTTCGTCCGCGAGACGCCGCTGCTCACCGCCTTGAACACTGCGATCAGCTTGGGCCTTTTCGCGCTCACCTTCATGCTGATGGCGCCCGTCGGGCTCGCCCGCGCCATCTCGCCGGATTTCGTGAGCACGACGAGCCTCCCTGCAACCCGCCTGGCGGCCTACGCCGGCTCGACTTTGCTGGTCCTGGCGCTGCTGACCACCGCTCGCACCCTCTTCTCACGCACGCGTCTGCGCCTCGTCCTCGGCCTTGTCCTGTCCGTACTGCCGCTGTTCGCCGGTCTCTGGCTGATGGCGACTGCGCTCTACGACAGCGGCGTGCCCGCGCTTTTCAAGCCGTTGCTGTCGCTGCGCGAAGGCGCGTTCACGGCCGGCCTCGACTATGCAGACACGGCGATCGCGCCGTTACTGATCCCCGCCAGCGCGATCGTCATCGCCTTCATCTTGTCGGTGCGACAGATAAAGTCCGCAGCGGGCTCGCGCAAAGCGCCGGCTCGCAAATATCTCGCCCTCACAGGACTCGTGGCCAGCATTTGCACGCTCGTGCTCGGTGCTTATGCGAGCGAGCTACGCAATCTCGGCATCATCGTCGGCCCGGATGGCAACGTCGCCGCGCACGCCCAGACCGTCCGCTACGTGCCGCCTTTCGCGGCGGGCGTGACGTGTCACGTTTCCGACGGCTTCGGCGAGCGCCGCAATCCATTCGATACGACAAAAACCGAGTTCCATCCGGGCGTGGATTTGGCCGTGGCGGAAGGCACGCCGGTGCGCGCGATGGCGCCGGGTGTCGTCGTTTTCGCCGGCGACGACGGCGGTTTCGGCAACATGGTCGCGGTCCGCGCCCGCGACGGAAGCGTGGCGCCGCCCGTGATCGTCGAAGGCCACATGGAGAGTCTCCTTGTCGGAGCCGGCGCGACGGTGCGGGCGGGCGACGTCGTCGGTCTCGCCGGCAGCACGGGGCGCGCGACGGGCCCGCATGTGCATCTGCAGCTCTGCCCGGAAGGCCACCTCAACCGCGGCGGCGCATTCGTTTGCGGAACGGCTGCGGATCCTTACGAGATGTGGCGGACGCTCGCGGCGATTGCGCGCGCCTCCTGCCAGCGCGGCCCGATCGTACCGCTCTCCGATCTCCTGAGCTGGATCGCGCCGCTTTCGTGGTTTGACGCAACCGATCCGGGCGCCGCGCCGCCCAAGCACGGCTAATTTCCGTTACGGCGCACGACCCACGGCACGGCCTTGTGCCGCATCGGCGGAAGGGTGACACTTCCCGCCGTGAACCCACCGCCCGACACGGAACACACATCCCCGCCAGGCTACGACGTTCCACGCGTCGAGGCTTGGATCGCGACGCACGTCTCCGCGCTTACGCCGCCTTTGCGGTGGACGAAGCTCGAAGGCGGCCATTCGAACCTGACCTATCTCATCGAAGACGAGCGCGGGCGCCCCGCCGTGATCCGCCGTCCTCCAATGGGCGAGCTTCTGCCCAAGGCGCACGACATGGGCCGCGAATGGGCGCTCATCAGCGCGCTGGCGGAGACGTCCGTTCCCGTGCCTGCGGCGCTTGGTTTCTGCGACGATTCCACGATTACTGGCGCGCGTTTCTATGTGATGGGACATGTGAACGGAAGGCCGCTCTACAGCGCCGCCGACACGGAACGATTGGTGCCGCCGCCTCTGCGCACGCGGCTCGCGCACTCCTTCATCGACGTGCTGGCCGATCTTCACGCCGTCGATCCCGACGCGGTGGGCTTAAGCGATCTCGGCAAGCGCGACAGCTATGTCGGTCGCCAATTGTCGACGTGGTACAAATCGTGGACCGCATCGGCCGGACCCGCGCAGTACGACGATCCCCGCGCGCATGCGCTGCAGCGCATGTTGCTGGAGCACCTTCCCGAACAAGGCCCGGCGCGCGTCGTTCACGGCGACTACGGCCTGCACAATTGCCTCGTCGGCCCCGACGGCGCGGTAGCCGCCGTCGTCGATTGGGAGATATCCACGCTTGGCGATCCGCTCGCCGACCTCGCCTATGCGCTCAATCCCTGGCCCGATCCGGACGACCCGATCGCCATCGATCCCGCAGCGGCGACGGCGCCCGCGGGATTTCCGACACGAAGTGCGCTGGCCAGACGTTACGCCGCGCGGACGGGACGCGACCTGTCGAGGCTCGACTACTACGTCGCCTTCAACCGCTGGAAGAGCGCCGCGATCGTCCACGGCGTTTATGCGCGCTATATCGAGGGAAAAAAGAGCTCCGAGGGCGTCGATCTGGAAGCGTTGCGCAAGCGGATCGACGGATCATTGACCGCGGCCGACGCGGCGCTCGCGCGGTCTGGGCTTTAGGAGCGCGGTCCCGCGAAGTGGCCCGTGCGCGTTGCGCGCTATTATAATTTGGCGCGCAATGCGCGCCGGGCGGTTCGCGTTAGGCCGCGCAAAAAACCAGGAGGGAGATTTTCATGAAATCGCAATCGCGTTCCGTCAAGGGATCCGTCGCGATCGTCACCGGTGCGGCAAGCGGCATGGGACGCGCGACCGCGCTGCTTTTCGCGCGCGAAGGCGCGCGCGTCGCCGCCGTCGACGTGAAACGCGAAGGTGTCGAAGAGGTCGTCGGCGAGATCGAGAGGGAGGGCGGCGAGGCGCGCGCCTTCGTGCTCGACGTGTCCGATGCGAAGGCGATCGCAGAGACCATCGACGCGATCGCGAAGTCGTTTGGCGGCATCGACATTGTCGTGAACAACGCCGGCATTGCCGCGATCACACCGCTCGACAATGAACGCTATGATGAAATCTGGGCCCGGATACTCGCGATAAACCTGACGGCGCATCAGCGCATCGTGCGCGCGACGTTGCCGCATTTGCGGAAGTCTCCCGCCGCGCGCATCGTCAATATCGCCTCGACCGAGGCGCTCGGCGCCACGCCGCAGGACAGCGCCTATGCCGCGGCCAAGGCGGGCGTGGCCGGACTTACGCGCGCGATGGCGGTCGACCTCGGCCCGGAAGGCATCGTCGTCAACTGCATCTGCCCCGGTCCGATCAACACCGGCATGACGAAAGCCATTCCCGACGACCAGAAGGTCATCTTCGCAAAACGGCGCACCGCCTTGCGCCGCTACGGCGAGCCCGAGGAGGTCGCGCATGTGACTTTGAGCCTGTGCCTCCCGGCAGCGAGCTACATCACGGGGGCGGTGATTCCGGTCGACGGCGGGTTGATGGCAAGGAACGCGTGAAGGCGTTGCAAGTCCCGGCTTCGCGGCGCCGTTCAGTCTTCTTCCGGCTCGTCCAGCGGCACGAGGTAAGTAATAAAGTCTTCGGGATCGGAATGGGGCTCGTCTTCCCAGTCTTCCTCCCTGCTCTTTTTGAACAGGTCCGCCTCAGCCTCGTTTGCGTCCCGTGCCGTGATGACGTCTTTGCCGTTCCACAACGGGGCGCCATTGGATCTCAGTTCCGTCAAATCCTCCTGCTCGCCGGCACTCGCAGCATAGGCGCGGGCGTCATCCAGGCTGTCAGCCTCGAATGCCAGTATCGCCGTCGCATTGATTTCCAGAACAAAGATCATTTTCGTCCTCCGAGCCCGCGAAAGTATATCGCCGACCCTGACGCGTCCATCTCGGCGGAGCGAAACGTCGGACAGGCGACGCGCTCCATCGCCGCGTTCCGCCTGAACCATCCCGTGAGCCGCACGCGGACCATCCAGACGATCAACAGGACGACCGGAATGAATTGCGGAAGGAAAAAGACAGTAGGCACGTGATAGGGTCCGGGCAAAAAGCGCGCCAGCCCGTTGGTGAAGGCTGAACCCGCGGCAAGCGTGAGACCCAGGCACATGCGCCACAGATGCCGGGCGATGCGGGGCGCGCCAGCGATCCTGCCGGAAAAGACAACGCTGGCGTCGGCAATCGCCGCGCTGGCGAGCACGAATGTAAAGGCATAAATCGCAACGAGGACGGGGCCCTTGAATGGGACGGCGCTCCTGAACAGGGGCGGCAGGCCGGCCGCCAGCTGAAAGCTCAGGACGGCAAACGGCGCGCAGAGCACCACGGCAGTGATCAGCGCGATCGTCTCGGGCAGGCCTGCTGTGCCGCTTTTGCGCCGGACGGTCATCCAGCCCGTCACCACGAGGTAGGACGCGAAAGTGGCGATGAACAGATTGACGAGCTGGCCGGGAACCGTGACGGCGAGCCAGGCAGCGAAGACCGCCATGACCAGCATCGAGGCGAAGAACACCGTTCCGGCCACACGATGAAGAGGTCCGCCCTTGCGCGCGAACGCAGCGACCGTTCCCGAGACGAGACCGATCGTACCTCCGCTGATATGAAGGACAAAAGCGAGGGCCGTCATTCCCTGAAACACTACGCTACCAGGCCCAATTGCGCCTCCGCTTCCGTGGTGATCATGTTTGTCCGGGCGCAACTGCAAGCGGCCAAGTTTAGCGAAGCCGGACACAATGGCCATGACCACAGGCGCCAAAGGCATGATCGCAGGCAACCGTTCGGCCCCAAATGGCTGAGCTGACGGTCGCAGCCGGATTGGTACGCGGGCTGATGGAGCTTGCCGTCTCCAAGGGCGCAAGCCAGGCCGAGCTTGCCGCGCGGTCGGCATTCCCTGCTGAAGACCTGCAGGATGTCGATCGCCGCATTCCGTTTGCGAAATATCTAGCCCTGATGCGTGCGGGCAAGGAGGTCACCAACGATCCCGCGCTCGCGCTGCATTACGGCGAGACCAACGACATGTCGCAGATCTCCGTCGTGGGTCTGATCGCCTATGCCTGCGAGACGATGGCCGAGGCGATGGTCCAGCTCAATCGCTACGGCCGGCTGGTGGTCGAATTCGACGGGCCGAAGGACCGCTTCAGCGTCTCGCACAGGGGCGGCGGATTCTGGGCCGTCGACAACCGGGAGAATCCCGACGAATTTCCGGAGCTCACGGAATCCACCTTTGCCCGCATGATCTGCGGGCCACGCCGCTTCGGCGTCACCCAGCTTGCCAAGGCCGTACACGTCACGCACTCCGCACCCGCCTATCGGGCGGAGTACGAACGCATTTTTGGCGCGCCGGTGACGTTCGACGCCGACTGGAACGCCGTGCTGCTCGACGAAAAATGGATGACCCACACAATCTCGCTGCAGCCGCGCTACGTTTTCGGTATCCTGAGCGAGCACGCCGACGCGCTGCTCAAGAGCCTGGAGAATTCCAAGTCGACGCGCGGCCGTGTCGAGAGCCTGCTCATGCCGGTCCTGCACAAGGGCGAGGCGAGCATGGACGTGATCGCCGGGAAGATGGGGACCAGCCGGCAGACTCTGTTCCGCCAGCTCAAGGCGGAAGGCACGACCTTCGAGAAGGTGCTGGACGAACTGCGCCACCAGCTTGCACTTCAATATCTGCGCGGGAAGAGGGTGTCGGTGAACGAAACGGCTTACCTGGTGGGATTTTCGGAGCCAGCGGCGTTCTCGCGCGCGTTCAAGCGCTGGACGGGCGTCAGTCCGCGCGAGGCGAAGCGGGCCTAGCTTGCGCGACGCGGACTTTGCGCGGTTTGATAGGCAAAACGCGGGAGGGCAAACATGCGGCTGCGGCAGGTGGCGTTCGTTGCCAGGGATCTTGAGCCTGTCCGACAGGCTTTCGCCGACGTGTTCGGGCTGAAGGTCGCCTATCGCGATCCGGGCGTCGCCGCCTACGGGCTCGTCAATGTGGTGATGCCGTTCGGCGGCGATTTCATCGAGGTGGTGCAGCCGGTCACTGAGGACGCGTCGGCGGGGCGCTATCTTTCGCGACGCGGCGGCGATGCGGGCTACATGCTGATCTTCCAGGCGCCGGACGCCGTGCGCCACCGCGAGCGGCTGGCGAAGATGGCCATCCGCAACATCGCCGAGCTCAACACGCCCGGCTACACCTTCACGCATTTCCATCCGGCCGATGTGAGCGGCGTGCTGACCTCCATCGACACCGAAGGCGACGGCGCGTCTTGGAACGAGACCTACGGCTCATGGACTCCGGCCGGGCGCGACTGGCAGAACGCGCGCGCGGGCGATGAGATCGTCGGGCTTCTGGGCGCTCGGGTGCAGGTCCGAGATCCGCTCGCGGCCGCGCGGCGCTGGGCGGAATTGTTCGAGGCGAAACTCGAGACGCAGGGGATGCCGAAAATCGTCCTCGACCGCGGCGCGGTGGCGTTCGTGCCGTCAGGCGATCCGCGCGCGGCGGGCATCGTTTGTCTCGACGTCGCGGTGAAGAATCCGAGCGATCACATCCGGCGCGCGGAGCAACACGCTCATCGGGTCGAGGGCGACGTAGTGCATATTGGTGGCGTCGCAATTCATCTGCACGAAGCGTAGCGTCTATCGCCCTTCGTAGAGGCGGGCGGTCGCTTTTTCGCGCCTGGCGCGAAAGGCTACGCGCGTATCTTCGGTCTTGAACAGATCGATGTGCAGCTTCGTCTCCAGCGTCACGAATTCGGCAAAGCCCGCCGTCTCGGCGGCAAGGAAGTTCGCCTTCATGCCCTTGAGCGCGAGGGGCGCCGCGGCCGCCAGGCGTCTGGCGATGGCCGTCACTTCGGCGTGCGAATCGGGCTCCGGAAAAAGCCGCGAGACGAGACCGAGCGAAAGCGCGGTGTTGCCGCCGAACTTGCCTGGCAGGAAGTAGAGCTCGCGCGCCTTCGCAGGACCTACAATGCGCGACAGTGTCCAAGGGCCGCCCATGTCGCCTGCCACGCCGACGTCGAGAAAGGCGGTATTGAACATCGCGGTCGGCGTCGCGAAGCGCAGATCGCAGGCGCAGGCCCATCCCAATCCGGCGCCGGCGCAACCGCCATCGATCGCGGCGATGGTGACGGCGGGCTTGGTGTGAAGGGCGATGGGCGCATCGAAGTCGAGCCGTTCGCTGGCGCCGCCTTCGCCCGTGACTGCGATATCCGCGCCCGGACAAAATCGCGGCCCGCACCGCGCAGGATAAGCACGCGGACGTCGTCACGCCTGGCCATGTCCTTCAGCGTGCGGCTGAGCTGGTTCAGCATCGGATTGGTGATGGCGTTTCGGCGGCCGGGCCGATTCAGCGTCACCGTCGCGACGGCGCCGTCAATGTCGAGAACGACTAGCGTTTCGGGCTCAGACATCGCCCTCTCCCGTGTACGGCGCGAAGCGCGGCGCCCTGCGTTCGACGAAGGAGGCGACGCCTTCCTTCGCGTCGGCATGCGCCAGCGCCCGCCACATCGAGGCGTCTGCTTCCCAAGCCGCGTCATTGAGCGGCTGCGAGAGGTGGCCGTAAACCTGCGCCTTGATCACCGCAAGCGAGCGGCGCGACACGGTGGCGGCGAGCTTGTCGATATAGGCAACTGCTTCGTCGACGACTTTCCCTGACCCGATGAGACGGTCTGCGAGACCCATGCGATAGGCCTCGGCGGCGCCGATGCGATCGGAGCTCCACAACAGATCCAGCGCCCGGCTGGTGCCGATCATGCGCGGCAGGATGTAGCTGGTGCCGTGCTCGGCAATCAGCCCGCGCTTGGAGAAGACGGTGGTGAAGCTCGCGTCTTCCGATACGAAGCGCAGGTCGCACATCATGGCGAGCACGAAGCCGCCGCCCGCTGCGACCCCGTTGACGGCCGCGATCACCGGCTTGCCTATCTTGAGCAGATAGCCGAACAGCGACGGCAGATCGCCAGGTGCGTGGTCGTCACCGGCGTTGCCCGCTCCCGCGCGCGTTGCGGTTGCGGAGAGCGTGTCCATGTCGAGGCCGGCGGAGAAGGCGCGGCCCGCACCGGTGATGACGATGCCGGCGACGGACGGATCGGATTCGGCGCGCTTGGCCGACGCGCGCAGCGCCCCGATCATCGGGTGGGTGAAGGCATTGAGCTTTTCGTCGCGCGTGATCGTGATGACCGCGGTGGAATTGCGGATTGCATATTCGACCGTCATGGCAACTCCGACCCGCGGATTTCGCGGGCGACGCTAGCACCTTCGTCCGATGACTCCGCGGCACATCTCTGCCCTCTTTCGGAACATACAAAGAACAAAATGCCGCAAATGACCCAGCGCAATGACAGGCCGACCGGCGGGGCATGCGATGGCGCACAGGTCAGGATACGAACGCCTTACGATGCCGAAGAGCGAAATCCTTCTCGAGCGTGCCACGCGTTCCGTCGATGGCGATGTCCCGCAGGGCGTATGTCCGCGCAGCTTCCTCGACGAGGTGCGCGATTTTCTTCAGACGAACCTGACTGAGGATCTCCGCGAAGCCGGCCGGCGCGCGACGGGCGTGCATTCGGAGATCGGCGCATGCCGAATTTGGCACCGGCGGCTCCATCGCAAAGGCTGGATCGCGCCGTCATGGCCGGCGGCCCATGGCGGGACGGGGTGGAACATGGCGCAGCGTTTCGCCTTCGAGCAGGAATGCGCGCGCAACGATGCGCCGATCCTGTTCGCGGGCGGGTTGCGAAGCGTCGGCCCGACGATCATCGCGCTTGGCACCGAAGAGCAGAAGGCACGCTACATCCCGGCGATTCTGTCCGGCGAGGATTTGTGGTGCCAAGGGTTTTCGGAAGCGGGCGCCGGCTCGGATCTCGCCGCACTCTCGACGCGCGCGGCCTTCGACGGCCGCGACTACATCGTGACCGGGCGCAAGCTCTGGACCACGGGCGCGCACATCTCCAACCGCATGTTCGCGCTGGTGCGGACGAGCACGTCGAGAAAGCCTCAGGAGGGGATCACCTTTCTCGTCTTGGACATGGCGACGCCGGGCATTGCCGTCCGCCCCATCGTCATGATCGACGGCGAGCACGAATTCAACGAAGTGATCCTCGACGAGGTCCGCGTTCCCGCCGCCAATCGCATCGGCGCCGAGGGCGAAGGCTGGGCGGTGGCCAAGCATCTGATGCGCTTCGCCCGCTCGAACAACACGAATTCGTCGCTTCTGCGGAGAGCCTGGCGCGCGGTCGAGCGCGCGCGGGCAGCCGACGGCTGCGACCTTGAACCGTCGCTCAAAGCGCGCCTGACGGAAGCCGATATCGCGCTCGTAGCCTTCGAGAGCCTGGAGCAGCGCCTGCTCGCCTCGGGCCGCCTCTCTGGCGACGACGAAGCCGGATCGTCGCTGATGAAAGTGACCGCAACAGAGCTGCACCAGCGCATCGCCGAGCTTCTGTGCGATGTGGCAGGACCATATGGCGCGGCAGGAGCGAGGCTGCCAAACAGCGCGAGCGCGCACCTTGCGACCGGAAGTTTCGCCATGCGCAAGTACCTCGGAACACGCGCGGCCAGCATCTATTCCGGCACCAACGAGATCCATCGCAACGTGCTGGCGAAGAACCTGCTGGATTTTGGCACGGAGCGGTAGCGCGAACGCGCGTACAGCCCCACTACCCAATGGTCAGACACATGCGACGGTAGCCTTCCACCAATTCCACTGCGCTTTTTTCCTCCCCCGTGCGAAGCATTGTGCGAAGCATGGGATAGGCGGCACGCCGCGAAGCGGCGTGCCGGAAGGGGCGGAATCTTGCTCGCGCATCGATCGAAGCGGAGCCCCCGCCCGAATCCGCTCGCAAAACTTTGCCGGATCAGGCCAAAGTCAGCGTGAGCCCGTTTTGCCGAAAGTCCGATGACCCTCTTCCAGCTCAGCGCCGTCTTCATCACGCTGGTCGCGCTTGGCGGCTGGGTAAATGCGCGCACGCTCGACCTGCCGCGGGAGGTAGCGATGTTGCTGGTCGGGCTGGCCGGCGCGCTGGCGCTTTGGGCGGTCCAGCGTTTCGATCCGGCGTTGCCCACGCTCACCATGGCGGCGCACGCGCTGGACCGGATCGATTTCTCGCGCACCGTGCTGGGTTACATGCTGGGCTTCCTGCTGTTTGCGGGCGCCATGCAGGTCGACCTTTCGGAGATGCGCCGGCGGCTATTCTCCATCGCGGTTCTGGCGACGGGCGGCGTCGTCGCCTCCATTCTCATCGTCGGCATCGGATTCTGGCTGGTCTCGCGCGCGCTGGGGCTCGCGGTCGCCCTGCCCTGGGCGTTGGTTTTCGGCGCGCTGATCAGCCCCACCGATCCGATCGCCGTGCTCGCCACGGTCAAGCGCGGCCATCTTTCCAAGAGGCTGCGGGTCATCCTCGAGGGCGAAGCTTTGTTCAACGACGGCGTCGGCATCGTCGCCTTCACGGCACTGGTCGCGCTCGCGACGGGGGCGGGGCGCGCCACGCCCTCGGGCGCTCTGCTCGCCGTCTTCGTTGAGGCGGCCGGCGGCTTGCTGCTCGGGCTCGCGGCCGGCGCTGCCGTCATCCGGCTGATGCTGCTGATCGACGACTTCGCGGTGGAAGTGAGCCTGACGATCGCGCTCGCCATGGGCGTCTATACGGGCGCGCAGGCGTTGCATCTGAGCGGGCCCATCGGCGTTGTCGGCGCGGGGCTTCTGATCGGCGGCGACGGCGCGCAGAAGGCGATGAGCAAGGTCACCGAGAATTATCTCAGGGATTTCTGGACGCTGATCAACGAAACGCTAAACGCCGTTTTGTTCCTGCTCCTGGGCCTGGAGATGCTGGTCGTTCCATTCCGGCTCGAGCAGGCGGGACTGGTGGCGGCCGCGATCGCGCTGGTGCTTGCGGCGCGCGTCTGCGTGGTGGCGCCGTGGGGGGCGTTCCTGCGGTTTGCGCGGCGCGAACACGGGGCCGGCGCGACGCTCGTCTGGGGCGGCTTGCATGGCGCCCTCTCGCTGGCGCTGGCGCTCAGCGTTCCGCCCGGGACCTGAACGCGCAATCATCCTGAGCGCGACTTATGCCGTGGTCGCGTTCTCGGTCATCGTTCAGGGACTGACATTCGAACGACTGATCTCGGCGTTCGCGCATCGCGCCCGCGCCGGAGGCGATCAGTAGACGCCCAGCATATTGAGGCAGAGGCCGACGATGGCCGCCCCAGCGAGCGGGACAACGAGGACGAGCCCGATCTCGGTCAGGACGCGATTGGCGGAGTTTTCCCCGCAGCGCGCGGTCTTGGCGCATTCGCCCCGTGCGCGATCGCGCGCATGCTCGGCCACCCACCACACGCTGTCGAAATGATAGCCCGGAATACGCATGACCTTTGTTCTCCACGGACCGCAAAACGGCGATCGATTACCCGGGGACTAAGATGCTGAGGCACGCGTATAGTTTCGAGAGTGGGTGGGGCGCCGTGGGATATAAGCGGCGTATACGCCGGGTGGTTAAAGGCAGGGAACGTGCGGGGTCGCCCCTGCCTAATCGAACCCCGCCAGCTTCACCTTCTTCTTTGACTTCGGCCGTTCCCAGACAACGCCGGGATAATTCTTCAACGGCACCAGCTTCTCGCCGAGGTAAATCCAGTCCTGCTGCTCGGCGATGTTGATGTGGTAGCGCGGCTCACGGCCCGTGCGTGCCGAGAACAGCGCACGCGGGATATTGACCCAATGCGGCGCGCGCGCCTTCTCGTAGAGAAGGGGCGTGCCGCAGCGGGCGCAGAAGCTGCGCGTCGTGTCGGTTCGCTTGTCTTCGAAGCGGGTGATTGTCTTCTCGCCTCTGGTGAGGCGGAAGTGCTTGCGCCAGAGGCCGACATAGGTCGCGTATACGGCGCCATGGGCGATGCGGCTCGCCTGGCCGTGATCGTGCCAGGCCCAGAAGGCCGGGAAGTCGATCTCGAAGGCGACGGCGCCGCAGAGGCAATGGCCGGGAACGGCGTGCCTGTCCTTGCGGGGCTTGCCCTCGATCGGGGTGTTTGTTCTGGTCCGGCGCATGCGGGAATTTTACAACGGGCGCATCAGGGTGACAGCAGCAATGACGATCTCCGCCAGGATCAGCACGACGATGAGGAGCTCGAGCCGCGCCGAACGCGCCGTGTCCACGAGATCGGTGAAGGTCTCGGCGGCGGTGGCGATCACTCCGACCTTGCCGTTCAGCAGCGTCCCGCGTTCCACGATCTCGTACTCGTCCTCGAGGCGCGCGTAAAAGCGTTCGAGCCCGGGATGATCCCACAAGGCGTCGGGCTTCTCGGCAAAGGCAATGCGGCCGGACACGCGATGCTGCGCCAGCAGCGCCGAGCCGATCAGCTTCAACAAGGCGCGCCGCGCGCTGGGAATCCGGCCCTCCACGGCAAGCGTGTTGGCTGCAGGCTCGATGGTGTCGAAGACCTGGCCGATCTCTCTTTCGTAGCGCGCAAGCGCGACGCTCTTCGCCAGAATGTCGGCGAGGACCAGTACGTGCGCCTGAGTCAGCTCGCGGATCTGCAGCCGGCCCGTGTCGGTGACACCCTCGTCCTCGTCCGGACGAAGCGCAATGACGAGGCGTTCCTCGTCCAGCGGCGCGGGGATGGTCGACTTGGCCATGAGCTGGGCCAGCACGGTCTTCTCCTGCGCTTCGCTCAGGCCGACCAGGACGACGGCGCCATAGCGGAAGATCACGACATAGCCGCGGCCGATTCGATAGCTGAACGGCGCGGCGGAGACGATGCCGGGCTGATGGGACCGATCGACGGTTAGCCTGTCGGCGAGGAGGACAGCATGCGCCGCGATTGTCGTGGATTGCTGCTCCTGCGTTTCGTCTGGGGCGGTGTCGGGCATCACTCTTCCATGTCCATGGTGCGGCGCCATTCCTGCTGGAACCAGGCGACGCCCTGTTCGTGGCGTGGCGACAGGCGTCCAGTCTCGTAAATGCCCGCGTCGAGATTGCGCTGGACGGCCTCGCATATCGACTTGTCCTCCGCGGTGGTGATCTCCGACGCCGCGACGGCGCGTTCCATCTCGGCGCGCTCTATCCCATCCGGAAAGAGATATATGTAGTCGAGCCGGCATTGGGTGGCCGAGACGGGCCACATGCGCTCCATCAGGATGCCGTCGGCATAGACATTCACGCCGAGAATTGGCCACAGCCAGGCCCACAACCCGCCGATGGGCGAGCCGTCGCGCGGCGGCGCGCGATGGAAGACGGCAGGCGCCGCGACTTCGACCTCGTAATGCGTCGCATCCACCGCCGAGTTGAGGAAGGGATGCACCAGCGGGATGTGATAGCCCTCGAGATAATTCTCGACATAGGTTTTCCAGTTGCAGGCGATGGTGTGCGACGTCGCCCGGGCGAAGCGGAAATTCTCCAGCGGCAGGTGTTTCGTGCGTGCGGCCACCGGCGCGATGACGTCTGCGAGCGGCGCAGCATCGGTCCCCATGTTGACGAAGACGAACCCGCGCCAGCTACCGCAGGCGATCTGCTTCAGCGCGTAGTCGCGCGGGTCGAAGCTTTCGGCCGCACCGAAGTCGCGCGCGCTCATCAGCCTTCCGTCGAGCGCATAGCGCCAGCCGTGATAGCGGCAGACGAGTGCGGCGCCTTCGCATTTGCCCGGGCCGTCATCGGCGAGCGGCCCGGCACGATGGCGGCAGACATTGTGGAAGGCGCGGACCACGCCGTCCTGCCCGCGCAGAACGATCAGAGGGTAGCCGGCCGCCACTTCGGCGACGTAGTCGCCGGGCGACGCGAGCTGGCTTTCATGGGCGATAAGCAGCCACGAGCGGGCAAAAATCCGGGCACGCTCGCGGTCATGCAGGCGAGCGTCGCCGTAGAATTTGGCGGGAAGCGTGGTCGGCGCGGTACGATTCATGGCAAGGACCCGGGCTGCGGGCGCCATTCTACGCGAGACCGGGGGATAAACAGAAACGCCGCGCCGCGCGGTCAGCTCGATCGCGACCGGAACATCATGGCGACGCCAACGCCCACGACGAACCCGAGGGCGGCTGCGATCAGCGCGAATTTGAGGACAAGCCCCAGCACCTTGAGCCCGATGAAGAGGGCCAGGGCCAGGATCAGGCCGACGACGATTTCCAGGACACGCATGCGAGCCACCTTTGCCCGGAGTATATCGCCCTGCGGCCCGGCGACAATCGCGTCCGCTTAGGGCACAGAGGAACGGGGCTTGTCACTTTTCGACGATCTTCTTCTCGATCTCGGCATGGCTGTTCAGGATCGCGGCGGCGACTTTCTGGGTATCGGAGGGATTGGACATGGCGGCCGCCTGATGGTCGGGGCGGTTTTCGATCAGCGGATCGTCACGGCGGAGCTCCTCGAGGAGCTCGATCACCTTGGCTGCCTTTCTTTCCGTCAGGATGGAATGTTCGAGCGTCACCTGCGCGCGCAGATCGGCGAGCAACGCGGCCCTTCGCTGCACGATAAGGATCGACAGGGTAAAGTAGACGGCAAGGAGCGTAAGCAAGCCCTGCAGGAAGGAATAAGGCGGCGGATCGATGGGCGTGTGGCCGAGAGCCCCAAGCGTGCCGTTTAATACGATCCAGCCGAACACCAGCCCCGTGAAGACGCTGAGAAAGGCGGGCGTGGCGATGCGAGACGCGGCATGTTCGAGCCCGCGCTCGGCCCGCGTCGCATTGCGGTGATGCGACGCGTGCAGCTCGGCGATGGCCTCAGCTGTCTGGCGGACGTGAAACGGCTGGTCGTCTTCGCTATTTGCCATCGGCTCTCCCGGAATCGCCCCGCTTCCTGTAATCCGGCCGATGTCGCATAGTTCCCAAACAGCGGATTTCGGGGCCTCGCATGATCGAATATCGCGGCAAGACGGCGCTGGTGACGGGGGCGGCCTCCGGCATCGGCAAAGCGCTGGCGGAAGCATTGGCCGGCCGCGGCGCCGACGTGATCCTCGCCGACATAAACCACGCCGGCGTCAGGAACGCGGCGGCGGCCATCGGCGAGACGGCGCGCGCCATCGCCTGCGATCTCGCCGACGCCGAAGCGCCCGCGCGGCTGCTCGAGCAATGCTACGCGCACAGCGGCCGGCTCGATCTCATTTGCTCCAATGCGGGAATCGGACGGCGAAGGCGCGTGCTCACGGAATCCGTCGACGAGGATGTCGAAAGGCTTTTCGCGATCAACCTGTTTGCCGGCATCAGGCTGGCGCAAGCCTATGCAGCGAAGCTTTCGGGCGGCGCGCGCGGGCGCATCCTGTTCACCGGATCGGAGAATTCGCTGAGCGTGCCCGCGATGGTGCGCAATTCTCGCCTCGCCTTCTACGCAGCGACGAAACACAGCCTGTTGATCGCCGCGGAATGGATGGCGGTCGAAATGGGCGACACGCCGCTCGACGTGCATGTGCTGATGCCGGGCGCGGTCTATACGCCGCTGGTCGCGGGCGCGATACCCGATCCGGCGAAGGCGCCGGCCGAGCTCGAGCTGATCATGCCGGAGCGCTGTGCCGAGATCGCGCTGAAGGGGATGGATCTGGGGCTCTTCTACATACCGACCCAGCCGCATCTCGCGACCGACATGGCTCCGCGCACGAAGGGCGTCCAGGAGGCGCTGAAGTCGCTGGGACTCGTTAGCTAGCTAAGCGATTTTCCGAAATCTGTGTACAGCAAAAGTCGCGCGCGTTAACTTCACGGCGCAACGATCGTTTTGACGGGAGCGTCGCAATGGGCCGCGCGGAGCTGGTGCACTTTGGGATCTATTGCCGCGACATCGAAAAGATGCGCGGCTTCTACACCGACCTTTTCGGCCTCGTCGCGACCGACGAAGGCGATACGCGCATCGGCTACCTCGTGTTTCTGACGTCGGACCCGAAGGAGCATCACCAACTGGTGCTGGTGTCGGGGCGGGGCGAGGAGCAGAAGAGCACGGTCAACCAGATCTCCTTTCGGTTCAAGGAATTCGCCGAGCTGCGCGCGATGCGCGAAAAGCTCGAGGCGCGCGGAATCGCCTACCGCCCGATCGATCACGGCCTCGCCTGGTCGTTGTATGTCGACGATCCGGAAGGCAACGGCATCGAGATTTATGTCGATGCGCCGTGGTACATTACCCAGCCGTATGGAAAGCTGATGGACTTCAACAAGTCCGACGCAGAACTGCTTAAGGACACCGAGGCAATGGTGCGAGCTGAACCAAGCTTCCGTACGCGAGCGCAGTGGGAAGAAGCGCAGAAATCGAAATTCGCGCAGGTGTGACGGCTGCAGCCTGCTCCCCCATGCCTTCGGCACGGGGAGGAGAGCGAATGAGGGCTTCCTCTTTCCTCTCTCGTGCGCAGCTTGGGGAGGTGGCACGACGCGCAGCTTCGTGGCGGTGGGGGCCAACGCTCGCACATCGCTCCCAAACAACGCTAAGCTCTCCGCATGCACCAGGCCTTGACGATCCATCCCGATTCACCGCCCACCTCCGTCGACAGCGTCGAGGTGGATGTCGTCCATCTCTATCCGCGCGAGCTCGTGCTGCGCTATCGCGTGTCGGGTCACCTCGATGACCTCGTGCTGCCGCCCGAGGATCAGGCCGCGCGCGCGGATGAGCTCTGGAAGAGCACTTGCTTCGAGGCCTTCGTCGCGGCGGTGCCGGGCGGACCCTATTTCGAGTTCAACTTCGCGCCGTCGACGAAATGGGCGGCCTATGCCTTCACCGGATATCGGGCCGGCATGACGCAAGCGGGAGGAATCGAGGCGCCGCGTTTCATGATTCAGAAACCTGACACGATGCTCTATGACCTTCGCGTCGCCTTTGCGCTCGACAAGCTCGTCGGCCTGCCCGCCGACGGGGTGTGGCGGCTCGGCCTTTCCGCAGTGATCGCAGAAAAGGACGGCCGCAAATCCTATTGGGCGCTGGCCCATCCGCCGGGCAAGCCCGACTTCCATCATTCCGATTGTTTTTCGCTCGACCTTCCGCCACCGGAGAAAACATGAAATTCGGCATCGAGAGGCTCCTCTCCGATCCCGCCCTGCGCGCGCCGCTCGAGGGAAAACGCGTCGCACTCTTGGCCCATCCGGCATCGGTCACGCGGAACCTGACGCATTCGCTCGACGCGCTGGCGGCCGTGGGCGGCATCCGCCTCGCGGCGGCGTTCGGCCCGCAACACGGGATGCGCGGCGACAAGCAGGACAACATGGTCGAGACCGACGATTTCGACGATCCCGTGCTCGGCATTCCGGTCTTCAGCCTCTACGGCAAAGTGCGACGGCCGTCTGGTCAGATGATGTCGACTTTCGACGTCTTGCTGGTCGACCTCCAGGACGTGGGCACGCGCATCTACACTTTCGTGACCACGCTTCTTTATGTTTTGGAAGAAGCGGCGAAGTACAAAAGAGAAGTCTGGGTCCTCGACCGGCCCAATCCGATCGGCCGTCCGATCGAAGGGCTGCGGCTGCGCCCGGGTTGGGAGAGTTTCGTTGGCGCGGGCCCGCTGCCGATGCGCCACGGGCTGACGCTCGGCGAGCTCGGTCTCTGGTTCATCGCGAGCCGGAAGCTCGACGTCGCCTATCGCCTGATCGAAATGGAAGGCTGGAGGCCGGACGACCCGCCCGGTTACGGCTGGCCGCTCGGCGAGCGCACCTGGGTCAATCCCAGTCCCAATGCGCAGAATCTATGGATGGCGCGCGCCTATGCCGGCACGGTGATGGTGGAAGGCGCGACTGTGTCGGAAGGCCGCGGCACGACCAGGCCGCTCGAACTGTTCGGTGCGCCCGACATCGAAGCGTGGCGCGTGATCGCGGAGATGCGCAGGCTGGCGCCGGAATGGCTCGACGGCTGCACCTTGCGCGAGTGCTGGTTCGCGCCGACCTTCCACAAGCATGTGGGTCAGCTCTGCAGCGGCGTGCAGGTGCACACGGAAGATCCGCAATTCTATAGGCACGCACACTTCAAGCCTTGGCGCGTGCAATCCCTCGCCTTCAAGGCAATCCGCAATCTCTATCCCGACTACCCGCTGTGGCGCGATTTCGCTTACGAGTACGAGCACGGAAAGCTTGCCATCGACGTGATCAATGGCGGCCCGCTTCTGCGCGAATGGGTGGACGACAGAAGCGCCAAGCCTGCCGACCTCGACGCGCTCGCGCTGCCCGACGAGCAGAGCTGGGCCGCCGAGCGCGAACCCTATCTGCGCTACTGATCCTCAATTTTTCTTCGGGTACAGAATCAGCTGGGTGCAGCGGAACAGCGCCATCAACTTGCCGGTGGCCTCCGCTGTCAGCGTGGCGTCCCACACCTGCGTCGTGCGGCCGCCATGGACCAGCTTCGCCTCGCATAACACGGTGCCTTCGCGGATCGTGCTCATGAAATTGCATTTGAGCTCGGTGGTGGTGAAGTTGTTGGCGCCGTCGGGCAGGATCGTGCCGTAGGCGCAGAGCGTGTCGGCGAGCGCCACGAGCGCGGGCGCGAACAGGAATCCGATCGGAGCGAGGAGCGCAAGCTTCGCCTCCATCTTTGCCCGCATCAATCCGGGCTCGGCATGGGTCACCACCATGCCCACCATGCCTGGCAAGCGGTCCTGGTTGACCTCGTTCAGCCTTTTGACCCAAGCCTCGTCGTTCGCCATCGCCGTCCCCGTGCTCGCGCGGGCGTTCCTAGCCGATTTTTTCGATCGTCGCGAGATCAAGCCGGCCGCCGAAATATCGGGCAAGGGCATCGACAAAAATGTGCCCCCCACCGGCACGCGCAAACAGCGTCATGGACGAGTGAAATTTGAGATCGTCGGGCGCGCAGAAGATTCGCCCGATTGTGCGGCCCTCGGGGGCGAGAACAAGACCTGTGCATTCGCGCAGGCGCGCACCGAGCATCTCATGGGCCAGATAGGCCTTAGCTTCGTCCAGCGAGCCGATCGCGTATCTTCGCGCCATGGCCGATCGACCGAGGCCCTCGATCTGCGGAAAGACGAACCACATCCAGTGGCTGCGCTTGCGACCGCCGCGCAACTCCGTCAGCACGTGTTGATAGACAGGCTCCTGCGCGTCGACAAAACGGCTGAGATCGTAAGCAGGGGTCACTGTGACTGGTCGACCGGCGCGCAGTCCCGATGGCTCGCGGCAAAGCAGTCGAGCTCGTCGGTGCTGCGCCTGTACTCGTAGAGCAGCAGGATCGCGATCCCAAGCAGCGCCAGCGCGACACCCAGCACGATCACGTTGGTGCGACTTCGTGCGTCGTCATCGCCGTCGTCGCGATCATCGTCGTCCAACCGGCTCATGGACCGCATCCTAGCGGATTCAAATTGTACAGGCAGCGCGAATCGCGAAGCCGTGGCCAGCGGAGGGCCGCCGATCGCGCCGCCGGTCACGTTCAGCCAGTCATGCGGCGGTGCCGCCTTGGTCAGCGGGAAGAAACCGCGCCCGAACGTCACCGATTCGTCGGCGATCACCGCACCGTCCGGCATCAGGGCACCGACAGTGCTGGCAACGGACTCAGGCGTCAGCGCGCCGCGGCCGACCTGGGCCTCGGGCCGTTATCCGGCTTCGCCACCTTCGGCGCACCCACCGCTTCGGCCAGCCGTCCCAGCGCATCGACGATGTCCTGTTCCGGCCGTGCCAGCACGTGCAGGTCGGCGTCCGGCGGCACCGAGGTCTGCACCTTGCCCGGATAGGCAAAGACTGACGGGCCTTTTCGCCCCGGCCAGGATCAGGTGCTTCGTGCCGGCCAGAGCCTTCACCGCGACGTCCACAACGTAGGGCACGCGATCCACCGGGATGCGGCCTTGGCCGCGCGCCGTCCGGGCGTTGGAACCGCCCGCCATCAGCCGGCATCCGGTATGCGCCGCGATGCGGTGGGCGTAGGCCAGGCCTTCCTCCGAAAGTCCAGGGCCGCTCAGCAACAACAGCACGCCGGCGCCGCCGCGGCGGAGGATGGCGGCGGCTTCGTCGATCTGGCTCGGCGCGCTGGTTGGCGCGGCGGGCACGGGCAGCGGTTCGCCCACCACGCCACCCTCGTCCCACGACGTGTCGGACGGCAGGATCAGCGTGGCGATCTGACCGGGCGAGGTGCGCGCCGCTTGCACTGCCATGGCGGCATCCACGCCGACTGTGCGCGACGAGGTGGCGGTGCGCACCCAACCGGAGACGCCGCGCGCCCAGCCCTCGGTGTCTGCGGTAGCGGGGCGTCGAGCGGGCGGTGGTAGGTCGCCTGGTCGCCCGGGATGTTGACGATCGGTGTGTTGGCGCGGCGTGCGTTGTGCAGGTTGGCCAGGCCGTTCGCCAAACCCGGCCCGCAATGCAGCAGCGTCGCCGCCGGCTTGCCGGCCATGCGGGCGTAGCCGTCGGCCGCCCCGGTTACCACGCCCTCGAACAGCCCGAGCACGCAACGCTGCCGGGCACGCGGTCGAGCGCGGCGACGAAATGCATCTCCGATGTGCCGGGGTTGGAGAAGCAGGTATCGACCCCGCTGCGCAGGAGGGTGTGGACCAGGCTTTCGGCGCCGTTCATGGCGGGGGACTCCTCGTTGTTGCGCAACGGCTAACCCGTCCGGGGCAGGAAGGCCAGAGTCGAACGCGACGCGAATTCCCGGCGTCGCTCCCGCTTCGACCGTGCCCGCTGTCAGTCCGCAAGCAGTTTCACCACAAAGACACAAAGGCACGAAGATTAAGAACTTCGTGCCTTCGTGTCTTTGTGGTGCATCTGCTTGCGGACTGACGATCACGATGGTGTTGCAAGCGTGGCGGAAACAGTATCGAGGCGTCAGGGTCACGACACCAATGCGTGTCGGCTGGACAGCATGCCGCGAATGGCAGCGACACGGTGTCGGCGCGTTCGGCCGACAGCCGGTCGTTGCGAGTTGACTGCTGGTACACTTGTCATTGCGAGGTGCGCGGCGCCGAAGCAATTCCCGCCTGACGAGCTACAGATGGTTCGTCAGGCGGGGGATGGTTCGGCGCTGCGCGCCTGGCAAGCACAGGTAGCGCGCGCCTCGCGATGACAAAGCGGGCCAAGCCTAAGCTGCCGCTGTACATTCCAGAACACCGGGAACGCGAGAAATCATACCGCGCAGATCGGACCGGTAAGCCATCGGTGCGGAGAACTGTCCGCCAAGTACGTAGTTGACGTTGCGATGGAACGCCGCCTGGATTTGCGCCGCCAGGTCACGCCGCTGTTCCGGCGTCACTGCCTCCGAATAGCGGCGCAGCAGGTCGGTCAACGCCGTGTCGCAATACCAACCCGGATTGTGCTCGTTGCAGTTATTGGAGACCGCCGGGTCCGACAGCGGATTACCAGATCGATGCCGTTCCACACGATTGGCGTGATGCTCCATCCGCCTTCCGCGACCGGAGCCCGGCTGTTGCGCCGCTGCGCCACCGTGGCAAAGTCCGAGGATCGCACATCGACGTTGAACCCCGCCTTGCGCATCTGGTCGGCGATCACCAACCCCGTCGGATTCAGCAACGCCGAACTGGCGGAGTGCAGCAGCACCACCGGCTCGTTGTTATAACCCGCCTCGTGCAACAATTCCTTGGCATGGTCGATCCCGGCGTCACGGTACACCTCGGTGCCAGCATCGGAGGCATCGGGCAAGTCGCACATATAGATGACTCGCAGTGCCGCAGATACATGTCGGCCGGCAGACCCAGCGACGCCATGATGTCCTCCTGCCCGATCGCGGCTTGCAGCGCCTGCCTTATCAGCAGGTTGTTGAACGGCGGCTGGACGTGATTGATCGCGATAATCGACATCATCTGCTGCACCCCGTGCTGCGACGGGATGGTGATGTTGGCATCGCGCCGCAGTAGTCGATGAAGTCGAACGGCACGACCTCCAGCAGATCGACTTCGCCGGTTTGCAGCGCGGCTACGCGCGTCGCCTGGTCGGGCGCGCTCATCAGCTCGACGCGATCGAAATGCACCAGCTTGCCGCCGGACAAGCCATCCGCCGGTTCCTCACGCGGGTGGTAGTTTGGGTTGCGATAGAACACCGCGTGCTCTCCCGGCCGCCACTCGTTCCGATGGAACAGGAACGGGCCCGAGCCGACGACCTCCGGCACCGCCTTGTTGGCGTCCAGGCTGGCCAGACGCGCCGGCATCATCACCGGCACCAGGTTGCCGGCTTGCCCAGCGCCTCGATGACGAAACCGAACGGGCGGTTCAAATGCAGTTCGAAGGTCTTCGTGTCCACCACGCGAAAGTCCTGTGTCGCCGCCATAAGCTGCTGGCCAATCCCTCGCGTTTCGCCCAGCGGCGGATCGAGGCGACGCAATCACCGGCGGTGACCGGCGTGCCGTCGCTCCAGAGCAATCCGTCTCGGAGATGGAACGTGTAGCTCAGCCGGTCTTCGCTGATGTCCCACCCCGCCAGCATCTGCGGGTGGTAGCGGCCTTCGTTGTCGATGCCGACCAGTTCGTCGAACACCACATAGGCGAAGACACGCGTCGCGTTGATGGTGGTAACGACCGGGTCGAGCACCTGGAGTTCCGTGTTCAGCGAAACCCGCAACACGCTGTCATCCGCGCGGGCGATGTCCGGCACAGGTAACAGAAGGAAAAGGCCCAACCAGCCGACAAGCGCAGACAGTTTCATGCACCGTCTCCATCGGTCGCGCGGCACGCCGTTGCGCGGCGCCGCGTAGTGGATGGACGGTCCCGACCCGTTCGGTCTTTTCGTTGCTCTCAGGCGGCGGCGTTGCGGATATGGTCGTAGTTGCGGCCGCAGAACCATGCCAAGTAGTCCCCGGCGGTCATTCCTCGAAGCGTGGCGCCTCACCTGCGATGCGGCAGGTGGGCAGGCAGTCGATCATCGTATCCGGGTTGGGATGGAAGAAATACGGGATGGCGTAGCGCGGCCCCGACGACAGGTTGAACGCCCGATGCGGCGTGGAGAGGAACCGGCCGTTGCTCCAGCGATTCAGCACGTCCCCGGTATTGACCACGAAGCCGTTGCGCACAACGTCGGCATCGAACCACGTGCCATCGGAAGCACGGATCTGCAGCCCCGGCACCTTGTTCTGCGCCAGCAGCGTCAGGAAAGTCGAGTGGTGTGCGGCGCCAGACCATATTCGTCCGCGCCATACCGCGCCGGCGGATAATGCGTCAGGCGCAGGCTGCTCAGCGGCCGATCGCATAGCGTTGCGAAATAGTCCGCTGGCAGATCGAGCGCCCGCGCATAAAGCGGCATCGAACTCTGTGCCAGCGCGTCCATCGCGTCGTAGTAGCGCAGCGTTGCCTCGCGGAACCCGGGCAGATCCGAGGGCCAGCGGTCCGCCGCGCCGCAATCGTCGCCGCTGCGCTTGATGAAGAACGCCTCGTTCTCGTTCGGCTTCGTCGCCGTGATGAGGTTGGAGGCGCGGCTGGCGCTGCCGCGCAGCGGCAGGTAGCCCTGCATCACCGCGTTGGCCTTCACCCGCAGCTTCGCTTCGATCGGCTGGGCGTGGAAGCGTGCCGCCTCGGCGAAGGTGGCTTCGATCAGTTCGGCCGGCACACCGTGGTTGACGATGGTAGAAGCCGATCGTCTCGCAGACGATGCGCAGTTCGGCGGCGGTCGCTTCGCATGCGCCGGGCGCCCCGGCCAGGAACGGTCCCAGGTCGACGACGGGGATCATGGATGCGGGTGTCAGGGTCATCTGCATCCAGCGATGCTATGGGGTTCCGCTGCGCCGCACAATGCCGCCGGGACCCTCCTACACCGGTAGCGGCGCTGCCTTTAGCCGTTCCATGCTGAACCGGCTGCTGACGTTGCGCAGCTTACCTGACCGATCAGGCGGCGATAGAAATCGTCGTAGGCGGCGATGTCCGGCACGACGACGTGCAGCAGGTAGTCCACGTCGCCGCTCATGCGCCAGGCGTCGACGATCTCCGGCATGCTGCCGATCACGTTGGCGAAGCGCTCCAGCCATTCGCCGGAATGGTCGGCGGTTTCCACTTCGACGAACACGGATACCGGCAGGCCGATCTTCGCCGGATCGATCACCGCGACGCGGCGCAGGATGATGCCGGCTTCCTCCATGCGGCGGATGCGCTTCCAGCACGGGGTGGGGGTCAGGCCGACCTGCGCCGCGATCTCGGCAAGGGACAGTGACGCGTCGGCCGAAATCAGGCGCAGGATCTCGCGATCCAGCCGGTCGATCTCCTTGTCGGCAGCCATGCAGGGTCGTCCTTCGGGTGACGCTGGCAGTGTAGCAGAAATTTCTCTCTACCGCCAAATCTCCTGCCGAGTGAAGAAGG
>CAWDKN010000016.1:0-5930 GCA_963802815.1 uncultured Alphaproteobacteria bacterium
GTCGATGATGAGCTTCGTGATCTCCGTCGCCGGCGTGCTGATCTTCACCGGCCTCACCGCCTACGACACGCAGTGGATAAAGAACGCCTACTCCGCGGCGGATGACGCCGCAGCGACGGGCCGCAAGGCGATCTTCGGCGCGCTCAAGCTCTACCTCGACTTCATCAACCTCTTCCTCATGCTGCTTCGCCTTCTCGGCAACCGCCGTTAGGCGCAGCAGTCGAATACAAGGGCCCCGGTGGAGACGCCGGGGCCTTTTTGTTTGGGGTTTCCGAATGGACGTCTCGTCCGAACGCCGCGCCGTCGAGTTGGCACCGCCCGATCCGCGCTGGGCGGGGATGGCGGGCGCCGAATCGACGGCCTCGCCGATGCGATCGGGCCGACCCTGGTCATCATCCATCACATCGGCTCGACCGCGATCCCGGGCATCATGGCGAAGCCCACGATCGACTTCCTGCCGGTGGTGAGAAGCCTCGCAGTCCTGGACACGCGCGAAGACGCCGTGCGCGCGCTCGGCTACGACTGGAGAGGCGAGTTCGGCCTCGCCGGACGACGCCTGCTGACGCTCACCGTGAACGACAAGCGGCTCTTCAACGTCCATTGCTACGACGAGACCAACCCGGACATCGCCCGCCACCTGGCCTTCCGCGACTATCTCCGGGCCCATCCTGCCATAGCCAGGGACTACGAAGCGCAGAAAATCCGCGCCGCCGAAATCGCCCCGTTCGACGTGCTCGCCTACAACGACGCCAAGAACGACTGGATCAAGGCGACGGAAAGGGATGCGTTGGCGTGGGCGGGAAGAGGCCACTGTCCTCCTAAGCCTGACGAAACTCCCCCCCACTCACCCGCAGGGGTCGGGGGAGTGATCCGATGCTTCACGATAGGAATAGGCCCTACCGCCCCTTGCCCACCGCGCTCGCATGGCACGTCGACTCCGGCTGCGGCGCGCTGAGCTTGCCGTCATCCCCGCAGACCTGCTTCGTGCCGGGCGCGGTGCAGATGTCCGCGGCCGTGCTGAAACGCGAGTAGCCGATGGTGCACGGCGTCTCGTCGTTCGCCATCGTGCTCGAATAGGCGCCCGTGGCGTAGACGGGCTCGGTGCAGTCCTTCGACGGCGCCGGCGGCGTCATCGTGCCGTCGGGGACGCAGATCTGCGAATAGCCCGGCCGCACGCAGATCTCGTCGTTCGGATAGAAGACCACGCTGTTGAACTGGCAGGTGTGTGGCTTGGGGCCGCCCGTGTTCCACTGCGTGTCCCAGTCATACTGCGCCAGCGCCGGCACGGGCAGCAGCATCGCGGCCACGGCCAGGGCACGGAGGGCCTGGCTCGTTCGGGACTGGGTCATCGTCTCTACACCTGACGCTCGTGCCTTTGAACGGCGAAGGCGCCGCTAAACCGTCTGCGACGCCAGCGCCTTCATCAGCTTGCGGTCGAACACCCGTAGCACCAACGCCAGCTCGTGTCCGCGTTTGACACGTGGCCTGCCGCATCGATGACCGAATACTGGCCCTGGCGTGCCCGCAATTTGGGGTTCTTTTCGATGCGATAGATCGGGAACTCGCTCGTCCTGCGGAAGATGGAAAAAACCGCGCGGTCGTCGAGAAAGTCGATGGCATAGTCGCGCCAGGCGCCGGCGGAGACCATGCGGCCGTAAATCGACAGGATGCGATTGAGCTCGGCGCGATCGAAGCGCACCTGGACGGCGGCCTGATTGCCCTTGGAAACGGTCCGCGCGGGCGGGCTGTCCGCGCGGAGCAGAACTATGGGCTCTTCCGTCATCGGGCCAAAGCATGAGCCGATGACGGCACGGTGACAAGGCCCATGGCGCAGGCCCGACGTCGGACGACGGAGCACGCTCCATCCCCCCTCGCGCAGAGGACGTGGTGGTTGCGCAGAGGGCACTGAAGGTCGGAGCAGATGGAAATGTCGAACTCTATGGTCTGGTTCTACAGGCGCGCGAAGCGCGCCGATTTCATTGACGGTAAGGCCCCCATCGTTCCCTCTTCTCGCTCTTCTCGCTCTTCTCGCTCTTCTGCGTCCTCCGCGCAGCCACCGCGTCCTCTGCGAGAGGGGGGATGCGCGCAAACTCGGACCTCGACGAAGAGCCGCTCTACCAGTTGATGAATTTGCGGAAGCGGCCGAGCGAGTCCTCCAATTCCAAATTCGTCCTTCAGCAGCTCGTAGCTGCCGCCGGGCGTGAGGTCGACGTCATATTCGAGCCAGGGGTCGTTGACCTTGTCGACATAGGCGCGCACCCAGCGATTGCTCAAAATCCCACTGGTTCATCTTCGCGGCGTTGAACGCGCCCTTGGTGTTGAATCCGACCGAGAACTGCAGCGAGCCGCAGCGCTTGTTCTTGCAGTCGTAAAGATAGATCTGGAAGACTTGGCCGTCGGCAGCGCTCTCGATGTTGCGCGTGCCGTCCTTCGCCGTTTGGATCTCCGCCTTGTAGCCGATGCTCTGCAGCCAGCCCGCGATCTCTTCCAGCGTCACGCCAGCGGCGGGAATGTCTTTCGCCGAAGCGGCGTTCGACGTGGTTGCGAGTGCGAGCATCACAGCGCCCGCAATGAGTCCGAAATCGCATGAAGCGTCCCCCAAGATTGCTAGTACGTAATTTTAGCAGAGAACGCCGGTTGTGTCAGCGCTTCCGCGCCAGCATCACGCCGTCGCCGATGGTGGCGAGCGCCATGTCCACGCGATCGTCGTCGTGAATCTTCGCGTTCAGCGCTTTCAACGCCTTGGTATTCTCGTCATTGGCGTTGGGATCGGCGACCGCGCCGCTCCACAGCATGTTGTCCAGCGCGATGAGCCCGCCGGTGCGCAGCAAGGTCAGCGCGCGCTCGTAATAATTGTCGTAGTTCGGCTTGTCGGCGTCGATGAAGACGAAATCGAACGGGCCTTCCTTGGCCGCGATCATCTTGTCGAGCAACTCGACGCCCGGCGCGAGCCGCAGGTCGATCTTCTTGTCGACGTCCGGCCATCTTCCAGTAGCCGCGCGCGCGGTCGGTGAACTCCTTGCTGACGTCCAGCGCCACGATGTGCCCGTTCGGCGGCAGCGCCAGCGCCACGCTGAGCCCGCTGTACCCCGTGAACACGCCGATCTCGAGACAGCGCACGGCACCCACAAGCTTCACCAGCAGTGCCAGGAACGCGCCCTGCTCCGGCGCGATCTGCATCATCGCCATCGGCATCGACGCGGTTTCCTCGCGACACTTCACCTGCGCGGGATGCTCGCGGGCGCCGGTGTGCGAAAGGTAGGTCATCAGCGCATCGGTGGCGTGGACGAAACGGCCCATGGGGTTTGCTCCTCACATCTATCATCATTATTTGATGACTAATTGAGTGCCGTCAAGACGGCGGGTGGTGTCCTCGTTTTGAAATTATTTGAACGAGTGCGCGATAATTGAAACGGTCCGATAAAGCGCAAAGGCGAAGCAGAGAGTTCCCGCCGCACTCGCAAATTTCCAACATGCATCGACAGCTCGCGCGAAAGTCTCGAACTCCAATTCAACAGGGTAGCCCGCAGTCCCGGGCCATGACAGCGAGGGTTCAATTCGCCCCGTCGCTGCTCTCACCCACGCAACATAACCGACATGAGAAATCCATCTTCGTCCAGCGCGGCGCCCCTGCCCCAAAATGGTCACGATCGAACCACGTGAGGGCCTTTATCGCCCACCACCTTTCACCTGTCGGCTGGTCCTGTGAGTTACGGACCGCTCGGAGCATCAAAGCCCCCCAGCCCCCCGTTCCGGGTTGGTCTTCTGTGGCCAGCCGACATTTTCCTTCCCACAAGCCCACCGACAGCTTTGCCTCCGTCCACGGCGGCTAATGCTTCGCGTTGATGCGGTCGATGTTGGCCGCCATCTGGCCGAACATGCCGCCGACGGCGCCCGTCAACGCCGAGCTCAGCACGGCAAAGGGAATGACGCTCGCCGCTGTGTCGCGAAGCCCAACCGAGAGAAGAACGCCGACCAGCGCGCACGCAGCGCCTACGATCGTCCCGCCGAACGCACCGCGCCGCCAGCCCTTGTCGAGATCGCGGGCGTAAAGCAGCCCTGCAACGCCGGAAATGAGCATGCCTCCGAACGCGAAGGCGTTCATCGCCACCCAGGCAATATAGTGTCCGAGCACCACCATCGTGACCTGGAGCAGGATGCCGACGGTCGTCGCGCGTTGCAGGATCTTCCAGTCGATCATTTCCGCTCCGATCTCGATTTGGAAATTATTTTCACCGCTTCCGCGACGCGTTCAACCCAGCCTTTCCGCGGAATTCCGGCCGATTTTTCTTGACTCCATCGGAGAGTGGAGCTATATATTTCGTCATAGTGATTTGGTGCGCCTCGCGGGGATGTCCTCGGCGGGGCGTTTTCGTTTTCAGCGTTCGGCGCCCCTTCCCCGCAGCACGACAGACGGAAATGTCCGTGTGTTGCATCCCTCTCCCGCGCGGGAAGAGGGTGATCCGGCGTGTTGCACGACGACCCTCTGCAGTGCCTTGCATTTCCCTTCCCCCTCTTGGAGTGGGAAGCAACACGCAGACTACGTCGCATGCAACGCCGCAGGTGAGGGGCGTCGACGAATTCCCTGCAAGAGCAGGGAATTTGCAGGGAAATTTCGATTTTCATGTTTCGCGTTGCGCGAAAAACCGCGCTCCGTCTGAGTTTTCGCGCAATCCGCGAAAATGAGCAGGGAAAAATGCAGGGAATTTCGCGCGCCGGCCGCATCGGCCTCCTGCACAATGAACGCGATTTCACATCCTCGTTAGCGGCCGGAGCTTATTCCCAGCCTCTTCCGGTGCCAGCCTTGCGACCCAACCCGTTTGCCCATAAGGGAAACCCCGTCATTTCGAATCCCGTCGCCCCATGATCGAAATCGCCGGCCTGACCAAGCGCTTCGGCCCGTTTACCGCCGTGGCCGAGCTGAGCCTTCGCGTTGCGAAAGGCGAGGTGCTGGGCTTCCTCGGTCCCAACGGGGCGGGCAAATCGACGACGATGAAGATGATCACGGGCTATCTGGCACCCGACGCCGGCCATGCGCGCATCCTCGGCCACGACATCGAGAACGACACGCTCGCGGCGCAGGAGAAGATCGGCTACCTGCCGGAAGGCGCGCCCGCCTATGGCGACATGACGGCGCGCCAGTTCCTGCGCTTCATCGCGGAGATTCGCGGCTTCGTCGGCGGCGCGGCCAATCTGCGCGTCGACGAGGCGGTGTCGAAGACGGAGCTGGCGCCCGTGCTCGACCAGCCCATCGAGACCTTGTCGAAAGGCTTCAAGCGCCGCGTCGGACTCGCCCAGGCAATCCTTCACGATCCGCCGGTCCTGATCATGGACGAGCCGACCGACGGCCTCGATCCCAACCAGAAACATGCCGTGCGCGCGCTCATCCGCGCCATGGCGCCCGAGAAGGCCATCATCGTGTCGACGCACCTGCTCGAAGAGGTCGAAGCGATCTGCACCCGCGCGGTGATCATCGATCGCGGCCGCATCGTCGCCGACGGGACGCCGTCCGCCCTGCTGGCCCGCTCGCGCTATCACAACGCCGTGACGCTGCTGCTGCCCGCGGCGGATTCGCAGCGCGCAACGGCGAAACTGAAAACCCTCCCGGCGGTCGCCACCGTCGAACAGGACAAGCGCGCCGACGGCACCGTGCAGATCACCGCCTTCCCGAAATCGGGCGCGCTCGTGATCGAAGATATCGGCGCAATGGCGCAGAACGAAAAATGGGACGTGCGCGAGATGTACGCCGAGCCCGGCCGTCTCGACGAGGTCTTCCGCGCCATCACCACCCATGACGCCGCGCGAGCGAAGGCGGACGCCGCATGAAATACGTCTGGCCCATCTTCAAGCGCGAATTCGCCGCCTATTTCGCGACGCCGCTCGCCTACGTCTTCATCGTCATCTTCCTCGTCGCGATGGGCGCCTTCACC
>CAWDKN010000017.1:0-17640 GCA_963802815.1 uncultured Alphaproteobacteria bacterium
GATCGGGCGCCGGCAGATGCGTGCCGGTTTGGGGAGGCGCCGGCATTTGCGCCAGCGCGGACATCGGCGTCAGACCGACCGCTGCCGCGCCATAGCCGATAAGCTTGCGGCGCGAGAGGCTCGCTTGCCGTTGGCGGCCGAACCGTATTGGCCTTTGCGCCATCAGACCCTCCCCGGCGGATGACGGGGCAGCATGGCACGGATAGCCGAATCCAAGAAACCCGATTGTGGCCCGGAGCCTCACGTCTCGGCGAGCGAATATTTCAATCTTGCAGTGTCTCGGCTTGCAATTCCTTCAGCTAGCAAAGGGTGGAGAAGGGTTCGCGGCTAGCAGCGACCAGCACTTTCCCCTTGTCATCGGTCAATTTTACCAGATGGACGCCCCTTGTACGCGCCATCTTCACGACCGCTTTGATGCCGCCATGGGCTTCAATTGACGTCATAGCCCGTTGGCTCATCGCAGCCTCGCCCGACACGACAGAGTCGAGCCAACGCGCAATCCATGTCTCCGCGTTCTGTTTGGCCATTTTGATCACACACCGTTGGCTTTTGCGCGATGAGCCCGCGCTTCTCAGGGCGGGTGCGCGTCGTCCATGATCTCGCACAGATGCTATATTGCGCGCGACATGATTTCCAATCCGTCGGCAGGCGAAGTGCATGCTCCCGCAATCAGCGCTCGCGCCGCGCCCAAGAGGTGCTGAGCCAGTCCTGGACGCGTGGCGCCTCCGGCGCGGGAATTTCGACGACGCGCTCGGGCACGTCGTCATATTCCAGGCGCAGCGCCCGGCCGGAAATCGCGTGCAAGCTGTACATGTTGATGAAATAGGTGAGCATGAGGATCTCCTCCTCGCTCAGATGGGACCGCAGCGCTTCGAACACCTTGTCGTGGACGCGACCTCCTTCGAGCGTGAGTCCGTCGACATAGGCGAGGACGGCACGTTCGACGGGCGAGAACGTGTCGGCGATGGTCCAATAGGGGATCGCGGCTATCTTTGCCTCGTCCAGGCCCGCGCGGCGCGCGCTCTTGCAATGCTGCGAGAACACGAACTGGCTTTCGCGGACATAGCCGGTGCGGATGAGCGCGATCTCTCGGAGCTTCGCGTCGAATGGCGCCGTGCGCATCGAGTAGGCGCTGAAGGCGCGAAGGATTCCCGGTACGCGCGCCCACACAGTCCACCAATTCCCCGGCGTGCCCGTCAGGGTTCCCGCATCGCGCCTTTCGCCGAAGATCTGCTCGAGCTGCGGGGCAAATTCCTGAGGCACATCCGAATGGGCCAGTTCACGGATTCTCGGCATGGCTTCCTCCCGAAAACGACCAGGCTTCGGCGCGCGCCAGGCTTTCGCGCAAGGGGCGCAGGCCGAAGAACAGGATGATGGTGACGATGGGCAGAATGATCGCAGCCGCGGTCGATATCGCATAACCGACGTCGGCCTCGTTTCCATAGACGTGGTCGGTGATCAACGCGACGAAGGTCGGGCCCAGGCCGACGCCCAGAATGTTCGCGGTGAACAGGTAGATCGAGAGCACCTGCGCCCGCAGCTGGTTCGGCGCAATCGCCTGGAGCGCCGCGATCGGGAGGACGACGGAGAAGTTGCCGAGTATCGTCGCGAAAGCCAGCAGCAGAAGCGATTCCGTCGATGTCGGCATGAGCGTGCAGAGGAACTGGGGAACGGCGACGACGGCGATCACGATGATCGCCGCGCGCAAATAGGCGTCGGCATGTCCGCGCGCAGCGAGCCATTCCGCGAACCGCCCGCCGGACACGACGCCCAGGGCGCCAAGCACGGCGACCATCATCCCGTAGACGTAGCCGATATTGTGCGCCTGCCAGCCGTGCACGCGCATGAAATAGGACGGAATCCACGTCACCGTCCCGTAGCCGAGGACCGACGAAATGGAGAACGCGGCGTAGATGGCAGTGACCGTCCGGCCGTTCAGTCGCAGGAACGCAAAGAGCTCCGCGAAGGACGCGCCTGACCGGGATACCGGCACCACGCCGTGCCGCACCGGCTCGCGCACGAACGCCATGGGCAGGAGAACGATGAGGCCCAGCAGGCCCACGGCAAAGAACGTCGCCTGCCACGGCAACACTCGTCCGATCAGCGGCAGCACCGGCGGGGCAACCTTCGCGACCAGCGCGATCACGAACCCGCCGATCACGAGCGCGAGCCCGGTGCCGACGAAGTTCGACGCGGAATAGACGCTGAGCGCGCGGGCAAGCTTTTGGCGCGGGAAATAGTCGGTGATCATCGAGTTGGCAGAGGGGCTGAGCGTCGCCTCGCCCACTCCCACCGCGATACGCGCCGCGAAGAGCTGCAGAAATGTCCGCGCAAACCCGCAGCACATGGTCGCCAGGCTCCACAAGACAATGCCGACCAGGATGATGTTGCGGCGGTTCGCCCGGTCGGCGAGACGCCCGATGACGAGCCCGAAGCCGACGTAGAAGAGCACGAAGGCGAACCCGGCGAGCAGGCTCACCTGCGTGTCGCTGATGTGAAAGTCCTTCTTGATCGGCGCAAACAGCAGCGTCGGAATGAACCGCTCCAGAAAGGAGAAGAGATTCACGAAGGAGAGAGCGCCGACCACGTACCACGCATAGCGCCGGCTGCCATAGCTCGGCGGCCGCGCGCCGACAGCTGTTTCGCCGGCGGGTCCGGTTTCCGCCGGCGCCTTCTCGAAAGCCAGTGGCATCAAGGGATCAGCGGGCGAAATCCCGCTCCTTGTTCAGCAGCGGCACGCGCTCGCCCTTCGCATTGACGGGATCGTGGCGGACATCGTGCTCGTCAAAGGCCCGCGTCAGCGCGGCGAACTCCAGATGAATGCCGTTGGGATCGCGGAAATACATCGAGCGGATCCAGGTCTTGTCGCCGACATCGGCCGATGCATGGCGATCCGTATCCTCGTGATTGAGGATCTTGAGCGTCACGCCCTTGTCGCGCAGGCGCTGGGCATAGGCGTCGAACTTTTCCAGCGGAATGCTGACGGCGAGATGATTCATGGATGCGTGCGCGGTCTGCGAGCCTTTCGTGGCGTAATCGGGATGCATGGAGGCGATTCCCGGCGCGGCCGCCGGTGCGTTCGGAAACCAGAAGAACGCGATCGTATCCCCATTGCCGCAGTCGAAGAAGAAGTGCTGGCCGCGTCCGGAAGGCAGGTCGAGCGTCTTGACCAGCTTCATCTCGAGGACGCGGGTATAGAAGTCGACCGTCTCGGCCATGTCGCGGCAGACGAGCGCCACATGATTTACGCCGCGAAATTCGAACGTCTCGTGATCGTCTGTCATCCTGTCCATCGCGTAGCTCCCAGCAGCAGCGAGACGCCGCTTTATGTTTGTGGTCCAGGCCCGCGCCGGACCCGCCAAGCCTAGACCAAGCGACCGCCGCTTCAAGCGCGGTCGAGCCTACCGCCACAGGGTTCCGTACCGGCCGGCTCTCAAAAAAATTTGCGTGCGAGAGAAATTTAATTGCCGCGGGGCGCCGGCGGACGATTCCGGCCTACTTCAGCGCCGCCAGGGCGGCCTCGGCGACCTGCTGGTCCTGAGAGTAATGACCGCCGCTGACCCCGATCCCGCCGACGACAGCCCCGTCGATCTCGATGGGGTAGCCGCCGCCGAACACGATGAGGCGCGGAGTTTTGACGATGCCGTGCAGCAGCGGCGGATCGTTCTTCACGAAGTCGAACCACGCATGGGTCGGAATCCCGTAGGCCGCCGCCGTATATGCCTTGTCCTTGGCAAGATCGACGCTCAGCAGCGGGGCACCGTCCATTCTCACGAACGACTTCAGGACGCCGGAACTCGTCCACGATCGCAATGACCATGGCGACCTTGATCTTCGCGGCTTCCGCCTGTCCGGCCTTGAGCAGCTTTTCGGCCGCTGCGATCGCAATAGACGTCTTCGTGGTGACCATCGCCATGATTGGATTTCCCCGGGCCGGCGCCGCGCGATTCGGCGGCTAACGTGGATGGTAGGAAGGATAGCGGGCGCGGCCAACCCAGAAAAATTGGTGCGGAGGTGAAAATATTTTTGCCGGCACTGCTCAGACGGGGGTGTCGACCGGCGCGTGCCGTGTGTCGTCGTCGTCGTCGGATTCGGCCTCAGCACTCTCATGCAGTCCGGCGAGGCAGCGTGCGCGGTGCTCAAGCTCCGCAGCCGCCCGATTGAACTTTTCGCTATAGGATGGCTGGCACGTTTCCTTTGCGGCCTGCCGCAGCAGCCGCGCCATTCGCATCAGACTTCGCAGGTTTCCAGCAGCCTGGGCCATCGTCTATAAACGCCTGGAAACACGGGCGGTTGCGCCATTCCGCCGATTTCAACGGGATATGGGCGACGAAAGCACGCCGCTTGCGTTCAATTTCGACAACGGCGTCGCGCGAGCGGCCGCGTTTGAAAGGACAGGCGATGGATCGGCAGAATGAAAGGCAAGCCTGCGGCGATGAGCGGTAGAACCCGATCGCAGGGATGAAACTCACCCGCCGAACGCTCGCAGAGTATCTTGCCGCGGCCAGCGCCTTGCTGGCGTTCCCGCAAAAGACGGCGGCGGACGAAACGCCGGAGTCATATGGTGCAAAGCTGACGTCCGACACGATGATCGCGATGCGCGACGGCGTGCGTCTCGCAACCGATATCTATCGTCCGGCGCGGGCCGGCGCACCTGTTATCGGACGTTTCCCCGTCATCCTGGAACGGACGCCCTATGGCAAGACGGTCGTCAGTCGTTCCGAGCGCACAGCCTCGAATCCGGTTCCACTGAGCCGAGCGGACGTCGCGCGCCATTTCGTCAGCCGCGGCTACGTCGTGATCTATCAGGATTGCCGGGGCCGCTACGGATCGGAAGGCGCCTTCGTCAAATATCTGAGCGACGGCGCCGACGGCTACGACACCTGCGCCTGGATCGTTGCCCAGCCCTGGTGCAACGGAAAGATCGGCACGATGGGACTTTCCTACGCCGCCCACACGCAGGGTGCGCTCGGTTGCGCGAACGCGCCGGGCATTGCCGCGATGTTCCTGGACAGCGGCGGCTTCGCCAACGCCTATCAGGGCGGCATCCGGCAAGGCGGCGCCTTCGAGCTGAAGCAGGTGACATGGGCCTATTCCGAGGCGCTCGAGAGCCCGGCGATGGCTAGGGATCCGGCGCGTCTCGCCGCCATGAAGGCGATCGACATCAAGGCGTGGTTCGCGCGCATGCCGTGGAAGCGCGGCGCGTCGCCGCTCACGCCCGCGCCGGAATATGAGAACTACGTATTCGACCAATGGGAGCACGGCACGTTCGACGCCTATTGGAAGCAACTGGGCATCTATGCAGAAGGCTTCTACGACCAGTTCTGCGATGTGCCGATGGTCCACATGTCGTCGTGGTACGATCCCTATCCGCGCACGGCCACGCAGAACTACATCGGACTTTCGAAGCGAAAGAGGGGCCCGGTGCGCCTCATTCTCGGGCCATGGACGCATGGCGACCGTTCGCTCACCTATGCCGGCGACGTCGATTTCGGGGCCGCGGCCACGCTCGACGGGAACATCGCGCCGGATCACCTGGCACTGCGCTTGCGGTGGTTCGACTGCTGGATGAAAGGCATCGACAACGGCGTGGCGGGGGAGCCCGCCGTGCGCCTGTTCGTCATGGGGGGCGGAAGCGGCCTGCGCAATGCGGATGGGCGCATGGAGCATGGCGGGCGCTGGCGCCAAGAGCGCGACTGGCCCATCCCCGACACGCAAAGCACGCGCTATTACCTCCACGAAGACAGGCGCCTCTCGCCCGAGCATCCGGCCCCGGATGCAGGCGCGCTGACCTACACCTTCGATCCCGACACTCCCGTCCCCACCATCGGCGGCACAGTGACGTCGGGAAAGCCGGTGATGGTCGGCGGCGCGTTCGACCAGCGTGAAGGTCCGCAATTCTTCGGATCGCGCGCGCCTTACGGGCCGCTCGCCTCGCGGCCCGATATTCTCGTCTTCGAGACGGAGCCGCTCGCTTTCGATATCGAGGTCACCGGTCCGATCGTCGCCAGGCTTCACGTCTCGTCGGATCGCCCAGACACGGATTTCACGGTCAAGCTCATCGACGTCTATCCGCCGAACGCGGACTATCCTGAAGGATTCGCGATGAACATCACCGACGGAATCCTGCGCGCGCGCTATCGAAAATCGTGGGAAAATCCCGAGCCGCTCGCGCCGGACGAAATTGCGGAAATCGAGATCGACGCATTCCCCACTTCGAATCTCTTCAAACGCGGGCATCGCATCCGTATCGATGTCTCGTCGAGCAATTTTCCCCACTTCGACGCAAACCCGAACACGGGAGGCACTGAGGGCGGGGCTGGTCCGCGCCAGATCGCGCGCAATACGATCCATCTAAGTCAAGACAGGGCGTCTTACGTGATACTCCCGATTATTCCCCCGCGCGGTCCCGCGTAGGATGCACTCGCGTGTTCGGAAGTTCCTTGGTTCCCGACATGCAACCGTGCGGTGAGCACTTCACAACCGCGTCGCGATTTGCTTAAAACGCGCGTCGGTCGAAGGCGGTAATCGCAAAGACTTGAACGAGCGCGGCGCTGCTCCTCTGGGGCGCGCACGAGCCGCGCAGGCAAAGGTCCTGCGCCAGCGCTGACACCCCGAAACCTGAGCTTTCTCCTGGCCGCTGTGCCGGGCGGAACTCGCAATGTGTGAGATGGCGATGACGACTGGAAAAATGCTTCAGCCGCCGAGCAGCGGCACGACCGTTTTGCCGGGATTTTCCGCGACGATGCTCGTGGGGACGAGACGGCAGCCGAGCGCTGCGGCGCACGATGCGCTCTTGCCGTTCTTTGCGATGCTGTTCGTGGCAACGCTGGCGTTCATCGTCACGCAAACTCCGCGTCTGCCCGAGCTTCCCGCGCCGGCGCGCAATGCCGTGCTGGTGCTCCACAAGGCAATCACCGCATTGACGCCGAAATTCCTCGTCATCAACGCGCAAGCCCCCGCAGCGGCGACTGCCTATGAGCAGGAAATGGCGATGGGGCCCAGGCAGCTTCTGCACCGCTGGGATCCGCTGATCGCTAAAGCGTCCGCCCGTTTCGGGGTCCCCGCGGAATGGATCCGCGCGGTCATCCGGGCCGAAAGCGGGGGACGGACGATGACCGGCGAAGACCAGCCCATCACATCGCGCGCTGGAGCGATGGGCCTCATGCAGGTCATGGCGGAAACCTATCGCGACATGCGCCTGCAATATCACCTCGGCGCCGATCCCTACGCGCCCTACGACAACATCGTCGCCGGCACGGCCTATCTGCGCCGGCTGCATGCGCGATACGGCTTTCCCGACATGTTCGCGGCCTACAATGACGGACCGGGAAATTTCGAGCGCCGGCAGGCCGATGGCACGCAATTGCCGTCCGAAACTCGCGAGTATCTCACCAGGGTCGCCGGCACCGTCGATCGGCACCACCGCCGGTATCGCGCTTAGGCGCGAGACGGCAATCGCACACCGCCGGGCGTGCGCCGCCGCGCGGCATCGGGCACACTGTGCCCATGCGTATCGCGATCGTCGGCGCCGGCGCCATTGGCGGCTGGCTGGGTGCGCGCCTTGCCGCTGCCGGAGAAGCCGTCAGCGTGCTGGCGCGCGGCAAGGCGCTCGATGCCATCCGCGCGAACGGGCTGACGCTCACCGCTGGCGGCGAAACGGTTACAGCAGGAACTCCCTGCAAGCGACGAGGCGGCCGAGCTGGGACCGCAGGATCTCGTCATCGTCGCGGTCAAGGGCCACGCACTCGCGGCAGCCGCGCCATCCACGGCCGCGCTGCTTGCCCCCGAAACCGTCGTGCTGCCGGCGATGAACGGCGTACCGTGGTGGTTCACGGAGGGTCTCGGCGGCCCGCTCGCGGGACAGGCGCTGCGCACGGTCGACCCTGACGGGACGATTGCGCGAATTCATTCCCGCGTCGCGCGTGATCGGCTGCGTCGTGCACGCAACAACGTCCGCGCCGGCGCCAGCACAAATCGTTCACCGCAACGGCAATGGGCTCATCATCGGCGAGCCGCAGGGGACCGCTACGGCCAGGTTGAACGCGGCTGCCGATGTCCTTCGCCGCGCCGGCTTCGATGTTAGCCTCAGCAGCCGCATCCAGCAGGACGTTTGGTACAAGCTGTGGGGAAACATGACGATGAACCCGATCTCCGCCCTGACCGGCGCCATGTCCGACACGATTCTCGACGATGCGCTGGTCAGCGCCTTCATGCTTGCCGTGATGGCGGAGGCGGCCGAGATCGGGCGGCGCATCGGCTGCCCCATTGCGGAGAGCGGCGAGGACCGGATGAAAGTCGCGCGCAAGCTCGGTGCCTTCAAGACGTCGATGCTCCAGGATGCGGAGGCCGGCCGGCCGCTGGAGATCGGCGCTTTGCTCGCCGCGCCGCGCGAGATTGCGCAAAGGGCCGGCGTCACGACGCCCAACCTGGACGCCCTTCATGGCATCACCCGCCTGTTCGCGGCCACGCGCGAGAGGCCGAATTGATCGCAATGTCGAAGCCTGTCGTAGAGACACTTGCGCTGACGCGCCAATTCGGCAACTTCATGGTTATCGACGGCGTGCAGTTCTCGATCGATGCCGGAAAGCTGTTCGCCGCGATCTTCGACGGCCGACCGGGATGTACGCGCGCATGACGCAACGGCGGCACAGCGATGAAGAAATCCAGCAATGACAGGCGCTTGACGCCGGCGGCCGTATTCAAGCGGCACGTCTTGTAACTGCCATCAATTCCGTCTGGCCGGTTTCCTCGAAGGGATTTAGTGTCTCGTCCACCACGCTTTGCAATGCCATTTCTGTTCCACAACCGATCGAGAGCTTCGGAAAGGAGACAATGCGATGAGCACGATCACCACAAAAGACGGCGTCGAGATTTTCTACAAGGATTGGGGCAAGGGCCAGCCGATCGTTTTCAGCCATGGCTGGCCGCTATCGGCCGACGATTGGGATGCGCAAATGATGTTCTTCCTCAATCACGGCTATCGCGTGATCGCGCATGACCGCCGGGGCCATGGACGGTCCGCGCAGGTCGGCGACGGACACGATATGGACCATTACGCCGACGACCTCGCGGAGCTGACCAGGTATCTCGACCTGAAGGACGCCATCCATGTCGGCCATTCGACCGGCGGCGGAGAGGTGGCGCGCTATCTGGGACGCCATGGCGAGGGCCGCGCCGCGAAGGCCGCGCTGATCAGTGCCGTGCCGCCGCTGATGGTGAAGACACCGGCCAATCCGAACGGCACGCCGAAGAAGGTCTTCGACAACTTTCAGGCGGCGCTCGCCGCCGACCGCTCCGGCTTTTATCGCGAACTGGCCTCGGGGCCCTTCTACGGGTTCAACCGGCCCGGCGTAAAATCGTTGGAACCGAATATCCAGAACTGGTGGCGCCAGGGAATGATGGGCGGCGCGAAGGCGCATTACGACGGCATCGTCGCTTTTTCGCAGACCGACTTCACCGAGGACCTCAAGAAGATCACCGTGCCGACTCTGGTCATGCACAGCGAGGACGATCAGATCGTCCCTTATGTCGCCTCGGGCCCGCTGTCGGCGAAGCTCCTGAAGAATTCGACGTTCAAGTCGTACAAGGACTTCCCGCACGGCATGCCGACGACGCAGGCGGAGACGATCAACGCGGATCTGCTCGCGTTCCTCAAGGGCTGATCGTCACGCAATTGCCCGATGCGCCGGCGGCGGCCGTTCGCGGCCGCCGTTCGCGCACGGAAATCTCATGCGGCCGATTGCGTAAACCGCACGTCTGGCGCCAGTACGCTCCCCAGTGGCGGCAATGGTGATGATGGCGCCAGCCCGCGACGAACAATGCGGATAGTGCGAATGACAGTGGACGCCCGCTCCCACGTCGTCGGCGCTCGCCGTGCCGGCCTTCGTCTGCTCAAATTGGCGCGTTACGGGTTTCCGCGCGTGCGAAGGACGACGAAAGTCGGATCAGATTCGCCCCATGAGCAGCAGAACGACGACCACGATCAGGATGATTCCAATGATTCCTATCCCGCCGTGACCATACCCATAGCCGTAGCCGCCGAAACGGCCGCTGAATCCGCCGAGCAGGAAGATGACGAGGATGATGATAAGTATGAGTCCCAGTGACACGGGTCGTCTCCTGTTGTTGCGGCGGAAGCCGGAAAGTCCCGTCGCAGGATTCTCGAAACGTCATGCGGATGATCCGGACGATATGCCTGGCGCACCCTGGCCGAAACGGCGACAATGCGACCACGCAGCGTGGCGGACACACCCGATCCCAGCGCTTCACACCCATCGCGCCGTGCAATGCAGCAGAAGACTGCGAGCGCTTCTGTGCAAGATCGCTCAGTTTCGCCCTTCAGGCGCGAAATTATGCTTTCGGACGGCCAAGCCGGATCTCGCAGGAACCATGGGGGCACGCGCGAGTTTTTTCAGGAACGCACTTCGCGAAATTGAACTCGTCGAACGCAACGCCCGCGATGCGCGCGTTGCGCGGGCATTCGCTTAAACTGCCTCTACCTGAGCGATTTTGACCAGTCTCGAATCCGGTGCACGCCTAGCGTGTCGGTTGCGTGGGAGAAGTCATTCCCGCCATGCAGCAGGAAGACTCAGTTGCGACCGGGCCGCCTCGTCGAGGGCGCAAGCATTCCCCGCCCGGTTAGAGAGAGTCAGCGGCACGGTCGGAAGGGGAAACGACATGGATCAGCCCGTTTCGAAGAACCTCGATGGAGCGGCGGCAGCGAGCGCGCGCGGATCATCGGAATTCCAGCGCGATCTCGTTGCACTCATTCCCTATCTGCGTTCGATGTCCCGTGCGATGTGCAGCAACAAGCCGATCGCGGAGGACATGACACAAGACGCGCTGGCGAAGGCCTGGCGCTCCCGAAATCACTTCGAGCCGGGATCGAATTTGAAGGCCTGGGTCTTTACGATCCTGCGCAACCAGATCTATTCCCAGAAGCGCCGCGCGTGGCGCGAGGTGTGCTGGGATCCGGTCCTGGGTGAAAAAATTCCTGCGCCGGCGCAGGAACAGGAACGCGCGATGGAGCTTTCTGACGTCGCACGAGGCCTGGACAATCTGCCGGAAGGCCAGCGCGAAGCCCTGATCCTCGTTGCTGTCGGCGGCTTCAGCTATCGGATCGCGGCGGATATCTGCACGACCCCCGCCGGCACCGCAAAAAGCCGCGTGGCGCGGGCGCGCGCGGCACTCTTCGAAGTTCTCGAGGGCAACAAGACGCTACCGGCCCGTTCGGCGCGGCGCGCCACCGAGGTCTCCGATGATATCCTTGCGCAACTCGGCGCCCTCGCGGAGCGCGGCGCGGACATCACGCACGTGTGAGCCGCGCGGCGCGGGCGATTGTATTTCGGAGACGGATACGCCGTCATTTCATGAGGCGGCCGCGTTTCGCCCGCCTTGTGCGAAGGAGTTGGCGATTTCATGACACAAATTTGCGGCGGAGACTCCACGTTGCGCTTCAGGAACGGATCCGTCGGCCGCTTTCGCCTGCTGTCCCGCCGCCTTGGATTCTTCGATCGCAGGCGGCCCGCAGTGTTGACGTCTCACGGCTGGCTTGTCGTGCTCGCGATCTCCGCAGCCCTCGTGCTGGGCGGATCGTTGGCCTTTGCATTGTGAGACGTGTGTCTGCGCCGCTAGCGCCACGCGTGGTTCACCCAGACGGGCCACACGCGGTTTCGCTACGCGTAGCCGTCTGGGCGAAGCGTGGTGGGTGATGCAGGAATCGAACCTGCGACCCGCTGATTAAGAGTCAGCTGCTCTACCGACTGAGCTAATCACCCCACCGTCGCGCCAGGTCTTTCCCGGCCGCGCGAAAGGATGGGGCCTATAGCAGAGGGATTTTGGCGAGTCCATGCTGCGGCTGCGGCGCGCGGATCGCGAAGCCCCCCGTGCCCGTGGATGGGCGCGTTTCTCCTGATAATCTCAGATGATCCCGCCCGAATGGCGTGGAATCTCCACCTGCCGGTGGACGTGCGCGCTCATCAGCAGACCGAAGCCGAACATGACTGTCAGCATCGCGGTGCCGCCATAGGAGACGAGCGGCATGGGAATGCCGACGACCGGGATCAGGCCCATGACCATCGACGCATTGATCATAATGTAGAAAAAGAAGTTGAGCGTGATGCCCATGGCAAGGAGCCGCGCGAACTGGCTCCGCGCGCTCATGGCGATCTGGATGCCGTAGGCGATAACGACCGCGAACAGCACCAGCAGCGCGATCGCGCCGACGAAGCCGAACTCCTCGCAGAAGCTCGTCCAGATGAAGTCGGTCTGCTTTTCGGGGAGGAAGTTGAGGCGGCTCTGCGTGCCCTCGAGGAACCCTTTGCCGGTGAGCCCGCCCGAGCCGATTGCGATCTTGGCCTGGGTGATGTTCCAGCCGGCGCCAAGCGCGTCCGACTCCGGGTTGAGGAAGGTCATCACGCGGCGCTTTTGGTAGTCGTGCAGGACGAACTGCCAGGCCATAGGCACGGCGACGGCGATGCCTGTCAGCGTTGGCGCGATCCACCACCAGGAGAGGCCGGCCAGGAACAAAAGCGAGGTCCCGTCGGCGATCAGGATCAGGGTCGTGCCGAGATTGGGCTGCAACGCGACCAGTACCGCCGGCAGGCCGATCATGACGAGCGGGATCGCGAGCTTGAGCGGCTTCGACACGTCCTCGACGCTGAGGCCGTGCAGATAGCGCGACAACGCCAGCACGAGCGAGATTTTCATCAGCTCCGAAGGCTGCAGCTCGATCGGGCCGAGCGTGATCCAGCGCTGTGCGCCGAGGCCTACATGGCCCGCGACGGTCACGGCCACGAGCAGGACGAAGGCGAGGATATAGGCGGGATAGGCAAGGCGCATCCACACGCGGATGTCGGTGAGTGCGACGGCGACCAGGATGAAGATGCCGATCCCGAAGCGGATCATCTGCGGTCCTGCCCACGGCCACAAATTGCCGTTGGCATCCGAATAGAGCATCGCAAAGCCCGCGCTCGCGATCAGCGTGATCAGGAGCACGAGACCCCAGTTGATCTCGAAGAGCTTGTCCTGCGGCGTCAGCAGGCGGCGGGCGAGGGCATAGGGACGCGTGATCATGCGGGCACCTTGCCGAGCACGGAGGCCGAGCCCGTGGGATAGGCGGTCGGCAGCTTCAGGGGATCGCGCTGCTGCGCGAAGAGGAGAATGTCTCGCGCCATCTGCACGTGCGGGTGTCCGAGCGCTCCATGCTCCAGAATAATCGACAGGGCGTAGCGCGGATTTGTCACCGGAGCGTAAGCAACGAACAATCCGTGATCGCGCAGCTTCCAGGGCAGTGCCGTGTCCTTCTTGACGCCGGAAGAGCGTTCTTCCTTCGTAATCACGCGAACCTGCGCGGTGCCCGTCTTTCCCGCCATCTCAAAGCCGGGCTGGGCGATCCGATAGGCATAAGCCGTCCCGCCCGGCTCGTTCGTGACGGCATTCATTCCCGACCGAATGGCGGCAAAGGCGCCGTCCGAAAACGGCAGTACGTCCGGAATTGGGCGCGGCAGCGAGGTCGTGCCGACGGTGTGGGCGATGCGCGGCGTCACTGCGCGGCCGCTCGCGATGCGAGCGGCCATGGTGCAGAGCTGGATCGGCGTGACCAGCACGTAGCCTTGGCCGATGCCGGTGTTGAGAGTCTCGCCGAGCTGCCATGGAATGCCGTAGCGCGCCAGTTTCCAGGCGGCGCTCGGAATAAAGCCGCCCTTCTCGCCCGGGATCTCGATGCCGGTGACGGCGCCGAAGCCGAGCTTGCGCGCGGCCTGCTCGATCGCATCGATGCCGAGCCGGCGCGCCGTCTCATAGAAGAACACGTCACAAGATTGCTGGATTCCGCGATGCAGGTCGACCGTGCCGTGGCCACCCTTCTTCCAGCAGTGGAAGGAGTGGCTTCCGAGCGTGATCGAACCCGAACAGAAAACGGTGTAGCTGGGCGTCGCGATGCCCGCGTCGACGGCGGCCAGCGCCACCGCCGGCTTGAAGGTCGATCCCGGCGGGTAGACGCCTGCGAGCGCCTTGTTGATGAGCGGTGTGTGATCGTCCGTCGTCAGCGTCTTCCATTGTTCCGACGTGATGCCGACATTGAACATGTTGGGATCGAATCCCGGCGTGGAAGAGAGGGTGAGAACATCGCCCGTATTCGCGTCCATGATTACGCAGGCGGCACTTTCCTGCCCCAGACGCTGGTCGGTGAATTGCTGCAGCTGCTGATCGATGGTGAGATAGATGTCCTTGCCCGGCACGCCAGGCACGCGCGAGAGCTCGCGGATCACGCGGCCGTAGGCGTTCACTTCGACCCGGCTGGCGCCGGCTTGGCCACGCACGTCTTCGTCGAAGGCCTTTTCGATGCCGCGCTTGCCGATGCGGAAGCCGGGAAGGTCGAGCAGCGGGTCGTCGTCGTCCTTCTTGTCGTCGGGCGAGACCGCCGCGACATACCCCAGGACATGCGAGAGCCCCTCGCCGTAAGGATAGGACCGCGTCTCCCCGACATCCGGCTGCACGCCGGGAAGATAAGGAAGATGCAGGTTGATTCGCGCGAATTCTTCCCAGGACAAATTCTCGGCGACCGGCACGGGCACGAACTTCTTGTTCTGCGCGATCTGCGCCAGGACTTTCTGCTTCTGGCGATCGGGAAGCTCGATTACCTGCGCGATCCTGTCGAGCGCTGCTTCGACACCGTCGGTCGCTTGTTCGGAGACGAGCAGGACGCGATAGTTGCGCCGGTTGTCGGCAAGCTCGACTGCGAAGCGGTCGAGAATGCGCCCGCGCGGCGGCGCGATGAGGCGCTGGTTGACGCTGTTGTCCTGGGCCTGCGTCGTGTACTGGTCGCCGTCGAGGATCTGCAGCTTGTAGAGCCGTCCGCTGAGCACGGCAAAGACGACACCCATGCCGCCCGACATCATCAGCGTGCGGCGCGTGAACGTTGCATAGCGGCTTTTGTCCTTGCGATCGAACAGGGGCATCAGAAATCGCTCCTGAGCGGTCCCACCATGCGGCGGTGGACAAGCCCGAGAAACGCGGCAACCGGCAGATAGAAAAGCACCGTCGTCGCAAGCTCGCTCATGATGGGGGCAAGCGACAGCACCTGCCAATGGTAGATCGAAACGAGGAAATAGGCAGAGCCGCATGCGGCCAAGGCTGCCGTCGCAAAGCCGAGCATCGCGCCCAAACCGGACAATCCTGCGAAGACGTCACGCTGGCGATCAATCAATGCGTACGTCACCACGAAGGACGCGCCCCAATTCCCGGGGGACCGCCCGACAGGACGTCCTCGAGCACGCCGATGCCGAACGCCCACGCGGGCGACATCAGGTCGGGCCTGACCAGGCACCAGAAATAGATCGGCATCAGGGCGAAGAGCGGCGCTGGCAAGGCCCCGCCCAGCAGTGAAATCGGCACATTGCCGACGATCGCGCCCAGCACCCCCGACAGGACCGGGATCATGTTGGCGAAGATCCGACTGCTGAACATGTAACCCGCACGCTCCATCGCAGCGATCACTGGTTGGTTTCGTCGTCCGGGGAGCTGCCGGCGGGCGGAGGGGGCGGAGATGCAGGCGAGGCGATGGCGGGGCGTTGCGCGCCATCCTGGCCTGGCAGAAGAGTGGCCGGGGCCGCTTGTTGCGGTGCGGCGGCATTGACGACCGTAGGCTTAGGGACCGGAATGCCCGGCGGCGCGCTGGCAGCCGCCTGTCCCATGATCGTTCCCGGCTGTGGCGCGTTCGCGGGCGAGGGCGCCGCAGCCGGCGCCAGACCCGCGGCCGTCGCGGGCAGATCGTTGGGCGAGGGGGGGGTCTCCGGCGGGTGCTTGAAATCGATGATTTCCACGTCCTGGCTCGACGCGGCATCGGCAAGGAGCGAGACGCGGAACGCGCCGATCGCGGGATCGCCGACGATCGTGCCGATGGGCAGGCCCGGCGGCAGCAGGCTACCATCGCCGGAGCTGACGACCTGGTAGCCCGGCTTGATCGTCGCGTTCTGGGAGACGATCTCGATGGACGGCGTCGGCGAATTGTCTCCCGCCATGATCGCCTGGATGTTACCCGGCTCGATAGTGATGGGAATGCGGCTGTTCAGGTCGGTCAGAAGGATGATCCACGCCGTGCGCTGGCCGGTTACGAAGATGCGCCCGATCATGCCGCGCGCGTCGACCACCGCCTGTCCCGGTTTTACGCCGTTGCCGCTGCCGGCATCGACGATCATGGTCTCGACAAATGGCCGGTTGGCGCGGCCGATCACGCGGGCGAGCACCGATGAGAGCTCGGGGTCGGGAATGGCGTGTAGGAGAAGCTGGTAGCGCTGGACGCGGCTCTGCAGGACGACGGCGGCGTTGCGCCATTGCCTGAGCCGCGCATTCTCCTCCTTGAGGCGAAGGTTCTCCTGATAGACTGTGAAAATCGCGCCGACGGAACCCATCCAGCGGTCGACACTGGCGAGCGGCTGGCGAACCGTCTCGAGCGCCGGCGCCATCAGATCGGTTACGTGCGAGCGGGCGCGGTCGAACAGCGATGACTGCGCCTTGCCGATCAGCAGAAGCGCAATCGCGATCGCCGCGACGATGGCGAGCGGAAGCTGGGCGTTGCCGCGACGCGCGATCCTCCAGGTCCCGTTCGCCATAGTCAATTCAACCCCTGGCCGCGCCCGGGCCTTCTCAAAACGCGGTCGACAAGACATGCCGCATGACCTTGGCGTTCTCGAGCACACGTCCCGTTCCCAGCGCCACGCAGGAAAGCGGATCGTCCGCGATGTGTACGGGCAGCCCCGTTTCTTCGCGCAGGACCTGATCGAGATTGGCGAGCAGCGAGCCACCGCCCGTCAGCACGATGCCCTTGTCTACGATGTCGGCGGCCAGTTCGGGCGGCGTGGCTTCGAGCGCCACCTTCACGGCTTCGACGATCGCGCCTGACCGGCTCGGCCAACGCCTCAGCGATGTGACGCTGCGTGATCGTGATTTCCTTCGGCACGCCGTTCAGGAGATCGCGGCCCTTGATCTCGAGGGTGATGCCATTGCCGTCGGCCGGCGGCGCGGCGGAGCCGATCTCCTTCTTGATCCGCTCGGCGCTGGCTTCGCCGATCAGAAGGTTCTGGTGACGGCGGATATAGGCGATGATCGCCTCATCCATCTTGTCGCCGCCGACCCGCACCGACGCGAATAGACGATGCCGCCAAGCGAAAGCACCGCAACCTCCGTCGTGCCGCCGCCGATGTCGACGACCATCGAGCCGTCGGTCGCAGACGGGAAGCCCGCGCCAATCGCGGCTGCCATGGGTTCCTCGATCAGGGATACCCGCCTGGCCCGGCCGAAAGCGCCGATTCCTGGATCGCGCGCCGTTCCACGGCCGTCGAACCGGATGGGACGCACACGATGATCATGGGATTAGCGAAGGAGCGGCGATTGTGGACCTTGCGGATGAAGTGCTTGATCATTTCTTCCGCGATTTCGAAATCCGCAATAACGCCGTCTCGCATCGGCCTGATCGCCTCGATGTTTCCGGGCGTACTTCCCAGCATCATCTTGGCGTCGTTTCCGACAGCGCGAACCTGTTTCTTGCCGCCTCGATTGATGGTGGCGACGACGGACGGCTCGTTGAAGACGATGCCCCGTCCTTTCACGTAAACCAGCGTGTTCGCGGTTCCGAGA
>CAWDKN010000018.1:0-24970 GCA_963802815.1 uncultured Alphaproteobacteria bacterium
TCATGGGGGCGACGCAGAAGCGGTGGGACAGGGCGTTCATGGCATCGGGCAATTTTTGACGGTCGACCTCTAGCAATTGGGACGACGTGTCTCGCTCCCGTCAGCTCTGTCATCACCGGCCCGCGGGCCAGCACTGTGCGATGATATGGGTGCACCCGACCGCCTCGGAACCAAAAGTTCCATCAGGCGTTTGCCGAGGGGAACTTTCGGCTGTCCAATCGAACGCTCTGGAAAATATCCAGAAATTTCAAGGCTTTCGTTTCCAGTTGGAGCGGGAATCGAAAACACAGATCCATTTCGAAAGCCGGTGTCGGCGACTTCTTTTCCGGCGGGGGAGAGATGGCGGCGCTGATGCGCGCCAAATCATGGGACGATACGCCGCTCGGGCCGGGCGAGGGTTGGCCCCAGAGCCTCAGGACGGTCGTGCGATCCTGCTGTCGTCACGCTACGCCATGTGGATGGGGTGGGGTGAGGAGCTCACTTTCTTCTACAACGACGCCTACCGTCCGACCCTCGGCGTCAAGCATCGCCTGGTCATTGGGAGCGCCGGCCCGCGAGGTCTGGAAGGAGATCTGGCCCGACATCGGGCCGCGGATGCAGCATGTCCTGGCAACATGGCGAAGCCACATGGGATGAGGGCCTGCTGCTGCTTCCTGGAGCGCAGCGGCTATCCCGAGGAAACCTACCACACGTTCTCATACTCAGCCCGCTGGCGGACGAGGCTGGCGCGATCGTCGGGATGCTCTGTGTCGTCACCGAGGAGACCGAGCGCGTCATCGGCGAGCGCCGTCTATCCAGCTTGCGCGATCTTGCTTCGCGATATCGGCAGGCAAGACTACGCAGCGACGAGGTGCTGCGCGTCGACCGCAGCGCGGGCTGCGAGACCAATCGGAAGGATTTGCCGTTCGCGCTGACCTACCTGTTCGACCAGGATGGAAGGGCCATCTGGCCTGCGCCTCCGGCATCGAGCCGGGACATCCGATGGCGCCGCTGCTCATCGACCCGGCGGCCGGCCGGCGCGCCATGGCCGGCCGGCGAAGATCTCTTGCGGGCCGAAAGACGGATGAAGCGGTGATCGACCTTGCCGGGGCGTCGGCCGAGTACCGGCGGGCGGATGGGACAAGCCGGCACGCGAAGCCATGATCGCGCCGATCGCGCGGCAGGGGCAGGCGCGGCCGGCCGGCTTCCTGGTCGCCGGCGCTCAATCCCTACCGTCGGCTCGACGAAGCCTATCGCGGCTTCATCGGCCTGGTCGCCGGCCAGATCGCCGCCGGCTTCGCCAATGCCGACGCCTATGAGGCGGAGCGCCGGCGCGCCGAAGCGCTCGCGGAAATCGACCGCGCCAAGACGACGTTCTTCTCCAACGTCAGCCACGAATTCCGCACGCCGCTGACGCTGATGCTGGGGCCGCTCGAAGATGTGCTGCGCGAAGCCGGAGACGCCGCCGCTCGCCGATCATCGGCGCGCTGGAGATCGCGCACCGCAACGGCGTGCGCTTGCTGAAGCTCGTCAACACGCTGCTCGACTTCTCGCGCATCGAGGCCGGCCGCGTGCAGGCCAACTTCGAGCCGATCGACCTCGCGCCTTCACCGCCGAACTCGCCTCGCAGCTTCCGCTCGGCCATCGAGCGGGCCGGCCTGCGACTGCATCATCGACTGCGCCGCCGCTGCCGGAGCCGGTCTATGTCGATCGCGACATGTGGGAGAAGATCGTGCTCAACCTGGTTTCGAACGCGTTCAAATTCACATTCGCGGGCGAGATCGCGGTCGAGACTCGCATCCGCCGACGGACGGAGCGCGCGAGGTCACGGTGCGCGACACCGGCGCCGGCATTCCCGCCGACGAGGTGCCGCAACTGTTCGAGCGCTTCCACCGCGTCGAAGGCGCGCGCGGCCGCATCGATCGAAGGCAGCGGCATCGGTCTGGCGCTGGTGCAGGAGCTGGTGAAGCTGCACGGCGGCGCCATCCGCGTCGAGAGCGAGGCGGGCGCCGGCACCGCCTTCACCGTGTCCCTGCCGTTCGGCACCGGCCATCTGCCCGACCAGAACGAATGGCGCGCAGACCGCGCGCCGTCGACGGCGCCAATCGCGCCGAGGCCTATGTCGAGGAGGCGTTGCGCTGGCTGTCGGCGAGCGCCGCGGACACCGCCGAGCAGCGCGGGCGTCCGCGCCGAGGATACCGGCGAGCGTGGCGGACTGGCCGCGCGAGCGGCAGACGCGTGCTGCTCGCCGACGACAACGCCGACATGCGCGACTATGTCGCGGCGGCTGCTGGCGCGGCCGGCTTCCGCGGTCGAAGTCGGTGACCGACGGCGAAGCGCGCGATGGCCGCCGCCGGCGCGAGCGCCCGGATCTGGTGCTGTCCGACGTCATGATGCCGAGGCTCGACGGCTTCGGCCTGTTGCGCGCGCTGCGCGACGACGCGACCTCGCGACATCCCGGTGATGCTGCTCTCGGCGCGCGCCGGCGAGGAGGCGAAGGTCGAAGGCCTGGACGCCGGGCGCCGACGATTATCTGACCAAGCCGTTCAGCGCGCGCGAATTGCTCGCGCGCGTGCGCGCCAATCTCGACATGGCGGCGCTGCGGCGCGAGGCGGTGCGCGTCGAAGAACGAGCTGCGCCGTCCAGGCCGAAGATCGCCCAGGATCGCGCCGAGAGCGATCCTCGCGAGCATCAACGACGGGTTTCTCGCGCTCGACCGGGAGTGGCGCTTCACCTACGTCAACGCCGCCGCCGAGCGGCTGATGGGACGGGTCGGCGCAGGAGCTGATCGGCAAAATCGTCTGGGACGATATTCCCGCGAGCGCGCCGGAACAGCGCTCGAGGCGAACTATCGCCGGGCGAGGCGCCGAGCGGGACAGCGTCGCTTTCGAGAACTACTACGCGCCCTGGCGCCGCTGGTTCGACGTGCGCGTCTATCCGGCGCGCGATGGCGGCCTGTCCATTTATTTCCAGGACATGACCGAGAGCAAGAGCGCGCAGGAGGCGTTGCTCGCGGCTCAACGAAACGCTCGAGACCCAGGTCGCCGAACGCACCGCCGAACTGCAGCGCGAAGGAGGCGCGACTGCGCACGATATTCGAGAACAGCTACACCTATCAGGGCTGATGGCGCTCGACGGCACGCTCCTCGACGCCAACGCGACTTCGCTTCGGCGGCATCGGCGCCGGACTCGACGACGTCGTCGGAAAGCCGTTCTGGGAGACACCCTGGTTCACCGACACGCCCGGCATGACCGAGAAAGGATCGCGCGCGATACCCGCCGTTGCGGCCGGCAGCCGTGCGCCAGGAGATTCACGTCAAACTGCCCGTCGGCGGCTGGCGCTGGTTCGACTTCCAGATGCGGCCGGTGCGCGCCGCGACGGCGCCGTGGTCGGCATCGCGCCCGAGGCGATCGAGTTCACCGCGCGCGGCTGCCGAGGAGGCCCTGCGGCACGCGCAGAAGATGGAGAGCATCGGCCAGCTCACCGGCGGCGTCGCCCATGACTTCAACAATCTCTTGACGATCATCCGCTCGTCGGCGGGATCGCCGCGACGGCGCGATCTCGCCGAAGACCGGCGCCGCCGCTACGTCGACGCCATTTCGGACACGGCCGACCGCGCCGCCAAGCTCACCGGCCAGTTGCTCGCCTTCTCGCGCCGCCAGGCGCTCAATCCGCGCGTCTTCGACGCGGTGGCCCAGATCGAGGGCATCTCGGAGATGCTCAGGACCGTGGTCGGATCTGCGTATCGTGCTGGAAATCGACGCCGCGGAGCGGCCGCTGGCGATCGAAGCCGATCCCAGCCAATTCGAAACCGCCCTGGTCAATCTGCGCGGCCAATGCGCGCGACGCGATCGACGATGGCGGCCATCTGCGCGTGCGCATCGCCCGCGACGCGGACGAATCCGGGCGACGCCGGCGGGCCGGGAAATGCCGTGACCGTCACGGTCAGCGATACCGGCTGCGGCATCGCAGCCGATCGGATCGACAAGATCTTCGAGCCGTTCTTCACGACGAAGGAGGTCGGACGGGGCACCGGCCTCGGCCTGTCGCAGGTCTACGGCTTTGCCCGCCAGTCGGGCGGCTCGGTGAGCGTCGAGAGCGAAGTCGGCAAGGGCACCACCTTCACGATCCGACTTCCCGCCACGGCCAAGCCGATCGACGTCGCCGACAACGCGAACGGCGCCGCATCGTCGCTTCCCGCCGCCCGGGGCCGCGTCCTCGTTGTCGAGGACAACGCCGAAGTGGGCGAGTTTTCGTCGCAGCTTCTCAGCGAGCTTGGCTACGAAGCGGTTCTCGTGAACAACGCGAAGGAGGCGCTGAAGGCGCTTGAGACGGGCACGTCGCGTTTCGACCTGGTGTTCAGCGACGTCGTGATGCCGGAAATGGACGGCGTGACGCTCGGCCACGAGATCCGCCGTCGCCTCCCGCGCATGCCGGTCGTGCTGACCAGCGGCTACAGCCAGACGCTCGTCGACGAAGGGAAGCCACGGCTTCGAGCTGCTGCGCAAGCCTTATTCGGTCGAAGAGCTCTCCGGCGTCCTGCGCCGGACAATGGCCCAGCGGCCGGCGCAGTAGCATTTTGCTTTCACGCCACATTGACCTCGCTCAGACAAGGTCTTCGATGGCCGCGGCGTCTAGCCTGGACTGTCCTGGTCCGGGTTCGCGCCCGCCGCCTTTTGCCATCCGCCGCCGAGGGCTTTGTAGAGGGCGACAAGGTCGGTCGACGTCGCCGCGGTGTTGCCCGCCAGCGCCAGTTCCGTCTGTTGCAGCGACCGCTCCGCGTCGAGAACGTCCAGGAATGTCGTGAGGCCGCTTCGATAACGCTGTCGGGCGAGCGCCAACGTTTCCGCGTTCCGGGCGGCCGTCGCTTCGAGGTCGAGACGCCGCGCGCCTTCGGTGTTGTACGCGACGAGCGCGTTCTCGACCTCATGCAAGGCGGAGAGCACGGTCTTCGCATAATCGACCGCCGCCTCTTTCTCGTGCACGTCCGAGAGCTGCACCATCGCCTTGAGCTTGCCGCCCTCGAAAATGGGGATCTCGATCGTAGGCCCGAAGGAAAAGAAGCGGCTTGCCCATCGGGTGAGGTCGAGAGGGTGCTCGGCCTGGGTGCCGAAAGAGGCATCGAGCGTGACGCGCGGAAACAGATTGGCCGTGGCGACGCCGATCTGGGCCGTCGCCGCATGCAGGCGCGCTTCCGACGCGCGGATGTCGGGACGCCTTCGGGCGAGATCGGCCGGCAGCCCGATCGCGATGTCCGGGGCGCAGCGGGAATGGGTTGCGGCGATGAGCTCGGCCCGCAGCGCCCCGGGCTCGCGCCCCAGCAACTGGCTGAGCTGGTTGATGTCGACATCGATCTGCCGTTCGAGAAGCGGCAATTGCGACCGCGTGCTTCTCACCTGCGCATCCGCATTGGAGACATCGATATAGGTCGTCAACCCGGCGCGCTCGCGCTGATGCGCCAGTACGAGCACCTCGCGTTGCGTGGCGAGATTTTCGTTGGTGACCGAGAGCTCCAGTTGCGCGCCGCGAAGGTCGATGTAGGTTCGCGCCACTTCGCCCTCGAGGACACCAGCGCATCGTGGCTGTCTTCGATCGCTGCCTGTGCCTCGGCACTCGCAGCCTCCACGGAACGCCGCACCCCGCCGAACAGATCGGGCTCCCACGACGCGTCGAACCCGGCCTGGTACTGGTCGTAGGGGTTGGGAAAGCTCGGGATGGCCAGTCCGCTGCCTGCTCCGAAACTCCCGATCGAATTGAAGAGCGATCCTTGCGCCGTCGTATCGCTGAAACCCTGGCGCGCATAGGACGCATTGCCGCCCAGGCTCGGCCATTGATCCGCCGCCGCGATCGTGCGCTGCGTGCGGGCTTCCGAGATACGCAGCGCCGCCTCGCGGACGTCCAGGTTCGATTCGCGGCACGCGCGATCAGCGACGACAAGGTCGCATCGTGAAAGTTCGCCCACCATGAGGCCTCGTCGGCCGGCTGCGCGTTGAAGGCGCCTGCCACAGTGCCTTTTGCGCCTGCAGGCAATGCCGTATCCGTCCAGCCTCCGGGCGCGGCCGGTGCCGGCGCAACGAAATCCGGGCCCATCGTGCATCCGGCAAGCAACGGCGCCAGCACAAGCGCCGGCAGGAGCTTTCGAGGTGTCGCAAAGTACGGCAATCGAACGGCCTCCTCACCCGACCCTGTTGCGAAACATCCAGGTCGCGCCACTCAGCGTCGCCGCGGCGATCAGCACCATGGGCCAGAGATCCGGCAGCAGCCTGTCTATGCCCACGCCCTCCAGATAGACCCGTTGCGCGATCGTGATGGCATAACGCAGCGGATTGATCAGCGTGAAGTACTGAAAGATTTCCGGCATGTCGCTGATCGGCGTGGTCAGGCCGGAGAGCAAGGCGAACGGCATGATCACGACAAAGGCGTACAACATGGCCTGCTGCATCGTCTTGGCGATGGACGACACGAAGATGCCGATTCCCACCGCCGCCAATACGAAGAGGATCAGGCCGGCATAAAGCGTGAGGAAAGAGCCCTGGAAGGGAATGCGGAACCAGAGGAGGGAGACGAGCAGGACGTTCGTCGCCATCGTCAATCCGACGAGCATCGCCGGCAGCGCCTTGCCGATCATGATTTCCATCGGGCGAAATGGCGTAACCAGCAACTGGTCGAAGGTTCCCTCTTCGCGCTCTCGCGCGATGGACATGGCGGCGAGCATCATCGTCTGCATGAGCGTGATGGTGCCGATGATGCTGGGAATCATGCTCCAGCGCGTTTCCAGAGACGGATTGTACCAGGCGCGCATGGTGGCCTGCACGGGAGGATCCGCGCGCGCCATGTTCCGCGCGCCATTCCGCGTTGAACGTGTCGACGATGGTGCCCACATAGCTCATCGCCACGCCTGCCGTGTTCGAATTGCGCCCGTCGGCGATGACCTGGATCGGCGCGGGCTGCCCCAGCGACAGGTCGCGGGCGAAATCCTGGTCGATGTGGATGACCAGCAGGGCATCCTTGTCGTTGATCACGGTGGCGATGTCCGAGGCGCGGCCGAGGCTGGCGACGCGGTGAAACACCCGCGAACCGTCGAGATGGGAGATCAGCTCGCGCGAGGCGATGCTGCGGTCTTCGTCGAACACGGCGAACGGCACGTCGCTCAGATCGTAGGTCGCGGCATAGCCGAAGATCAGACATTGCAGGATGGGCGGCAGAACAGGCTGTAGCGGCTGCGCGGATCCTTGAGAACGGCAAGCAGCTCCTTGTGCACAAGGGCGAAGATTCGAAGGAGGCTTTCCCACATGTCCCGCCTCATCCGATCTTCTTGCGCGTCGCGAGCATCGACAGCAGCAGCAGGCCGACTGCCATGCCGGCCATGACCGCGGCGTTCGGCAGGATGATCGTCCAGATGTTTCCGGCCAGGAACACCGTCTGCAGCAGCGACACGAAATAGCGCGCCGGAAAAATATAGGCGATGGCCTGCACCGCGACGGGCACGCTGTGCAGATCGAAGATGAATCCCGAAAGCATCATCGCCGGCAAGATAGGTCACCACCATGGTGAGCTGGCTGGCCACGAACTGGCTCTTCACGGCGGACGAGATCAGAAGGCCGATGCCCAGCGCTATGAGCAGATAGAGGACCGAGGCTCCGGCCAACACCAGCAGGGAGCCGCGGAACGGCACGTGAAACAGGAATTCCGCCGCCAGGAAGCAGAAGGTGAGGCCGATCAGGCCCATCGCGAAATAGGGCAGCGTCTTGCCCAGCAGGATCTCGTCGACGCGGACCGGCGTGACGAAGAGCGCTTCCAGCGTCCCGCGTTCCCATTCCCGTGCCATCACCATGGTGGTGAGAAAGGCGCCGATGAGCGTCATCACCATGACGATCAGGCCGGGAACGAGAAAGTAGTGGCTGTCGTTGGCTTCGTTGAACCACATGCGATTGTCGATCACGACCGGGCCGCCGGAAACCGGCTCGCCGGTCGCGCTGCGCAGGGCTGCCCAGGTGCCCACGGCGCCCTGCGCATAGCCCAGAATGATCCGGGCGCGATTCGCGTCGGCGCCATACAGGAGAATTTGAACCTGGGCCTTCTGGAGGTCGAGACCGCGCGCGAAATTCGCGCGGATGCGGACGATTCCGTCCACCTTCCGCTCCAGCATCAGCTCCTGCGCCTCGCGCATCGAGGTGAGGAAATGCGCATCGAAATAGGGCGACAGGCGGAAATCCGCGGCGAACTCGCTCGTCGCAGGCGACGGGTCTTCGACGACGATGGCGATCGGCGCGTTCTTCACGTCGAGCGAGAGGGCAAAGCCGAACAGCAGGATCAGGATCAGCGGCATGACGATGCCGATCGCGATGCTGCTGGGATCGCGGACGATCTGGTAGGATTCCTTTCGCATGAGCGCGACGATCCGCCGGAACTTGGCGCGCAGTGCCCCGGTTCTCCATCATGCCGCGCCGGCTTGCTTGTGCGACGTCGCGCCGTGCCGCGCCTCTTCGACGATCGCGATGAAAGCGTCTTCCATGCTGGGCTCGCGGCCTGCCGCGCCGGCGCACGGCTTCGCAGCTCCGCAGTGGTGCCCTGGGCGCAGATGCGGCCCTCGTCGAGGATCGCGACATGATCGCAATACTCGGCTTCTTCCATGAAGTGCGTGGTCACGACGACGGTGACGCCCTGTTCGGCAAGCGCGGTGATCCGAAGCCAGAACTCGCGACGCGCCAGGGGATCGGCGCCGCTGGTGGGCTCGTCCAGGAACAATATCTCCGGCTCGTGCAGGAGCGCGGTCGCCATCGCAAGGCGTTGCTTGAACCCGCCGGGAAGCTGGGCGCTCTGCAGATCCTTGAAGCCTTCGAGCTCGAACTGCTTGAGCGCCCAGGCGATGCGATGGCGCCTTTTTTCGCCGCGCAGGCCGTAGGCGCTGGCGAAGAAACGACAGGTTTTCCCCGACCGAAAGTTGCCCGTAGAGCGAGAATTTCTGGGCCACATATCCGATGTGCTGCCGCGCCGATGCCCGTGCCGTGCGCAGATCCGCGCCCGCCACGTGCAGCGTGCCGCTGGTGACCGGAAGCAGGCCGCACAGCATGCGGAATGTCGTCGTCTTGCCGGCGCCGTTCGGGCCCAGGAGCCCGAACAGCTCGCCGCGCTGGACTTCGAAGCTGATATGGTCGACGGCCGTGAAGGTGCCGAACATGCGAACGAGATCGTGCACCGCGACGACGGCTTCGCCGTCGCGCGTGGCGACCGGCCGGTCGAGCTTCATCTCCGCCGAGGGCCGCGCCGAATCCGCCTTCTGCAACAGCGTCATGAAGCCGTCCTCGAAGCGCGCCGGGACGGGAGACACCGTCAATCCCGCCAGCGGTTCGCGCCGGAAGAGCCCGCTCGTCTCCGTTTCGCCGTCGCGAAGAATGAACCGGACGCGGCCGGCCTGCGGCACCGCATCGACGATTTCCGGCGCGGCGAGCAGGCGCGCCTGCAGGCTGCGCGGCGGTTGTCCGTGAGGAGGATCGGCGCGGAATACGCGCCCGTCGGCGAGCTTGCTCACGTCCGGGGGCGTTCCCTGGACGAGAATCCGGCCGCGATGCATGACGACGGCATTCCCGCAACGCTCGGCTTCGTCCAGATACGACGTGCTGACGAGCACGGTGATGTGCGAGTCCCGCACGAGCTTGAGAATGATGTCCCACAGCTCCTGGCGCGACAGCGGGTCGACGCCGGCCGTAGGCTCGTCGAGCAGGAGCAATTCCGGCGTCTGGATGAGCACGCAGGCAAGGCCGAGCTTCTGCTTCATGCCGCCGGACAGCTGTCCCGCCAGGCGCTTCACGAACGGGCCGAGCGCCGTCATGTCCATGAGTTGCGGATAATGTGTCCGCCGTGCGCCGGCGGTCATGCCGTGGAGGTCGGCGTAGAGATCGAGATTTTCCTGCACGGTCAGGTCTTCGTAGAGACCGAATCTCTGCGGCATGTAGGCGACGCGGTTCTGGACTTCCTGCGGATCGGCCGCGACGTCGATCCCGAGCACGCTGAGCTCGCCCGCGTCGGGCGTGAGCAGCCCGCACACCAGGCGAAGAAGCGTCGTCTTGCCCGCGCCGTCGGGGCCGACGATCGCGGTCACGGAACCGCGGGCCGCCTCGAACGAGATGTCGTCGAGGGCGTGGACGATCTCGCTTTTGTTGCGGACGAACGTCTTGCGCAGCGATTTCGCGCGCAAGGCCGGTGAATTGGGCGCGCTCATGGCGGCGGCGGCGCGCGCGGCGGCGCGAGCGGCAGATGCACCGTTGCCGGCATGCCCAGGCGCAGATCGTCCGTCGGATCGGTCACGAAAACGCGAACCTCATAGACGAGGCTTGTGCGCAGATCCTCGGTCTCGATGTTTTTCGGCGTGAACTCCGAGACCGAGGAGACAAATCCCACCCATCCTTTGAACGTGCGGCCGGGAAAGCTGTCCACGGAAACGCCGGCCGCCATGCCGGGGTGGACGTTCCCCAGGTCCGTCTCCGCGACATAGACCCGGACCCATTTGGGATCGGTGATGGCAAGCTCCAGCACGGCGCGTTGGGGCGACGCCATTTCGCCCGGCTCCATCACCCGCGTGCGCACCGTGGCGTCGGTCGGCGCGAGCAGCTGCGCATCGCTCAGCTCCTGGCGAAGCAGGTCGCGTTGCGCTTCGTCGACGCGCACGCGGGCGGTGTCGATGTCCAGCGTCGCCCTGGCGTTGTCGAGATCCTGCGTTGCCACGCCACGGCCGCCCGAGGCGCGCGTCAGCAGCGCAAGGCGCTCGAATTGGACGCGCGCATTGGCCGAGTTGGCTTTCGCAAGGTCCACGTTTGCGGCGGCCTGCTCCATCTCGGGCTCGAGCCGGCTGGTATCCACGCGCGCCAGCACCTGGCCCTTGGCGACGCGATCGCCTTCGCGGACAAACACCGCGGCGATCCGCTCGCTGTTGTTGAAGGCGAGGTCCACTTCGCGCAAATCGACATTGCCGAACAGCGTCAACTCCGTGGGCGCGACGGTCCGGCGTGCCATCCACCAGATTGCGGCCGACGCGACGAGGGCGAGGACGACGAGGACCCCAACCAGCACCGTTCGTCTCATGCGTCAGCCTAATCCCTACAGGGCGCCGATATGGCGCGACAGACTGCGCGCGTGGCGCGAAGTCCTTCGCGAAGTTGTGACTATCCATGCTCGCGTCGCCTTGATTCTGATCAATAGTGCTCAGAACCACGATGCCGGGGGCGTTATTCACCACCGAGCCTGGCGGGTGTCGATCGAGACGTTCACATTTCGAACCGCCGTCATGGCCGGCGTTGGGCGCAATTTAAAAAGAGGTCGTCATCACCCGCCGCGCGACCGCGCGTCGGCTGACCCAAATTCCTCTGGCCGGAACGCGCTGACGCTGGCTGCCGGCTTGGTATTTCCTTCACCGCTTTGACCTCGGTCAATCAAGGTTTTCAGCCGCAGAGGTATTCAAAAGGAATGGGAACGCAAATGCCCTTGGCGCCTGCGCACGGCCTCGCCGTCGGCTGGCTGCCCGTCTGGCCCGGATCGCGTCAGGGACTGAAAGTCTACGGCGCCTGGGCGAGAAAGCACGGCCTCCTCGTCGGCGGTGCGCTGGCGGCCGCAGCAATCGTGGTTGCGAGCGCCGTCTGGTGGCTCGGTGCGTCGACGCCCGTCACATACGCGTTGGCGCCGGTGACGCGGGGCGATGTCGTCACCACCATCACCGCCAGCGGAATCGTCAACCCGGTCACCACGGTCGAAGTCGGCACTTACGTTTCCGGCACGCTCGAGTCGCTGACCTGCGACTACAACACCAAGGTGCGCAAGGGCCAGCTCTGCGCAAAGATCGATCCGAGGCCGTACCAGATCGTGGTGGACCAGGATCAGGCCGACCTGGCCGTCGCCCAGGCCCAGCTCGCCAAGGACCAGGCCAATTTCGTCTACACCGGGCACGCCCAGCAGCGTTACGACGCCCTGATCGCGGCGAAAGCGATCTCCCGCGACGTCGACGACGCCGCGCACGACGCCAACAACCAGGCGCGCGCGCTCGTGACGCTCGATGTGGCGCAGATCGCCCAGAAGGCAGCGGTCCTGAAGGCCGCGCAGATCAATCTCGACTACACCAACATCGTCTCGCCCGTGAACGGCACGGTCGTCTCGCGCAACGTCACGGCGGGGCAGACCGTCGCCGCCAGCTTCCAGACCCCGACGCTGTTCCTCATCGCGACGGACCTGACGAAAATGCAGGTGGATACGAATGTCAGCGAGTCCGATATCGCCGGCGCGATCCAGGGCGCGGACGCCAGCTTCACCGTCGACGCCTTTCCGCGTCGCGTGTTCCACGGTCGCGTGGCGCAGGTCCGTCAGGCGCCGATCAGCGTCCAGAACGTGATCACCTATGACGTCGTGATCACGGTCGCCAATCCCGGGTTGCTGCTCATGCCGGGGATGACCGCGACCGCGGGCATCGACACCGCCGAGGCGCGCAACGTGCTCCGGGTCCCGTCGCAGGCGCTGCGCTTCACGCCGGCCGGTGCGGCCAAGGTCGCCAACAAGCCCGGGCAACGCACCGTCTGGGTCGACCGTTCGGGCAAGCTCGTCGCGGTGCCTGTCACCGTCGGACTCGACGACGACACCTTCGCCGAGATCAAATCGGGCGACCTGAAGGTCGGAGACCGGATCGTCACCTCCGTCATGGCGACGGGCGGCACGAACGCGACGCATCCGTCCGCAACGACGCCTTCGCTTCGTCTCTGAGAGGCGAGCGCATGGCCGATCCCGTCATCAGCCTGGTCGGCCTGACCCGATCGTTCCAGCTCGGCGATACGACGGTCCACGCCTTGCAAGGCATCGATCTGACCGTGGGCCGCGGCGAATTCCTCGCGATCATGGGATCGTCCGGCTCGGGCAAATCGACCCTGATGAACATCATCGGCTGCCTCGACCGGCCGAGCAGCGGCCAATACATCTTCGAAGGCCGCGACGTCGCGCATCTGTCCGAGCCGCAACTGGCCGACATCCGCAGCAGGCGCATCGGCTTCGTGTTCCAGAACTTCAATCTTCTCGCCCGCACCAGCGCGCTCGAGAACGTCATCCTGCCGTTGCTCTACGGCGAGGCGGCGGCGATGACCGCGCGCGAGCGCGCCGACCGCGGCCGCAAGACGCTGGCCGATGTCGGCCTCGCCGACCGCGAGCACAATACGCCCAACCAGCTCTCGGGCGGGCAGCAGCAGCGCGTGGCGCTGGCGCGCGCGCTGATCAACGAGCCGGCCGTCTTGCTCGCCGACGAGCCCACCGGCAATCTCGACACCAAGACCTCGCACGAGATCATGGAGATCATCCGCAAGCTCAATCGCGAGCATGGCGTCACCGTGATCGTCGTCACCCACGAGGCCGATATCGGCGCCTACGCGGACAGGATGATCGTGATGCGCGACGGACATGTCCTTTCCGACGAGCACCAGGTTTCCGTCGTGGCGCCGGGCCTGCCCGCTGCGGGCATCGCCGCCGCTGCCCGCTCCGCCGGATGCCGGCACCGGCGGCGATTTTCGCGCCGCCTTCCTGTCCATGATCTTCTTCGCCTCGCTGCAGGCGCTGGCGCGCAACAAGCTTCGCTCCGTGCTGACCATGCTCGGCGTCTTCATCGGCGTCGCAGCTCTCATCGCCATGGTCGCCGTCGGCGACGGCGCCAGCGCCCAGGTCCAGAAGCAGCTCGAAAGTCTCGGCACCAACATGCTCGTCGTCCAGCCCGGTGCCACGACGGGCGGCGGCGTCCGCGCGGGCGCCGGCAGCGCGTCGACCCTGACCGTGACCGACGCCGAGACGATCCTGCACGACGACCCTGCCGTGCAGCGCGTCAGCTATCTCGTCCGCCAGGGCGGCCAGGTCGTATACGGCAACCAGAACTGGAGCACGAACATCCAGGGCGTGACGCCGAGCTATCTCGACATCGTCAACTGGCGCATCGCCTCTGGCAGCACGATGACCGATCGGCAAAACGACGCCGCCGAGCTCGTCTGCCTGATCGGCCAGACGGTCTACCAGAATCTTTTTCCTCCGGGCGAAGATCCCATCGGCGCGGTCATCCTGGTCAAGGGCGTCCCCGTGCGCGTGATCGGGCTCCTCGTCGGCAAGGGCCAGACCGGCTATGGCCAGGACCAGGACGACCTGGTGATGATCCCGTTCAACACCGCCGAGCGCAAAGTGCTGGGCGTGGCGGCGCCGGCGGCATCGCAGGACATCGTCAGCGTCGACTATCCGCCCGCGCCGAATGCCTTCGGACTCACGCCGCGCCTGACCGGCTACGTCAACAGCATCTACGTCCAGGCCGGCGGGCCCGACATCGTGACCACGGCGATCAGGCAGGTGACCGCGACGCTCGTCAAACGGCACCGCATCCAGCCGGGCCAGCTCGCCGATTTCAGCGTCCGCAACCTCAGCCAGATCGCCGAGGCGCAGGCGAGCAGCAGCGCGGTCATGTCCGCGCTCCTCGCCACCGTCGCCTCCATCTCGCTGCTGGTCGGCGGCATCGGCATCATGAACATCCTGCTGGTGTCGGTGACCGAGCGCACGCGCGAGATCGGCATCCGCATGGCGATCGGCGCGCGCCGCCTGCAGGTGCTGCTCCAGTTCCTGCTTGAATCCGTGCTGCTGAGCGTCACCGGCGGCGTCGTCGGCATCATCGTCGGCGTCGCCGTGTCGTTCATCATCTCCGCCGTCGCGGGCTGGCCGACGCAGGTCTCGTTCGGGGCGATCGCGGTGGGATTCGGATTTTCCGCCGCGGTCGGAATCTTCTTCGGCTACTACCCGGCGAGGAAGGCGGCCAGCCTCAATCCGATCGACGCGCTGCATTACGAGTGATCTTTCCTCCCCCGTGCCGAAGGCAAAGGGTGGAGAGGGCACAGCGGCACCACAGCGAGGATGTCAAGTCACGTCCTCGCTTCAGCACGTACGGGCACCGCCTCAGCCCACGGAGCCGCGCCGGCCTTCCTGCCCGCGCGGCAGCGCTACGATCGCCGCGAGTTTCCGCGAAAGATCGAGCGCTTGCGCATCGGTCATGGCAAATCGCGAAACCGGTCTCGGCCCCAGTCCCGGATGAGGCTGCAGCTCCAGGAGAATCCCGTTGGTGCCGTCGGTGGCCACGATGGGAGTCAAATTCACCGTGCCGAGCTGAAGCAGCTCCGGATATCCTGGATTGGCCATATGCGCGCCCCCGCCGACTCGCGTTCTTCGGGATGATGGCATGTCTTCGATCTCTGAAAAATATTCGGGTCGGCGTGGAAATGCGACGGTCCGCTGTCAGTGTCCCTGGTCCTCCGAGCGCACGTCGTCTTCAAGTCGGCGGAGCATCCGTTCCCGCACGGCAGGCGGCGCCGCCCCTCCGAGCAAAACGAAGGCGCGCACGACGGGCAGGGTGGCCTCGACAGCCGCCGTGAGTGCCGCGGGAGACAGGCCGCCGCGCCGCGCGTACTCCGACTGCAACGCGGCATCGACCGCGCGCTGCCGCTCCGGATCGCCGAAGCTTTTCGGCTGGATCTCGGAAAGGATGATGTGGCTGCATCCCAGATCCAGCGCGACGCTTCCGCGCTTCGTGCCGGTCCAGTCGATGAGTCTCGGACCCTCCGCCGTCATGATCACGTTTCCGGGATGAAGATCGCAGTGGCACAAGCGGCCTTCCGGCGGCAGGCGGTCGATCAGCGCGAGGATGCCGGCGGCGATGGGCCCCGGAACCGTGCCGCCGGAAAGCCGGAACGAGCCTTCCATGTAGTCGCGAAGGGGAAGCGCCTCCGGCGGCGGCGGCGTCTTGTGAACGGAGAATCCCAGCGTCGCGAGGATCGCGCCCGCCTCGGCGGGAGAAACGGCGCCCGTCTGCACGAGCTGCAACAAAGTCGGTCCGTCGAGGCGCGGCAGCACGATGCCGAAACGCCCCTCCACCGTCACCTCGTCGAGCACCTCCGGCGCCGGAGCGCCGGCGGCGAAGGCGGCGCGCGTCATGCGCGCCTCGAACCAGGGGATCCGCCGCGGCACGCCGGCCTTGAACAGCTTCACGACCCGCCCGGGCGCCCAGGCATGGACATCCGCGAAGGCGCCCTCGCCGATCTTCTCCCCCAGGGCTCCCTGCATCGCGACTCCTCCTCCGCATGACATTCCCACATCTGGGACGGCCGTCGGAGCGGCCGCGCAGAGTTTTCGAAACGAAATCCTCACCGCTTCGGCGGGTAGGAATGTGCGCGCGAAGCCGGACGGGCGACCCGGTTTCTGGCAGGCGAAGGAAACGGTGCCGGGACTAATTGCGCGACAGCGCCACCAGCCACGGCTTTACAGCGACGGTCAGCAAGCCGTTTTCCACGGCCGGATCGCGCTCGGCCGTGGCGCGCGCGGCTTCGATGGTCGGCAGGTCGAACACCATCATTCCGCCGCTGTTATCGAGAAACGGGCCGCCCATGACGAGCATTCCCCGATCGAGAAACCCCTTCATATACGCCACATGCTCGCCGATGCCGGCTTGATCCTGGAAGCCTTTGCTCTGGTCCCAATGCGGTCCCGGGCTGTGGAACAGCACGAAAAAACGTTTCGGTTGCGAGTCTGGCGTTGCGGCGCCCTTCGCGGTGGTCCAGCGAAATGCGACGAGGGCGAGAGCGGTGCCGAGAAGCGAGCGGCGTTTCATTCGGTCACCGCCGGTGCCGGTCGCCGGACGGAGCCGATCCGGCCGCTCGCGGCCGCAAGCCGCGTCTCGATCATGCGCTTCCAGCCGCCTTTCAGGATATTGCTCACCATCATGCCGCGCAGGCCCTTGAAGCCGGACTGCTCCATGACGAGGCGGGTGCCGGCGCCCGAAGGCGCGAGGTCGAAATTCACGATGGTATCGATGCCGCCGCCTTTCCAGGAGAATGTCAGGCGCCTGGCCGGCTCGAGGGCGATCACCTCGCAATCGACGATGCCGTCGAAGCCCGGAGCGGGTTTGGTCCGGAACTGGAACCGGTGACCGATCACGGCCGCGAAGTCGTTTGGCATCAGCCATTCCGCCATGGACGCTGAATCCGTCAACGCAGCCCAGACTTGCTCCGGGGGAAAGGGATAGACGGCTTCAAACCGAATCTTTCTTGGCATGTCGTTTCCTCAAATGGGTGCCGAGATTGAGAAGGCGCTGTTCCCAGAATTTCGTGTAGTGGCCGAACCAGTCATAGGCGATGGCAAGCGGCTCGGCATTCAGCATGTAGAAATTCTGGCGCCCGACCGCGCGCTCATGGACGAGGCCCGCGTCCTTCAGCACGCGCAAATGCTGCGAGATCGCGGATTGCGAGACGTCGAAGCCGGCGACGAGCTGCGACACGTTCATCTCCCGCACGCGCAGCAGGTCGAGCAGCGCGCGGCGCGTCGGATCGGCGATCGCGCGAAAGACCATGTCCCTGTCCGGGTCGGGGTGCGCCCGCGGCACGTGCGTCATTTGGCACGCGACATCCGCATCACCATCCGGGTAAAAGGTTTCCCGTCGCTGTCGACGGCCTCGAGCGTGGTTTCCTCCGTGTCGGCATCGAGCGTGCGGGTCACCGTCGTCACCTGGCGCGTGATCCCGCCGCGGGTTTCCTCCGAAACCGTGGTGAACGATTTCGCAGACGGATCGTAGCGCCCTTCTGTCGTCTCGATCCTGTTGGCGATGGTGTCGATCCACATCCCCGGATACGTCCCGGTCCTGGGGTCGTACGCATTCAGGCCGATTCCGCTGAACGGCGCGGCGCCCATGTCGCCTTGAAATTCGCTCAGCAGCCATTTGCCGCCGACGAGCCGGCTCGTCTCCGTGGCGTGGGAGACAAGCGGTTCGGAGTTCGCCGCCGGCCGGAATCGGATCTCGACGTTCCAGTTGCCCACGCGGTTGAGCATCGTATCCGACATCGGTCCCAGCTGCGGAGTTCGGCAAGAGCCGTGGCCGGAAGCCAGGCCAGGGCCGCCGCCCATGCCACACGGTGCATATGTTTCCAGATCATCCCAGGTCCTCTCATAAGCATACGCTGATATATCAGCATTGGCTTATGCCAAAGTCAATGCCGCCTTCCGCCGATGGGCGCAGGCGGCCGCCGCCGAGCCAATCGGAATTGCAGTCGCTTCAGGCGCGCGGCGATGTCCTCGTACAGTGCGAAGAATCCGAGCACTGTGAGCGATGATGGGTTCGTAATCTTTGGACACGCCACCGCCCCGCGCGGGCGGCCGGGAATGGTTTGTGCGGACTCATGAGCTGTTACGTCTACATCCTGGGCAGCAGCGACGGCCGGGTGCATCGAACCTATGTCGGCTGGACGACGGATCTCGCGCGCCGCCTCGACCGGCACAATTCCGGTTCCGGCGCCAGATCGACGCGCGGCCGGACGTGGGTTCTGCTCTACGCCGAACGCTACGACGCCCGCAGCGCCGCCATGAGCCGCGAATGGCACCTCAAGCGCGACCGGCACTTTCGCAAGCTGGTGTCGGGCGCCTTGCCGGAGCATCGCTGACGCGCCTTGAGCGGCCGTCATTGCCCGAGAAAGGTGACGGGATAAGGCGACGGGAAACCCGGTCCCCTGTTCGCGGCTCCCGCGAACTCGCCACGCGGCCAAATCCCCGGCCGGCGGTTTAGCGGACAATTTCCTTCGTCTTCGGAGCCGAAACGCGGCGCGTCCTGGTCTTGGCCTTGGGCTTGGGAAGAAGTCGGAAGCGCGTCTGGCACCAGGCGAATTCAATGCCGACGTCCAGCAGGGCATCGGAACGTCCGCAGGGGCAGGCATAGTCCATGACCGCGGCGACACGGTAGGTTTCCCCGGCGACCAGCGGCACCGGCCGGCCGGTCACTGTTGGGGCGGCATTGACGCATAGACCAGATCGCCGGGGCCGACTGCGTCGCTCATGGCTTCCATCCCGTGCTCCGCGGGGAAAGACTAGACCCCGCCCCCGCAAGGGGCAACGACGGGAAACCGCCCGCAATGGAGAGTTGGAGAGCAATCCTTTTCGTTGCTCAATACCGGGGACACAATACTTAATCGGCGTCGCTAAGTCTGATGCCGGACAGACGCGCGCGCGAATCACCCACTACAAAAAGTTCCCCACGCCAGGCACGGAATTAATCCGCAGGCTGACATGGCGGTTTCTCCGTACCCAATCGGGCAGAAGAGGACTTTTGATGGCGGGCAAGACCGGCAATCGATTCATCGCGTCCTTATCGGCACCGGACAGAGCAGAGCTTCTTTCACTTTCGAAACCGGCGACGCTTGTGCATGCCTGTCAGCTGCAAGAGCAGGGAGAGCGCATCAAGCATGTCTACTTTCCCCTCACCGGCATAATTTCTCTGCTTGCGATCACGGGCGACGGGCGAGTTGTTGAGGTCGCCATGGTCGGTGAGAACGGCGGTGTCGGCCTCTCGGCGGGTTTCGGCCAAATGCGGGCAACAAGCCGTGCCCTCGTGCAAGCGCCGGGCGAAGCGCTCCGTATCGCCGCTGGTCTGTTCCACAAATTGGCGCAGCAGAGTCCCGGCCTCGGCGCTCGCATCGCTCTCCATCAAGAGATGCTGCTTGCGCAGCTCTGTGCAACAGGCGGGCATTCAACAGCCTGCACGACGCCGAAAGGCGCTTGGCGCGCTGGCTTCTGCTTGCGCATGATATGGTCGGCATGGAAAATTCGATCCCGTTTACCCATGAATTTCTATCCAACATCCTCGGGCTGACGCGCACCACCGTAACGTCTGTTGCCGGCGCTCTTCAAAAGGCCAGACTCATCCGATACACGCGTGGGCGAATCACGGTGCTGAACAGACGCGGCCTCGAAGACATTGCCTGCGAATGTTATCGGGCCATCAAACGCCTCAATCGACCTGAAGGGCGACACCTTACGCAATTCCCCAAATCTTGCCCTGCGACGTCTTCTGCGAAACTCTCTTGCACAGGATTTGCGCTATCGGCGCGACTTACGAAGGCGCCGGTGACCCTGATCACAGGACGATATCACCGGCGGCGCGCGCTGCTGTAGCCTCGCGAACAGAAGTGCCGCGAAGCGTCGCGACGGAGAGGGCAGCGAGGGTTCGCGATGAAGCAGGCGAATCACCCAAACGCTTGGAAGCTCGCCTGGTTCCTGAAGCGTGTCGGACAAACGAAAGCAGACATTCGAGGGATCCAAACCCGACGGGACGACGTACTGGCCATGGCCGCGACGGCACGATTTGAGACGTTGGGTTTTGGGGGCCAAACCGGATTTCGATGCATCGACGCGATAAATATTCGAGATGAAAAAGTTGGCTCTCGTCGGTGGTGGGCCGACAATCATTTACACGTTTTGCGCACTGGTTAATCAGGCGTCACAGCGCTTCGCGGTTACGGTACCAGGAGCAGGCCGGTCTGGGCTGGGGAACGCCGTACCGGCCCGGCTTCAACGATCCCGCCATGCTCTCCAATATTGCCAGCATCGAAATCCCGCCGATCGAACAGACGCTTGTGGAATGGCTTCGCGAGCAACCGGCGCCAGTCCTTGGCGCGCTGGACATAGACCGGAGGCGATCGGGGAGCGCACGTTCTATCCCAGGCTCGTCCTGGAAAATACTCCATAGCCAGATCGGCAGGCTGATCGCGCGCGCGAGATCGTCGGGCATCGAGGTGACGCTTCGCACGCGTTGCCGCGTGGTCGATGTCAAGAACGAAGTTGCAGGGATGGCTTTGACCGCTCGGCCGAACAAAGGCGACGTCTTTGTCGAACGCTTCGACCATGTCGTGCTGGCGACAGGGCACCAGTGGCCGGCGGCTCCCGAGGCAAGGCCGGGATACTTCTTGAGCCCCTGGCCGGCGTCAGCCCTTGCCGGGATACCGCCCGTCGAGATCGGAATTCGTCGGGACTTCTCTCACGGCTATCGATGCGACGGTAGCGCTCGCCGTCGCCCACGGTGAATTTGTCGAGGATGACGATGGCAGCTTGCAGTACCAACCGTCGGCGGGTTCGGAAGCGTTTCACATCACCATGATGTCCCGCAAAGGGATTTTGCCCGAGGCGGATTTCTACGCCCCGCATCCCTACGAACCCTTGGCGATTTGTACCGATGCTGCGATCGATCGATTGATCGAGGAAGGCGCAGGAGACTTGCTCGACCAGGTATTTCGTCTTTTCAAAGATGAGCTCCTGACGGTAGACCCCGCCTATGCCGCCAGAACAGGCTTGCCCGGCGCTTCGCTCGAGGAGTTTCACGACCTTTATTTTTCGGATCGAGCGCGCAGTGATGCCTTTGAGTGGGCCGAACGAAATTTGCAGGAAGCCCGAATCAACTACGAAAACCACGTCACTGTGTCATGGCGGTACGCAATTTTGCGCATGCATGAGGTGGTGGAACGGCTCGTCCCGCACCTCGAGGCGCAGGATTACCAGCGGTTCTCCCGATACTTCAAACCGGTCTTTGTCGACGACTACGCAACGGTTCCGCACAAATCCATCGAGCGATTGCTGGCGCTGCATGACGCGGGCAAACTCGACGTCATGGCAATCGGCGACAAATACAGCGTCAATAGCTGCCTGCCCGAAGGGGGCGCGGAGGTACGGTTCGAAGGTCGGCGCAGAAGGTTCCCATTCTTCATCGAAGCCATGGGTCAGAAGGCCCTGCCGGCGAAGGATTTTCCATTCGCGTCGCTGATACGACAGGGCATCATTCGTGATTTCGTCTTCACCGGACTCAGGACCGGCACGCGGCATTGCGATCGATGAGGAATACCATCCGATTGCTGATGATATTCCAGCGGACCGGCTGTTCTGCCTCAGCTTGCCCTTCATCCTTGGTCGGCACCCTTTCCATCAGGGCATCACCAGCTCGCATGAAATGGGTCAGTTGGTAGGCGAACAGCTCGCCAATCTGATAAATGCAGGCGGCGCGCCGGCAACTGCAGTCAGGTCCTTGCAGGCCCAGGCATGAACCGTTTCGCCACGACGCCCGGCTGTCAGGCGCAATTCCCCGATCTTCCCCCCGCGCCGTCTTCTGCGAAACTCTCTTGCACGGGATTTGCGGCATCGGCGCGACGCGCACGTCAACGGACGCGCTGCATGTGAGAACGGTGACGGGACATCACGTCCTCTGACCACCTTTGGCCCAACCAGAGAACACGCACGGACAAACGGTTGGTTGCTTTTGCGACATCCCCCCGCGCGAGAGCGCGGTCGGAGTGTAAACTTGCGCTTCTCCGTAAGGAACCGCTGGCTGCTCTGGGGCGTTGGCCTCCCATGTCGACCTTGCGGCGCGGATCGGCGCAATCCGCGGACGGGGCGCATGCAGATCGTGGCGCCGCGGGGATGGCGCCGACGGGAAACCGTTCGGTGAGTATTCCGTAGAGAGCGAGACAGTATTTTGCGGCGCAACCTCTTCGATGCGATCGGAGTCTGCTTTGACGGCTCGGGGCGCCGGATCGGGCAGGCAGGCGCTGCGCAGCGCGATTGCGCGAGGCCGGGCTGGCAGCCGCCTTAAGGGGCGGATGTTCGGCTCCTGACATTGTCGTGTCGCTCGCTGATCCTGGGCGAGGGCCGTTGGCCGGCTTTGTCAACGAGCGTGCTTTGCTGGGAACGGTCGCCGCTGTCTATTCGCGCGTTCAATCAACCTTGATGAGCAATAGGTTCCCATTTCTGTGTCGCGGCGACTGCTCGGTTCTCCTTGGTGCTGTGCCCGCACTGCGCGACACAATCGGCAGCGCAGGGCTGTTATGCGTGGATGGGCACAGGACGTAACAACGATGGAGCAAACGACAACTGGCGAAGTCGCCAATATAGGAAAAAGCGCTGCTTCTCGGCATCACGGGAGAGCGCGCGCCCGCATCGATTCGTGCGTGGCTGCCGGCCCTTCGACCCGAAACCATGGAGATGTTGGGGCAAAGAGACGCAAACTACCGGGCAGAGATCGGTGTGGGCAGCATCGCCGGCCAGGTTCGTCTCCATACCGCGCAGGCGCTCCGACGCGATCCAGAAGGCGTTACGGCAGGAGCGGTAATGCGGGTCGCCGGCCAAGTTGCCGGTTGGTGGCTGCATGTCGACCTGGATGTGCTCGACGGCAGTGAGTTCGGCTCTTGCGGCGCAGCCCACGATCCTTCCATGCCACGGGCTGACATGGTCGCAGCTGACGGCCATTAGAGGACCGCGCTGCGGAGCACGGGGTGTCGCGGATGCAGCGTCGGCGTGTACAATTCGGATACTGGATCCAACGGCGACGATGCGCGGCGGATCGTTGCATACATCGCCGAAGCAACAGAAGGCATCAAATAGATAGGGCGACCCTTACGCAACTCACAAATATCCCCGCGCCGTCTTCTGAGAATCTCTCTTACACAGGATTTGGGTCATACGGGTCAGAGAAAAACCATTTCATGAATGCTTTTGCTCCATCATAGCAGCTTGAGCTGGCGGGCGTCCGGCGCACTTGCGGATTTCGGTCCGCGCGGCAGAGGGGCAGCGCGCCGTCCCGCCGCTTTCGCAATTTCCTTCCGGAAGCGCTCGTCGCCCAGGGCCCAGCCGCCATTGGTGGCCGCGCGCAGGGCGTCGACGAACGACCGCTCGAGATCTTCCTTGAAAAGGTCGCGATAGGCCTTTTGCCGTTCGTCGAGACTCCGCCCCATCCGGCGGAATACGGGATGGAATTGGGCGAGCGGATCCTGTCGCCCTTCCGCATGCGCCCGGTAGCTCGACCATTTGTAACGGCGCGGATGATCGACCATGCGGGCGCGAACGGGATTGAGCTCGATGTAGCGGCAGCAGGAGAAGAAGTAGGCGCCGGAATCGATCGGCGCCGCGCGATAGCGGCCTTCCCACAGCGTTCCCGTGCGCCTGTACAGCCCGTTGATGTGCCGCACGTAGCGCCGACCAGCGACTGCATGGTGCGCGGCAGGCTTTCCGCCGCTTGGGGCGTGACGAGGAGATGAACGTGGTTGGTCATCAGCACATAGGCATGGACCGACAGCCCGTATTCGGCTGCAGCCGCCGCGAGCCAGTCGCGGTAGCGATCATAATCGTCCTCGGCAAAGAAGATCGGCTTGCGATCATTGCCGCGCTGGATCACATGCAGCGCCTGATCGGGAATGAAGAAGCGTCCGAGCCGGGCCATGACAGCATCCTCGCCTAGAGGTCCGGGCGTCAGGATAGCGTCCCGCTGGCAAAATTTCTACTCTGACCCTAAACCTCCCGGACCGGAAGCAGCGAGGCGGAGGGGCCCTCGATGCCGCAAGGGCCTATTGCGCGCCGTCGCTCCAGTCGCGATCGAGGAAGAATGCGGCAAGCCAGAGAACAGGGATGCACCGACAACCAGAAACGCCTGGTCCAGCATGATGGCGTATCTCAGCGACTCAGTGTTGCCGATCGCATCCGCTACGCGTCGGACAACGTTCCGACGATGAGCGCACCGGCGCCAATGCCGATGAAATTCAAGATGAAGTAGAATAATGCCGACGTGCCGGCCCGCTGTGCAGCCGGCGAATTGTCTTATGATGGCTGAAATCGTGGGCCAGAACGGCGCGTAGGTCAAAGCCGTGGGAACAACGTAGAGTCCAGGGAAACCCACAGCGACGTCGCCAGCACGGCGCCGGCATAGGCCGGCGCAGCAAGGCCATAGAAGATCGCGGGAAGCAGCACGTAGTATTTCTTGCTCTTCGAACCGAGGCTGTCGGCCAAACTACCGCCGAACAATACTCCGGCGCTTCCGGCGACGAGCACCACGACTCCGAGCAGCCGCGATACGCTGACGCCAGGCAGCCGATAACTGCGCTCGAGGAAAGACGGCATCCAAAAGACGGGGGAGTACGTTGTCATCGAACTTATTCCGGCGCCCACCGAGATGAGCCAAAAAGCAGGCCTGCGGAACGCCGCCTTTTGTTGCAGCGATTTAGAAACGTCTAGCGCCTCCGGACGATCCTGCGATGCGGCTCGCGCACGACAAGCAATACGATCGGCGCGAGGAAAAGGCCGATGGCTCCGCAAACGACGAACGCACCTCTCCACTGAACGTAGACAGCCAAGCCGGCACCCAGAAGG
>CAWDKN010000019.1:0-18952 GCA_963802815.1 uncultured Alphaproteobacteria bacterium
GCTTCGGTCGCGTCGCTTCGGTAGAATTCCATGGCCAGTCTCCTGTGGATCGCCGCATCCGGATATTTCGGAACGCAGAACTTTTGTAAGCCGCAAGCTTATGTCCCGTCCACATACTTGCCGCGACCGCGGTTGCATGGAGGATTTGCGTCGGCGAGACTTGAATCTCGTCATCGAGGGGTGCTCATGAATTTTGTCCGTCTACGGATGATATCCTTTGCCGCCGCTGCGGCGCTTCTGGCCCAGCCGGCGCTGGCGACGTCGTATCCCGGCCACCCGAAGACCAGTCCCGATATCACCGCGGCCGATCTCTCGGCGCGCGACAAATTTTCTGAGCGACGACGTCTTCGAGGGCCGCGGACCGGGCACGCCGGCGGGCGAGGCGGCGGCGCAGTGGATCGCCGACGAGATGAAGCGCATCGGGCTCAAGCCCGGAAATCACGGCAGCTATTTCCAACCGGTGCCGGCGGTGACGATCGCGCTGCAGCCGGCACTGTCGAATTTCGCGCTGAACACGCAACTCGGAACGCTCCCGCTCAAATTTCCCGACGATGTGACCTACTGGACGCCGCAATTTGCAGGCAGCGAGGTGAAGGTGACGAACGCACCGCTCGTCTTCGTGGGCTACGGTGTCGTTGCGCCGGAGTATCACTGGAACGACTATGCCGACGTCGATGTGAGAGGAAAGACAGTCGTCATCCTGATCAACGATCCAGGCAATGAGGATCCGGCGCCCGATCCAAATTTCTTCAAGGGCAAGGCAATGACCTATTACGGCCGCTGGACCTACAAATACGAGGAAGCCGCGCGGCAGGGCGCCGCGGCGGCGATCATCGTGCACGAGACGGGACCGGCGGCCTATGGCTGGCAGGTGGTGCGCAATTCGAATTCCGGCAACAAATTGTGGCTGGAGGCGAAGGACAAGAACCGCAACATGGTGCCGATCGAAGGCTGGATCACGCTCGACGCGGCGCGCGAATTGTTCCGCCGCGCCGGGCTCAGTTACGACGCGGAGAAGGCGGCGGCAAACCGGCACGATTTCCACGCCGTGGCGATGGCGGGCGAGAGCCTGAGCGCGACGGCACATTCGACGATCACTCATCTGATGACGCGCAATGTCGTGGGCGTGATCCCCGGCTACAAGCATCCGGACGACTATGTTCTGTACACGGCGCATTGGGACCATCTGGGCGTGAAGCCCGATGTGCCCGGTCCCGACAAGATATACAACGGCGCCGTCGACAACGCGATCGGGGTCGCGGGCATCCTCGAGATCGCAGAATCGTTCCTGCACGAGAAGCAGAGACCGCAGCGCTCCATCGCCTTCATCGACTGGACGCTGGAGGAGCAGGGACTGCTCGGATCGGAATATTTCGCCGAGCATCCGCTATGGCCGCTATCGCATATCGTGGGCGGGGTGAACATCGACGGCAATATTCCGGAAGGCCGCGCATATGACATGGTGCTGGTCGGCAACGGCGCCTCGCAGCTGGAAGACATCCTGGCCGATGCGCTGAAGACGCAGAACCGCACCATCACGCCGGATCCCGAGCCGGAGAAAGGCTACTTCTATCGCTCCGATCATTTCAGCCTCGCCAAGGTCGGCGTGCCGATGATCGATCCGCAGGGCGGCTACGATCTCGTCGACGGCGGCACGCAGGCGGGCCAGGCGATCCGCGACGATTATCGCACGCATCGCTACCACCAGCCGTCCGACGAGTGGAAAGCGGATTGGGATCTGTCGGGGCCGGTATCGGATCTCGAAGTGCTGGCGACCTTCGGCGACACGCTGGCGAACAGCGATGTGTGGCCGGACTGGTATCCGGGGAATGAGTTCAGGGCGGCGCGCGACAAGGTGATGGCGGGGAGGAAGTGAGGTCCCCGCAAATGTTTTGCGCGACGCGCAAAACATTTGTCCCCTCCAGCAAGTGGTAGCAAGTGTAGGGAGTCCTGTCAGAGCTTCGCCGCTAGTTGCGCCACCTTCTTCGCGGCGTGCTCGATGTGGACGAGACGGCGGCGGAGAATCGAGAGGGCGGTAGTGGTGGGCACCTCATTCAGGCCTTTGCGGCTGATGCGCCCGACGGCTTCGGTGCCGGGCGGGGTTTGCGGAAGCGTTTTCAGCACGGCCTCGCGCGCTTCGGCGAGAAGCGCCTCGGCATGGTCGGGCGCGATCTCTGCGGCGCGCCGGCGCAGCAGCACCTGGACCGAAGCGATGTCTGAGGCGAAGAGGTAGTTCGCACCAAGAAGATCGTTCAAACGGGCCAGCGTGTCCCTTGCGGCCTGCGGTTCGTCGGCGAGCCGGCGGATGGTGCCGGCGAGCGCTGCGACCGCATCGAGCGCGCGCTTGCGGGCGAGGCGGTAGGTCTGTTCCACGGGCACGCGCTGCAGCGCCTCGCGCGCAAAGGCCGCATCGGCGGCAATGAGGCCCGCGACGATCTTGGGCAGATCGCGGCGCTCCCAACTCGGCAGGAAGAAGCTGAAGATGTAGGAGAGTGCGGCGCCCGTCAGCGTGTCGACGACGCGCTCGACCACGAGGGGCTGCGTGTCCGGCGCGAGCATGTGAAGCAGAAGCAGCGCGGTGATCGAGGCTGCGACGGCGGTGACGCGGTAGTTCACAGCGCCATAGGCATGCGAGACGCCGATCGAGATGACGATGATGGCGAACAGCCACGCGAGCGGCAAGACGTACATGATGGCGGCGGCCAGCGCGCAGCCGATGAGCGTGCCGATGACGCGATCCCAGCGCCTCCGGCGCGTCACGCTGTAATTCGCGCGCATGATGAGGGCGGTGGTCAGCAGCACCCAGGTGCCGTGCGCGAATTTCGGCACGAACACCGTGAGCGCGAAGCCTGCGAGGAGCGCGAGGGTGAAGCGGATGGCGTAGCGCAGGGCCGGGGCCTCGATGCTCATTTGCGCACGCAGCACGGCGAGGCCGCCGATCCTGCCCTGCATGAAAGGCCCGAGATCGAGCCCCCTGGCGAGCGCGCGCGGCGTCTCTCGCGCATCCAGGACGCGGGCAAGCGTGGCGATGCGCTCGGCGGCCTGCGCGAGTTTCTCGGCCGTCGCGCGGAAGGCGACGACAACCTGCGTCTCGGCGTCGTTGCCGGCGGCCCCGTGTTCGAGGCGCTTGGTCTCCTCTTCGATGGCTTTCAGCGCCTGAGCATGCACGCTGGGCGCGGTCGCCTGTTCCGGCGCACGCAAGGCGAGTGTGAGCCGCTCGACGTCGGCGGCCAGGATGGTGCAGAGCGCGCGCATGCGCCGCATCAGATGGTGATGGGAGGAGCGGCGCAGTGTCTCGATGTCGGCGTCGCTGGACAGTACGGCTTCGAAGGCGTCGAGCAGGGCGATCAGGGCGTCGACGCGACGCGTGCGGTAACGGCCCTCGTGGCGGCCGAACATGGCGTCGCGCGCGGTCTGAAGCTGGTCGACCAGGGTGGCATGGCTTTCGATCAGCGCGCGGAACGCCTGCGTCGCGTCCTTGCCGGGATCGAAGAGATCGGCTTTCGCGCGCAGAAAGGCGGCGAAGCCGCGCATCGCCTCGGCCAGCAGAAGGCGGCGTTCGCGGTCGGCGAACACGAGCGCCGTCACCCAGGCATAGAGCGCGTAGAAGACGGCGCCGATGGCGACAAGCGCGAGGCGCTGCAGGAGTGCTGCGAGATCGGAGGCTGGCGTGCCCATGGCGAAGACGAAGGCGAGGAACATCGCCACGCCGAGGCCGATCGCCCTCTTGCCATAGGCCGACATCAGTCCGGCCGCGAAGCCGGTCAGGGCGATGGCGAGAGCCATCGTTGCAGGGCTGCTGCGCGCGACGCCGACGAGCGCGGTCGCCAGCGTCGTCGCCACGACGGCGGCGGAGAGGAACACCGGCTTCTCGGAAAGCGGTCCGGGCTGATCGACGATGCTGACGCAGAGCGCACCGGTGCCGATGGCCGCGGCGGTCGTGATGCCGAGGAGCAGGCCTGCCGCCATTCCCAGGAGCGCTATTCCCGCCGCGACGGAAAGTCCGTTCTCGACATGCGGGCGGAAGAGGGCGAGGCCCAGCGCGCGGCCGACGGGTTCCAGGCGAGGCTTCATCGGGGCACGAACCTCAAGCCGGGTCGAAAGGGCGCAGAAGGGCACAGCAAAGCGGTTCCCTCGGGGGGCGGACTTGATCTAGAACTTTGGTCAATCAGGCCAATAACCGTCGGCCCAGGGGGTCCTTTGTTCCAGAAAATCCTTATCGCAAATCGCGGCGAAATCGCAGTCCGGGTGATCAAGACCGCCCGCAAGATGGGCATCAAGACCGTCGCGGTCTATTCCGACGCCGACAAGGATGCGCTCCATGTCGAGATGGCCGACGAGGCCGTGCGTATCGGGCCGCCGCCGTCGGCGCAATCCTATCTCGTCATCGACCACATTCTGGACGCCTGCCGCGCCACGGGTGCGGAAGCGGTGCATCCGGGCTACGGCTTTCTCTCCGAGCGCGAGGCTTTCGCCGAGGCGCTGGCCAGGATCGGCGTGGCTTTTATCGGCCCCAACCTACGCGCCATCGCTGCAATGGGCGACAAGATCGAATCCAAAAAACTGGCGCAGGCGGCGAAGGTCTCGACCGTTCCGGGATTCATCGGCGAGATCAAGGACGCAGCGCACGCCAAGCAGATCGCCAAGGACATCGGCTATCCGGTGATGGTGAAGGCGTCGGCAGGGGGAGGCGGCAAGGGCCTGCGCATCGTGCATTCCGAGGGCGAGATCGTGCAGGCGATCCAGTCCTCGCAGAACGAGGCGCGCGCGAGCTTCGGCGACGACCGGCTGTTCGTCGAGAAATTCGTCACCGAGCCGCGCCACATCGAGATCCAGGTGATGGGCGACAAGCACGGCAACGTGCTCTACCTGAATGAGCGCGAATGCTCGATCCAGCGCCGCCACCAGAAGGTGATCGAGGAGGCGCCGTCGCCCTTCCTCGACGAGAAGACGCGACGCGCCATGGGCGAGGAGGCGGTCGCGCTCGCCAAGGCGGTGGGCTACGACAGCGCCGGCACGGTCGAGTTCATCGTCGACAAGGACCGCAAATTCTATTTTCTCGAGATGAACACGCGCCTGCAGGTGGAGCATCCGGTGACGGAGCTGGTCACCGGGCTCGACCTCGTCGAGATGATGATCCGTTCGGCCGCGGGCGAGAAACTGCCGATCAAGCAGGCGGACGTGAAGCTGAACGGCTGGGCGGTCGAGACGCGCATCTACGCCGAGGATCCCTATCGCGGCTTCCTGCCGTCGACGGGACGGCTGGTGCGCTACCGGCCTCCCGCGGAAGGCACCTTCGGCGACGTCATCGTGCGCAACGACACGGGCGTTTACGAAGGCGGCGAGATCTCGATGTTCTACGATCCGATGATCGCCAAGCTGTGCACCCATGCGCCGACGCGCGGCGAGGCGATCGATGCGATGGCCGCGGCGCTGGACGAGTTCCGCATCGAGGGTATCAACCACAACATCGCGTTCCTCACCGCGATCATGCACAACAAGCGCTTCCGCGAGGGCCGGCTCACCACGGGCTTCATCGCGGAGGAATTTCCGGACGGCTTCCACGGCCTGGCGCTGGACGCCGAGGCCACGAAGCGCTTCGTCGCCGCGGCGGTCGCGGCAAAACTCAAGCGCACGGTGCGGGCGAGCGAGATCTCCGGCACGATGAACGGCGCCCACAAGCCGGCGAGCTCCTTTTCCATCCTGGTCGGCGAGCAAAGCCACAAGGTGAGCGACGCGCACTTCATCGACGGCCAGCTGGGGCTGCACATCGACGGCGTACCTTACACGGCGCGCATCGACTGGACCCTGGGCAAGCCGGTCATGCACATGGAGGCGGACGACGGCGCGCACGCGATCCAGATCGCGCGGTTGCCGGGCGGTGCCTATCGCCTGGGGCAGGGCGGGTCCCAGGTGACGGTGGTCGTCAGAAGCCCGATGGCGGCGGAGCTGGCCGCGCTGATGCCGAAGAAGGTGCCGCCGGACACCTCGAAATTGCTGCTGTGCCCGATGCCGGGTCTCGTCGTCTCGGTCAACGTGGCCGAGGGCCAGGATGTGAAGGCGGGCGAGACGCTGGCCGTGGTCGAGGCGATGAAGATGGAGAATGTGCTGACCGCCGAGCGCGACGGCGTGGTCAAGAAGATCAACGCCAAGAAAGGCGACAGCCTCGCGCTCGACGACGTGATCCTCGAATTCGCATGAGCGGCGAGGACGACCTCACGCATCTGCGTGTTCGCATCGAGGGCTATGTGCAGGCGGTCGGCTATCGCAACTTCGCCATCGGCGAAGCAACACGGCTGAAGCTCGACGGATGGATCCGCAACCGCTCAGACGGCACGGTCGAAGTGCTGGCGTCGGGACCGACAAAGGCGGTCGAAGAGCTGGTCGGCCTTCTCGCCCGCGGGCCGCAGGGCTCGCGCGTGGCGAATTTCGAGCTGCACAAGGCGGAAGCGCCGGAAGAAAAGGGATTTCACCGGCGGCCTTCGGTGTGACCCCTCACCCGCAGATGCGCAGAATGATGATTCAGCGCGTTGCATCCCTCTCCCGCAAGAGTAGAGGGGAATGCTGTGTGCTGCACTTCCTTACGTGCAACGCGCAAGCGTCCCCCCCTCCCCTTGTGGAAGAGGGGTGCAGCGCTGGCTTTCCAAACCTGCTTCGACGCGGGTGAGGGGATGCAGGACACCTCCGACGTCCTCATCATCGGCGCAGGCCACAACGGCCTCGTCTGCGCGTTCTACCTCGCGCGCGCGGGGCTGAAGGTGACGCTGCTCGAGCGGCGCGCCGTCGTGGGCGGGGCGGCGGTGACGGAGGAGTTCCATCCGGGATTTCGCAACTCCGTCGCGAGCTACACGGTCTCGCTGCTGCAGCCGAAGATCATCGCCGATCTCGATCTGGCCCAGCACGGGCTTCGCATCGTCAACCGCAAGGTCGCGAATTTCCTGCCGACGGAGGACGGGCGCTATCTCGCTGTCGGCGACGGCCGCACCAGGAGCGAGGTTGCGAAATTCTCGCCGCGCGATGCCGAGCGGCTCGATGCTTACGCCGCGCGGCTCGGCGCGGTGTCAGATCTCATCCGCGGAATGATGCTGGAGACGCCGCCGAACGTCACGGAAGGCGGACTATTGGCAGCCCTGCCGGAACTGCTCAAGGCGGGACGGCTCGCACGGCGCATGGGCGCACTCGATCTTTCGGCCAAGCGCGACCTCCTGGCGCTGCTCGGGCGCTCGGCCGGCGACTATCTCGATGAGTGGTTCGAGAGCGAGCCGATCAAGGCAGTGTACGGCTTCGACGGCATCGTCGGGAATTACGCGAGCCCTTACACGCCGGGCTCGGGCTATGTGCTGCTGCATCACCTGATCGGCGAAGTGAACGGCAAGCGCGGCGCCTGGGGCCATGCGATCGGCGGGATGGGCGCCATAACGCAGGCGATGGCGAAGGCCTGCGCCGTTCTCGGCGCCGAGATCCGCGTGAACGCAGCCGTGCACGAGGTGATCGTGGAGAAGGGGCGCGCGGTCGGCGTCGCCTGCGAGGACGGCCGTGTGCTCCGCGCCCGTGCGGTCGTCTCCAATCTCGATCCCAAGCGCCTGTTCCAGCGCCTCGTCGATCCGGCGCTCCTGCCGGAGGATTTTCGCGGACGCATCGCCGCCTATCGCGTCGGCTCCGGCACCTTCCGCATGAACGTCGCGCTGTCTGAACTGCCGCGCTTCAACTGCCTGCCGGAGCCGGGCGACCACCTGACGGCCGGCATCATCATCGCGCCGAGCCTCGCCTATATGGATCGCGCCTATGACGAGGCGCGCGCCAAGGGCTGGTCGCAGAAGTCCGGTCGTCGAGATGCTGATCCCGTCCACGCTCGACGACAGCCTCGCGCCCAAGGGCGCGCATGTCGCGAGCCTGTTCTGCCAGCATGCGGCGCCGGCGCTTCCGAACGGGGAATCCTGGGACGATCACCGCGATGAAGTCGCCGATCTGATGATCGCGACGGTCGAGCGCCATGCGCCGGGATTCAAGGCGTCGATCATCGCCCGCCAGGCGCTGACGCCGCTGGATCTCGAGCGCGTGTTCGGGCTGACCGGGGGCGACATCATGCATGGCCGCCTCGAGCTCGATCAGCTCTTCGCGGCGAGGCCGGTCCTCGGTCACGGCAATTACCGTGCGCCGCTCGCCGGACTCTACATGTGCGGCTCGGGCACCCATCCCGGCGGTGGCGTCACCGGCGCGCCCGGACACAACGCAGCGCGGGAGATTTTGAAGGATTTCAAACGGCGGATGTAACGCTTCCAAAGACTTTGCCAAACGCCCGCTTCATCGCAATGTCGACATCCGCCATCGACACCGGCAGACCGAGGTCGGCGAGGCTGGTCACGCCGTGCTCGCGCACGCCGCAGGGGACGATGCCGGAAAAATAGTCAGATCCGGATCGACATTGAGCGACACACCGTGGAACGTCACCCAGCGGCGCACGCGCACGCCGATCGCGGCGATCTTGTCTTCGCGTACTTCCCCCTTGTTGGTGGCGCGCACCACCCAGATGCCGACGCGGCCCTCGCGGCGTTCGCCCTTTACGTTGAATTCCGCGAGCGTTGCGATCAGCCACGCTTCGAGATCGTGAACGAAGGCGCGCACGTCGGCGTTGCGGCGCTTGAGGTCAAGCATCACATAGCCGACGCGCTGGCCGGGGCCGTGATAGGTGAACTGTCCGCCGCGGCCGGTCCTGAATACCGGGAATCGAGCGTCGACGAGGTCGGCATCCTTGGCGCTGGTGCCTGCCGTGTAGATGGCGGGATGCTCGACCAGCCAGACGAGTTCCGCCGCGCGCCTCTCCGCGATCGCAGCGGCCCGTGCTTCCATGAATGCGACGGCTTCCGTGTAGGGCTGCAGCCCCGGCGCAACCTGCCACTCCGGCGCCGTGACGGGCGTTAACCGGTCGGAAAGCATAAGCGCGTCAAGGTTTGGGCCGTCATCGTGAAAGCCACTCTATGTCATCTTCGAATGTCGGCAGCGTCAAAGTTGAAATCTCCGTCGTGCTGGGCCGTTCGGTCATCCCCATGCACCAGCTTCTGCGGATGGGCCGCGGCGCCGTCATCGAGCTGGATTCCAAGCAGGACGACCCGGTGATCATTCTCGCCAACGACAAGGCCGTTGCGACCGGGGAAATCATCATCACCGGCGATAAGATCGCAGTATCGATCCTGGAGTTGCTGAAATCCTTTCCGTAAATCCACAGACAGTATTTGTACTTAAATTTATTCTCCACTTGTTCCTTGCAATTTATGAACGTGGTGCGTAACTCTGGCTGTAGTTCTGCGGCGATCTAACGCCCAGCGGAGGACAGTTTGCTCCCCATTCTCGTCAGCGAAGCGGCCAGGACCGGCCTTGTCGGCCAGGGCGACGGGTTGGGTCGACGGGCCGCCCTGCTTCTCGAGGCAGGCGTGAAGCCGGAGCTGCTCACCTCGGACGCTGCCGACGAGCAGCTCGCCGGGCTGAGATTCCTGTTCATTGCGGGTCTGGACGAAGACGTGGCCTTGGCACTGGCCGGACGGGCACGGGCGCTTGGAGTTCTCGTCAATGTCGAGGACGTGCCGGCGTCTTGCGATTTTCACGTTCCGGCTGTTGTGCGCCGGGGCGACCTGGTTCTGACGGCGTCGACCGGCGGGCGCGCACCCGGACTGGCGCGGCATCTGCGCGAGATTTCTGGAACGCCAGTTTGGGCCGGAATGGTCCGGACGTCTCGACGACATAAGCGATGCGCGCGCGCATTGGCGCGCCGACGGATTGCCGCCGCAAGAAGTCTCCCGCCTGAACTCGCGAACTGATTTCCGAGAAGGGCTGGGTCTGAGATGAGTGGCGCCACCGTCACCGTGATCGATCGTTCGCGCGGAATTTTGCCAAGCGCGTTCGACCGCGTCGGGGCCGGCGCGAGCGACCCGGCGACCAAGGCGAAACTCTCGCAGCTGCAGGCGGAGTCCCATGGCAAGGACGCACTTGGCATTCTCAGGCTCGCGCTTGCCGGAGATCTCTCCAGTCGTACCGCCGTGGTCTCGTCCTTCGGATCGGAATCCGCGGTGCTGCTGCATCTCGTGGCGCAGGTCGATCCGTCGACGCCCGTCATCTTCCTCAACACCGGCAAACTGTTCGGCGAGACGCTGCGCTATCGCGACCGGCTGCAGGACGTGCTTGGTCTCACCGATATCCGCAGCATCGGGCCGCATCCGGCAGACCGCGCGGCGCAGGACGCCGACGGCACGCTGTGGTCGCGCGACACGGATTCCTGCTGCAATTTCCGCAAAGTCGTTCCCTTGAAGCAGGCGCTGGCCGGCTTCGATGCGCAGATCACAGGGCGCAAGCGCTTCCAGACCAAGGAGCGCGCGGGAATGAGGCCCGTCGAGTTCTTTGACGGTCGCTTCCGGTTCAATCCGCTGACGGATTGGAGGCTCGCCGATCTCGAAACCTACATGACGACGCACGACCTGCCGCGCCATCCGCTGGTCGAGGACGGCTATCCGTCGATCGGCTGCATGCCCTGCACGCGTCGTGTGGCGGCGGGCAAGTCCTACCGCGACGGGCGCTGGTCCGGCCTCGACAAGGACGAGTGTGGAATCCACGTCGGCGTGGACGGCGAGGGGATTTAAGTCCCTGTATTTTAAGAACTCGCGCTGCATCGAGAAAAGTTGGTTCACTCGGAGCGCGGAGGATCAAACCTCTCGCTTGGGCAGTTCGGCGCGGTTTTTGGGCGCCTAAATTCACGATTTGCCAGTCGAACGCCGCATTTTCGTGCTCCGCGGCTACGCGCATGTGCGTGAACCAGAATCCTGGACCCCGCGCCGTGTCGACGAACGCGGCTCAAACGCGCTCTTTTCGATGGCGTTGGGCCTGCTCGAGGAAGTACTGGTAGTCCTTTTTCGCCACGCCGCTCGGCGGGTCGCCGAAGAAGACCTGGACCTCTTTGATCCTGTCGCCCTCGAACACGAAATACCCGGTGTTGCGGAACTGTGCGCCCGATTTCAAGCGGTACTCGTAGAGCACGAAGGCGTCGTTGCCGTCCGCTAGGATCTTCGTGAAGGCAAAGCTTGCGATCGCCTCGCTGTTGGGCCAGCAGCGGCGGAAATATTCCGCGCGGTCGATGCGGTCGTCGTAGGGGCTCGAGAAGGTGAAAGGTCGGCGAGGAGGGCCTCGACGTATCGTCGGTAACGCCTTCAGGCGGTCTCGCGTTCGAGCAGCGCGCCCAGCCGGTCGAGATGCTTGCTCTCGCCTTCAATGCGGCTGCGGGCGCCGGGATCGCTGTAGCCGTTCAGATAAACGAGCTGCTCGGTGAAGAGGAGCTTCGTGCCTTTGCCGGCGGGCTCGATTTCTACGGTCACCATCGAGATCGAGATCAGTGTCTCGTTGAGACGCATGTCGTAGACAAAGATGATGCGCTTGTCGGGAATGATGTCGTGAAAGACGGCGCTGAAATCCGTCTTGGGTCCGTTCGCAAGCTTGCCCTTAAGCGTTTCCACGCCGCCGACGCGGAAGTCGAGCTTGCGATCGGTGAGCTTCCATTCGTTCGGTCCAATGAACCAGTGCGACTTGGCCTCGATCTTGGCCCAGGCGGCGAAGACGCGCGCGGGTGAGGCTGGATAGTTGCGTTCGATGGCGAAGGTCTCGTGCGTAGCAAGCCGGGTGGTCATGTTTTTTCCTGTGATCTTTCCTGGGCTCGGTTTCGGCCAGGTACTCGCCGAGACGATCGAGATTTTTCTCCCAGCTCGAACGCCGCGCGGCGATCCAGTCCTCTATGGTCCTGAGCGCCTTCGCGTCGATACGACAGGTCCGCACACGGCCCTCCTTTTCCGAGCGGACAAGGCCGCCCGTCTCCAGGATTCGCAGATGCTGCACCGCCGCGGAAAGCGACATGTCGAACGGCTCGGCGAGCGCGGAGACTGTCATCGCTCCGCGGCTGAGGCGTTCAACCATCGCGCGGCGCGTGGGGTCGCCCAAGGCCTGGAAGGTGAGATCTAGCTGTGTCGAATACTGAAGCATATACTTAAGTATTGCGACCCAGCGCTCATCCGGGCAAGTCGTGGTTTGGAGAAGCCTGTCATGGCCTCGTCCTAGGACTTCTGAAACTCGGAGTCGATGACGAGGGCGGCGCCGTGGCCGAATACCGGTGCAAGGTCGTAGTCCTGCGGATCGAACGCGGCTTCGGCGTGAATGCCCATCCGCGGATGGCCGAAGAAGCCGGGGCCCGCGCCGATCAGGGTGACGTCGAAGGTGATGAGCTTTGTCTTGCCCAGCAGTGTAAACCTGCCATCGACCTTGCCATGCGTCGGATCGGTCTGATGGAAGGCGGTCGTCACGAAGGTCGCGTGCGGATATTTCGACGCGTTAAGATATTGCGCGCCGACGAGCTCGGCGGCGAAGCCTGCGACGGGCGTTTGAATCGAACCGGTGTCGACGGTCGCCGATAGCCTCGACTTCGCAGGCGAGGTTGGATCCCAGGCGAGCGTCCCCGCGACCTTGCCGAAGCGAAAGACGCTCATGCCGTAGCCGATATGCGAAACTCGCGCCAGCACGGCGGTATGATCCGGATCGATGGCGTAGGTACCGGCTGGTGCTAGCGTCGCGTCGGGCGTGCCGAAGACAAGGCCGGGCGGGGCTTGCTCGCCGTCGTCGAAGACTCCGACGTCAGGCAGGCCGCGGCAGTCAGCACGGCGATGCGCACGGCGAGGGCGAGCCCGGTTCGTTCGAGTGTCATACGCGGCTGCTTCCTTGCAGTTGCGCCGTGAACGCTTCCAGACGTTCCAGGCTCTGCGTCCAGCCCACCTCCATGCCGGCGATCATGGCGGGCGCGATCGCGGCCTTTCCGACAACGCGGGTATCGATCGTGAGCTTCGTGCGATTGGCTTCCTCAACGAAAGTCACGGTCGTAAGTCCCTCGAGCAGCGTGTTCCCGGCTTCATCATAGGCGTTGTTTGTGAAGACCAGACGTTCGGGCTTCAACACGTCGCGAAAGGTTCCACCCATGACGTGAACCGCGCCGTCGGGCCCGCGCATGTGGATGCGCATGGCGCCGCCAGGCCGGGCGTCGACCTCGCAGACGGGATTGGTGAAGTTCTTCGGTCCCCACCACTGCGCCATGTGTTTCGGATCGGTCCACGCCTCCCAGACGAGCGCGCGCGGCGCGTTGACGATGCGCGTGAGCACGAGCGAGCCCTCAGGGCGCTCTCCGATCGATTCGAGATGCTTCGCGAGGTGGTCCAGATGCTGGTTCGCGCCTTCAATTGCCCCGAACTCGCGCACGACCTTCTCTTTGTCGGCCGCCGTCGGAAACACGAATCGCATGGTGAGCTTTGTCCTGCCGCCTTCATCTTCGAAGGTGACGGTCACATCGAAGATACCGGCATCGTCGTAATCACCGTGGCGGTAACGCAACCGCGAGGGTGGCGTGACTTCGGCGAAGGTGATCTTGTTTGGGAAATCCATCCCGTTCGGCCCATGCATCATGAAGCGCCATTCGCCGCTGACGCGCACGTCCATCGATTCCGTTGTGATCGTAAATCCGTTCGGGCCCCACCATTTCGCGACGTGGTTGGGATGGGTCCATGCCTGGAAGGCGAGGGCGGGCGGCGCATTGAGAATGCGCGTGAAGACGAGTTCGCGGTCGGCGGTAGTACTGGGATGAGTGGCGGTGGCCATGACGGAACTCCACGGAGACGGAGAGAAAAATCGGCGACGCTGGCGGACAGCCCCGCCGCCGGGCGGCGAGGGCGTCAGCCCTCCGTCTGGCTGATCAGGATCCACGGCGTACCGAACTTGTCTTTGACCATGCCGTAGCCGGCGGCGAAGAAGGTCGGGCCGAACGGCATGTCGGATGTACCGCCATCTGCGAAGGCGTCGAAGACACGCCTGGCGTCCGCCACCGTCTTGAAATGAAGCGTCACGCTGAAGCCGGACATCGGCGCCTGGCGACCCGGCGGCGCATCGGACGCCAGAATAGTCTGATCTCCGACGCGCAGGCTCGCGTGCAGGATCTTCTTGCGCCACTCGGCCGGCATGTGCGCCTCGGCGGGCGTGCCCTCCGGCGTCATCATGGCCTCGATGGTTCCGTCGAGGACCTTCGCGTAATACTTGAAGGCCGCTTCGCAATTTCCGGCGAAAAGCAGATATGGACTGACTTGCATGTGTCGCTCCTTTGGTTGGTACCCTCGTTGAAGGAATTGCCCTAAGCGCCTGAAATTGGCATCATTTCTTTCGCCCGCGCTTCTTCTCCCGCGCCTGCAACGTCATCAGGTAGTCGTCGAGGCGATCGAGGCTTTCGTCCCAAAGCTTTCGGTAACGCTCGAGCCAGTCGTCGACCTCGCGCAATGCGCCCGCCTCGATCCGGCAGGGCCGCCATTGCGCCTCGCGGCTGCGCGTCACCAGGCCCGCTCGCTCCAGCACCTTGAGGTGCTTGGAGACGGCCGGCATGCTCATGTCGAAAGGTTCCGCGAGTTCCGTCACCGAGCTTTCGCCGAGGGCGAGTCGAGCCGAGAATTGCCCTGCGAAGTCGGGTCGGCAAGGGCAGCGAATTTGGCGCTGAGGTGGTCGGTGGTCACGGCGTATAAAACCATATGGATAAATAACTAGTTGGTGAAGTAAGCCGCCGAGCCTGTGTTGTCAAGCCACTTCCCCCTCGTGGGGAGGTGGGTCTCGTCTGCGGCATCCTTTCGCCCAAGCCTTCCAAAGGCCTAATCCGTTTGCTACACCGCGCAGCCCCGAAACAGATGCGGTCGTGGCGGAACGGTAGACGCGCTAGCTTGAGGTGCTAGTAGGGCAACCTGTGGAAGTTCGAGTCTTCTCGACCGCACCAACCTACGCTGCGCTGCAGGGGCGTCGGTTGCCCTCGGAAGCGCACACGAGGGCTGCCGACCAGTCGCGCAGCTTCGCTTGGCACGCGAACCTTCGCCCGAAGGCGGGCCGCACATCCGGGACTACGCTAATATGACTCGCCTTTCGAAATGTGTGTCTCGATGATCCCCAACGCCTACCGCGCGCTCGACCACGGCCTCGGCGACACCGCCGAGATGCTGCGCGACTCGGTCCACACCTTCTCGGACGACAAGATCGCGCCCATCGCCGATGAGGTCGACCGCACCAACCAGTTCCCGCGCCACCTCTGGCCCGAGATGGGCGCGCTCGGCCTGCACGGGATCACCGTCGAAGAGGAATTTGGCGGCTCGGGGCTCGGCTATCTCGAGCATGTGGTGGCGATGGAGGAGGTGAGCCGGGGCTCGGCCTCGGTGGGGCTTTCCTACGGCGCCCATTCCAATCTCTGCGTGAACCAGATCCGCCGCAACGGCAGCGACGCACAGAAGCGGCGCTATCTGCCGAAGCTCATCTCCGGCGATCACGTCGGCGCGCTGGCGATGAGCGAGGCGGGCGCGGGCTCGGACGTCGTGTCGATGCGGCTTAAGGCCGAGAAGCGCGGCGACCGCTATGTGCTCAACGGCACGAAGATGTGGATCACGAACGGGCCGCAAGCCGACACGCTCGTGGTCTATGCCAAGTCGGACGCCGCCGCCGGCCCGCGGGGCATCACCGCCTTCCTGATCGAGAAAGGCTTCAAGGGATTTCGCACGGCGCAGAAGCTCGACAAGCTCGGCATGCGCGGCTCGGACACGAGCGAGCTGATTTTCGAGGATTGTGAAGTTCCCGCCGAGAACGTTCTTGGCGGCGAGGGCAGGGGCGTCAACGTCCTGATGAGCGGGCTCGACTACGAGCGCGCCGTCCTGGCGGCGGGATCGATCGGCATCATGCAAGCCTGCATGGATGTGGTGATGCCCTATGTGCACGACCGGAAACAATTCGGGGCGCCGATCGGCTCGTTCCAGCTCGTGCAGGGCAAGATCGCCGACATGTATGTGACGCTGTCGGCGGCGCGTGTTTACGTCTACGCCGTGGCGCGCGCCTGCGACCGCGGCGAGACCACGCGCAAGGACGCGGCGGGCGCGATCCTTTACGCGGCCGAGAAGGGCACATGGATGGCGCTCGAGGCGATCCAGTGCCTGGGCGGCAACGGCTATATCAACGACTATCCGACCGGACGGCTGCTGCGCGATGCCAAGCTCTACGAAATTGGCGCGGGCACGAGCGAGATACGGCGCTGGCTCATCGGCCGCGAGTTGTTCGAGGAAACAGCGTAAGCGTCGCTTACCAGCGGAAGTCGAGCTTCGGGCCGCTGGCGGGCAGCTTCGGCGCGGAGCCGATAAGCGAGCCGCTCATCAGGTCGGTGAAGTCGACGAGGCCGATCGGTTTGCGGTGATATCCGTCGTGCAGAACGACGAGGCGCTTGAAGCCGCCCGCCATGCGCTTGATCGCCTCGGAGACTTCGGCGGTGTCGCTGATGACGTCGATCTTTCCCGCGCCGCCGATCTCGCGCAGATAGACGCTGTTGGCATGATCGGCGAACACGTCGACGACGTAGCGCGCGATCTGGACCTCGGCGTCGGCGCCGGTGAAGCGCAGGCGGGCGTAGGTCGCGGGGATGTAGCCGATGAACTCGTCGTTCTTTGCGGTCAGCATCACGTGAAGGAAATTTCCCTCGCGCGAGAGCGCGACGAAGAGCTGCTTCAGGATGACGGGGTTGAATTTTTCCTCGCCGGCGCCGCGCAGCCACACGACGATGTCCTTGGTCGCGTACTTGCCCGGATTCTTGACGACGTCGAGATGCTCGGGCCGCGTCTCCGGGCGAATGGAGAGCGGAACCAACTCCGACAATTTGGGAAATTTCAGGATCAGGCCCGACGTCGCGAGCCGCTCGGACATCAATCCGCCGCCGGATTTCTTGGGCGGTTTTGCCAACAATGTGCTGGTGAGGACGGCGCTGGCGGCGCCCATGGAAATCGCCGCGGCAACCGCCATCATCATGCCGGGCGCGATATGCAGGCCGGCATAAGGCGCGGCCAAGGCGGCGCCTGCCACGACCACTCCGGTCGCCGCCGAGATCGCGACCTTGTTCATTGGCTTCATTCCCCCACCGGCTTGGCCGGAGTCTCGGTTTAATGATAACCCAAAAGCACCAGGCAGGTCAGTGGGTTTGTGCGCTTGCGAAGCACACTGGTTAACCAAGGAAAAAAACGGAAAATGACCAGCACCGAAGTTGTGATTTTGTCGGGTGCGCGCACGCCGATGGGCGGGTTTCAGGGCGATCTGGCGGGAAAGACCGCACCGGAACTCGGCGCCGCCGCGATCGCGGAGGCGGTATCGCGAGCCGGCGTTCCGCCGTCGGCGATCGGGGAGACTTTGATGGGCTGCGTCCTGCCGGCCGGTCTCGGCCAGGCACCGGCGCGCCGGCCGCCGTCTATGCAGGCATTCCTTTTGAGGTGCCGGCAACGACGATCAACAAGATGTGCGGCTCCGGAATGAAGGCGGTGATGATGGCCGCCGACCAGATCGCGGCCGGGCGGGCCGCGCTCGCGGTCGCCGGGGGCATGGAGACATGACCAACGCGCCCTATCTGTTGCCCAAGGCACGCGGCGGCTATCGCCTCGGCCATGGCGAGGTCAAGGATCACATGTTCCTCGACGGGCTCGAGGACGCCTACGAGCACAGGCTGATGGGTACTTACGCGGAGGACTCGGCGCGGCACTACCAGTTCACGCGCGAGGCGCAGGACGCTTATGCGACGAAGTGGCTGATGCGCGCCAGGAGGGCCGCAGGCGACGGCTCCTTCACCGACGAGATCGTCGCTGTGAAAATCGCCGGTCGCGGCGGCGACACCCTGGTTGCAAGCGACGAGCAGCCGCGCCGCGCCGATCCCGCCAAGATCCCGACGCTCAAGCCGGCTTTCGCAAAGGACGGCACGGTGACGGCGGCGAACTCGTCGTCGATTTCCGACGGGGCCGCCGCGCTGATCTTAGCAAGCGGTGCGGAAGCCGCGAAACGCGGGCTCAAGCCTCTGGCGCGCATCGTGTCGCAGGCGAGCCACGCCGGCGAACCGCGCTGGTTCACCACCGCACCGGTCGGCGCGATCTCGAAAGCCCTGAAGCTCGCAGGCTGGACCAAGGACGACGTCGATCTCTTCGAGATCAATGAAGCTTTTGCCAATGTGGCGATGATCGCGATGCGCGATCTCAGTCTCGCCCACGCGAAGGTGAATGTGAACGGCGGCGCCTGTGAAAAAACTCAAACCTACCTCTTCTTTTGAAACAAGCATCTGGGTTACAGGGCCCCTCTTGAAGGGAAGTTATCAGGCGATGTCTATATTAAAGGGGGCGGTGATCCGAGTTTGGTATCCGAGCGACTGTGGATGATGGTTAATGAGCTGACCCATTCAGATCAAATCAGTGGCGAATTCATTGCCAACAATAGCTTCTACGATAAAGAACGCACGCCGGATACGCGCCCGAGTTATCTCACGACCAAGCCTATAACGCTCCTATCGGGGCCCTTTCTTTCAATTTCAATACCGCGACGATTTACGTAAAACCCTCCACGTGGTCGGAAAACCACCAGTTGTTTATACCGATCCCGAAAACTCCTATATCGACGTGGTGAACCAAGCCACCACCGGCCACGAGGGCAGCCGGAATTCGATTTCGGTGAAGCGGACCGACTTTGTGAAAGGGGACATCGGAGACACCGTTCTGCTCCGAGGGCTCCGTCCCCTCGGCCAAAGGAACTGCGATTTTACCGCAAATCGTCAATCCCAGTTTGTATGCAGCTCACATGTTCCGAACCTTCTGGGAACAGCGCGGCATGAAGTTGGATGGCGTAATCAAAGAAGGCACCGTCCCCTCCAAAGCGCGTCAGGTTCTCAAATTCCATTCGCTTCCGCTCTGGCAGGTAGTTTGGGGAATGAATAAGTTCAGTAATAACTTTGTCGCCGATCAGATCATGAAAAAAGTAGGCGAAGCGTGGGGAACGCCGGGAACGATCGAAAAGGGCGTGAAAGCACTTCAAGACTCATTGGAAGATATTGGTATCCCATCAAAGA
>CAWDKN010000020.1:0-41398 GCA_963802815.1 uncultured Alphaproteobacteria bacterium
GAGGCGCGCCGCCGCCGAAGGCGTGCACGATCGAGGTCTATGGCGTGAACTTCGATTTCAACAAGGCGACGCTTCGGCCCGATTCCGAGCCGGTACTGAAAGTGGTGCTGGCGCTCTTCACGGCGACCCCGTCGTTCAGCGCCGAGGTCAGTGGCCACACCGACAATATCGGCACGCCGGCCTACAATCAGACGCTCTCGGATGCGCGCGCCGCCACGGTGAAAGCGTGGCTCGTGCAGCACGGCGTCGGCGTCGGGCGCGTCACCTCGCGCGGCTACGGCGACACCCGGCCGCTGGTGCCCAACACGACGGAGGCCAACCGCTTCAAGAACCGCCGCGTCGAGCTGAGACGCACGAATTGCAAGTGATCGGTGGGCGCGCGTTGACTAACGCCCATTGCGCCGTCATTCCCGGCGAGCGAAGCGAGGGTAAGGGAACTTATTGGGGACTGAAGCAAACCTAAATCAAATTAAGGCAGACAATCTGGATTCAGTAAGGGTCAGCGTAAATAGGCGATTAGATTCCGCAAAAGGAAGTTGTTCCGCATCGCCTCGGTACCAGATGATCGAGAATTCGACGCATGTTGCTAGAAATGGAGACAACAAATTGATCTCCCGCTATTCCGAGCGCAGCGTCGGACAGATCCTGGCGGGGCTCATCGGCATCATGGCTGTGGCCGTCACTTTCCGGCTATTCCTTCCCGCATCGATCGCGCCGTTCTCCGGCGGAACCGATGGTGTCACGACGAACAGCATCGCCGTCGCCGAGCGCTGGCCGATCAATGGAGTCGATCAGGCCGTCGTCATCCGCGGCAGCGACGTGTCCAATCCGGTGTTGATATGGGTCGGGGACCTGGAGTGCGAGACGCCGGTCCTGCGGCACTACAACGCCGAGCTCGAAAATCACTTCGTCGTCGTCTATTGGTGCCAGCGCTATTCCGGCCAGTCGCTGGACCCGTTCTCCGCGCCGCCGGCGCGTTTGACGATCGCTCAGTACGTCGCCGATCTTGGCGTGCTTGTCGAAAGGGTCTGCGCCAGGTTTCACAAGGACAGAGTCGCGCTCGTCGCTCACTCGTCCGGCACTATTTTCGGCTTGCTATACGCCCAGCGCCACCCGGAGCATGTCGCCGCCTATGTCGGGGTCGGACAGGTCGTCAACCCGGCCGAAAGCCTCAAAAGGGCGTTCCGGTTTGCGCTGGGCGAGGCGCATGCGCGCAATGACGCACAGGCGCTCGCCGAGCTTACGCAGCTCGGGGCGCCGCCCTATGGCGCCGGCGGCTCGGCCATCCTGCGAAAATGGGTGATTGCCTTTGGCGGCGCGTTCCACGCAAATCTCAGCTACGGAAAGCTGGCACTCATCAGTGTTTTTTCCGGAGACTCGAATTGGCGCGATGCCTTCGCCTTCTTGCGCGGAGGCGACTACACGGCGGCGATCGAACCCGAAATGAACGCTCTGCAATTGGACAAGGGCGATCTGAAATTCGATGTCCCGATATTTCTGCTGATGGGTCGCTACGACCATCGGACGGATTCGGCTCTAGCCCACGACTACTTTGACAGCATCAAGGCGCCGCGGAAGGCGTTTGTCTGGTTCAACCACTCCGCGCACAGCCCGCCCTTCGAAGAACCGGACGCTTTCAATGCCTGGATTGCCGCGAATATCCGTCCGTTGGCGGCGTCCCGGCGGTAACAGCATGCGCCTTGCGCATGCTGCTGTCGAACGCGGGCGGTCCGCCTTGTGGTCTTGCGCCGGTCTCTTCCGCAGTCAATGCGCCGCGTCCCAGTTGGTGGCGGCGCGGACGTCGACGGTGAGCGGTACGGAGAGTTCGATCGCCGGCAGGGCGGCTTTCTCCATCACCGCCTTGACCCGCTTGCTCACCTTTTCGACTTCGGCGTCGGGAGCCTCGAGCACGAGCTCGTCATGCACCTGCAGAAGCACCTTCGCCGACAGCTTCTCCTTCACCAGCGCATCGGGCAGCCGGACCATGGCGCGGCGGATGATGTCGGCGGCGGTGCCCTGGATCGGCGCGTTGATCGCCGCACGCTCCGCCCCGCCGCGGTGGCCGGGATTCGACGCGTTGATCTCGCGGATATGCACCGCGCGGCCGAACAGCGTCTCGACGTAGCCCTTCTGGCGCGCGGTCTCCTTGGTCCGCTCCATGTAGTCGCGGATGCCCGGAAAGCGCACGAAGTATTTCTTGATGTAGTCGTCGGCTTCGCCACGCGCGATGCCGAGCTGGTTGGCGAGACCGAAGGCGGAGATGCCGTAGATGATGCCGAAATTGATCGCCTTGGCGCGGCGGCGGATCTCGGCCGGCATGCCTTTCACCGGCACGCCGAACATCTCCGACGCCGTCATCGCATGGATGTCGAGCCCGTCGGCGAAAGCCTGGCGCAGCGCGGCGATGTCGGCGATATGCGCCAGCAGCCGGAGCTCGATCTGGCTGTAATCCGCGCTGATGAGCTTCGAGCCCGCGGGGGAAACGAACGCCTGGCGGATGCGCCGGCCTTCCTCGGTGCGGATCGGAATGTTCTGCAGGTTGGGGTCGATCGAGGCGAGGCGACCGGTCGAGGTCGAGGCCATCGCGTAAGACGTATGGACGCGGCCCGTCTGCGGGATTGATGTAGGTCGGCAGCGCGTCGGTGTAGGTGCCGCGCAGTTTCGACAACAGCCGCCAGTCGAGCACCTTCCTCGCGATGTCGTGACCCTGCGCCGCGACGTCTTCGAGCACGTCGGCGTCGGTCGACCAGGCGCCCGTCTTGGTGCGCCGTCCGCCGGGCAGCGAGAACTTGCCGAACAGGATGTCGCCAAGCTGTTTCGGCGAGCCGATGTTGAAGGATTCGCCTGCGAGCTTGTGGATTTCCGTCTCGAGCTTCGCCATGGTTTGCGCGAAGTCGTTGGACAATTTCCTGAGCAGGCCGGGATCGATGACGATGCCCGAACGCTCCATGTCGGCGAGGACGGCGACAAGCGGACGTTCCAGCGTCTCGTAGACCGTGCGCTTGCCTTCGAGCGCGAGACGCGGCTTCAACAGGGCATGCAGCCGCAAGGTCACGTCGGCGTCCTCGGCGGAGTAGCGCGTCGCATCTGCGATCGGCACGCAATCGAAGTCGACCTTGTCCTTGCCGGTGCCGGCGACCTCGTTGAAGGCGATCGGCTTGTGGCTCAGATGCAGCTCGGAGAGCTCGTCCCTGCCGTGGCCGTTCTTGCCGGCATCGAGCACATAGGACATCAGCATCGTGTCGTCATAAGGCGCGACGCGAATCCCGCGCTGGCGGAAGATCAGGTAATCGGATTTGAAATTCTGCGCGATCTTGAGGACGGAGTCGTCCTCGAGCAGCGGCTTCAGCCGCTTGATGACGTCGGCTTCCGGGAGTTGCGACAGGCTCTGCTTCGCGTCGAGGGCGAGACCCTCGCCCGAACTGTGCCCGCAAGGGATGTAGCAGGCCTCGTTCGGCGCCACCGCAAGCGACACACCGCAAAGCTTCGCCTGCATTGGGTCGGCGACGTGGTCTGCGTGTCGACGCAAACAGCGCCCATCTCACGCGCGCGCGCGATCCAATGGTCCAGACGGGCGAGCGACGCCACGGTCTCGTATTTGCCGCGATCGATCGGCGTCATGACCAGACCGCGGTCCATCACCGCGCCCGGCGCGCCGCCCGCCCGCGCCGGTGCAGGCGCCTTGGCGCCGAAGGGTTTGGGGCATCGCCTTGCCGGGTGCAGGCAGGCCGCGCTGGGCCGGATCAGCCGAGGCCGCGATCGCATCGGGATCCTCGATGCCGAAATGCGACGCCGCCCGGCGCAGGAGCGCGCTGAACTCCATCACCTTGAGGAAGCCGATCAGCGCCACAGGGTCGGGCTCGCGCGCGGCAAAATTCTCCGGTCCTTCCGGCGTCTTGGCGTTGACGTCGAGCGTGACCAGCTTCTTCGAGATGCGCGCGTTTTCCGCGCCTTCGATCAGCGACTCGCGCCGCTTGGGCTGCTTGATCTCGCCGGCTCGCTTGAGCAGCGTCTCGAGATCGCCAAAAGCGTTGATCAGCTCGGCCGCCGTCTTCACCCCGATGCCGCGGATGCCCGGCACGTTGTCGGTCGAATCGCCGGCAAGGGACTGGACCTCGATGACCTTCGAGGGCGGCACGCCGAAGCGTTCGATCACCTCGGCCGACCCGATCCTTTTGTTCTTCATCGTGTCGAGCAATTCGACGGAGCCGTCGACCACGAGCTGCATGAGGTCCTTGTCAGATGACACGATGGTCACGCGCGCCTTCGCGTCGGCCGCGAGCCGTGCATAGGTCGCGATCAGGTCGTCGGCTTCGAAACCAGGCTGCTCGACGCAGGCGACGCCGAAAGCGCGCGTCGCGTCGCGCACCAGTGGGAATTGCGGGATCAGGTCTTCCGGCGGCTCGGGCCTGTTGGCCTTGTAGGCCGAATAGATCTCATTTCGGAATGTCGTTTTTCCGGCGTCGAAAATGACGGCAAAATGGGTCGGCTTGTCACCGCCCTTGGTGTCCTCCAGCAGCTTCCAGAGCATGTTGCAGTAGCCGGAGACAGCGCCGGTGGGCAGGCCGTCCGATTTGCGCGAGAGCGGAGGGAGCGCGTGATAGGCGCGGAACAGATAGCCGGACCCGTCGACGAGATAGAGGTGATCGCCCTTCTTAAGCGGCCGAGCCTCGGCAGACTTGCTCAATGCGCGTGGGCTCCGGCCTTGAGGACGAAGCGGCGGTCGCAATAAGGGCATTCGACGAAGCGCTCGTCGCCCATCTCGAGATAGACGCGCGGATGGCCGAGGGCGCCGCCGCTGCCGTCGCAACTCACCTTCGTCGTGTCCACCTCGATGACTTCCGGTGGTGGGACATCGGCGTTGTCGGGCTGGGCCTGTGCTGACATTCTAGTCCTGGGTATTTTGGCGCGGGGCGGATCATAGCCGGGCGAAAGGCCGCCGCAATGGGGCGGCAGGGCGCGAATCCGGCCATCAACAGGTGGCGTCCGAGGCCCGGGAAATCAAGCTTCGAGCCTTTGCGGGCAAGCGGTCCTCTGCGGTACGTTCCTTGCGATGGTCACGCTCAACCGCATCTACACCAAGACCGGCGACAAGGGCGAAACCGCGCTCGGCGACGGCACGCGCCTTCCCAAATACGCGTTGCGAATCGCCGCCTACGGAACCACCGACGAAGCGAACGCCGCGATCGGCATCGCCCGGCTTCACACCACGGGCGACGTCGACGCCATGCTGGCGCGCATCCAGAACGACCTGTTCGATCTGGGCGCCGATCTCTGCGTTCCCGAAACGGCAAAGCGCAGCGAAGGACGGTTGCGCGTGAGCGATGCGCAGGTCGAACGCCTGGAGCGCGAAATCGATTCGATGAACGAAGCGCTCGCGCCGCTGAACTCCTTCGTGCTGCCGGGCGGCGTCCCCGGCGCGGCGTACCTGCACCTAGCGCGCACGGTGGTACGCCGCGCCGAGAGACTGATGGTCGAACTGAGCGAACAGGAGACTGTCAATCCCGCGGCGATCCGCTACGCCAACCGGCTGTCAGATCACCTATTTGTCGCGAGCCGTTATCTCAACGACATGGGCGAGAAGGACGTGTTGTGGACGCCCGGCGCGAACCGATAGGCCGTCTCAATGTGTTTGTTGTTCGCTCAACCGTGTGCGCGGCGGCCGAACAGGAAAGCCAGGATAACGCCGATGACGCCGGTGACGCCCCAGCCGGGCAGCGCGAGTGCCGCGCTGAACCATCCGGGTACGGGGGCAGGAAGCGTGTGACCAAGCCAGGTCTTGAAAGCGACGGGGCCGGCCTTGTCGAACAGCCCCCAGACCTGATCGAGCGAGCGCACGGTGATCTCGCCGCCCTTCTCCAGGGACGTGACTGCGTCCGCGCCAAGAAGCATCAGCGCTGCCACGACCAGAACAAGACTTATAAGACGCAGAACGACAGCCATAACGCCCGCTCCCCAACCTCTCGCGATGATCGCCATCGCACCCCGGAAAGACGCTATCCAGAGCGCTCAGATTGCACAAGGATGCCAACCGCGTGTTAACCATCAATACGATCAGGGCAACGCGCGGTGTTTGCTTGCGAAGGACGGCCAACCGGAAACTGCCCAATCGTTCGGCAGAAGAGCCGTTCTTTGCGCAGCTTCGCGCATACTCGCTACAACCCGACGAACCCGAAACGCGTATGACAAACCCATGATCCCGCGCTGGCGCGTCCCGCTCTTTGTTGCAATCGGCGTCGGGATGGCCGCAAGCACGGCCATGGCCGACTTCTTGGTGATGCAGAAAACGCCCGTCAAGCATCCGACGCTCGGCACGAGCTTCTGTACCGGCAAAAAGGACCAGGATTACTGCGGCGACCAGCACATGCTGACGCGCTGCAAGGCCGGCATCGCAGTGACGCGCATATTCTGCCCCTCAGGCTGCAGCGCGTTGCTCGCCGGAAGCGCGGCGTGCAACGCGCCGCCGCCGGCGGGGAATTAGCGGAGCATCGCCGTACGGGCGATGCAACCCTCCCCTTGAGGGAGGTTTGCTTTGTGCAAGCGCGCGCGTCCCCAAAACAAAAACCGCCCGCGGTGGAACTCCGCGGGCGGTGTGTAGGCGTCGGAAAAAAAGTATCAGCCGGCCTGCTGCTGGCCTTCGCCCGGGGGCTGCGGCTTCTTCGAAAGGTCCTCGCCGGTTGCCTGGTCGACGACCTTCATCGACAGGCGAACCTTGCCGCGGTCGTCGAAACCGAGCAGCTTCACCTTGACGATGTCACCTTCCTTCACGACGTCGCTCGTCTTGCCGACGCGCTTGGCCGCGAGCTCGGAGATGTGGACGAGACCGTCGCGCGGGCCGAAGAAGTTCACGAAGGCGCCGAAATCCATCACCTTGACGACCTTGCCCTCGTAGATTTCGCCCAGCTCCGGCTCCGCCACGATCGACTTGATCCACTTGATGGCAGCCTTGATGTGCTCGGCATCGGCGGAGGCGATCTTCACCGTGCCGTCGTCCTCGATGTTGATCTTGGCGCCGGTCTTCTCGACGATCTCGCGGATCACCTTGCCGCCCGAGCCGATCACTTCGCGGATCTTGTCGGTCGGGATCTTCATGGTCTCGATGCGCGGCGCATGCTCGCCGAGCTGGTCGCGGGCATGGCCGATGGCCTTGTTCATCTCACCCAGGATATGGACGCGGCCGTCTCGCGCCTGATTGAGCGCGACATGCATGATCTCCTCGGTGATGCCGGCGATCTTGATGTCCATCTGCAGGGAGGTGATGCCCTGGTCGGTGCCGGCCACCTTGAAGTCCATGTCGCCGAGATGATCTTCGTCGCCCAGGATGTCCGACAGGACGACATAGCGGTCGCCTTCCAGGATCAGGCCCATGGCGATACCGGCAGTCGGCCGTTTGAGCGGCACGCCTGCATCCATCAGCGCCAGCGAAGTTCCGCAGACGGTCGCCATCGACGACGAACCGTTCGAACTCGGTGATCTCCGACACGACGCGGATCGTGTAAGGGAACTCTTCCTTCGTCGGCAGCATGGGGTGGATCGCGCGCCAGGCGAGCTTGCCGTGGCCGATCTCGCGCCGTCCCGGTGCATTCATGCGGCCCGTTTCGCCGACCGAATAGGGCGGGAAATTGTAATGCAGCATGAAGTTCTGCTTGTAGGTGCCCTCGAGCAAGTCGACATATTGCTCGTCTTCCGTGGTGCCGAGCGTGGTGACCACCAGCGCCTGCGTCTCGCCGCGGGTGAACAGAGCCGAACCGTGCGTGCGCGGCAGGGTGCCGACTTCGGCGACGATCTGGCGAACGGTCGACAGGTCGCGGCCGTCGATGCGCTTCTTCGTGTCCAGCACGGCGAAACGCATCACATTGGCTTCGAGATCGTGGAACAGGTTCTTGAACTTGTTCTCCGGAAGCTTGCCTTCGCCCTCGCCGACGTACTGAGCCGCCGCGGCTTTGCAAATCTCCGCGATCTTGTCGCGGCGCACGTGCTTCTCCGCGATCTGGAATGCTGCGGTGAGATCCTTGCCGTACGCGGCCTTGAGCTTGTCGAGAAGCGGCTTGGTGTCATCGACCGGCAGGTCGCGCGGCTCTTTCGCCGCCTTTTCCGCGAGCCGGATGATCGCCTGGATCACGGTCTGCATATGCCGGTGACCGAACATCACGGCGCCGAGCATGACGTCTTCGGAAAGTTCCTGCGCCTCGGATTCGACCATCAGCACGGCGTCGGCGGTCCCGGCGACGACGAGGTCGAGCTTGGATTTCGGTCCCTCATCGACGCTCGTATTCAGGACATATTCGTTGTCGATGTAGCCGACGCGCGCAGCCCCGATCGGACCCATGAAGGGGATGCCGGAGATCGTGAGCGCCGCGGACGCCGCGACCAGAGCGACGATGTCGGGATCGTTCTCCATGTCGTGGCTGAGCACGGTGACGATCACCTGCGTCTCGTTTCGATAACCTTCGGCGAAGAGCGGACGGATGGGGCGGTCGATCAGGCGCGAGATCAGCGTCTCGCGTTCGGTCGGGCGGCCTTCACGCTTGAAATAGCCTCCGGGGATCTTGCCCGCGGCAAAATACTTTTCCTGGTAATTCACAGTGAGCGGGAAGAAATCAATTCCCGGGCGCGGCGAGCGGTCGCCCACGACGGCCGCGAGAACGACAGTCTCGCCATAGGTTGCCACAACGGATCCATCGGCCTGGCGTGCAACCTTGCCGGTTTCGAGCACGAGCTTGCGCCCGCCCCATTCGACTTCTTCACGAACGATATTGAACATAGGATTCTTCTTTCTTCCTCTGTCCCGCTTGCCGGATTGCTTGCGGGCCGTTTGGCCTGAGGCAGGTCGCGCTCAGGCGCGCCCCTACCGCGAGACCTCTCGCGGCAAGGGCGATCGCACGGGTTCGCGACCATCGCGAATGCGTGCGAAGATCTTGCGATTTTTCGGTCGAACGGACGCTCAGCGTCTCAGACCCAGCCGCTCGATCAGCGAGTCGTAGCGCCTGGAGTCGGTCGCCTTGATGTAGTCGAGCAACCGGCGGCGCTGCGAAACGAGCTTGATCAGCCCGCGGCGCGAATGATTGTCCTTCACATGCGTCTTGAAATGCTCGGTCAGGTTGGTGATGCGCTCGGAGAGCACGGCTACCTGAACCTCGGGCGAGCCGGTGTCGCCGGGCTTCGTCGCGTAACCGGTCATAACTTCTTTTTTGCGTTCGGCGGTGATCGTCATATCGGTCATCAGACTCCAAAGTTGAAAACACGGAACGGTCTCAGCTCTCCGGCCTCGAGGGCGGCCAATGCGACCGGTTCACCCTCATTGGTCGAGAGAAAGACCGTGAGCCCCTGAAGATCGTCGCCGGCAACGGCTTCTTCCGTCAGCCGGGCGAACTGGGTCGCCCGGATCAGGATCGAATTGCCGCTGCGAAGGCGAACCGCATCCGGACCCGTGACAGCCAGCGCCGGGATGCCGTCCAGCGCGGTTGAAATGGGCCTCAAGTGCTCAAAAGCGGCCGGAATATGCATAAAAGCCCTCAGCTTTTCCAGCGGTATCGCAGTGTCGGCCGAAAAGCCTCCCACGGAGGTCCGCCGGAGCTGGGAAACATGGCCGACCGTGCCCAGCGCCAGAGCCAGATCGCGGACCCAGGCCCGGACGTAAGCCCCTTTGCCACATAGCATTTCGAATACGGCATGGTCCGCGTCCGGCTGCTCGACCAGGCGTGCCTCGTGGATTTCGACAGAGCGCGGCTCCAGGGAGACCGTCTCCCCCTCCCGGGCCAGGTCATAGGCCCGTTCGCCCTGAACCTTGATCGCGGAGTAGGTCGGCGGCACCTGCTGGATGGATCCCACGAAGTCGGCGATCCGTTCTTCGATCTCGGCGCGGGTGGGCCTGTGATCGGACGTGGCCGTTACCGCACCCTCGGCGTCGTCGGAGTCGCGCGCCTCGCCCCAGCACGCCGTGAACCGATAGGTTTTCTCGGCGTCCATTGCGAAGGCGACCGTTTTCGTCGCCTCGCCGAGAGCTACCGCGAGCACGCCGGTTGCCATGGGATCGAGCGTTCCGGCATGGCCCGCCTTTTGCGCGTCGAACACGCGCTTGACGATGCCGACGACCTGGGTGGAGGTAATGCCCTCCGGCTTGTCGACGACAACCCAGCCGTGGACGCGAGAGCCCTTCTTGTTCCTACGACCCATCGGATTCACGCTTGGCGAGGTCGCGCTTCACGCGTTCCGAGTTCAGGATGTCCTCGATCTTCTGAGCCTCGGCGAAGGACGTGTCTTCGACAAAGCGCAGTTCCGGAGTGAATTTGAGCGCGATCAGACGGCCCATCTCGCCGCGCAGAAACCCCTTGTGGCGATTGAGAGCCTTCACCACGACCCCGGCATTCTTGCCGCCGAGCGGCTCGACGAACGCGGTGGCGTGACGCATGTCGCCCGACGGCTTCACCTGAGTGACGGTGACGGAGACGCCGAGGAGATCGGGATCGCGGATCTCGTCGCGTATCAGGATCTCGGAGAGCGCATGGCGCAGCATCTCGCCGACGCGCAATTGACGCTGCGACGGGCCTTGATCGGGTGGCGGGGATTGACGGCGCGGCATGGCACGAAATCGAAACCGATCACAGCACGCGCTGGACGGTCTCGACCTCGTAGCATTCTATGATGTCGCCCTTTTGCAGGTCCTGGTAGTTCGCGAACGACATGCCGCATTCCTGACCTGCGAGAACCTCGCGCGCCTCGTCCTTGAAGCGCTTCAGTGTCGACAGCTCGCCTTCGTGGATCACCACGCCGTCGCGGATGAGGCGCACCTTGGCGCCCCGACGCACGACGCCCTCGGTGACGCGGCAGCCCGCGACCTTGCCGACCTTTGAGATCGAGAAGACTTCCAGCACTTCGGCATTGCCGAGGAACTTCTCGCGCGTCTCCGGCGCCAGAAGTCCGGACAGCGCCGCTTTCACGTCGTCCACAAGGTTGTAGATGATGTTGTAATAGCGGATGTCGACGCCGTCGCGCTTGGCGCGGTCGCGCGCCTGGGCGTTGGCGCGGACGTTGAAGCCCAGGATCGCGCCGCCGGAGGCGTGGGCGAGGATGACATCGCTTTCCGTGATCGCGCCGACGCCCGCCTGCAGAATCTGGGCGGCGACCTCGTCGGTGCCGAGCTTGTTCAGCGCGCCCTGGATTGCTTCGGACGAACCTTGCACGTCGGCCTTGATGACGAGCGGAAGCAGGCGCTTTTCGCCGGTCTCGCGCGTCTTGAGAAGCTGATCGAGCGTCTGGCGCGAGCTTGTCGCGTGGCGCAACTCGCGGCGCTTGCGGGCACGATATTCGGTGACTTCGCGGGCACGCGCTTCGGACTTCGACGACCACCAGCTCGTCGCCGGCTTCCGGCGCCGCCGAAAGGCCGAGCACTTCGACCGGCACTGAGGGGCCCGCGCTTTCGACGGTCTCGCCGCGATCGTTCTGCAGCAGTCGCACGCGGCCCCATTCAGAGCCGGCCACGACGAGGTCGCCGACCCTCAGCGTGCCACGCTGGACGAGCACGGTTGCCACCGGCCCGCGGCCGCGATCGAGCTTGGCTTCGATGACGGCGCCTTCGGCGGAACGGTCGGGATTGGCCTTCAGGTCGAGCAGCTCGGCTTGGAGCAGGATCGCTTCCTCGAGCTTGTCGAGATTGATGCCCTTGGTGGCCGACACTTCGACGGCGAGAACCTCGCCGCCCATGTCTTCGACCTGGATCTCGTGCTGGAGAAGCTCGGTCTTCACCCGCACCGGATTGGCGTCGCCTTTGTCGATCTTGTTGATCGCGACGATGATCGGAACGTGCGCGGCTTTCGCGTGATTGATGGCTTCGACGGTTTGCGGCATGACGCCGTCGTCCGCCGCCACCACGAGCACGACCAGATCGGTGACCTTGGCGCCGCGCCCGCGCATGGCGGTGAAGGCGGCGTGGCCGGGCGTGTCGAGGAAGGTGATCTTCTGCCCGGATTTCAGCTGCACCTGATAGGCACCGATGTGCTGGGTGATGCCACCCGCCTCGCCGGCGACGACGTCGGTCTTGCGCAGCGCGTCGAGCAGCGATGTCTTGCCGTGGTCGACATGGCCCATGATGGTCACGACGGGCGGCCGCGACTTGCGCGTTTCGACCGCGTCTTCCGATCCCTTCAGGCCCTCGAGCACGTCGGATTCGGCGACGCGCTTCACCGTGTGCCCGTATTCGGCGGCAACGAGCTCGGCCGTGTCAGCGTCGATCACATCGTTCACCGTCGCCATGATGCCGTTCTTCATCAGAACCTTGATGACGTCGACGGCGCGGCGCGCCATGCGGTTGGCGAGCTCGGAGACGGCGATCCGTTCCGGAATCGTGACTTCGCGCGGTCCGACGGGACCGGCGGGTTCCTGCTGACCGGCACGCTGCATTCGCTGCAAATGACGGCGGTAGGAGGCCACGGAGCGCGTGCGCTCACCCTGGTCGTCCTGGAGCGCGCGCGTGACGGTCAGCCTGCCGCGGCGGCGCGCGTCTTCACCCTTGCGAAGGACGGTCGGCGGCTTGGCCGGAACTTTTGCGCTGCCCTTCTTGGCGCTCAACTCTTCTTCTTCCTCGACGTTGACGCGGCGGCCGCGCGGCGCGCCCGTTGCGGCGGCGGCGGCGGCAGCCTGTGCCGCAGCAGGGTCGTCCTTCTTGTCGAGGCGGCGATTGGCTTCTTCCTCGGCGTGCTTGCGCGCGACTTCTTCCGACGCCTTGCGCGCATCTTCCTCAGCCTTGCGCTTGGCGGCCGCGTCGCGCTCACGCGCCAGACGCTCGTCTTCGACGGCGCGATGTTTTGCTTCTTCCTCTGCGTGCTTGCGCGCTTCCTGTTCGGCCACGCGGGCGCCGGCAAGTGCGCGGCTGCGCGCGACTTTCTCTTCGTCGGTGAGCTGGCGCAAGACCACGCCGGCGCGCGTGGTGCTGTCGCGAGGGACGGATTTCGGCGCAGGCGCCGGCGCGGGCTTCGCCGCTTCAGCCGTAGGCGCGGGGCGCGGCTTGTCGGCCACCGGGGTTGCGGCGGGCTTGCCACCCCCACCCGCGGGCGGCGTCGCCAGCGTGCGCTTCTTCTCGACCACCACCGCCTTGGTGCGGCCATGGCTGAAGCTTTGCTTGACGGTAGAGGTTTCCGTCTTCTTCAGCGAAAGCGGTTGCTTGCTTCCCGGCCTGCGTGCGGACGTGTCGTTCGTATCGGTCATTCGTCTCTTTCGTTCCGTTCGGAGTGCGGTGCCGATTGCGGCGCGGGACGAAGGCCTTTGAGCCGTCCCGCATCCACGATCAGCCGTTCCGCGAGCCGCCCGGGTTTGAGGGCGGCATGTATCACATTCTCGCGGCCCAAGGCCAAGCTCAATTCCTCGCAGGAAAAGCAATCCAGTATTGCCGGTTGCAACCCGTGCGCGCCGGCGGCCGCAAGAAGCTTGCGCCGCCCGTCTTCCGCGCCATCGCTGGCCTCGACCAGCACGCCAGGTGGCACTTTTGCTTCAAATTCGCGGCTTACGTTGTCGAAACCGAGGACCAGCGCGCCCGAGCGCCGCGCAAGGCCCAGATCCTGCAGCATACGACCGGCCAAAAGACGTTCGGTGTGCGCGGCGAGATCGGACGACGCCTTCACTTTCGTCTTGGCGGCCTTGGAAAAAAGCCCCTTTGCCACGGCGCGATCGATGAGCGCGCGTTGCGCACCGACCCAGATGCCGCGTCCGGGCAGGATGGCCGCGATGTCGGGAATGACGTCCCCGTCAGGACCGACGCAAAACCGCACGAGCCCCAACTCCGATATGGCTTCGCCTGTCACGATGCAGCGGCGTTCGCGCATCGCGTCATCCTCGCCGGTCTGCATCGCCTCGAGCGTCAAGCCGTCCCTTCCTCCGCAGGCGCTTCGGTTTCCGCGGCGCCTTCTTCCGGCGCCGGTTCTTCTTCCGGCAGCTCTTCGATCCACCCGGCCTTCACGCGCGCCTTCATGACGATGGAATTGGCGTCGGGCGCGGCGAGGTTGAAGTCTTCCAGAGCGCCGGCAACGCGCACGCGCTCCTTGTCCTTGCCGGTTTCGTAGTAGCCGAGCAGATCGTCGGTCGCGCAGCCCGCGAGATCCTCGAGCGTCTTGACGCCGGCTTCGCCAAGCGAAACCGCCATAGCGGCCGTCACACCCTCGACTTCGAGAACCGCGTCCTCGACGCCGAGCGCGCGGCGCTTCTCGTCCATCTCGCGATTGCGCGCTTCGATGAACTCTATGGCGCGAGTCTGCAGCTCCTGCGCGGTCTCCTCGTCGAAGCCTTCGACGGCGGAAAGCTCGTTCAGCGGCACATAGGCGATGTCCTCGATGGTCGCGAAACCTTCGGACGCGAGCAGCTGGGCGACGGTCTCGTCGACGTCGAGCGCTTCCATGAACAGCTTCGTGCGCTCGGCGAATTCCTTCTGGCGGCGCTCGGACTCTTCCTGCTCGGTCAGGATGTCGATCTGCCAGCCGGTGAGCTGGGAGGCGAGACGCACGTTCTGGCCGCGGCGGCCGATGGCGAGCGAGAGCTGCTCGTCTGGCACCACGACCTCGACGCGATGGGTATCTTCGTCGAGCACCACCTTGGTGACTTCGGCTGGCGCCAGCGCATTGACGATGAAGGTCGCCGGTTCCGGCGACCACGGAATGATGTCGATGCGCTCGCCCTGCAGCTCCTGCACCACAGCCTGCACGCGCACGCCGCGCATGCCGACGCAGGCGCCGACCGGATCGATCGAGGAATCCTTTGAGATCACCGCGATCTTGGCGCGGCTGCCGGGATCGCGCGCAACCGCCCGGATCTCGATGATGCCGTCGTAGATCTCCGGCACTTCCTGCGCGAAGAGCCGGACCATGAATTGCGGGTGGGAACGCGACAGAAAAATCTGCGGACCGCGCGTCTCGCGGCGCACGTCGTAGATATAGGCGCGGATGCGGTCATTGGTGCGGAAGGATTCGCGCGGAATCATCTCGTCGCGGCGCACGACGCCCTCGGCCTTGCCGAGATCGACGACGACAGAGCCGAATTCGGCGCGCTTGACCATGCCGTGCACGATCTCGCCGATACGGTCCTTGTACTCCTCGTACTGGCGCTCGCGCTCGGCGTCGCGCACCTTCTGCACGATCACCTGCTTGGCGGCCTGAGCCGCGATGCGGCTGAAATCGACGGGCGGCAGCGTCTCGGCGATGATGTCGCCGACGAGGGCGCCCGGATTGCGCGCGACGGCATCTTCGAGCGAGATCTCGATCTTGTCGTTGTCCACCTGCTCGACGACGAGCAGATAGCGCGAGACATGGGTCTCGCCCGTCTTGAAGTCGATCTCGACCCGGATGTCGTTCTCACTGCCGTAGCGGGCTTTTGCCGCGCGTTGCATCGCCTCTTCCATCGCATGCAGCACGACGGTCTTGTCGATCGACTTGTCGCGCGCGACCGCATCGGCAATCTGCAAGAGTTCGAGCCTGTTTGCGGCAATTCCGGTCGTCATGTCACTCTTCTCCTATTGCGCGACTTTTCGCGCCTTCAAATCTTCCTGAACCAGCTTGTCCGTCAGCACGAGCTTCGCCTCGGCGATGGTACGGAACGGAACGGCGAGGCGCTGGCCGTCGGCCTCGAACGCGACGTCGTTGCCGTCGAGGCCAAGAAGCAGGCAGCGGAATCGCTTGCGTCCGTTCGCGTCGGGCGCCGTGAGCTCGATCTTCGCCTCGTGACCCGACCAGCGCGCGAAATCGGTGATGCGTGTCAGCGGCCGGTCGATGCCGGGCGAGGACACTTCGAGATCGTATTCGCCGTCGATCGGATCTTCCTTGTCGAGGAATTCCGAAAGGGCGCGCGAAAGGTCCGCGCAATCCTCGACGTTCATCGTGCCGTCGGGCCGCTCAGCCATGACCTGCAGCGTCTTGCGCTTTGCGCCCATCAGCCGAAGCCGCACGAGCCGGTAGCCCGCGGCCTCGACGGCCGGGGCGATGATCGGTTCCAGATGCGCAAGCACGGTCAGAATAGGCGTCGTCCTCGTCATTACCGAACGGCTAAGGTCCTGGCCCAAAGCCAAAGGTCTTGGCCCGCGGCGGTTCTTGCGAACCGCCACACAACAGGATTCTGTTGTCTGGGATGGCCGCTATGTACGCCGCCGAAATGCCGAATTCAAGCAGCGACGGCTATTTAGGGGGCGTTCCGCCGTCCAGTTTCGACGTCCCCATATCGACAAAAACGATGGGTTTGGCGGGTTTAGGCGGGGCTTGCGCCGGCGAGGGCGACAGCGCCCCCCAGGGCAGGAACGCCAAGCCTATTCCACAGGCCGTCAGGATCGCCGCCACCAGGATTACGGCGTGATCCGCGATTTTGCCGATCATGGTCGAACCTCTCGCGACACAATTTTACACCCTTCGGAATCGCAAGTAACGGGGTGGTCCGTGCAGGGCCTTCGCTTCATAGCGCGTCTGGGGCCAATCGTCGGGCCTGGACATCCAGTCGACCGCGCGACCGGCCATCCATTCGTACGAGGGGTGGGCGCAAAGCCGCTCGAGCGTCCAGGCAAAATAGCCGGGATCGTCGCTTGCGAAACGCAATTCCGCACCGGGGCGCAACACACGAGCAAGCGCGTCGAGCGTCGCGGTCTGTACAAAACGACGTTTGTGATGGCGCGTCTTGGGCCAGGGATCGGGAAAGAGGATGAACGCGCGTCCCAGTGCGGATTGCGGCAGCGCGGCGATCACGTCACGCGCATCGCCTTCATGGATGCGAACGTTCCGCGCTCGCGATTGACCGAGCTTCGCCAGCAGCTTGGCGATGCCCGAGACGTAGGGCTCCGCGCCGATCAGTCCGACATGCGGATGGTTCTCGGCCTGCCACAGCAGATGTTCGCCGGCGCCAAAGCCGACCTCGAGCCAGACATCGTCGGGCGCAAAATCGAAATAGGAGCGCGGATCGGCACCTTCGGACAAGTGCGGCGCAAGCGCGGGCAGCAGCGTCGCGTAGAGATTTTCCTGATGCGCGGATAGCCGGGGCCCGCGCCGACGACCATAGAGAAGACGGCGATGGCGCGCGGCAGTTCCGTCAGCCGTTGGGCCGCCGACCGGCGTCGTCTCAGCTGACCTTGGCAAGCTCGCTCGCGAGATCGGTCTTCTCCCAGGAGAAGCCGCCCGACAAATCCGGCTCGCGCCCGAAATGGCCGTAGGCCGAGGTGCGCGCATAGATCGGGCGGTCGAGCGCAAGATGCTCGCGGATATTGCGCGGCTTCAGGCTCATGAGCTGCGGCAGGACGGTCTCGAGCTTTGCCTCGTCGACCTTGCCAGTGCCGTGCGTGTCGACATAGACGGACAGGGGATCCGAGACGCCGATCGCGTAGGAGATCTGGATCGTGCAACGGTCCGCGAGGCCGGCCGCCACGACGTTCTTCGCAAGATAGCGCGCGGCATAGGCGGCCGAGCGGTCGACCTTCGTCGGGTCCTTCCCGGAGAACGCGCCGCCGCCATGCGGGGCAGCTCCGCCATAGGTGTCGACGATGATCTTGCGGCCCGTGAGCCCGCAATCGCCATCGGGTCCGCCGACCACGAAAGCGCCGGTCGGATTGATATGCCACGTCGTGTTCTGCGTGACCCAGCTCTCCGGCAACGCCTTGCGGATGTAGGGTTCAACGACCGCGCGGACGTCGTTGGACGTCATGGTCTCGTCGAGGTGCTGGGTCGAGAGAACGATCTGCACCGCTTCGACCGGCTTGCCGTTCTCGTAGCGCAGGGTCACCTGGCTCTTGGCGTCGGGACCGAGCGTCTTCTCTTTTCCGGATTTGCGCGCATCGGCGAGCAGCCGAAGGATCTTGTGGCTGTAATGAAGCGGCGCCGGCATCAGCTCCGGCGTCTCGCGGCAGGCGTAGCCGAACATGATGCCCTGATCACCCGCCCCTTCGTCCTTGTTGCCGGTGGCGTCGACGCCTTGCGCGATGTGCGGCGACTGCGCATGCAGCAGCACCTCGACCCTGGCGCGTTCCCAGTGGAAGCCCTCCTGCTCGTATCCGATGTCGCGCACGGCCTTGCGCGCGACGTCTTCGATCATCGCGGGCGTGATTTCCTTCGGCCCGCGCGTCTCGCCGGCAATGATGATGCGGTTGGTCGTGGCAAGCGTCTCGCAGGCGACGCGAAGGTCTTTCGCCACGAAGCCGTGTTTGGGCCCTTCGCGAAAGAACAGGTCGACGACTTCGTCGGAAATGCGGTCGCAGACCTTGTCGGGATGGCCTTCCGACACGCTTTCGCTGGTGAAAAGGTAGCTCGACCGCTGCATCTCTCGTCCTTCGATCCGGGAAAGCGCAACTCCTTACAGGGAATTTCCGAGGGGTCAACTGGCTGGGCGCGCGCCCGTTGCGATAGGCTGGCGCGAGCGACGGCAAGGGTTGCCGATGATTGCAAGGGAGGCGTTCGATGACGGCACCGTTCCAGGGCGGCTGCATGTGCAAGGCGGTTCGTTATGAGGTCGCATCCGAACCGATCACCACGATGCATTGCCATTGCCGTGACTGTCAGTACGCCTCGGGCGGGGCGGCCTCGACCGTCGTCATCGTCCCGGCCGCCGCGTTCAAGCTGACCAAGGGAACGCCGAAGAAGCACATGTCGATCGGCAATTCCGGCGGGCAGGTTTTCCGCAATTTCTGCGGCGAATGTGGCTCGCCCTTGTTCAGTGAATTGCCCGGCGGCCAGCTCATGGCGATCAAGGCCGGCTCGCTCGACGATCCGAGCTGGCTGAACATGGGCGGCGCCGTCTTCACGAAATCCGCACAGCCCTGGGCGCATATCGACCGCAGCCTGCCCGCTTTCGAGGCGATGCCGCCGCGCGGGTAGTGGACCTCGCCTTCACGCAAAGCAACGGCGTTATTCCCGGCGAGCGCGAAGCGCGAGGTAAAGGGAAGCCAGCGCGCGTCCGCGCTCTGGGCAACTCTTTTGCGCTCGCCGACGCGCGCGCGCTCGGATCCCTTTACCTCGCGTCTCTCGCCGGGAATGACGGCTTTGGGGATTCAAAGAATGAAGCGCGATAGGTCCTGGTCCTTGGCCAGGTCATCGACGCGCGCGTGCACATAGGCGCCGTCGACGACGATCTTCTCTCCGGGGCGATCCGTCGCGGAAAAGCTCACCTCGTCCAGCACGCGCTCCATGATCGTCTGCAGGCGGCGCGCGCCGATATTCTCGACGCTTGCATTGACCTGGGCGGCGACGTCGGCGATCGCGGCGATGCCGTCATCGGTGAAGTCCAAAGTCACGCCCTCCGTCTGAAGCAGCGCCACATATTGCTTGATGAGGCTCGCTTCGGGCTCGGTGAGGATGCGGCGGAAGTCGTCGCGCGTCAGCGCCTTCAACTCGACGCGGATGGGCAGACGGCCCTGAAGCTCCGGCAGCAGATCCGAAGGCTTGGCGGTATGGAACGCGCCCGAGGCAATGAAGAGGATGTGGTCGGTCTTCACCTGGCCGTATTTCGTGGCGACCGTCGTGCCTTCGATCAGCGGCAACAGGTCGCGCTGCACGCCTTCGCGGCTGACATCGCTGCCGCCGCGCATCTCGCTGCGCGCGCAGATCTTGTCGATCTCGTCAAGGAATACGATGCCGTCGTCCTCCACCGTGGCGATCGCCTCGCGCACGATGGCGTCGTTGTCGAGAAGCTTGTCGCCTTCCTCGGCAACGAGCGGCTTATGCGCGTCGGCAACGCTCATGCGCCGGGTCTTGGCGCGGCCGCCGAACGCCTTGCCGAAGATGTCGCCGAGATTGACCATGGAAATCTGCGCGTTCGGCATACCGGGAATCTCGAAGGCCGGCGCGCCGCCCTGCTCGCGCATCTCCAGCTCGACATCCTTTTCGTCGAGCTCGCCCGCGCGCAGCTTCTTGCGAAACGTCTCGCGCGTACCGGCACTCGCGGTGGCGCCCACAAGCGCATCGAGCAGGCGATCCTCGGCGCGCGCCTCGGCCTGCGCTTCGACGTCGCGACGCTTGCGCTCGCGGATCTGGGCGATTCCGATCTCGAGAAGGTCGCGCACGATCTGCTCGACGTCGCGGCCGACATAGCCGACCTCGGTGAACTTCGTCGCCTCGACCTTGATGAAGGGCGCCTGAGCGAGCTTGGCGAGGCGACGCGAGATCTCGGTCTTGCCGACCCCGGTCGGCCCGATCATCAGGATGTTCTTCGGCAGCACCTCCTCGCGCAATTCGGCGGGCAGCTGCTGGCGGCGCCAGCGGTTGCGCAGCGCGATGGCCACGGCGCGCTTGGCGTCGCCTTGCCCGACGATGAAGCGGTCGAGCTCCGATACGATCTCGCGCGGGGTGAAGGCGGAATTCATGACGAGGCGAGGCTTTCGATCACGACATTCTCGTTGGTGTAGATGCAAATGTCGGCCGCGATCGCCATTGCGCGCCGTGCGATTTCCTCGGCCGACAGATCCAGCGGCAGCAGTGCACGCGCCGCGGCCAGGGCATAAGGCCCGCCCGAGCCGATACCGATCAGCCCATCCTCGGGTTCGACGACGTCGCCGGTGCCGGAAAGGATCAGCGAGGTCTGCGCATCGGCCACCGCCATCATCGCTTCAAGGCGGCGCAGGTAGCGGTCCGTGCGCCAGTCCTTTGCCAGCTCGACGCAGGCCCGCGCGAGGTTGCCCGGATGCTGCTCGATCTTGGCCTCGAGGCGCTCGAACAGGGCGAAGGCGTCGGCGGTCGCGCCGGCAAAACCCGCGATCACTTCTCTGCCGAGACGGCGAACCTTGCGCGCATTCGCCTTCATCACCGTGGCGCCGAGCGTGACCTGTCCATCGCCCGCGACGACGACCTGTCCGCCCTTGCGGACGGAGAGGATGGTCGTGGAGCGCCAGCGCTTATCGTCGTCGGAGCCGGTCATTTTCGCCTAACCCTTTGGCTGGTATAGGAACAGGCCTAAATCACATAGGGTGGCGTCATGCGCACCGCAACCATCGAACGCAAGACGCGGGAGACCGAAATCGCCGTTTGGCTCGATCTCGACGGGACCGGCGATTGCGATATCGACACGGGGATCGGCTTCCTCGACCATATGCTGGAGAGCTTCGGCCGGCATTCGATGATCGACCTCAAGGTTCGCGCCCAGGGCGATCTGCATGTCGATTTTCACCACACGACCGAGGACACCGGCATCGTCATCGGCCAGGCGGTGAAGAAGGCCCTCGGCGATTTCGCCGGGATCACGCGGTTCGGCTCTGCACTGATCCCGATGGACGAGGCGCTGACGCGCGTGGCGATCGACGTGTCGAACCGGCCCTATCTCGTCTGGCACGTCACCGTGCCCAAGCCGAAGCTGGGCGAGATGGACACCGAGCTGTTCAAGGAGTGGTTCCAGGCCTTCGCGCAGAATGCCGGCGTCTGCCTGCACATCGAGAACCTTTACGGCGAGAACAGCCACCACATCGTCGAAACCTGCTTCAAGGGCCTGGCGCGCGCGCTGCGCCAGGCGGTGACGCCCGACGAAAGGCTGGAGGGCGGGGTCGCCTCGACCAAGGGCTCGCTCAGCGAAAAAGCCTAGGATTCCCGCGGATTACTCCGCGCCTTTACCGCTCGTTAAAAATGTGACGCTACCGTCATTTTTATTGACTTTTCGCTGACGCCAGCGCCACATTCGAAAAAGCCTCGAGCGGAGAAATGCGATGACCCAGATCACGAAGGACGCTGCCTATAACGCAGTCGATCCGAGCGACTTCCCTGCGATGCTGGACCCGGCGCGCTACGGCACGCGCACGACGGCGTTCGACAAAATCATCTCCGCCACGCATGACCATTTCTGGGATCCGCTGAACACGAAGTACATCGACTTCGCCGAGCCCTTCGACCTCGAGACGCAGATGATCCTGCCCGGAGGAATTCTTCCCGATCTTCTACACGCGCATCGGCGAGAAGATGACGCCGGCGCAGAAGATCAGGTTCGCCAACCAGTCCGCGCGCTGGCAACTCTCCGCGATCCTGCACGGCGAACAGGGCGCGCTCGCGCTGTCGGCCTCGCTCTGTCACGTGCTGCGCGATCCCGGTGCGCAGGAATATGCCGCCAACCAGACGCGCGAAGAAGCGCGCCACGTCACCGCCTTCGCTGCCTATATCAAGGCGCGCTGGAAGACGCCGCTTCCCTGCGGCCCGACGCTGGAAGGCCTGCTGACCGAGATGGTCAGCGCGCCGGAGGTCTACAAGAAGATCGTCGGCATGCAGATGCTGGTCGAAGGCCTCGCCATGGGCGCCTTCGCGACGCTCTACCAGAAGTCGAAGGACCCGCTGCTGGTGAAACTCTGCCAGCTGGTGATGACGGACGAAGCCTTCCACCACAAATTCGGAAAGATCTGGGCCGACCGCACCATCCCGAAGCTGTCGCCGGACGAGCACAATCTCGTCGAGGATTGGGCGGCGCAGTGCTTCCAGACCCTGCTGTTCAACCTGATCAATGCCGAGCAGATGAAGGTCGTCTACGACTGCGTCGGCATCGATTGGCAGGACGCGCGCGCCGCGATCATGGAAGCCTTTACCGACGACGATCGACGCGAAGGCATGAAGCAGTCGGCCAACATATTCCGTGTACTGATCAAGACGCTGCTCAATGCCGGCATCATCACCGACCGCACGCGCGGGTTCTACGGCATGTATGTCGACATGGACGAGCTGAAGAACGAAGGCGAACGCATGGTCGGCGACGACATCGCCGAGGAAGGCATCCGCTACCTCCAGACCATCAACTTCTCCGACCGCACAAAGGGCGAGGCCCTTCTCGCGGCGGAGTAGCGACGCGTTTCGCATGCTCTCAGCACGAACGGCGTCGTGCCAAAATCGAGCTCGTCATCGCCGAGCGCGCGAATCAGCGCGTCCGGGAAACCAGCCTGCTTCCCTCGGCAAAAAATTGGGTTGCCGGACCGGCGAGTTTGTTTCGCCTGCCAATGACAGCCGTTCGAGATAAGTGAATGTCGTGGCCTTGCGCGAGCATTGCGATATTCTCGCGCCATGCCTGCAACAGCCGCCGAGGTCGCCCGCGGAGTGAACCGCCTTCTGATCCAGGAGGGATACAGCCCGATCCTGGAGTTCACGCTCGCCAATGGGCGCAGGCTCGACGTTGCGGCGCTCGGCCCGGACGGCGCCATGCTGGGCGTGGAGATCAAGGTCTCGGTCGCCGATCTCAGGGGCGACGCCAAATGGCCGGAATATCTGGACTATTGCGAGCTTTTCTACTTCGCCATCCCGCCCGATTTTCCCGATGAGCACGTGCCGCCGGGAACCGGGCTCATCGTCGCCGACAAATATGGCGGCGCCATCATCCGGCCTGCCACCCCGCAGACGCTCAACGCCAGCCGCCGCAAGGCGGTGACGCTCAAATTCGCGAAATGCGCGGCGGAGCGGCTCGCGTTCGTTCTCGAGCGCGGCGACGCGCTTGGCACCGTGCCGCTGCTGACAGAAGGGGAGCCCGAAGCGGGCTAGCATTCGCCGATGGCCGTCACCAAAGCCCAGCTCAAGCAGATCGCGCTGTCGTTTCCGGCAGCAGCGCAATCCGTGTCCTACGGCAAGCCCTCTTTCCACGTCGCCAAGAAATTTTTCACCCGGTTGCGCGATGAAGACGATTCGATCGTGCTGATCGTCGATTCGATCGACGAACGCGACATGATGATCGAGGCCGATCCGAAGACCTTCTTCATTACCGCGCACTACAAGGATTATCCTTCCGTGCTGGTCCGCCTGGCGCGGATCGACGCGGTTTCGTTGCGCGCGATGCTGGATCGACGTTGGCGTGCGATCGCGCCGAAGAAGCTGCTGAAGGAAATCGAGGGCGCGACGGCAGCGGTGCCTGCCCATCGCGCGGGGGAGAAGAGCCAGCGAGGAAAAAACGCTAGCGCCCGTGCGTGTTTTCCATCTTCAGAAAAACGCTACCGCGGGCTGCGCTTCGCCAGGATCCGCTGCAGCGTGCGCCGGTGCATGTTGAGGCGGCGCGCGGTCTCCGACACGTTGTGGCCGCACAGCTCATAGACGCGCTGGATATGCTCCCAGCGCACGCGGTCCGCCGACATCGGATTCTCCGGCGGCTTCGGCTTGGAGCCCGCCGGCGCGAGCAACGCGGCGAGGATATCGTCGGCATCGGCCGGTTTCGGCAGATAGTCGATGGCGCCGTATTTCACCGCGGCGACGGCGGTTGCGATATTGCCGAATCCCGTCAGCACGACGACGCGCGAATCCGGGCGGATCGTGTGCAGTGTTTCCACCACGTCGAGGCCGTTGCCGTCATCGAGCTTCAGATCCACCACGGCGAAGGCGGGCGGCGCTTCTTTCGCGCGGGTCTTACCCTCCGCCACGCTCTCGGCGATGGTGACCGTGAAGCCGCGCGCTTCCATCGCCCGCGCCAGCCGCTCGCGCAGCGGGCGGTCGTCCTCCACGATCAGCAGCGTCTTGTCGTCGGGCGATTGGCTCATAGCTTTCTCTTGTCCGGTCTTGTCGATGGTCTTGGGGGGCGGAATTTCGGCGAACATATAGCGCCGTGTCGCAGCCTTGCCCACATTTAGTTGCGGGCAGGCTTTATTCCGGCGAATCCGCGCGCCCCGGCGGCTCGTCACCGTCGATCATGCCCCGGGGCCAAGTCACCTGGACGCGCGCACCGCCGTCGGGAAGGTTCACCGCCTTGACGGTGGCGCCGGTCTGCTCGAGGAGGGTCTTGGCGATAAAAAAGCCCAGCCCCATGCCCTCGTGCTTGTCCAGCGAGCCGCCGGGACCGAGATCGCTGTCGCCGAGCGCATAGTGGCCCGGTCGCGACGTGATGTAGGGCTCGCCGATGCGCTCGAAGATCTCCGGCGCGAAGCCGGGCCCGTCATCTTCGATCGCGATGCGGATGCGCGACGCGTCCCAGCTCACCGCCACGCAGACCCGCGAGCCGGCGAAGTCGGCCGCATTCTCGATGATATTGCCGAGGCCGTGCAGGAGTTCCGGCGCGCGCCAGATCTGCGGCTGCGGCTCGTCGCTGTTCTCCGGCGCAATCTCGATCTCGATCGCAACGTCCTCGCCGCGATGGTGGCCGGCGATGTCGTCGAGCAGCGCGCCAAGCGGGAGCCGGGAGGTCGAGCCCAGCATCGTCTCCTCGGGATTGGCGAGCCGGGCGAGAATGGCGCGACAGCGTTCGGCTTGCTCGCGCAGGAGCTTCGCATCCTCGGCTTCCGGGGAATGTGCGGGCAGCGCGCGTTCGAGCTCGCGCGCCACGACGGCTATGGTGCCAAGCGGCGTACCGAGCTCATGGGCGGCAGCCGTGGCCAGCGCGCCGAGCGAGGAAAGCCTGTGTTCGCGCGAAAGCGCGAGCTGGGTCGCGGCAAGGCCAGCCGACATGCGCGCGGCTTCGCTGGCGATGCGCCAGGCATAGACGGAGGTGAAGCCGATGCCGAGCACCAGCGAGGCCCAGATGCCGGCCTGGTAGAGCGTGGGCAAGTGAAAGGCGTCGCCGGCCGACCACGGCAGGGGCATATGGAGGAATGAAATGAACGACACGGCGGCAAAGGCGGTCGTCGCGAGGATCAGTGTATTGCCGAGATTGAGCGTCGCCGCGGCGATGACGACGGGCGCGATGAACATGAGCGCGAACGGATTTTCGATTCCCCCCGTCAGATAAAGAAGAGCTGCCAGCTGCAGCACGTCAAAGGCGAGATAGAACGTCGCCTCGCGGTTGGTGAGGCGATGGCTCGGCGGATAGCGCAGTGCGAGGATTCCGTTCAAGAGCCCGCTGACCGCGATCGCCGCGATGCAATAGGCGAGAGGCAGGCGATAGCCGAAACCGAAATAGACGATGAAGAGCGCCGCCGACTGTCCGCCGATCGCGAGCCAGCGCAGATTGGACAGTGTGCGCAGCCGCACGCGTCCGCGCGCGGAGGGCGTGCCGCCGATCGACGCGAAGCGGGCGCGCGCCGGGGCAATCCTTGCTTCGAGTGTTCCAGTCGCCATCCGCGCCTTTTCGCCGCTTGCACTGCCGAGCCGCGATATTATCAATCCGCGGCCGGATCAAGCAGCCGCTCTGAGCGCCCATGATACGAACGCCTCTGGCCTATGTGCCTTATTTGCTCGCCATGGCCGCGGTCATGAGCGGCCTTCTTTGGCATGAAGGCGACAGATTGCAGGGAATCGGCCGTACCGAAGTGGCCGGAACGGCCGAAGTCGGCGGCCCGTTCAGGCTCATCGACCAGAACGGTGCCATTCGCAGCGCCGGTGATTTCCGCGGCCGCTTCATGCTGATTTATTTCGGCTACAGTTTTTGCCCCGACGTCTGCCCCACCACGCTCGGCGTCATGGCCGATGCGATGGACAGGCTGGGTCCTCTGAAAGGGCGTGTCGCTCCCGTGTTCATCACGACCGATCCGGAGCGTGACACGCCGGCCGTGCTCAAGGCCTATCTGAAGGCGTTCGGGCCGGAATTTGTCGGGCTGACCGGCAGCGACGGGGCAATCGCAGCGGTCGCACGCGAATACCGCGTCTATTATGCGAAGCATCCGCTCCCGGGCGGCGGCTATTCCGTCGATCACTCGAGCGCGCTCTACCTGATGGGGCCGGACGGAAAATTCGTCACGTTCTACGATGACAAATCGGTCGGACCCGAGGTGATCGCGGACGACTTGAAGAAACGGATCTAAATCTTCGGCGCCGGCAGGCCCGCCTGCAGCGCCGCCGCGATCAGCGTGTTGCGCATCAGGCAGACGATCGTCATGGCGCCGACGCCGCCCGGCACCGGCGTGATCGCGCCGGCGACGGCAGCGGCCGCTTCGTAGTCGACATCGCCGACGATGCGCGCTTCGCCATCGGTACCGACGACGCGGTTGATGCCGACATCGATGACAGTCGCGCCCGGCTTGATCCAGTCCGCTTTCACGAAGCCGGGCTTGCCGATTGCGGCAACGAGGATATCGGCGCGGCGCGAAAGCGACGGCAGATCGCGCGTCCTGGAATGCGCCATCGTCACCGTCGCGTTTGCCGCGAGCAGAAGCTGCGCCGCGGGCTTGCCGAACAGCAGCGAGCGGCCGATGACGACGGCATCGAGACCTGCGATGTCGCCGACATATTCCTTGAGCAGCATCATGACGCCGACAGGCGTGCAGGAGACGAGCGTGGCGCGGCCGCTCAGCAGGAGGCCGGCATTGGTCGGCGTCAGCGCGTCGACATCCTTGCGCGGATCGAGCATGTCGAGCACGGCTGCTTCGCGCACCTGCTTGGGCAGCGGCATCTGCACGAGAATTCCGTGCACGGCATTGTCGTCGTTGAGCGCGCGCACGCACGCCAGCACGTCGGCTTCGCTGCGCATCGTCGGCGAGCGCGACATGGACGGATTTGAATCCGAGCTTCTGCGCCGTCTTGCCCTTGTTGCGGACATAAACCTCGCTCGCCGGGTCGTTGCCGACGAGAACGGTCGCGAGACCCGGCACCAAGCCGTGCGCCGCCTTGAGCGCTGCGGCTTCCTCGGCGACGCGCGCGCGCAGGCGCGCGGCGACGGCTTTTCCATCGATGATCGTTGCGGTCATTTCGCTTCTCCCAAAGCCTGGAGTTTCGCCACGAGGCCGGTTGCATCGCCTTCGACGGCAATCGTCTTCAGCCGGCTTGTCTGACCCGAAGCGACGGCAACGGCCGATTTGGGAACGCGCAAGTCCCGGGCGAGGAGGGACAGCAAGCTTGCATTCGCCTTGCCGGCATCCGGCGGGGCTGCGACGCGGGCCTTCAGATAGCGGATGCCGTCCGCTCCCGTGGTCCAGCCCTCCAAACGGTCGCGCCCGCCCTTGGGCGTCAAACGGATCAGGAATGAAACGCCGGCCGCACTTTGCCGAAATCGCAGGCCGCGTCAGACCGTGATGCCCGGGTAAGTGTTCGCGTAAGCGACATTCACGAAATGCTGAAGCGCGACCAGCGCGATCCAGACGATCAGCGGGGACAGGTCAAGTCCGCCGATTGGCGGAACGATACGGCGAACCTGGCGAAAGAGAGGCTCGGTGAGCGCGTTCAGGATCCGCAGGATGACGCGTACGGCATCGTTGTGCGTGTTGACGACATTGAACGCGATCAGCCAGCTCGCGACGACCGCGGCGATGATCACGAAAATATAGAGGCTGATGACCGTGTTGAAGATCCAGAGGAGGGTCGACGATATCGCGAAGAACATAGCGGAAAGCTGCCTCCTCCGGCCGGTATCGGGCGGCCGAGGTCTTGTAGCGACCGACGCGCATAAAGGGCAAGGACCCGACCGCCGCAGGCGGTATTTGCGTGGAAATCAACCTGCCCTTTTTGTCGGCCAGCCACCGCGGTTCGCCGGAACCAACGTGGCGAGCCGACCGAAGCCGCGCGATCCTATGCACCGCCCTCCTGTGCCCTGCGGGCTTCGGAGAGCAACCTCCGCCGCGGCGCGGCCCAGGTTGGTGGAGCTGAGCGGGATCGAACCGCTGACCTCCTCATTGCGAACGAGGCGCTCTCCCAACTGAGCTACAGCCCCTAACCGGGTTCGCGCCCATTGGGTCTTGAGGGCGCGGGGGCGGTATCTACGGAACGGGCGACAAAGCTGTCAAGCGAAGGCCATATTTCCGCGCTTCCGGCCGACGTTGGCGAAGAATCGGGCCTCTCACTTTCCCGTATAGGCTACGCGCCAGATCACATTTCCGGCGTCATCCGCGATGAGCAGGCTTCCGTCCTTGCCGACAGCGAGGCCCGCCGGGCGTCCCCAAACCTGCGCCGGGCTCGTGGTTCCGTCCCAGAAGCCGGTCAGGAAATTCTCGTAGCCGCCGGCCGGACGGCCGTTGCGGAACTTCACGCGCACGACCTTGTAGCCGGTCGGCTTCGACGAATTCCACGAGCCGTGCAGCGCCACGAAAGCATCGCCCTTGTAGTCGGCCGGGAACTGCGCGCCCTCGTAGAACACCAGACCGAGCGGCGCCGAGTGCGACTGGAACAGGAGATCGGGCGTTTTCGTCCTGGCGACGAGGTCGGGGCGCTTGGCGCCGTAGGTGGGGTCGGGATGCGCGCCGATATACGCGTAGGGCCAGCCGTAGAACGCGCCCCGCTCGACATGGGTGAGATAGTCCGGGACCAAACCATCGCCGAGATCGTCACGCTCGTTGACCGCGACGAAAAGTTCGTCCGTACCCGGATAAAAGGCGATTCCGACCGGATTGCGGATGCCGGTCGCGAAGGGGGTCATCACGCCGGCAGACGTCACCGTTTCGACCGTTGCTTCCGGAAGGGGATCCTCGCCGATGTTTTCGTGCGAGCCGATTGCGACATAGAGCGTCCCTTTGGAATCGAAGGCGATGTCGCGGGTAAAGTGCCCACCCGAACGTCCTAGCGACGGCGCGATGGTGACCCGGCTGCGCGTCCTCGCCGACAACGCGCCATCCTTGTAGGGCAGCCGCCAGACAGCTTTCAGATCGCCGACATAGAGCGCGCCGTCGTGGAGCGCGAGGCCGTGGGGCAGCGTGAAGCCGCTTGCGAAGGTGTGGACGCTGACCTCGCCGTCATGTTCGCGCAGGACGCTCACTTTCCCGTCATTCGGCTGGGACAGGAATACGTCGCCGTTTGGCGCGACCGTCATCCAGCGCGGATTGGAAAGCCCCGACGCGAAAACCGATACGGAGAATCCCTTAGGGACCTGCGGCAGCGCGCCGGAGGGGCGGGGGATGGTCGAGGAGGTGTTGCTCGCGGCTGGCGTCGCGTGGGGCGCCGGCATGTCGGCGGGCCGGATGTCGAATGAATCGCCGGGTTTGTCGGAGGCGAAGGCCGGGGCGGCAGCGAACGCCATAAGCGCCACCAAGCCAAAGATGGAAATCGTTTTATTCATGAGCATCCAGGCCCTCCCGGCCGCGCCGTCAACATCTGCTTTACCATGAGCGTCGTAATGGTCATGGGAACGTTCGAGTGAGTGATGCGCTCCACCGCCCTTTTCACCGCTGCCGCCCTGTTCGCGCTTGCGGGCCTCCAGCCTGCGTGGGCGGACGACAGCACCGGCGGCGACCAGGCGGCTCCTGAGCACAAGATCACGCAGGCCAACTCCTATACGATGATCGAGCCGATTTATGAGCCGATCATCGACGACGACAAGCCTGTCGGCATGCTGATGATCGGCGTGGGCATTGACGTTCCCGATGCCAAGCTGCGCGGCGAGGCCGATCATGCCATGCCGATCCTGCGCGACGCATTCATCCGCAATCTGCTGGCGTTCTCCATGACCAGCGTGAAACCGGACGAACAGCCCGACGTGAATGAGATCGCCGCACGCCTGCAGCGCGTCACCGACCGCGTTCTCGGCCGCAAAGGCGCTCACCTGTTGCTGGCCCAGGTGGCCATCCGGATGTCGCGCTAGTCGTGGCCATGACGTGGCTCGGCGTCACCGCCCGGTGAATTTCGGTTCGCGCTTTTCGAGGAAAGCCTTGATGGCTTCACGGCAATCCTCGCTCGTGGTCGCGAGCGCGTATTGATCCAGGTCCATGAAGGTTGCCGCGCCATGCAGCGCGGTTGCCGCCATGTTGACCGATTGTTTGCTCATGCGCACGGCGTTGGGCGGGAGCTTCGCAATTCGGTTCGCCCAGTTTCTCGCCCGCGCCAGCGTCTCGCCATCCGGCACGACCTCGTCGGTCAGCCCCCAGGCGAGCGCCTGGTCGGCCTCGACCTTCTCGCCGAAGATCACGAATTGCTTGGTGCGCGACGGCCCGATCAGCGACACCAGCCGCGGCACGGCGTGCCAGCTCATGTTCATGCCGAGCGGAATCTCGGGCAGGCGCATGTGGGACGATTGTCCCATGATGCGGAAATCGCAGGCCGCCGCGAGCGCCCCGCCGCCACCAATGCAATATTTTTCGATGGCGCAGAGCGTGACCTGCTCGACGCGTTCCCAGGCGTCGCAAAGATCCGGTCCGATCCGGGTCATGTGCCGGCGTTCGAGAAGTCCCGCGGCGCGGCGGCGGTCGAGGGCCGGATCCTTGAGGTCGGCGCCCGCGGTGAATGCGCCTTGGCCCGTCAGGATGACAGCCTGCGTTTCCAGATCGTCAGCGAAGCTTTTCGCCGCCTCGGTCAGTCCGAGGATCGCGTCTCGAGAGAGAGCATTGCGTCCATCGCCGCGGTCGAGGGTCACGACCGCGACCGCGCCGTCGCGCGCTATGCGCACATAGTCGCCGATTTTCGTTTCCATCACGCCGGAGACTGGAGGTTATGGACCATGTTCAGCAGTGTACGACGGGGCAGGAACGGGACAAGGCTCGCGAGCACGGCATTGCGAAGCCCGGTCACGATGACAACGCGGTTGCGCTGGAAGGCGCGGTAACCCATCCGCGCCACGCTGGCCGAGCTCATCGGCGTCCCGACCCGCGACAGCCTTGTGGCGCCTGTGCCGGCGCGGTCGCGGAATTTGCTCGTCGTCGGTCCCGGGCAAAGGCAGCTCACATGGACGCCGGTGCCCTGGGCTTCTTTCCACAAGGCTTCCGAGAAGGAGAGCACAAACGCCTTCGACGCGTAGTAGATCGCCATCAGCGGGCCCGGTTGAAAAGCGGCCGTTGAGGCAACATTGAGCACGCCGCCGCGCTTTTTCGCGAGCATTCCGGGCCAATAGATGTGTGTGAGCTCCACCAGGGCGCGATCGTTGAGATCGATCATGCCGAGCTGGTTGGCGCGATCGGACCCGGCGAACGCGCCGGCGGTTCCGTATCCGGCATTGTTGACGAGGACATCTACGGAGAGCCCGAGCGTGGCGATCTTGTTCGCGAGCGTCTCGCCGCCGCCCGGTACTCCGAGATCGGCTGCGATCGCCGTGGTTTTCACATTGTGCTGGCGCGCGAGCCTGTCTGCGACGTCCTTCAAGAGAGCTTCCGAACGCGCGGAGAGGATCAGGTTGTAGCCGTCCCTGGCGAAGCATTCGGCCAAATCCACTCCGATCCCCATGCTGGCCCCCGTGACCAACGCCGTCAGTCCCTCACCTTTTCGTCTGCGCGCCATGCTTTCCTCCATTGGTGGGATCGGTTGCGATCGCGCGCCACAGCGCGTCTTCCATTTCGGATGCTGTGTCCGCGTTGAACTTAATTGCGCCCTCGGCGGAGAACTTTACGAGGGCGGTGGCGGCGCCCCACATGAGGGCGACCGCGAGCGCGGGATCGATGGCGCGGATGGCGCCTGCCTTGCGGCCCTCGGCGACAAAGGCCGACGCGACGCCGTCATAGAGGCGGGAACTCTCGCGGCTTTCGGCATCGAGATAGTCGCCATGGTGGTGCAGGTCCATGAACCGGATGGCGCGGGGAAAGGTCCGCGCGAAGAGCGTCATACGCTGCCAATAGGTCGAGAAGGCCTGTCGTGCGCCGAGCCGGGGCGGCAGGGGCGCCAGGACCGTCGTGTTGTAACGATCCTTCCAAAACCGGTAGAGCGCATTCACCAGCGCCTGCTTGTCCTTGAAATAGAGGTAGAGGGTTCCCGTCGCGACTCCCGCTTTGCGGGCGATCTCAGGCACGGCGACCGCGTCGTAGCCTCGCGTCTCGAACAGCTCGAGCGCGGCTTCGAGCAGCCTCGCCCGCTTGTCGTCGGGCGTCCGCTTTTGCGGCTTCGCGGGGCGCAATGCCTCGGACAATAGGCCGATATCTCGTGAATGAACGTTCATTCATATCAGAGGCGCTGGCGGAAGAAAAGCCTGTCCATCGACGCCCGTGCCGGTTGGCCCCCGGCATCCCTTCGTTTGCCCGCGCAAATGGCGGGAAAGTCCCTGTTGCTATCATGAATGAACGTTCATTCATTCATGTTGCCCGGCCACAAAAAAGGGGCGGCCGAAGCCGCCCCTTGTTCCGTCTCGTACTCGTATTCAGGCTACTCGGCTGCCATCGCCGACGGCTTGATGAGCTTTCCGCCGTTGAGGCCGATCAGATACTTGATCCCCTCTTCGGCGATGTCGTCGCCGACCATGCGGTCGCCTTCGGCGTAGAGCTCGGCCATGTCGACATAGGCGGCATATACCGGCTTGGTCCGCTCCGTGATGATGCCCGCTTTGAGCAGAGTCTTGATCAACACCCGGAAGATATTCGTCGCATCCTGCATGTCGGCGCGGATATTGGCGTCGGTCAGGGCCTCCATGAAGGCTGCCTGGCACCATTCCGGGTCAAGGCCGACCTCGCGATAAATCCACGCCTTCTGGTCCGGCGAGCCGAGGTTGAACAGCAGCACCTGGAAGACCTGGGCGGCCCAATCCTCGATCTGCTCGTGCTCACTCTTGGACAGGTAAGGGATCGTACGGTCGGCCCAGATCTTCCCGAATTTGTGGTGGAAGGCTTCGTCCGTCATCACGAGCTGGCAGAGCTTCACCATCAGGGGATCGCGGCCGTACTGGTAGAAGGTCGCGAAAGCGCCCATGGCGAGGCCCTCGATCAGCATCTGCATGCCGACGAGCTTCTTCCACACCAGCGGCGAGGAGACGAGCTCGTTGAGGAGATTGCCGAGCGCGGGTCCGACCTGCGCAGGCTTGCCCCAGCGGGCTTGTATGTAGCGCGAGAAACCCGTGACGTGACGGGCTTCTTCGCGGGTCTGGTTCGCCGCGTATTCCTGGGCGCCGGGATCGCGAAGGATGTGGCAGAGCGAGGCGGAGAGCGAAAGCGCGCCCTGCTCGCCATGCAGGATCGAGGAGAACGACCACATCGTGTCGAGGTTGGTGAGCTTGATCTTCTGCTTCTCGTCGAGCTTGTCGCCGATCGCGGTCTTTAGGTCGCCGCTCAGCTTGGGGTCGACCAGGTACTCGTTTTCGATGTCGAAAGGCGCGCTGAAATCGATGTATTTCGTGTCGAGCGGATCCCAGAAATGGTCGTGGGTGGCGCTGATGATTTTGTCGAATGCCGTCGACCGCTCGCCGTAGCGGCTGGGGTTGAGCATCGCCGGGAAGTCGGTCGGATCCACTGCGTTGTAGGCAGCATCCTTGGTGATGTTGTTGTCCATGCAGGTTCTCGCTCCTCTGACCGGGCAAAAGCTTACTCGGCCCAAGCCAAAGCGCAAGAAAAATGACGGTGCCGTCACGAAACCTTGCGCTTCGGTAACCAAGCGCTCAACCGCGAGGGGGCGCGCGTAACGCCCTGCAGCGACAATCGAAAAACGCCTTCCGCCCACGGACGATCCGGGTGATAAGGTCGATTAACTGGCGCGTGCAACAGCCGGGGCTAAATCGGGATCCAAATGAATTTTCGCGACAGGCCGGTCGCCGTATGGGCGTTTCCGCTTGCGATGCTCGTCGCGGCGCTCCTCCTGCTGGCTAGCGATGCGGGGACCCTTGCAACCAAGCTGCGCGGGATTCTGTTCGACGCCTATCAGCATGCCGCACCCAGGGCCTATGAGGACACGCGCGCCAAGTCGGGTTTCGCGGTCCGCGTCCTCAGCCCCGACGAGGCCTCGCTCGCACATTTCGGGCCTTGGCCGTGGCCGCATGCCGTGCTCGCCAGGCTGACGGACGAGATGAAGGCGGCGGGCGCCGCTGTCGTCGTCTTCGCCTTTCCGCTCGACGAACCCGATCCGGTCTCGCCAAAAAGTCTGATCGCGGAAGTTCCGACCGGGCCGTCCTTCGATCCCGTGCGCGCGGAGCTCGCACAACTGCCTTCACCAGACGATGCCCTGGCCAGCGCCTTGCGCGGCGTCAAGGCGGTGACAGGTTTCACCCTCGGCCCCGCCAGCATCTCGCGCGCGCCACAACTCAAGGCGTCTTTCATCTATCTCGGGACGAAGGAGCCGTTCGGGCATATTCGCATCTCGGGCGAGGCCTCGGCACCGATCGCTGCGATCGAGGCGGCGAGCACGGGGCTGGGTGCGCTCAACCTCGCAATCGACGGCGACGGCAAGGTACGGCGCATGCCGCTTCTGTTCCGTTACGCGGCGAAGGTGGTGGCGCCGTCGCTGGATGCCGAGGCGATGCGCGTCGCCAATGGTCGCGCGGTCATCACCTTGCGCAGCGATGAAGGCGATCGCGGATTGCTGACCGGCGCAGCTGGCGTGGAATCGGTTGCGACCGGCCAGGGCGAATTGCCGACGGCGCCGGACGGTTCGTTCTGGATCGCCTATGCCGGACCGCAGGCCGCGCGCGACGTTTCGGCCGCCTCGCTCGACGCAGTGCCCGCCAATCCCGCGGCGCTGAAGGATGCCATCGTCTATTTCGGCGCGCCCAACGATCTGATCGCAACACCGGACGGGGTGCGCAGCGCGGCCGAAGTCCATGCCGAGGCGATGGAGAACATTCTCCTGGGCGTCCCGCTCAGGCGTCCCGCATCGGCGGAGGTCGCCGAGCTCATCTGCCTTGCGATTCTGGGTTTCGGCGTCGTGGTTCTGTTCGCGCGCTTCGGCGTGCTGTGGGCGGGATTGTTCACCGCGGCCGGCATCGTCATCGCGGGCTATGTGTCGTTTCATCTCTATGCCGCCGACCGCGTGCTCTTCGATGCGCTCGGTCCCGGTCTCGGCCTCGCGGCCGTCTTCGCGACCGGGGGCGCCGCGCGCGGGCTGGAGGTAGCGCGTTCGCGGGCGCGGCTGCGCAATGCCTTCGCGGACACGCTGCCTTTCGAGACTATCGAACAGATCGCGCGCAAGCCCCAGCTGCTGAGGCTCGAAGGCGAGATGCGCACCGTCACCTATGTCTCCTGCGGCATCCGCGGCTTCGCCGCGCTGGCACAATCCTTTCGCGAGGATCCTGCGTCGTTCACCCGGCTCATCCAGCGCGTGCTGACGCCACTGATGGACGCGGCCCTCTCGCATGGCGGCACCATCGACCGGCTCACCAGCGACGGATTCACCGCGTTCTGGAATGCGCCACTCGACGATCCCGAGCACGCGATTCATGCGTGCGAGGCCGCAAGCCGGATGGCCGAGGTGCTGGCCCGCGTCAATGACGGCATCACGCATGAACGGCGCATCGACGGAACGGCGTTCGCGCCGGTCGAAGTCGGACTCGGCATCTCCACCGGCCCCGCCATCGCGGGCGGCTTTCGCGCGCATGGCCGCAATGCCTATTCCGTCAACGGCGACTGCACGGTCGTCGCCAACCGCATCCAGGCGCTGTCGTCGCAATACGGCCCGGCAGTGATCGTGAGCGAATCCACGCGCAAGGCGTCCGAACGCGGCTTTGCCTTCCTGGAAGTGGACTATATCGCCTGCGGCGCCCATGACGAACCGGTGAAGCTCTACGCCATGCTCGGCAACCCGGTCGTGCGCGCATCGCCGAAATTCCGCGCGCTGATGACGTTCCACGACCACATCTTCCAGTCGCTGCGCACCCAGCAATGGACGAAGACGCGTGCGCTGATCGAGCAATGCCGCAAGCTTTCCGGCGCGAGCCAGAAGCTCTACGATCTGCATCTGGCGCGCATCGCCTATTTCGAAGCCAACCCGCCAGGTGCGGATTGGGACGGGGCGTTCCGGCCGATATTGAAATAGGCGAGTAGCGAATAGCGAGTAGGGCAGATTCGCTATTCGCTATTCGCTAGTCCATAGAGCGCCGCCGGCGCGCCCGCGAGACTCGCCCAGAGCTGGTCGCCCCAGGAGAAGTGCCACCACTCGTCGGGATGGCCGATGAAGCCTTCCTCCGCCATCACCCAGTGGAGCAGGCGGCGGTTGGCGCGCGCTTCTTCGTCGGACAGCGAGAGCGCCGAGCCCGGTGTCTCGAAGCGGTCGCGATGGGACAGCGCGCTCGGGTCGTCGAAGATCGATCCCATCCACAGCTTCTCCGCACCGATCCAGCGCAGCGTGAGATCGAGTGCGGCGCCTGTCGCATGCGGTGCGGGCGATTGCGCGTCGAGCGTCGGCGCGGCCCAGTAGCGCTCGACCTCGGCCACGAGGGCGGCACCGGTGAGCCCGGGATTGCGCCGCTGCAATTCCGCCGGCGTCCAGTGATCGTGGAAATAGGCCTGCACCGCGCGCGGCCGCCAGGCGTCGAAGAGGAAAAGCTCCAGCGTCGCCGCTTCGAGACGCGCGTTGACCCGCCGCAGCTTCTCGCCGACCGAGCGGCGCATCAGCAGCGCCGGGATCGCGCCTTCGATGCGCCGCCAATAGGGCGGGTTGCGATGCGAATAATAGTAATTCTCGCCGGCGATGCCGAGATCGTGCGCCTCGACCAACGGTTCGGTCTGCGCCCCGCCGGAAAGGTCGATCGGATATTTGCGATAGCCGGTTTTGCGCGCGCGCTGGGCGGCGAGATCGCCGATCGGCTCCTCGCGCAGGCTGGCCAGCGCTCCGAACAGGGTCATGTCGAGTTTCCGGAATTGATGACGGCGGACGATGCGTACCGCTAGAGTAAGACAATGCGTACCGGGCCCGAAGACCATTTTCCGGAAAACTATCGCGATGCACGTCACGCCTTCGTCGCGGCGAGCGAAGCGGCGGGCCTGGGCGCCACCAGCCGCGTGCATCCGCTGGTCACGGGACCGGACGGCAAGACGCTGTTCCTCGATACGTCGACGATCGGTCCGCGCGACGCGGCCTCGGCGCTGCTCCTGATCGCGGGCACGCACGGCGTCGAGGGCTATTTCGGCTCGGGAGTCGAGACCGGGCTCATCCGCGAAGGCCTGGCCGCGCGCGCGCCGAAGGGCGTGAAGATCGTCCTTCTGCACGCGCTCAACCCTTACGGCTTCGCCTGGAACCGGCGGGTGAACGAAGACAATGCCGACGTCAACCGCAATTTCGTCGATCACGCGGACCCGCCGGACAATCCGGTTTATGCCGCGCTCGCCGAATGGATCGCGCCGAAGGACATCTCGCCCGCGACGATACGCGCGGCCAATGCGAAATTGCGCGGCTATGCCGAAGCGCACGGCGACTTTGCGCTGCAGGAAGCCATCACGCGCGGACAGTACGAATATCCCGATGGAGTCTATTACGGTGGGCCGCACGAGAGCTGGTCGGCGAAGATGCTGAAGGACGTGCTGATCGAGGATCTGCCGCACGCGAAGAAACTGATCGTGATCGACTTTCACACGGGGCTCGGCGCGGAAGGCGCCGGCGAGATGATCACCGAAGACCTGCCGGGTTCGGCGGCCTACAAGCGGCAGAAGACGATCTGGGGCGATCGCGTGAAGTCGAGCGAGGGCGGAGAGTCCGTGTCGGCGCCGCTGGTCGGCACCATCGACAAGGCGTTCGCCCATTGGCTGCCGGACGTCGAGCTCACCTTCGCGGCCCTCGAGGTCGGCACCAGGCCGACGCGCGACGTGTTCAACGCGCTGCGCAAGGACAATTGGCTGCACTGCTTCGCCGGCAAGGACCACCCCGACGCCGCAGCGATCCGCCGGGAAATCCGCGACGCCTTTTATGTCGACACGCCCGCCTGGAAGCGGGCCGTCTGGGGTCATGCGAACGAGGTCGTGCAGCAAGCCCTGGCCGCGCTGGTGTAGTATTGCTTCCGGACACCTCCCTTCACTTCCGTCATCACCCGGACGCGCGAGTTTACACTCCGACCGCGCTCTCGCGCGGATCGGGGTGCGCGCCGGGTGATGACGGCCAGAAGGGGATAAACGCGCCGCCGAGGGGCTAGCTTCCCCTACGAAATCGAGGGAGCCTGTCAAAGCTTTTGTGGCGTAGCGGCCGATGTGGCAGCTTTTGTGCAGGTCGCGCGCGGAGTTGCGACCGGAATCAGGGACGACACGCCATGCAGATTCACGCCGACATCGCCACCATCGTTGGTCCGCTCGATTTCGATCCCGATGAACTGCATGCGCGCTATCTCGCCGAGCGCGACAAGCGCCTTCGCGAGGACGGCATCGGGCAATACGTCCAGGTGAAGGCCGAGTTCTCGCGCTACATCGAGGACCCCTATGTCGAGCCGGGCTTCACGCGCGCACCGGTGTTCGATGATGTCGAGTTTGCGGTCATCGGCGGCGGCTTCGGCGGCCTGCTGATGGGCGGGCGGCTGCGCGAGGCCGGGTTCGAGCGCATCCGCATGGTCGAGAACGCCGGCGACTTCGGCGGCACCTGGTACTGGAACCGCTATCCCGGCGCCATGTGCGACGTGGAATCCTACTGCTACCTGCCGCTGCTCGAAGAGCTCGGCTACATGCCCAAGCACAAATATTCCTTCGCGCCGGAGATCCTCGAGCACAGCCGCAACATCGCCCGCCACTATCGCCTCTACGACGACGCGCTGCTGCAGACGGCCGTCACCGAGCTGCGCTGGGACGAGGCCGCGCGCGCGCTGGATCATCAGCACCGACGCGCGGCGACCGCTTCACCGCCCGGTTCGTCGCCATGGCCAACGGCCCGCTCAGCCGGCCGAAGCTGCCCGGCATTCCCGGCATCAACGACTTCGAGGGCCACACCTTCCACACCAGCCGCTGGGACTATGGCTACACCGGCGGCGACAGCACGGGCGGCCTGACCGGTCTCGCCGACAAGCGCGTCGGCATCATCGGCACGGGGGCGACCGCCATCCAGTGCATCCCGCATCTGGGCGAGTGGGCGAAGCAGCTCTACGTGTTCCAGCGCACGCCGTCGTCGGTCGACGTGCGCAACAACGCGCCGACCGATCCCGCCTGGGCGGCCTCGCTGCAGCCCGGCTGGCAGAAGCGGCGGCATGGAGAATTTCAACATCCTCGTCAGCGGCGGCGACCAGGACGAGGACCTCGTCCATGACGGCTGGACCGACATCTTCCGCAACCTGACGCGGCAACGCGGCCAAGGAGGCCGCGCGCAAGATCGGGCGCCGGCTGACGCCGCGAAGAGCGCGCCGAGCTGATGGTGCTGGCGGACTATCGCAAGATGAACCAGGTCCGCGCCCGCGTGGACGCCATCGTCAAGGACCCGACGACCGCCGCGGCGCTGAAGCCCTGGTACCGCCAGTTCTGCAAGCGGCCGTGCTTCCACGACGAATATCTGCAGACCTTCAACCGGCCGAACGTCACGCTGGTCGACACCAACGGCAAAGGCGTCGAGCGGCTGACCGAGACGCGGCGTGGTCGCCGAACGGGCAGGAATACGAGCTCGACTGCCTGATCTTCGCCACCGGCTTCGAGGTCGGCACCGTCCTACACGCGCCGCGCCGGCTACGACATCATCGGCCGGGCGGCGCGCACGCTTCCGAGCACTGGGCCGACGGCATCCGCACGCTGCACGGCCTGACGACGCACGGCTTTCCCAACTGCTTCTTCCTCGGCTTCACCCAGACCGCGATGCACCATCAGCGTGCCGCAGGCTCTGAACGAGCAGGCGCAACCACGTCGGCCTACATCGTCACCGAGGCGAAGAAGCGCGGGCACCGGACGCTCGAGCCGACCGCCGAGGGCGAGGACGCCTATGTCGACGAGGTGCGCCGCCTCGCGCGGCTCGGCCAGCGCTTCTACGCGGAATGCACGCCCGGCTACTACAACAGCGAGGGCGCGGCCGGGAACCGGCAGGGCTTCTTCTCCGACATGTACGGCGCGGGGCCGCTGCGCTTCTTCGAGCTTCTGGCCGCGTGGCGCGACGAGGGCAGCATGAAGGGACTGGCGCTGGGGTGAGCGTTTTCCTGGCGCCGTTCTTTGCGGGCCAGCGCGCCTTGCGCTATAGACCCGTCCCTACGCACCCGTAGCTCAGCTGGATAGAGTGTCGCCCTCCGAAGGCGAAGGTCGCAGGTTCGAATCCTGCCGGGTGCGCCATCCTTCGCTGCTGCGCGGCTTCGGATGGCAGGCCACCTCGCTTGCCGGCAGTCGAACTGGAATTTAAAGCCACCTCATGAACAGCGATCACAAGAGCGTCGACCGCGCCGGGATCGATGTCGCGCTTGTGCGTCGGCTGATCGCCGAACAGTTCCCGCAGTGGGCAAACCTTCCGATCAGGCCGGTCGAGCCTCAGGGATGAGACAACAGAACCTTTCGCCTCGGAGACGACTTGGCCGTTCGGCTGGAGAGCGCGAAGGTCTACGCGGCGCAGACCGCGAAAGAGCAGCGCTGGCTGCCGGTATTGGCGGCGCATCTGCCATTGCCGATCCCGGTTCCTCTGGCGATGGGCGAACCGGGACACGGCTACCGCTGGAACTGGTCGTTCGTGCGATGGCTCGATGGCGAGACCGCCTCGGTCGCTCGTATCGCGGACAGGGATGGGTTTGCGAAAAGATCGGGGATATTGTCGCCCTGCAGCGGATCGATGCCGCCGCCGGCCGCCAGCGGTCCGCACGGCTTCCATCGCGGTGGGGCGCCCGCGACCTACGATGCGCAAACGCGTCAGGCGATTGGGTTGCTCCGCGACCGGAGGCACGACCGCCCGGAACGAATCCGCACGGTGCCGAGAGCTGCGGCAGATCATCGACGCCGTGATTTCCGAATACGGCGCAACCAATTCCGCGATTCAGTGCCCACCGATGCTTGGGATGAAGCCTTCATCACGCGGACCGGTATTCACCGGTGCGTCAGCCGCGCCGCTCATGCTGGCGTGGAATCGAAACCGCGTCCCGCAATAGGGACAGAGGATATCCGGCAGCTCGCCCA
>CAWDKN010000021.1:0-17345 GCA_963802815.1 uncultured Alphaproteobacteria bacterium
GTCCAGGAAGCCACGGGGCGACGACCGTGCTCCTCGCCTCCGACGGCATCGAGAACTCCAATTGGCCCATCTCGACGATCCGGATTCGCATCTGCCCGCACCCGATGGCCGGCCGTATCGCGGCTGCGCCAGGCTTGAAATCCTCGGCATCGGCCAGGGTACGCGCAGCCCGACCAAGACGTGCGGCTGCGAAGCGAATGGGAGCGCTGGGCCCACGAAGCCGGCTTCAGCGAGTTCCAAGGTCTCAACGATTGGTGATGCGTAGAAATTTTTAACGCGGAGGTCGCGGTGGTAGTGGGGGACGCCGAGACAGCGAGGAGACGCGTTCGAATTTCCCTGCCGGTGCCACCGGGACCGGCGCGCTTCGCGCGCCAACCAAGCCTCTGTCGGAGAACGCGGTTTGTCCGCTTTCGCCGATGCACAGCGTCCTCCTCTACCACCGCGGCCTCCGCGTTAAAATTCTTGAAGGCCGCTCCGATCAGGCCGTCTTGTGACCGAACCCAAGCCGCTCTCTCGCCTCGTCTGCCGTCGTCCCCGCCTCACGCATGCTCCGCAACGTCACCGCCTGATCGCGCTTCGAAAACTTCCGCCCCTCGAAGTCGAGGATCAACCCATGATGCGCATAGCGCGGCACAGGCAGATCCAGCAGCGCCTGCAGAACTCTCTGCACATGCGTCGCCGCGAACAGGTCGTTGCCGCGCGTGACCAACGTCACACCCTGAAACGCGTCGTCGACGACGACCGCAAGATGATACGCCGTCGGCATCTCCTTGCGCGCCAGCACGATGTCGCCGAACAGCCGCGCATCGACGGCGATGGCGCCATGCTCGCGCTCGGCCCCGCACCCTGTTCCTCGAACGTCAACATGCCCGCCTGTAACGCGGCTTTCTGCGCATCGAGCCGGAACGCAAAGGGCGCACCCGACGAAATCCGCGCCTTGCGCTCTCTCGCCGAAAGCGCGCGACACGTACCGGGATAGATCGGCCCCTGCGGCCCGTGCGGCGCATCGCTCGCCCGCGCAATCTCGTCGGCGATGTCTTTGCGCGAACAGAAGCAGGGATAGAGCAAGCCCTGCGCGTCGAGCCCGTCGAGCGCCGCGCGATAGGCCTCGAAGCGTGTCGACTCGCGCAGGACCGGCTGCTGCCATTCGAGGACCAGCCAGGTGAGATCCTCGAAGAAGCGCGGCGAACTCGAATTCCAGCCGGCAGCGGGCGCGGTCGATGTCCTCGATACGCACGAAACTTGCCGTTCTCGCTCGCGGCCTGCGCCGTCAGCGCCGCGAAGGCATGGCCGAGATGCAGATGGCCGGTTGAACTCGGTGCGAAGCGCGTGACTATCAGTTTGTACCAATTAAGGGGCGGGGAAGGTGGCGAAGGTCAAGCGCATACGCAGCAAGAAGGCGCAGGCGAACGCACTGGCAGCGCTGCTCGAGCAGGACAAAAGCCTCAGGCGGATCGCGCGGCACGCGGGCGAGCTGGCCTTCAATCCGTACCAGGGCGGGTTCGAGGCCCTGATTGAAATCATCGTCAGCCAGCAGCTTTCGGTCGCCGCCGCCGACACGATCTTCGCGCGCGTGAAGGCCAGCGTCGTGCCGTTCGATCCCGCGACACTGCTCGCGACCAGCGACGAGGTGTTGCGCGCCGCGGGCCTGAGCGCACCCAAGCAAAGGCATATGCGCACGATCGCGTCGCGTATCCAAAGCGGCGAACTAGACCTCGTCGCCATCGAGGCGCTCAGCTACGAAGACGCGCATGCGCATCTGGTCGAGACGAAGGGCATCGGTCCGTGGACGGCCGACATTTACCTGATGTTCTCGCTCGGCCATGCCGACGCGTGGCCCGTCGCCGACGTGGCGCTCCAGGCCGCGGTCGCAGACGCGCTGGGCTTGCGCAGACGGCCCGATTCGAAAAAACTCGCCAAGATCGGCGAACGCTGGCGCCCGTGGCGTTCCGTTGCCGCGCGGCTATTCTGGCGTCATTACCGCGCCACGCGGGAGAAGCAGAAACGCGCGATGACGGCGAAGAAGAAGCGGACATCGAAACGCCGGACATAGCCCGGAGCCGATTGGGGGAAGTAGCGTGCAGCGCATTGTCATTGTTGGAGTCGTCACTCTCGCCTTGTGCCTGATGAGCGCGGCTCGCGCCGATATGGCGGAGCCAGTCCCCGGAAGCGACCAGCAGGAGCAGAAGACGGAGCTGCAGGCGGCCTTGGAGGCCTTGCAGAACAATGATGCGGCCGGTGCACGGCGCACGCTGGAAGCGCTGGTCGCCAGTCCGAAATTCGCGACGTTGTCGCCCCAGGTGCAGTTTGCTGCTCAGGATCTCCTGGCCCAGGCCGATTACCAGCTCGGCGACTGCAAATCCGGTTTTCCGTTGATCAAGCAGGCGACCGCAACCCAGTGGGCGGACGCGGGCGTATGGGAGACCCGCTACATATGCGCCGTCAACCTGAGCGAGGAACAGGACGGCGCATCGAGCCTCATGATGTTGATCCAGCATTGGCCGGCCTCGCTTGCCGATCTGGACGATGACGCCATCCTGCGGACGGCACAGAACGCCACTGGTGTCGACCGGCAGACCCATGCAGCGCTTCTTGAGGCGCTCTTTGCCTCCAACTGGACGCCGCAGAATCCCTTCATCATCAAGGACGGCATGTTTCAGGAATTGGCGACGGTTCGCCTCGCCGGAGGCGACATTGCGGGCGCCCAAAGCGTCGCCGGCCGAATTTCGGATGTGGAGGCGCTCGTCGATATGCGAATCGACAAGCGGTTCGACCCGATCGTACAGGCTGATCCCGGACACTTCGATATCCCGAAAACCCTTGACGAAAATCTCGCAGTCGCGCGGGCGAAGTCTGCCGCTGCGCCTCGCAAGCTCGAGGGCATATTCGTTGTCGCGCGCCTTCTGCTGATCACGGGTCATCCCGACGAGACGCTTTCGCTTCTCGACGATGCGATGGCCCGGTTGAAGACCTCCGCTGCAGGCGGAAGCAGCCCGTTCGATGACGCCGGAAACACAAACTGGACCGAGTGGGTGGAGAACGATCGCTCCGTCGCCCTCACGCGCATGGGACGCTTCGACGAGGCAATCGCGCAGATGTCGGCCGCGGCGCTGGAACAGGAACAGGGCCACCCGAACGTCAGCCAGATCATCAATCTGGGCGGGGCGTACGATGACGCAGGGCAGCCGGCCAAGGCGCTCGCCGCTGTCGCCGGTCTCGATGCGAGCAGCACGAGCTCCTTTGGCCATATGCAGCTTTGGGGCGTGCGCGCCTGCGCCTACGCCCAGTTGCAGGACAAGACAAATTTGGCAGCGATGCTGGACTATATGAAGGCGCACGCGTCCGACGCCGCCGGAACCTATGCCGACACGCTTATTTGCGCCGGCGACATCGACGGCGCCGCGGCGGCTTACGCAACGCAGATTGAAGATCCGGATACGCGCGTCGATGCGTTGTTTCGACTGCAGGACTTCGTCCAGCCGGAGTTCACGCCGCCTTTTGCCGCAGAGTGGCATCGCCGGATGATCGAAATGCGCACGCGGCCAGCCCTTGCCGCAGCGATCGCAAAATACGGACGCATCGAATCGATTCCGATGTCGCCGATCCTCTGACAATGCGCTTCGCGATCCGCCCTGCAACCGTCGACGATGCCATGGACATCGCCCAGATCCGCGTCACCTCATGGCAGGCGACCTATCGCGGCGTCGTGCCCGACTCTCATCTCGACGCAATGATGCCCGAGGCATCCCTCGGCTCCTGGCGCGCTGCTGCTTCCGGCGAAACGCCGGGTGTCGAGGTCCTGGTCGGCACGCGCGATGATCGCGTCGTCGGCTTCGCCGCCTTCGGCCCGGCGCGGCCGCCTGCGTTCGATTTCTGCGGCGAGCTCTACGCAACCTACTGGCTTCCCGAGGCGATGGGCAAAGGCTACGGCTCAAAGATGTTCGCGCAGGCCGCGCGCAGCCTCGTTCGTCTCGGCCACGCCGACATGATCCTCTGGGTGATCGAATCCAATGTGCGGGCGCGGCGATTCTACGAAACGCTCATGGGTGGTGCCGCGGTCGAGGGCTCACGGCGCGCCTTCACGCTCGATGGCCAGGAAATCTGGGAGCTCGCCTATGGCTTTCGCGCGCTGGACGCGTTCAAGTAAGCCATGGCCTTCGGCGTAAGATCGATTACGGGACCGCGCCTTCCGGCGCAGCGCGGACAGGCGACCCATCTCGTTGTGCTGTGTCACGGCTATGGCGCGGACGGGAACGATCTCATCGGCCTGGCGCCGCACTGGCAGCGCACGATGCCGACGGTCGCGTTCGCGGCACCCAATGCGCCGGAACGCTGCGCCGGCGCGCCGAGCGGCTACCAATGGTTTCCGATCTCGCGCCTCGATCCCTCCGAGGTGCTTCGCGGAGTCGAGGCCGCCGCCGGCACGCTCGACGCTTTCCTGGACGCCGAGCTCGCCCGTCTCAACCTTCCGCCCGAGCGGCTGGCGCTGGTCGGATTCAGCCAGGGCACGATGATGTCGCTACACGTCGGGTTGCGCCGGCCGGTGCGGCCGGCCGCGATCGTCGGCTATTCTGGGATGCTGGCGGGCGCGGGCACCAGCGATGTGCCCGTGCGCGACGCGCCGCCGATTCTTCTCATCCATGGCGACGCAGATCCGATGATACCAGCCGAGGCCATGTTCGTGTCGGCGATGGCGCTCGGCAAAGCCGGCGCCGCCGTGCAATGGCACCTGTCGCCGGGCGTCGGGCACGGCATCGATCCGATCGGGCTCGATCTCGGCGGCCAGTTCCTGACACAGGCCTTCCGCGGGCTGCTCAAGCATGTCCCAGGGGAAATCTCCTGCCCGGTTCCGGCTGGCATCGGCTGACACTGGAGCGCGGTCTGCCGAAGTGGAGGCCGGTTTGTGCCGGATCGCGCGACAATAAGGAAACCTAGTCGCCTTTCCGTCATGGCGAATCGCTTAAGCTTGCAGATATTGGCAGTCGCCCCGGTTCCCCTTACATTCCCGGCGCGTTCGGCCCGGCCACATGGAGAGGTGCGGTCTTCGAAGGAGTGATCCCGTGTTAGCCGCGGCACGTGTTCCGGACAATTGCCCCGCTTTGGTGCTCAATGCGGATTATCGCCCGCTGAGCTATTTTCCACTGTCGCTCTGGTCCTGGCAGGACGCGATCAAGGCGGTGTTCCTCGAGCGCGTGAACATCCTCGAGGAATACGACCGCGTCGTGCACTCGCCGAGCCTTCAGATGAAGCTGCCGTCGGTGGTTTCGCTCAAGACCTATGTCCGGCCCGCGCGCAATCCCGCTTTCACGCGGTTCAACTTGTTCCTGCGCGACCGCTTCGAGTGCCAGTATTGCGGCGTCGCCGAAGACCTGACCTTCGACCACGTGATCCCGCGCTCGCGCGGCGGACGCACGACTTGGGACAATGTCGTGACCGCCTGCGCGCCGTGCAATCTTTCCAAGGGGGGGCGCCTGCCGCATCAGTCGGGCATGCATCCGAAGAACCGGCCACACCGTCCGACGGTGACGGAGCTGCGCAACAACGGCCGCTCCTTCCCGCCTAACTACCTCCACGATTCGTGGGCCGACTACCTCTACTGGGACAGCGTGCTGGAGCCATAGGCGGCGCGCACTCGTTGCTCCACAAAAAAAGTCGTCATGGCCGGGCTTTTCCCGGCCCCTAAACATGGCTCGTGGATTGGCGCGCCTTGCGCGCGCCACGCTGCAAACGACTCCACCCGCTCCGTGGCCGCGCGAGCCGCGGCCATACCGACGACGGTGCGCGTCTCGTTCAAACCCTCGCGCTTCGCCACATCGCAATCAGCGGCGGCGCGCCGGGAGGGGCGATGTTTCCGCGCGCGACGAACCCCGCGCGCTCGTAGAGCCGCGCGTTCTTCGGATTGGAATTCTCCAGATAGGCCGGCATGCGCGCCGCGTCGGCGCGTTTCAGCGTCGCGTCGAGCATGGCGCCGCCGAGTCCGATCCCTTGCAACCGCGGCGCCACCGCGATGAACGACAGGTAGAAATGCGGGTCGTGCGGATGGTTCTTTTCCATCGCGTCGGCCATCGCGGAGCCGCGCATGAGCCGCGGAAAGCCGCACAGCCGCACGAACAATGGCAGGAGCCGCATCTGTTCCAAAAATCCTCCCGGGCTGGCGGGCGTTTCGGGCGGAAGCCACGCCGCGGCCACCATCGCATCGTCGCTGATCCAGACCTCGCCGAAGGGAATCGCGCGCGTGCTGAGCAGCCAGAAGAAGAATCGCTCCATCGCCGGCGCACGTCGCGCGCCCGCGCGCGCAATCCAGTCAAAAACGGGATCGGTCACGAAGGCGGCCGCGAACAGCCGCGAGAGCTTGTCGGCGTCGCCGGCGTTGGCGCGACGCGGATTGGACGCGGAGCGCAGCCGCGCGTGGCGCTCGTCGTCGATCGTGGCGACCTCGCTCATAGACGTTCGGACAGCCTGATGGCGAGGCGGCAGCCGGCCTTGATCGCCCCGCTCAGCAATTTGTAGCCGGGCGCCTGCTCCGCGCCCTGCGCCAGTGCTTCGTTACGATGCGCGATCTCGTCGGCGCGGAAATCTTCGACCGTTCGCTTCAGTTCCGGATCGCGGTTTCCGAGTTGCTCGACCTGGCTTGCATAGTGCTGGTCGATCACCTCTTCGACCGCCGCGGTGCAGGCCATCGCCGCCTTCTCGCCCATGAGCGCGGTTGCGGCGCCAAGTGCGAATCCCGCAACGCGCCACAACGGCTCCAGCACCGTCGGGCGCACGCGCCTTGCGTTCACCAGCCCGTCGAAGGTTTTCAGGTGAAGCTGCTCCTGCGCGGCCATGTGCCGGATGGATTCGACGGCGGTGCCGCCCCGCGCCGACAGCACGGCGAGCTGGCCTTCATAGATGCGCACTGCGCCATACTCGCCGGCGTGATCGACGCGGATCATCGCGGCAAGATCGGCATCGGCTTTGCCGCCAGGCGCGAGCGGGCGCTGTCCGCGCGCGATCTTATTGCGGGTCAGCGGCTTGGCCGTCATGTTCTCCTCCGCGCCAAAAGCGCGCCACCTACGGCAGCGGTCGCAAGCGATGCGAGCGCATTATAACCCGCAAGGGAGATGCCGAAGATCCTCAGCGCCGCGACGTCGCAGCGCACGACGGGATGGTTCAGATCGAGCGTGCCGGTGACGATAATCCGCGGTCCGGTACAGGCGCTGGGGCCCGGCCACCACTGCCATTCGACGCCGGCCTGGTAAGCCCCGATCGCGCCCGAGACCGCAATCAGCAGGAGCGTCACGCTCGCCAAAGCTGCGGCCAGTCTCGAATTGATGCGACCGCTTGCGATCAAGGCGCCACCGACGATCCCGATGACGGCCGCGGCGATGTGCGGCCAGCGCTGCCAATGGCACATCTCGCAGGGCGGCAATCCGCCCAGATATTGAAACCCCAGCGCGCTGAGAATGAGCGCAAGCGCGACTGCGCCGGCGAAAATCGCAATTTGTTCAGCCTTCATCGCGCAAATATCCGGCTCTCGTCGTCGAACGCCTTGAATTCGAGCGCATTGCCGCTCGGATCGAGAATGAAGAATGTCGCCTGTTCGCCTGGCAGGCCTTTGAATTCGAATATCGGGCGCGATTGTGAAGGAAACATTTTCCTTTGCCAGCGTTTCCGCTAACGCGCGCCATTCGCACATTTGCAGGATGACGCCGAAATGACGCACAGGCACTGCGTCACCGTCGACGAAATTATGCGCTTTATGTCCGGCCTCGTTCGGGCTTAAATGCGCGACGATCTGATGGCCGAAGAAATCGAAATCGATCCATTCGTCGCTTGATCGCCCTTCCTTGCAGCCGAGCAGCGTTCCGTAGAACGCGCGCGCTTCGCCGAGGTCGCGCACCGGAAAGGCGAGATGGAAACGGGGACGAGACGTCATTGGCATTTTGCTCGTGATGTTATGCGCGAGTGATCGAGGCAGTGTCTGATGCTGAAGGGAAGCCCATGCGTCAATTGAAGGCAACCCGCAAGGTCGTAGGACGCGAGCTCCTCAAGATCGAGGGCCGTCAGGTCGACGTCACAATCCGGCTCAATCCACGTGCGCGACGTCTGATCGTGAAGGTCCATCCCTCCACAGGCGAAGTGACGGTGGTGGCACCCTCGCGCAAAGGCCTTGATCGTGCGCTTGAATTCGCCCGCGGCGAGGAAGCCTGGATCGCGCGCCAGCTCGCCGAAGTGCCGCGTCCGGTGATCCTCGTGCCCGGCGTCGTCATTCCGTTCCGCGGCCGCGAGCACATCATCCGCCAGGGCGAGGGCGGACCGGCGCCGGTCTGGGTCGAAAACGAATATGTGATCCGCGTCTCCGGCCGCCGCGAGCACGCCGCCCGCCGCCTGCTCGATTTCCTCAAGCGCGAAGCGCGCCGCACGCTCGAGGCCCGCACATTGGAATACGCCGCGCGCGTCGGCACCCAGCCGCGCCGCATCAGCGTGCGCGACACCGCCAGCCGCTGGGGCTCCTGCTCGGTGGCGCGTTCGATCTCCTTTTCCTGGCGGCTGATCCTGGCGCCGCCCTTCGTGCTCGACTACGTCGTCGCCCACGAGGTCGCACACATGCGCGAGATGAATCACGGCCCGCGCTTCTGGAAGATCGTGCGCGACCTCGTTGACGACGCCAAGCGCCCGCAAGCCTGGCTGCGCAAACACGGCGTGACGTTGCACCGCTACGCGCCGCGAACTTAGGCAGGGAAAGAAAAAGGCGCCCGAAGGCGCCTTTTTTTTCAACGATACAGATCGCGTTCCGCTCGCACCTGTTCCGGTGTGTACACCGGAGCCTTCGGGTCGAATCCCGTCCACCCGCCGCGCCGATAGGCAGCCTCACGCTCAGCCACGTTGATCGCCGCCGTATCCATTGCGGCCGCATAACGCGCGTCCGCGTCGTTGGGGACTTTGGCAGTCACGATCGCGCCACCGCGCCGCACGGCTTCGGCATACAATTGCGCATTCTCCTCGCTGGTGCCCGATTCCACGAGCGCACCGATGATGCCGCCCGCAGCCCCGCCCGTAACCGCGCCCGCTGCAAGAGCGGCAAGCCAGCCTGCCGCAACAACCGGTCCGACTCCCGGGATCGCGATCAACCCCAGGCCGGTCGCGACGCCAAGCGCTCCGCCGGCGACGACGCCGATCGTGCCGCCGGCCGTCGCGCCTTCTGTGCGATCGTCCCTGCCATCGCGATCCGCGTCGTGTCTCGGATCGACATCGCTTGACCCCGGCTTGTGCCAGCCCTCGGCGTCACTCGCCAGAATGCTGATATCGCGATCGGGGAGTCCGGCCGTCTTGAGTCGCTGGATAGCCAGTTCGGCCGAAGGATAGTCGGGATAAACCCGTGTCAAAGTTTTTGTCATGGAAGTGTCCTGTCCTGGTTCAGTTCACGTTGCCTTGATAGTCGACGCTGACGGGCCCGCTCTGGCCGTCCTTCACGGCGACGGCGTGCCACACGCCGTTCGCATCCTTTTTCACATGCCGGACATGGGTGTAGCCGCGGCTTTCAATTTGCGAAATCGCTTCGCCGCGCGTGAAACTGTTCGCGCCGGAAACGGGACTTGTCGAATTGTTTGCAGACGGCGACTTGATCGCGGGATTTTGAGGTCCCGATTGATCGGCAGTCTGCGCGAAAGCGGCAGGCGACAGCAGAACTGCGAAGGCGAGCAAAAGATGTGAGCGCATTGTGTTTGTCCCAAGTGTGAGGATGACAACTCGCTCGCGGCGACGCCGTTCCTGTGGCAGCCAAAGAAGAAGTGCGCAGCGTGGCCACTGATTGGGCAGCGGCGCGTTCACAGAGGGCGCTGAAGAGAGATTTGCGATGATCACCGGTACGTGCAGGCGGATTTGGTTCCGGCCGGTATTCTCTTAAAGAGCGGAGGATGCCTCCTTCGCCACGACGATTCGCGTCGCGTCACCTCCCCCATCGCTTCGCGACAGGGTAGGAAAGAGGAGGAGCGCTCCGCTTCGTTCCGCCCCCCGTGCCGAAGGCATGGGTCACGTCCCGCCGAACAATCCGTCGAGCACCCGCTGCAGCGGATCCGTCTGTGACGTCGTCGTGGTGCTGTCTGTCGTCGCGCCCGTTGCGGTAGCCGTCGCCGCCGGCATGAACGCCGAACCCGCCAGCGGTCTGACCGGCAAGCCCGCTTCCGCGTCTTCCATGAAGTGCTTGAAGATGTGCGCGGGCAACCCGCCGCCCACCGCCTTGTGCATGGGCGCGCTGTCGTCGTTGCCGATCCAAACGCCGCAGACGAGATCGCCGGTGAAGCCGACAAACCAGGCGTCGTGGAAATCCTGCGTCGTGCCGGTCTTGCCGGCACTTGGGCGCTCGTCGAGACGCGCGGCCTTGCCGGTGCCCGCGGTGACGGTCTCCACCATCAGCCGCGTCATCGCGCTGTCATTCGCGGGCGACATCACCGGACCGATTTCGCTTCCGGAACGCTGGTAGAGAATTTTTCCCGACCGCGTACGGATACGCAGGATGCCGGTCGGGATCACGCCCTGCCCGCCATTAGCGAACGGCGCATAGGCCGCGGTGAGCTCGAGCGGCGTCACGCCCGAGGTGCCGAGCGCGAGCGACGCCACGGCCTCGAGCGGCGTGGTGATGCCCAGCCGCTTGGCGGTGCGCGCCACCGCGCGCGGGCCGACTTCGGCGGTAAGCTCTGCCGCGATCACGTTGGAGGATTTCGCGAAGGCCTGCAGCAACGAGATCCGGCCCTGGTAATCGCCCTCATAATCGCTGGGCTTCCAGCCATGGATGTCGACCGGTCCGTCGTTCATCACGTCGTCAGGTGTGTGGCCGTGTTCGAAAGCGGCGAGATAGACGAAGGGCTTGAACGCCGAGCCCGGCTGGCGAATGGCGTCGGTGGCGCGGTTGAAGGTGCTGTCCTGATAGGAACGCCCGCCGACCATCGCGCGAACTTTGCCGTCCGGCGTCATGGCCACCAACGCGCCCTGCGTTGCTCGCAGCTTGCCGCCTTCCGTGTCGAGGCCGGCTGTCACCGCACGCTCGGCCTCGGCCTGCGCCTCGAGATCGAAACTGGTGTCGACGATGATCGCGTCGTTGGCGTCGCCGACATAGCCCGACAGTTGCGAAATGACCCAGTCGGCGAAGTAGCCGGATTCCGGGGTGCCGACCCCGCGCACGATGCGCGGCCGCGTCGCCTGCGCGTCGGCGCGCTGGGCGTCGGTGATGAAGCCGGCATCTTCCATCGCGCGCAGCACGACCTGGGCGCGGGTTTCCGACGCATCGGGATCGGCGAGAGGATTGTAGCGCGCCGGCGCCTTGACGCTGCCGGCCAGCATCGCGGCTTCGGGAATTGTCAGCCCCGAGGCGTGCTTGCCGAAAAAGCGCTGGGCCGCGGCCTCGATGCCGTAGACGCCGGCGCCGAAATACACCCTGTTCAGATAGAGCGTGAGGATCTGGTCCTTGCTGTAGCGCGACTCCAGATAGAGCGCGAGGACGGCCTCCTGAACCTTGCGCCGCACGTTGCGGTCGGGATCCAGGAAGAGATTTTTCGCCAATTGCTGTGTCAGCGTCGAGCCGCCCTGCACCACATGGCCGGCCATCATGTTGTCCATCGCGGCGCGCGCGAGGCCCACGGGATCGAGTCCGAAATGCTCGCGGAAACGCCGGTCTTCGATGGCGATGAAGGCGTTTGGCACCCAGGACGGAAGCTGCGACACGTCGATGGTCTCGCCCTGCGTCAGCCCGCGCCGCGCGATCAGCCGGCCGCGATCGTCGAGGATGGTGATGTCGTGCGACGGCCCGTTGACCGAAAGGCTGCGCACGTCAGGCAACTCGGACAGGAAGCGCGAGAAGAAGACGGCGCCGAAGATCGCGCCCCAGGCCAGCAGGAGGGCCAATGCATAGGGCCAGGTGCGCTTGCGTTTTTTCGGCTTTTGCGCCGGCGGCGCGCGCTCGCTCACGCCTTCGCTCGAGGCGGCTTTGCGCGCGCGCGTCGAGCCATCGGATCTACGTTTCTGCGCCATGCTCGCCGTCTCGCCTCAGGCACCGGTTCTAGGCGCCAAGTGTTAACGGCCGTTAAACATGCCGAGCGGCGTGATCATGTTTTGTTCTTGACACGGCCCCGCGAATGTCGTAGGATTTGGCCGCTCTTTCACAATTGAATAGGACTACTGGATGGAGGGCAATACCGGCGATGGCAAAGTCTCCCTGTTTATCAGGGAGCGCGTGCTGGCCGCGCGCCGCGAAAATCCGCTCCCGCTCTTTCCCTGATGATCAGGGAAGATCAGGGAATATTTTTTCAATCGCCGACCTTCACATTGGCCATGCCGTCGCTGACGAGATTGCCGCGGATCGACCTCGAGTTTCACATTGCCCGAACCGAGCGCGCTGACATGCGGGTCCACCGCTGTGCCGCCGAAGGTGAAATTGCCCGAGCCCATGATGTCGACGTGAAGCGGATTGGCCTCGCCCTTGGCGATGCTGACCGAACCCGAACCGGCGATTTCGACATGGGTCGGCCCGTTCACCTTGGCGCTGGTGAAGTCGCCCGAACCGGCGATGTCAAGATGCAGGCCGCCATCGACGGATGCGACTTCGATCGACCCCGAACCGGCGACATCGGCGTGCACGCTCTGCGCATGGCCGGTCTGGATCTTGCCGGCGCCGGCCAAGTCCGCATGGAGGTCGCCGGCGATGTCGCCGACAACCACCTTCCCCGAACCGGAAAGCGAAATGTGCGCCTCGCCGACGCGTCCGATAGTCGAGTTGGTCGAGACGGCGCCGAATTTGATGGGCGCCATGGTGTCGCCGATATGGGCGTCGCCGACGAGATTCTCGACGATGACCGTCGTCCCCCTGGGAACGGTTACATGCACCTGCAGCTGGGAGGAATGCGAATTGTAATCCGAGAAGTCGAGCCAGTGCTTCCAGTCCCAGATCGAATTGCTGTCCCCGCCATCGATGTTCAGCGTGTCGCCATCGGCGCCGACAGAAAGGCTGTTGACCCGATCCTGGTTGCCGCTGACCTGGACCGTAGCCGGCCCGCCATCCCGGACCGCGACATTCAGGTTGCCCACAAGGTCCTGAACGTCGAGCTTGTGGACCGCAAAGCTCTTCGTCTGTCCATTGATCCAGCCATCCGCCGCTGCGGGAAGTGTGAGCAGGGCGGCCACAGCGCCTCCGGCCAAAATCGATTTCCACTGCTTATGCATAGTCTGGCCTCAGTCGGTGCTGTGTTCTTCCTACAGATAGGATGTTCACACTAGTCTTGCAAACTCAATAGATCGCTCAGGCAGACCATGCATGGACCGAACGAGAACAAACTAGAAACACAAATCACGGCATCAGCCGATAGCCGCCCGACTCCGTCACCAGCAGGCGGGCCTGGCCGGAATTCATCTCGATTTTTTGCCGAAGACGATAAATGTGCGTCTCCAGCGTGTGCGTCGTGACCGCCGGGTTGTATCCCCACACCTCGTGCAAAAGCGTCTCGCGGGGCACGGTCTCGCCGCAGCGATAGAGGTATTTGAGAATGTTGGTTTCTTTCTCCGTGAGACGGATCTTCTTCTCATTCGCATCGAGCAGCACCTTGGCACTCGGGCGGAACGTGTAGGGACCGATGCGGTACACCGCGTCCTCGCTCTGTCCGTGGCTTCGCAGATGCGCATGCACGCGTGCCATCAGCACGGCAAAGCGGAATGGCTTGGTGATGTAGTCGTTGGCGCCGGATTCGAGACCTTCGATGGTGTCGGCATCGCTGTCGGCCGCCGTCAGCAGGATGATCGGGCACGTGACGCCGTCGTCGCGCAGGACACGGCATAGCGAGCGTCCATCGCCGTCGGGCAACCCGACATCGAGTATCATGAATTCGTACAGGCCGTCGCGCGCCTTTTCGCGCGCATCCGCGCAAGTTGATGCCTCGACAATCGCGTAGGCGTCCTCCGACGCCAATTGTTCGGCAAGGGAATTGCGCAGCATGGTGTCGTCGTCGAGGACAGGGCTCGTTTGGGCGAGGGCATATGGCTCTTGATGGCTCTGTGAGGGCCTCCGAGTCTACCCCGTTTCGAGGCGGCGGTGTATGTGGGTCGCCCATGGCGAGAATTTCATCCAGGCGCAAAGCGATCCGGCGTGCGCCCCTCAAACCGAAACCCAAACCCAAACCCAAGGCTAAGCCTGACACCAAACCCATGCGCATTTCGGCGGTCGATCGCGTCATCGCAGCGGCTGATGCGTTTCGTCGCGGCCACGCGGTTGTGATCGAAGCGGGACAGCGCCCCATCCTCGCTTACGCAGCAGAGACCGTGCCCGATGAAGCTCTGGCCGCGATGGGCCGCAAGGCCAAGGTCCATCTGCTGCTGACGCATGCCCGCGCCGCGACGCTCAAAATTCGTCTTTATACGGTCGATGTCGTGGCGCTGGCAGTGGAACGGGGCACATCGGCAGAACAGGTCCGCGCGATCGCCGATCCGACGGCTGATCTCGCCAATCCGCTCAAGGGGCCGTTCGACACCCTTCGCGACGCGCTGCCGCCGTCGTACCCGGCGGCGGTCAAGCTTGCAAAGCTCGCGGGCCTGCTCCCCGCTGCGGTCGTGCAACGCACGAAAGCAGCGCCGCGCGGCGCCGTCGCCATCGCCGCCGGCGACATCCAAATCTACGAAGACGAGATCGTGCGCACGCTCAAGCTGGTCGCGCGCGCCCGCGTTCCCCTTGACGGCGCCGAGCGCACGGAGCTCGCCGCTTTCCGGCCCGAAGACGGCGGGCCAGAGCACTACGCGGTAATCATCGGTTCGCCGCCGACGGACGCGCCGGTCCTCGCCCGCCTGCATTCGGAATGCTTCACCGGCGACCTTCTCGGTTCGCTGAAATGCGACTGCGGCGCGCAACTGCGCGGCGCCATCGACGCGATCTCCAAAGCGGGAGGCGGCGTGCTGTTGTATCTGGCGCAGGAAGGCCGCGGCATCGGCCTCATCAACAAATTGCGGGCCTACCGGCTGCAGGACCAGGGCTTCGACACCATCGAGGCCAACGAAAGGCTGGGCTTCGAAGCCGACGAGCGGCTCTACGGCATCGCCGCCCGCATGCTCGCGATGCTGGGCTACAAATCGGTCCGCCTGATGACCAACAATCCCGACAAGGTCTCGGCCCTGGAGGACGCCGGCGTGAAGGTCGTCGAGCGGGTGCCCCACGCCTTTCCCGACAATGAGCACAACCGGGGCTATCTTCGGACCAAAGCCGAAAAGGCCGGCCATCTGTTCTGACCGGCAAATTCTGCCGACGCGAGCGGCAGGCGAATCGCCCGTGCACCGCACCGTCGCCATTGGCAAGGCTCTTGCTTAGTGACCCTCATGGTCGCGGTCGAAGCATCCGCCTACACGCAGACGCAGAACGCAGTCGCCGCCGCCCCGGCGACAGCGCCGCCGTCGTCCGGCGCCACCGAATTCTCGTTCCACGACATCCTCGATATCATCAATCCGCTGCAGCACATTCCCATCGTGGGGACGCTCTATCGCGCCATCTCCGGCGACACGATCAAGCCGTTCGACAAGGTCGCGGGCGATACGCTCTATGGCGGACCCCTCGGCTTCGTCTCGTCGATGGCCGACCTCGTTTTCCAGAAGATCACCGGCAAGGATTTCGGCGCCACGGTCCTCGCGCTCGTATCGGGCGATGACAATTCCAATCCCGCCGCGGTCGCGAACGCCGCCACGCCACCAGCCTCCGCGACCGCAGCATCGGCAAGCCCATCGTCCCTCGGCGTTGCGCCCGTCACTGTGACGCCTGACGGCTTTTCGCCCGCCAGCCTGGCCGCGCAAACGCCGCTGCCCGTCGCAACCGCGCCGGCATATGCCGCATCTGCAAGCGTCGCCCCGCAAGGTGCGATCTCGCCTCCCGGCATGACCGCGCTCCAGAGCGCGCTCAGCCGCTCCGGCATCGATCCCGACACTGCCAACCGCGCCGCCTATGCTTATCGTCGCGCCGTCGGCCTCGTCATGCAGCCGCTGACAATGCCCGATGTTGCTGCACTGCCGGCCAGCTAAACTTCCCGCGTGACCACGCGCATTTCCCCTCACGCAGATCTCATCACCGCCATCGATTGGGGCGCAGGTCCGCGCCGCTGCGCCGTCGGACGCTGTGGCATTGCGATCAAGCAGCGCGAAGGCGACGGCATCACGCCGGTCGGGCTGTGGCCCGTGCGACGCGTCCTCTATCGCGCCGATCGCATCACGCAGCCGAAGACCGCTTTTCCTTTGGCGGCAATCCAGGATCGCGACGGCTGGTGCGACGCGCCGGACGATGCGGCCTACAACACGCAGGTCCTGCTGCCGTATCGCGCCGGCGCCGAGGCCCTGCGCCGCGACGATGCTCTATACGACGTCGTCGTCGTTCTCGGGTTCAACGACGACCCGGTTATCCCCGGCAAGGGCAGCGCCATCTTCGTCCATGTCGCGCGGCTGGACTTCTCGCCGACGGAAGGCTGCGTCGCGCTTTCGCTGCCGGACCTTCTCGAAATGCTGGGCCGAATGCGCGCAGGCGACGCGGTGCAAATTCACGCCTGAGCTTCGCGCGCGCCGAAAATCGCGCTCCCCACACGCACATGCGTCGCGCCGAAGCGGATCGCGGTCTCGAAATCGCCGCTCATGCCCATGCTGAGCGAAGGCAGCTTCAGCTCTCTCGCAAGTTTCTGCAGCAGGGCGAAATGGGGCGACGGCTCCTCGTCGACGGGCGGAATGCACATCAGGCCCTCGACGGCGAGCTTAAGCTCTTCGCGGATCTCGGTGACAAAAGCCGCCGTCTCGCCCGGCGTCACGCCGGCCTTTTGCGGCTCCTCGCCGGTATTGACCTGGACGAACAATTTCAGGCGTCTTCCCGGCGCGCTCCATTTCGCTCTTGAGGTTCTGCGCCAGCTTCGGCCGGTCCACCGTATGGATGACATCGAACAACGCAACCGCATCGCGCGCCTTGTTGGTCTGTAGCGGCCCGATCAGGTGCAGCGCGATGTCGGGATAGTCGCGCTTGAGCTCCGGCCATTTGGCCTGCGCCTCCTGCACACGATTCTCGCCGAAGATGCGATGGCCGGCTTCGAGCGCGGGCCGGATCAGCTCGGCGCCATGCGTCTTGGTCACCGCGACGAGAACCGTCGCTGGCGCCGGCGCGACCGCGGCCTTCCGCGCGGCATCGATCCGCGCCAGGATGGATGCAAGATTTTCGGCGACGGACGATGGAATCGGACGAGATCCTTGCAGACCGACAAAGACAGCGGCGCAAGCTAGCAAGAGCGGCGGCGCGCCTCAATGTCGCGAGCGGCATGGAAGGCCGCCTGCCTCCGCCCAGCAGGCGGCCGCGCGCGCGCGCGCAGAGA
>CAWDKN010000022.1:0-9664 GCA_963802815.1 uncultured Alphaproteobacteria bacterium
CGCCGCTAGGTTCGCCGTCGCGCGGCGCCGCACTCATCGGGTTCTACGTTCAGCTCGTGCTCAACGCCGCGTGGGCGTGGATGTTCTTCGCCGCGCACAGCCCGGTGCTGGGACTGGTCGACATCGGGCCGCAATGGCTGGCGGTGCTGGGCGCCCTCGTCCTGTTCTTCCGCGTCGACAGGCTCGCCGGCTGGTGCCTCGTGCCGCTTGCAGTGTGGGTGGGATTCGCGGGCGCGTTGAATGTCGCGATCTGGTGGTTGAATCCGGGCTGGTGAGGTGCGCGCAAACGCGCCCCCGCTTGTGCGCTTCCGCAAACGCCCGCACACTCGCGCGCGCCATGGCCATCGACCGCGACAATCTCGCGCACTGGAACGAAGTGACGCCGCATCACGTGACGTCGCCCTCTTACCGGACGGAGGATTTCCGCCGCGGCGAGATCGTGCTTGATCCCGCCGTGCGCGACGCCATCGGCAATGTCGCGGGAAAGCGGCTGCTGCATCTGCAATGCCATTTCGGTCTCGACACGCTGTCGCTGGCGCGGATGGGCGCGCGCGTTACCGGGCTCGATTTCTCGCCGCCGGCGCTCGAACAGGCGCGCGCGTTCGCGAAGGAAGCGGGGATCGCGGCGGAGTTCATCTGCTGCGACGTGCTGGATCCGCCGGACGGACTCGCGAGCGGCTTCGACATCGTGTTCGCCTCGTGGGGCGCGATCTTCTGGATCGGCGACATCGAGGCCTGGATGCGCGTGGCGAGCCGGGCGCTGAAGACGGGCGGGCGGCTGTTCCTCTGCGAGGGCCACCCCGCAATGCTGATGCTCGACGAGGATGCGCCGCAAGGCGCGCCGCCGGCCGTGCGCTGGCCTTACGATTCGGCGGAGCCGTATGTCGACGAAGGCGGCCGCGAGTACACCGGCGCGACGGTGAGCGCGAAGCGTACGACCGGATACCTGCATGGGCTCGGGCGCATCCTGAACGCCGCGATGCGCGCCGGCCTGACGATCCGCGGCTTTAGCGAAGGCGACCGCGTGCCGTGGCAGGCGCTCGGGCAGCTGGTGAAGATCGATCGCGATTATTGGGGATGGCCGGAGAATGTGCCGTTCGTGCCGTTGAATTTTGTGCTGGAGGCGGTGAAGGAGGGGTAGGGGTGGCCTTAAGCGCAGGATGACTGAGGACACAATATCCCGTCACCTTTCTGATTGAGACTCCAACGCCTAGCCATCGTCTGGCGGTTTCGCTGGGATACGCTTGCGTGGCTTGCGTGGGCGAGTTGGCGGCCCTTCGCTTTTGCCCGATCAGTAGGTTAGGCGGCACCGCTTCGACGCCGCAATGCAGAAGTGTGCCGGTACAAAGAATATCAGTACACGGACAATAAACGTTGGAGCCGGGACGACGTGTCTCTCCAGATCATCTGTGTGTAGTGGCCGACAACGTGCCCTTCGCCTGAGGCGGTGGCGTCGGGAAAAGTCCCATAGCGGAAAAACTGCTTCTCCTGCGCCCAGCCGCCGACCATTTCTTCCGGCCTGAATTTGCCGGCCGTTCCCATCCAGAGATTCTCTCCTTCGCCCGCGCGTTCATCGTTGGGGCTGTGCTGAAGCCGTCCGAGCTGGGCAAGCCGATTGGCCCAGACGGCGGCGTGCGCGGCGAGCGTCTCGTCCCAGACGAGCGGCGGCAGATCGAGCGCGGCCCGTTCTGCGTTGTGTGCGGCCAGAACCTCGCCGGCCAAGCCGGCCGCTTCGCAAGGAAGCGCCGCGAAAAGACTCAGAAACAAGAGCGTTGCCGCGGATCTCATGCTCGCCTCCGGGAGCGCCCCACCTGGATTCGATAACGATGGCACGTGTCGCAGAGCGTACTCCGAAATCGGGGCATCGTCCCAAGACGATGGTGGGGACGGTTGAGCGCGTACGGACAACGTCTGCAATGGTGGAAGATCGGGCGACTGGATATCCTGTCCGCACCAACCGCGCAAAGGACTCCCGCAAAGGGAAGATGCTCGCATGAAGATCGTAGCCGTCACCGGCGGTGGACAGGGCATCGGGCGCGCGATCGCGTGGCACTTCGCGCGCAAGTGTTACGCCGCCTCGATCACCGACAGCGACCGAGAGGCCGGTCTCGAAGCGCTGGAGACGATGAAGGAGATGGGCGTCGAGGCGTTGTTCATGCTGGCCGACGTGTCCAAGCCGCCCGACGTCACGCGCTGGATGAACGCGACGGTCAGGGAGCTGGCTGTCCCGACGTGCTGGTCAACAATGCCGGCATCATGATCCGCAAGGACGTGCTGACGCTCCGCGTCGAGGAATTCGACCGTGTCATCGCCGTCAATCTGCGCGGGACGTTCCTGTGTTCGCAGGCGGCGGCGCGGGCGATGGCGAAGCGCGGGCATGGCGGCGCGATCGTCAATCTGGCGTCGACGCGCGCCTTCATGTCGGAAGCGAACACGGAAGGCTACACGGCGTCGAAGGGCGGCATCGCCGCGCTGACGCACGGTATGGCGATCAGCCTCGCGCCGTATCGCATCCGCGTCAACGCGATCGCGCCGGGCTGGATCGAAGTGTCGGACTGGAAGAAGGCGTCGAAAGCCACCAGGCCGAAGCACTCGAAGGAAGACAACGCGCAGCATCCGGTCGGCCGCGTGGGGCGGCTCGAGGATATCGCGGAGGCGTGCGAGTTCCTGGCCGAACGCGCAAGCTTCATGACGGGGCAGACCATCATCGTCGACGGCGGCATGTCGGTGAAGATGATCTACGCGGAGTAGCCGCGGAGTGGGTTTTTCCTTGCTCGCCGCCGGTGTTTGCTCATGGCAGAGGAGGACGAGCGATGAGGGGATCCCTCGGGGAGAAGATCGGCGAAGGCACCACGGCGGACATCCATGTCTGGGCGCCCGGTCAGATTGTGAAGCTGTTCAAGGCCGGCGTCTCGCCGCGGCTCGGCCGTCACGAGGCGCGAATGACCCGCGCCGCGTTCGCCGCGGGCGCCCCGGCCGCGGAGGTGCTCGACGAGGTGACCCTGGAGGGGCGCTTCGGCATGGTACTGCCGCGCTTCGACGGACCGACGCTGCAGCAGCTCTTGCTGACCCGTGCCCTGACGTACGAGCAAACCGGCGCGATCCTCGCAACCCTCTACATCTCCGTTCACAAGACACCGCCGCCGCCCGACGTGGTCTCCCTGCGCGACTGGATAGAGGCCACGTCGCGGCTCTCCGGCGACTTGCTTCCGACGCACATCGCTACCGGCGTCCTTGCCCTGATCGATCGCCTGCCGCCGGGGGACGGGCTGTGCCATGCCGACCTTCATCCCGGCAATGTGATCATGACGGCGGATGGTCCGAGAATCATCGACTGGGCATGCGCGGTCCGCGCGCCCGCCGTCTTCGACATCGGGCGCTGCCACGTCACCCTTTCCGAACTCGTCCCGGACGGCGCCGATGCGGAGCGGGCGCGCGCAATCAATGCAGCCGTGCAGTCCGAGTATGCGCGGCTTGCCGGGTTGTCCCCTGCGGAGTTGACGGCGACGATGCAGCCGTACCTGCCGATCCTCCGCGCCTTTGTCCTCCTCCAGCGGCGGCCAGCCAGCCCCGCCCAGCGGGAGCGGCTGATCCAGCGCATCGCGGCAGCCCTGCTTTCGGAGGACGGGGCGTTGCACTGACGATTCTCCCGCCGCTCGCGCGGGCGCGGACAGGGGAGTCTCTGCAGCAGCCGAACTTGATATCCTGTCGCGACCTGTCCGTTCAGCCGTACGTAAACTCCGGCTTGCTCTGGCCGACTTCTATGATGTAGCCGTCAGGATCGCGGATGTAGCAGCGCGTCTCGCCGTACTTGTCCTTCGGCTCGGTGATGAACGTTGCGCCGCGGCTGCGCCAGAGCTCGTAGCACGCCTGGATATCGGCGACGCGGATGTTCATGAAGCTGCTGACGGAATCCGGATCGGCGGGGACGCTGAGCGTGACCGTCGGCTTGTCGGGCGTCGGACCGCCGCCGACATTGACGATGAGCCACGTGTTCGCGATCTGAATGTAGCCCGGCGCGCCCTTGCTGTCGCCTCTGCTCAAGATGCGGCTGCCGAAGACTTTTTCGTAAAACCGAAGCGATCGCTCGACGTCTGCGACGGTGATGAAATGTGCGACCGAGATTCCGTCCTTCGGCGGCATCTCATAGGTTTTCTGATCGAGTTGTACCTGCGTCATGACCGGGCTCCCGTGGGATGTGGTGGCGCTCCGTGGCAAGCATACACTCAGGTCATGACGCGGCGATACCGCACCATGCGTCGATCGAATATTTTCCGGCGGCCGTCATGTACAAGAGCAGGAAGCCTCCCATGATGCTGAGATTCTTGAAAAATCCGTCCATGCTGTCGACGAAAGAAGGGCCCTTTATCGTCCAGAAGCGATGCCCTATCAGCGCCGTTCCGAGCGTGTAGAAAAACATGAGCAGGGCCGCGACCCGCGTGAACGCGCCGACGGCGACCGCGAACGAAACCGGAAGCTCCATGAAGATCGACACGGCGGCCGCCAGTGGCGGCACCGGCCCGCCGAGCTGCTCGATCTGACGGACCGTGCCCGGATAGTCCCTGAGCTTTCTCCAGCCGAAAACCAGGAACAGCGTCGCGAGCAGAAGTCGGGCCGTCAGAATGAGCGCGTCGTGGATGGTGTTTGTCATGACCACCTACCCTCGCTCCATGCTTTTTTTTCTGCCGCTGCGCGGGTGAATTCGTGTTCCGAGTTGACCTCATTCAAACACACGTGTCCTGGCCCGCAAATGCGGGCCAAGAAAACGAGGTGTGGACGGGACGCGACATCACGCAGCGGGCTTGTTGATGAGACCGAGGATCAGGGCGTCGAGGCTGTACGGCCCGGCGCCGGCCGAGATGACCAGGATCAGCATGAAGGCGTAGAGTGTCTCGGGCAGATACAGGAAATCGTCGAGGCGATCGGCTTCATCGATCGGCTTGATTGCTCTCATGCGCTGGTGCCCGGACGTGGCGATGGCGACGATGATGATGACGAGCAGGCCGAGAGCGGCGAGCGGCGCCAGGAGGCCGATGAGGACGGCGCCGCCGGCGCTGAACTCGACCAGCGGCACCCACCATTGATTGAAGCCTAAGCGCGGGACGCCGAGCGCCTTTAGCTCGTCGACGATCGATTGGTGGCGCTCGGCGTTGAACAGCTTGTGAAAGCCCGACAGCATGAAGAAGGCGCCGACCGCGATCCGGTTCAGCGTCATCGCGATGTCGGTCCAGCCGACGCCGGCGAACAGCAGATCGATCATGGTCCGCATGAGAGGTCTCCTTCCACGACCCACGATATCGCCACCGACCCCGCGCCCCCAACCCCGCCCGCGATGGGCGGGGGACTGCCGGTGGATCAATGGTGATGCTGCCCGCTCGCATTCATCGGCATGTCGTATTCCGCGAGCGTTCCGTCCGACCACGTTCTCACGGGAATGAAGAAGAGCGTGAACTGGCCGAAGCTCAAGTCGCCCAGCACCGGCGAGGCCTTCAGGTTTGCGCCCCAGGCGGCGGGATCCGTGTAAGGCGTGAAGAACATCACATGCGGATGCCAGTGGCCGCCGTCGTCGGACAGGTATTGCTGCTTTGACATCATGTATGACATGGCGCCGGGCGCAGGCGGCGTGGCGGCTGTCGTCGACGTCGCCGAGCGCGCGCGCATCTCGTCGCGCGAAAGCCCTGCGAGCGCCCATTGCGCGCGTTCGATGTAGACCGGCAACACGCTGCGCGCGGCGGCTTCGTTCATGCAGATCGGCGCGCGCATTTTCGGATTCCAGAATTCCGGGTCGTCGAAGGCCTTGTCCCAGGCGCGTTCGACGAGGCAGGTGAAGGCGTTCGTGCCCTTGACCGCCGTCTCGAAACCGTGCGCGCCCAGGATCATGATGCCGGCATTGTCCGAGATCGATGGCGGCGCCGCGCTGCGCGCCAGCCCGATTTCCTGAGCGCGGTCGGCGATCAGGTAAAGGTCGCGCGGAGCCATGTTCGGATAGGGCGCGGCTTGTGCGGAGATGATGAGGAGCAGCAGGGACGTGATGGCAGCGATCTTGCGCGTGGTCATGAATGGTTCCCCTCTGAATACTTCACTTGTTGGTAAAGTATTGGGGCTGGGCGCGGTACTGTCAACGTGTCGTGGCGCGCGGCCAGGACGTGCAAGCGTCTCCCCGCCCCCAACCCCGCCCGGCGGGGGGCTTCTCGCGGCGTCCTACGCCTGCAACTTCGCCAGCACGTCGGTCGTCGTCGCTGTCTCGCCAATTCTCGGGAACACGTTCTCCACGGCGTGTCGGTGGTTGTCGGCGTCCACGTCGGTCATGGCGTCGGTGACGAAGACGACGTTGTAGCCGTGGTCGTAGGCGGCGCGTGCGGTGGCTTCGACGCCGGCGGTGGTGGAGACGCCGCTGAGCACGACCTGCGTGGCGCCGCGGCGGCGCAGAATGCGTTCGAGCGCGGTGCCGTAGAAGGCGCCGACATTCATCTTGGTGACGAGATCGTCGCTCGGCTGCTGCTGCAGCTCGGGAATGAGCTCGGCCCAGCCGGGCGGCGGCGCGAAGGCCATCGGGGTCTCGGTGCGGCCTGGGGCGCGGCCCATCACGTTGACCAGCACGACAGGAAGGCCGCGCTTGCGGAAGGCCTGGGCCAGCGCCGCGGTGTTGGCGATGATGCCGGCGATTGCGTGGGCCGCCGGACGCGCGACAATGCCCTTTTGCATGTCGATGACGACGAGGGCGGAGACGGGATCGATCTGCGAGAGTGGCATCTGCGTGGCTCCTTGGTTCTGCAGTGACGATGGCGGCCAGGGCGGACGCGCGAGGAGACATTATAACCGGTCGCCTTGCTGCAGGGTCGAGTTGGACGTTCGCGCGTTATGTCATGAGACAAGAGGATTGAGCCCATGACCCTGGTGCTGCTTATCGTCGTACTCGTGCTGCTGTTCGGCGGCGGCGGATATTACGGTTACAACCGCTGGCGCTGAGCGGTATCCTTCGGCAACCAGTTGGGCTGGTGGGATGCGGTCCACGTGGAAACACGCGGAGGACGCGAAGTCTCGCTTCCGCCGCTCCGCTGCGCGCGATCGGTCTCCTTCCCCCGATGCTGACGCACGGGGCACGCGCCAGACTCGGTTTTGGCGGTCGAATGACCCGGCATAATAAGCCGGAAACGTTGGAATAACCCGCAGAAGACGACAACGCGCGCCGGCCACCGCGCGAGACCTTGGCTGCCGATCATGATCGCGATGATCGTGGCGGCGGCGTTAATGGTGGAGCAGCTCGAACTCCACCATCATCACCACCGCTGTTCCTGCAATGTCGCCAGCCTGCGCGTCCCCTTCCCTCAAGGACCCTCAGGGGGAGAGCGCCTATGGCGCAAATATCGTGCGGCGTGACAGAGTTGGGAACGGCAGCGCAAAGGAGGCGGGCGATGTTCGAACGGAAGATCTGGTGGGTGACGGGTGCGTCTTCGGGGATCGGGGCGGCGCTTGCGGATGCGCTCTCGGACGCGGGCGCGCGGCTGATCCTGTCGGGGCGCAATACCGCGGCGCTAGAGGCGGTCGCGAAGCGGATGCGCGGCAGCGCGCTCATCCTTCCGTTCGAGGCGACGGATTTCGATAGCGTCCCTTTGCTCGTGGACGATGCGTGGCGATGGGCGAAAGAGCAGGGCGCCGGGATCGAGGGCCTCGTCAACAATGCCGGCATCTCGCAGCGTTCGCTCGCGGTAGACACCGCGTTCGCGGTGTACCGGCGCATCGTCGATGTCGACCTGTTGGCGCCGATCGCGCTGACGCAGGCGCTGCTGCCGCGCATGGTTGCCGCGGGCGGCGGGCACATCGTGGGGATCTCAAGCGTCGCCGGCATCGTGGGTTCGCCGCTGCGCAGCGCCTACAGCGCGGCGAAGTTCGGGCTCATCGGGTATCACGACAGTCTGCGGGCCGAGACCGCACATCTGGGGATGAAGGTACTTGTGGTGGCGCCGGGCTCGGTGCGCACCGAAGTGTCGAAGAATGCGCTCGACGCGAGCGCCAAGCCGCGCGGGTTCAGCGATGCCGCGATCGACAACGGCATGGCGCCGGAAGATGCGGCGCGCCGGATCCTGGGCGCGCTGCGCGAGGGAGTGCGCGAGCTCATCCTCGCCGAAGGCATGGAAGCGGAGATCGCGCGGCTGCGGCGCGCGGACCCGAACGCGTTGTTCGATAGGATGGCGGGATTGGTGGCGGCGGGGTATGCGCGGCAGCTGGGCGCGGGGACGAAAGGCGAGGCGGAGTAAGGCGCGCGGAGGCGCGGCTTGCATCGCCGGCGTCCTCCCTTCCGTCGCGACGCATCGCGTCGTGCCAGCCCCATGTCTGCGGCTAACAAATTCACAAATCCCTCGTTCATGGGCAGCACCCCGATCCGCGCGAGTGCGCGGTCGGAGTGCAGGCTCTTGCGTCGGCCACGCTAAGGTTTCGACGCCGCACCGTGGCGGGGCGAGCCCCGGCCATTTCACAAACTGAGGTCATGGATGGCCGGGACGAGCCCGGCCATGACGACCCGTTGGGCCATGACGACCCGTTGGGATGTGTGAATGTCGTAGTATGTGCGGGGGAAGGCGGGCGACGTTGGATTTGCGTGATTGAACCGCCATTTCCTCGCGCCGGATATGACGTTAGTTTGGTCGAACAGTTTTCCGGATCTGCAATTTCCATTGCGCGAAAAACCGACATGCAAAGCATAAGAGCGATGCGCATAGCCTGGAGCTTTCTGGTGGGCGTGACCGCCATCGAAGGCGCCGCTCTTTTCTGGATGATCGAACCGGCGCTCGGCCATCCGCAAAGGCTCGAACACTATTTTCTCTTGCCGCAATCCAACGCGGCCGCATGGGGCGCCAGTTTCCTGACGGCTGCGCTTTACACCGCATACGCCGCCCGCCGGAGTCCGCCCATCGGCGCGCTGATCTTTTCTCCTTCAAGATGGCCGCCCTATTTCGCTCTCAGGCTCGTCGCGCTGGCCGAGTTTTTGGTGACCGGAATCTTCGAGGAAGTGTTTTTCCGCCGATTTGTCATGGACTGGGCGTTGCACCAGGGGTGGGGCGCATTCGTGCAGATCGCGCTCAGCGCAATCGTGTTCGGGCTGGCGCACGGCTTTTGGGGCTTCTTCACCGGAAATCTTCGCGCGGGCGCCGGCGCAAGCCTTGCCACGGGCGTGCTGGGCGCAGCGCTCGGCATCGTTTACATCGTCGGCGGGCGAAGCCTGTTGCCGTGCATGGCCGCCCACGTCGCGATCAATCTATTTCTGGAGCCGTGGCTCATTCTGGCCGCGGCATCGGGAAGCTGGGGGCGTGGCCGCACGGCGACCTGACCAAAGGACCCGATCAGGCGCCTTGCGCGTGGTCTGCTGCAACGGGCACGGCGCGGGTCGATGGATGCGCTCTTGCCGATGCATCCGCCGTGGCGGCGGCGAGCGGGAATTCGAGCGTCCATGCCGTGCCGTGCGCCGAGGCAACTCGAACGGTGCCGTCGATCTGTTCCATGAGACGGCGCACGAGGCCGAGGCCGTGGCGCTTGCTGGTGCGCGGCTCGACGAAGCCGATGCCGTCGTCGGCGATGGTCAGAACGGCAGCCGCCGCGTTTCGCGCCAGCGCCACGCGAATGGTGCCGGCGCGACCCGGGAAGGCGTGGACATAGGCATTCGAGT
>CAWDKN010000023.1:0-14111 GCA_963802815.1 uncultured Alphaproteobacteria bacterium
TACGCATCCTCTTTTTGCCCTGCTTGCGTCGGCCTGCCTCGTCGACGGCGTCGCGCGGATCGCCCGGCGCGGCTGTTGCTGTAGGGCCGAAAGGGAACGATCACTCTTTTGCGGTCCCCTAACGCTGAATTTCGCTCATCGGCTTCTCCCCGTGCACGTGGGGGAAAGCCCAGATTTTGTGACATTCGTTTCGCCCCAGGATATTTGGCCAGTTCCAGCTTAGCTACTGATCGAGGCTATCAAGCCACTGCTGGGGCCCGCAAAGGCTGATCGCCCAAAGCTTCCAATGGCTGATCACGGGCCTGTGGGACGGACGCTTCACTGAGGGACATCATTCACCGATTAATGAATTGGCTTTGACAGGCCGGAAAATCTCATCGATGGGCGAGTGAATAGAACAATTCCACAGGGGAATCCCTACAGTGTCCATTCGCAATCCGCTCGTGCGCTCTGCCGCGGCATCTCCGCCGTCCGGCCCCTCACGGTCCTCAGTGCCCTTCTCATGACGACGGCCTTCATGGTGCTACTGTCCTTCGCGCAGATCGAAACCGTGGTGGTGACGGCGGAAAGGAAGGGCCGAAGACCTCCAGACGGTTCCCATCGCCGTCAGCGCATTCACGAACCAGGACCTGAAGGCCAAGCAGATCACGAGCTTTCGCGACCTGCAGCATACACCCAGCTACCTATACCGAAGTCGAACTTCGGCGGCGCGCAGTTCCAGATCGCGGCATCACCACCCAGTTCGGCCTCGGCGCCGCCATCGCGCAGAACATCGACGACGTCTACCTCGAGGCCCCGAGCCTGGTGACGGGCGAGTATTACGACGTCGACCGCGTCGAAGTCGCGCGCGGTCCGCAATCCACGTCGTATGGCCGCGCGGCCACGGGCGGCGCGGTGAACATCATCACCTCCAAGCCCGATCTCGACAATTTCTCCGCGCGCGCGTCGCTCGACTACGGCAGCTACGACACGCTCAAGCCGGATGCGATGATCAACATCCCGATCATCGACGGCGAGCTCGGCGTCCGCCTCGCCCTGCACGGCGACTGGAACAGCGGCTACGAGAAGAACATCTATCCGGCCCCACGATCTTCCCCGGCCAATCCCTCAGCAACCATGTCAACGGCCTGGGCACGATGGCCGGCCGCGCCTCGGTGCGCTGGGAGCCCGACGCCGATACCACCGTCGATTTCGTCGCCGACCTCAGCCACGAAAACGACAGCCGCGTCGCCGGCGACAAGCAGCTCTGCCATCGCGACCCCTCCGGCGTACTTGGCTGCCTGCCCGACCAGCTCGCCAACCAGCCGCTGAACGCGAACGCGACCTTGTCGTCGGTGCTCGCCAGCAATTACGGCCTGACCGCGCTCGGCATTCCCACCAACCTGGCGCTCTTCAATTTTTCCAATCCAAACGCCGCTTCGCAGGCCGGCTCGGGCTTCGGTGCGAACGTGCCGCCCGGCCTCCTCACTGTCGACACGCCGTTCGAGCCGAAAACCGTCGGCAACGGTCAGACCTATGTCCTCAACTGGCAGCAGAAGATCGTCGACTGGCTGAGCTCGACGGTCGATGTCGGCTACAATACGGGCACGCTGTTGCAGCAGCAGAGCTACAACGACGTACCGCCGGACAACATCTCGACCAACGTCGCCACGGCAGTCGCAAACTTCAACGGCACGCTGCCCTTCGTCGGGCCGCCCGGTCCGGGCAACACGCCGTGCTTTTTCACTGCGAGCTGCACGGGCAACCCGGCGCCCTATGACGCGGCCTATTTCAACGTTCCGGGCTCGCTGCCGCTTTCCGGCACGAACTATCACGGCACCTTCGGCAGCTATGGCGGCATCATCGACACGACGCGCGGCGGCATCCTGACCAAGACCCCCTACAACGCGGCTTACGACCAGGAGAATTTCGGCGACCGCGAATGGACCGGGGAAGTCCGCTTCCAGACCGCGTTCGTAGGTCCGCTGAACTTCACCGCCGGCGCCTTCTATATGAGCTTCAACGAGCGCACGCAGTATTGGGTCGCCGCCCCGGCGCTCGACTACGATGCGATCTTGATCGGCGCCGTCAGCGGCAATGCGACCGCGGGCGTCAACGGCCTCGTCTTCGGTACGCCGACCTTCGATTCGGAATCGCGAAACGACGACATCCTGTCGCGCTCCGCCTTCCTCGAAGGCACCTACGACGCGATTCCGGACCTGCTGAAGTTCACCGTCGGTGCGCGCTACAACGACGATCGCGAGCACAACACGGAGACCTTCGCGAGCCTGCTGGGCGCCGGCTTCTTCCCGATCGGGTCGACGACGGTGTCACCGGTCTTCGAGCCGCAACCGCTCCAGGCCACGACGGCGGCGAACGCCGTCAATCCGGCGGTGCAGATCCGCAAGCTCTCGGTCACCGACAAGTGGACCGGCCGCGCGCTGGTCGACTACACCCCAAAGCTCGACTTCACGGACCAGACGCTGATCTATTTCTCGGCATCGCGCGGCGAGCTCGCGGGCGGCGTGAACACGGCCAATGTCGCTGGAACGATCCCGGCGGCGCCGACGATCTACCAGCCCGCCACGGTCGACGCGCTAGAGCTCGGCACCAAGAACACGCTGTTCGACGGCAAGCTGCAGGAAAATCTTACGGTCTGGTACTACAATTACGAGAACTACCAGCTCGGCATCATCGCCGACCGCAACGCGCAGGTCCTCAATATCCCGGCGCATCTTTTCGGCCTGGAAAACGAGATGATCTGGCAGCCCACCGACCAGCTGGCGATCAACTTCACCCTCAGCCTGACGCAGTCGCAGGCCGGAAACGCCAACTTCGTCGATTCCCGCAACCCGGGCGCCGGCAATCCGAACGCCATCGTCATCAAGGACGTCACCAACGGCAGCAACTGCGTCATCGTCCGCACCACGGCGCCCGCGGGTGCGACACCCGCGAGCGTCGGCGTTCCCGACTTCTTCCATCCCAACGGCGGCAACGACGCCGTCGACGCACCTTACGGCGTTCCGTACGTGAACTACGGCGTCTGCCAGCCCGGTCTGCCGACAGCGACTCCCACCGGCATCCGTGCGGCGCTCCTCGCGGCCGGCTTCGACTACGCGCCGCAGACCAATCCCAAGACCGGCGCGCCTGTCACAAGCACCGTGGACATCACCGGCGTCGTCCATGACGGTCTCGGCATCCCCGTCAATCTTCATGGCAACGAGCTGCCGGACGTGCCCAAGGGCCAGGTCGGCATTGGCGCGGCGTACACCTTCTCGCTGCCGGGCGACTACACGCTCGTTCCGCGCGTCGACTATTACTGGCAGACGGCGATGGAATCCCGCGTGTGGAACGACGCGAACATCGACCGCATCAACGCCTGGGACGTCATGAATGCGCAGATCCAGCTGAACGCGGCGGACAGCGGCTGGTACACGCGCCTGTTCGTGACCAACGTGTTCGACAAGCGCAATCCGACGGGCGAATACCTGACCGATCCAACCTCGGCTCTGTTCACGAACACGTTCGTGGAGGATCCGCGCGTGATCGGCGTGTCGGTCGGCGCCTCCTGGTAAACACGCCACCATGCCGAGAAAAAGGGCGCTGGCCGGTCCAGCGCCCTTTTTTCTTTGGCCTGCGCCGGGCGAAGCGGCCTGCGTCAGAAATTCACGGATCGATGAATTTCATTGACTTACGCTTTCGTTTCGCTCGAAAATTCATTTGTCGATGAATGAAAAAATACGGAGCTGTTTCAAGTTCATTCGACCGCAGAATTTCCCGTGCCGCTCACCCAGGGCGCACGTGAATATCGGCCGCATGGTGTTCACCCAGGACCACACGCGGATCGAGCCAAACCCGCCGGCCCTCGTCCTCCCCGTTCGGGGGCCGGCGGGTTTTTAATTTTGGCGCAGCATTGATCTACCCTTGAGGCGATGCTGCACCGCTTCGTCCTCTTCGGCCCCGCCCATCTGACAGCGCTTGCGCTGGCGTTCGTCGTGCCGGTCGGTCTTGCCGCCATCACCCGCCCGCTGGGCAGCAAGGCGGTCGAGCGTGGCCTGTGCCTGGGCCTCGCTGCGCTCCTGGCCGTCAACTGGGCGCTTTGGATGGCGCTTCTCTACGACAAAGGCTGGCTGACGCTGGGCAGCGAGCTGCCGCTCGATCTTTGCGATTGGGCCACGATCGCCACGATCGTCACGCTCGTCCGACCCAATCAGCGCAGCTATGAGCTCGCCTATTTTTTGGGCGCTGGCCGGCACGCTGCAGGGCATGATGACGCCCGATGTCGTCTACGATTTCCCGGACTGGCAGTTCGTTCTGTTCTTCGTCTTCCACAGCGGCATCATCGCCTCGGTGCTCTATCTCACCTTCGGCATAGGCTTGCGCCCCGTGCCGGCATCGATTCCCCGCGTGGTCGTGTGGTCGCTCGTTTATGCGGCAGTGGCCGGCCTCGCCGATTGGCGGCTCGGCACCAATTACGGCTTCCTGCGCGCCAAGCCGCCCTTCGCAAGCGTGTTCGACCTGATGCCGGCATGGCCCTGGTACATTCCGGTGCTGGTGGCGCTCGGCCTGCTCTCGACGCTCGTCTATTACGCGCCCTGGTTCGTCCTGGACGTCATGCGAGGGCGCGCATCAGCGGAGCATTCGATGGAGGACTTTTCGGATCGGCGGACCGTCGAAGAGAGGCCTGAAAATTCGTGAGGCGGCCGGCGCCATTACGCGCCGTAGCCGCCTCACGCTGCCCCCTTCAATGCGGACCCACTTCAACCGCGAGGCATAGCCCCCATGCCGTTGGACCCGCGGCAGACCAAGTAGGGCTTAACTTCCCCTCATCGCGCAACGGTGCCGGATACGCGATCGACGCTTTTCGCAACACGCTGTGGATTCGCAGCAACAGATCGCGCCCGGCGAGACCGTCCGCCTAAGGACTTTTACCTACGCGCGCGCAACGTCGCTCAGGGCGCCCGGAAATGCTTCGAAAGCTTAAGACCCTGGCGCTGGGTAGTTCGACCCGATCCCCTGCCCATAAACCTCCGGTGGTGGATCGGTGAGTCGTTCGAACACAAGCCGGCCGATGATCTGGGCGTGCTCCAGAATGAAGGGCACTTCGCGCGAACGCACTTCGAGCACCGCTCGCGCGCCGCGTCCGCGTCCCGCCTCGTGACCGAAACCGGGATCGAAGAAGCCTGCATAGTGCACGCGAAATTCGCCCACCAGCGGATTGAACGGCACCATCTCGGCAGCGTAGTCCGGCGGGATCGCAACGGCCTCGCGCGACGCCAGGATGTAGAATTCGTCGGGGTCGAGGACGATGGTCTCGGTCCGGCTTGCGTAGATCGGATCCCAGAATTCGAGCGGTTCGAGCGCGTCGCGCTTGTCGACATCGATCACGCCGGTGTGTCGCTTCGCGCGCCAGCCGACCTGGCGCGTCGCCGTATCGCCGCGCAGGTCCACGGTAAGCGCGAGGCCGTTATCGATGTCCGCCAGCCCGTCGACCAGCGGCTGCTCGGCGTGCAGCCGTTTCAGCTGCGTGTCGGTGAATTGCGGCGAGCCGCTGCGCACGCGCAGCTGGTTGAGGCGCGAGCCCTTGCGCACCAGCACCGGAAACGTGCGCGGGCTGATCTCCGCATAGAGCGGTCCGCGATAGCCGGGTTCTATGCGGTCGAAGGACTGTGCGCGGTCGGTGATCAGCCGCGTGAAGACGTCGAGACGCCCCGTCGAGCTCTTCGGATTGGCGATGCCGGACACGCGGTGGGAAAAATCCGCGCTCTCGAGCAGCGGCACGACATAGACGCAACCCGTTTCGAGCACGGCGGCGTTGGTGAGATCGATCTCGTGCATCGCCACGGCGACGAGCTTGTCGCGCACCGTCGCCGCGGGCCCGGGCAGGAAGCTCGCGCGCACGCGCCAGGCAACCGGGCCGAGCCTGAGGTCGATGCTCGCCGGCTGGATTTGGGCATCATCGAGATCCTCGGAGGCGAGGATTTCCCGACGCGCGCGAATCAGCCGCTTCAGGACGTGGCTCGGCAGGATGCCCGTGGTGTGCCGACCGTAATTGTCGCCGCTTTCGGGGATTTCGCCGAACAGTGTCTCTTCGCTGCCGCTCACGAGAGGGCCTCACATCGCATGAGCGGCGCCGATAGCTGGGGAGATCATGGCTTTTTATACTCCGGAATCTCGAGCGTTCATCCGCCCGCGCCAAGAAACCCACGGATTTCCGCGACGGCCTCCGCCAGGCCGCAGCGCAGGACGGGCGCCGCTTCGGGCAGCGCGCTCAACAGCCGCGACGGCGTCGCCCCTTCCAGGATGACGAAGCAGCCCCTGTCGCCTGCGCCGCGGATCAGCCGGCCGAAGGCCTGTTTCAGGCGCAGCCGTGTGATCAGGTCGTCATAGCTGCGCCCGAAGCGCGCCCGCCGCGCCTTGTGCAGGATCGTGGGCTTGGGCCACGGGACCTTGTCGAAGACGACGAGCCTGAGGCTGCGGCCGGGGACGTCGACGCCATCGCGCAGCGCATCGGTGCCGAGCAGGCAGGCGTTCTCCTCGGCGCGGAACAGATCGACGAGCGCGCCGGTGTCGAGTCGGTCGACATGCTGCGCGTAGAGCGAGATTCCCGCCTCGGCCAAAGGCGCTGCGATCTGGCTCTCGACGGCGCGGCAAGCGCGCACCGCGGTGAACAGTCCGAGCCCGCCGCCGCCCGCGGCGAGAAAGAGTTCGCGATAGGCCGCCGCAATCTGGTTGAGGTCGCCGCGCGCCACATCCTTCACGATGAAGATGCGCGCCTGGTCCTGGTAGCGGAACGGCGAGCCGAAGCTCGCGCGCTTGGGCGGCTCGAGAAGATGATGCGCGCCGGTGCGCACCTCCGCGCTCGCCCAGTCGTCGGCGCCGCCGCCCGCGTCGCGCAACGTCGCCGAGGTGATCAGCGCGCCATGCGCGGGCGCGAGCACCTCGCTCGCCAGCGGTATGGTGGGATCGACCCAATGACGCTCAAGGCCGACATCGAAGTCGCGGCCGTCCTCGCGCGCGATCTCGAACCAGTCGACGAATTCCTCGCTGCGTTCCTCGAGCTCCAGCGCGTCGAGCATCGCGATCCAGGCCGGCAGGATGATCTTGGCGCGGCGGTCGACGCCGCGCGCGGCCGCGTCCATGCGCGCGCGCGTATAGGGCTCGAGCTCGGCGGATTTGTCGTTCATCTTTGCGCGCAATTGCGCGGCGAGCCTGGTCAGCGGCTGCGCCAGGCGTGAGAGGGCGATGCGCAGGCGGCGCGCCGCGGCCAGCGTGTCCTCGCCGAGCGGCTGCGTATCGGCTTCCAGCGTGTAGAAGGTGTCGCGATCCTCCGACCGCGCACGCACATGGCCGTAGGCGGCGGCGAGAAACTCCTCGCCCGGCCCGCGCGCGCCGCCGCCATGCAGCCGCGACATCCAGCCTTCGCCGGCGAGCGCGCCCGATGCCGATATGGCATCGTCCAGCGCCGCGCGCGCTTCGTCGCTGCCTTCGACGAGATCCTTCAGCCGCTCCTGCAATCCGCGCATGCGGCTGCGCGTGCGCCCTTCGGGGCCGCGGATCCAGCGCCTGAGATCGGCCATCTCGATGCCGGAAAGCAATGCCGCGAAGCCGGAATCCGCCGCATCGAACAGATGATGGCCTTCGTCGAAGACATAGCGCACGCGCCGCTCGCCCGGCGCGTCGGTCGTTTCGTCGACCGCGAGCCAGTCCTGGGCGGCTTGCGCGATGACGAGGGCGTGGTTGGCGACGACGATGGGCGCGGTGCGCGCGCGCCGGACCGCGCGCTCGATGAAGCAGATGCGGTAATGCGGGCAGGCGGCATAGATGCATTCGCCACGCCGGTCGGTGATCTCGCGCAGACTGAAGGAGGCGCCGAGGAAGGCCGGAAATCCCGAACCCGAGATATCGCCGTCCGGCGTCGCCGCAAGCCAGCGTGCGACGAGGCCGAGTGCGACGGCACGCTGTCCCGGCGTCAGCGCCGTGCGCCGCGCAGCCTCCTCGAAGTTGAGCACGCAGAGATAGTTCTCGCGCCCTTTGCGCACGACCGCCTTCTCGTTGCGCTCGGCGGGATCGGGGTAGAGGCGCGCGATCTCCTGCATGATCTGGCGCTGCAGATTGCGTGTGTAAGTCGAGATCCAGAGACCGGGGCCGTTCTTCTCCGACCACAGGCTCGCGGCCGCCAGATAACCGAGCGTTTTGCCGACGCCTGTACCGGCTTCGACGAGCGCGACGCGCGGCGCGCCCGCTTGCTCGCGCGGCGAAAAGGCATAAGCGGCCGCGTCGGCATAAGACACCTGCTCATCGCGCGCTTCGCCGCCGAGGCCCACGAGTTGCGCCAGCCGCGCATGAACTTCGCCGGATTCGACCGGAAAAGACCCGGGCCGCGGCGGCTGCGGCTCGTCCTCCCATTCGGGCAGGCCGCGCCAGGCGTCATAGCCTGCGACGGGCGAGGCCTTCTCTTCGCCCTCGCCGATGATGCCGAGGATCAACGGCCCCCAGCGCCAGCCCGCGCGCGTCATCGCCTGCGCCAGCGGCCGCAACCCCAGGCGTGCGGCGTCCGGAAGGCCCTCGATCTCCACGATCAGGCGATCGGCGGCGGCGTGCAGCGTCCGCGCGGTGTCGTCGCGCGTCGCGGGCATTTCCAGGCCCAGCGCGCGTGCGAGCCCGAGCGCGCTGGGCACGCAGGACTGCGCCGGCCGCACGAAGGCGAAAAGCTCGAGCACGTCGAAAAGTGCGCTGGCCGGCGGCGCTTTCAGGCGGCCGGAGACGAAAGCGGTGTGCGCGACGAGGACGTCGCCGGAGCGGAAGATGCGCCGCGCCTCCTCGAAGGCAACCCGCCGGCAGGCGCCATCACCCGCGCAGACGATCGCACCTCCGGGCGCGGGCGTGAGGGCGGGCAGGGCGCGAACGACAGCGCGCGCATCGTGCGAGTCGAGCGGCATTGCGCAAGATCGCGCGGTTGGACGGCCAAGGGAAGGGACGCCGCGGACTGCGAAACGTCGCTGCTTTTCAGTCCATGCGTGGTCGCGTCACGCGGCTCGCTGCGCCCAGGCGAGCGCGGCATCGACGCCGGTGAAGCTCTTGTGCTCGCTGTCGGGGAAGAGCGCGGCGATCAGCTTGATCACCGTATCGAACGTCGCATCGGCGGTGACATAGGCGACGCGCGGCACATCGCCGGTTTTCGTCCCCCAATTGTCCTGCGCCGCGATCGTGCGGATGGCGTCCCAATCGATGCTGCCGCTGTAGTCGGAGAGCTCGATCACAGCCGGCATCGACAGCATGACCATGCCGGCGGCGACGGCTTCGTTGAAGCAGGCGGCGATATCCTCGCCGGATGGATCGCCCCTCATTTCGATGCGCAGGACACCGACTTCGTTGCGCAAGGCGACGCGCCCGCGGATGTTTTCGCGTTTGATCATGTCCCGAACATTTGTGTCTCTGACGCGAAGATACACGCTTAAGCGAGTCCCACCACAACGTGCGAGAGCAATGTGCAAATTATTCGACGCACATGTTTACGTCGTCACGCATGGCGCTGAATGATCACGCTGCGAGGTCGGGATAAAGGTTGGTAAGCGCACGGCGGACCTGGCCGTGCTCCCAAAGGATGCTCTGCGCGCGAATGCGCAGATCGTCTGCGGGGTTTCCTTCGCGCGCCGCCGATGCAAAACCGCGCGCTGCCGCCGTCATCGCCACCAGTCCGAGCGCGCCCGCGCTGCCGGCGATGTCCTGGGCCAGCCGCGCGGCTTCCTCCCAATTGGCGTTGTCGCTCGCCGCCCCGAGCGAGCGGCAGAGCTGTTCGGCCGTATCGATGTAAGCATGCAGGATGTCCACCAGCGTCTTCAGGCCGACGGATTTTTCGAGCGAGGCGATCGCCTCGGCGTCGAGCGCGGAGACAAGTTCCGGCTTGTCCTTCGGTTTCTCCGGTCCCGCGGCGCGCGCGCGGTGCTGCAGGGTCGAGAGCGCCGCATAGACGGCGCCTGCAGGGCCGGGCCAGCGCACGATCTCATGGGCCCCCGCCGGCGGTTGTTCGCCCACGGCGATCAGCGACAGGATGGGCGCCTTCACGCCGGGCGCGCCGGCAACGATGTCGGTGTGCCCTCCGCCCACGACGATCGCGTCATAGGTTCCCCGTCCCGCGCAGGCGATGGCGTCGACGAGATCCTCGGCGATGTAAACGTCGTTGCCGTAGGGCTCGAGCAGGCTCGCGATCTCCGCATGGGCGTCAGGTGCGAAGACGAGAAGCGAGAGATCGGTCGGCGCCTGCACGGTCATCGTCTCGACCGGCTTTTCGTTTGCGGCCGCGGTCGAAACCGGAAGCGTGAACCAGAAGGCCGCGCCGGCACCCGGCTCGCTCTCGAAGCCGATCTGGCCGCCGAGCGATTCGACGATGCGCTTGGCGACGGCGAGGCCGAGGCCGGCACCCTGCTGGGCGCGCGTGTAGGAGGGATCTCCGGGAGAGAACGGTTTGAACAGCCTCGCGGCCACGTCGTTGGGCACGCCGAGCCCGGTATCGGCGATGGTGAAGCGCACCGTCGCGTTTGCATCGGCCTCGACGCGAATCTCGACGCTGCCCTTCTCGGTGAATTTGAGCGCGTTGTCGACGAGCTTGAGCAGGACCTGGCGGACACGGCGGGGATCGGCGGCGACATTGGGAACGCCGGCGATGGCGGCGACGTTGAGGCTGAGCAGTTTTTCCCAGGCGCGCGGCTGGACGACGCGGGCCACGGCGCGCGCCGCCTGTGCCGGATCGCAACTGTCTTCGGCCGTGCGGCGTTCGTCCTGCGTCAGGGTGATGACGTCCTCGAGCAGCGTCTTGAGGCCGTAGCCCGCGTCCAGCATCACCTTGACATGTTCGCGGTGCTGCGCGTCGAGATCGGCGCGCTCCAGGATCTGCGCCATGCCGAGCAGGGCGTTCAGCGGCGTGCGCAGCTCGTGGCTGACATTGGCGATGAAGATCGACTTCGCCTGGTTCGCGGACTGCGCTTCGTCGCGCGCGCCTTCGGCCGCGTCCTTCTGCTCGCGCAGCGATACGACGAGAGCCGCATTGTCGAAGCGCAGATGAATGCTCTCGTCCAGCAGGCGTGCCATGCCTTCGCTGTAGGTCGAAAGCACGGCCGCGAAGAGTACGATGAGCACGGCGGACATGATCGAGTAAAGACCGCCTTCGAACAACAGCAGCGCCACGAGCGGCGCGAGCGCAAAGGTCGCGTGGGCGAGATAGGCCGGCCTGTGCGCCGAACGCGCAATGAACTCCGTCGCCGTCATGCCGAGAAAGGCGAGCGTCAGATAGGCTTCGGCGGCGAAGGAATGCGGGACGAACCAGAAGATCGCGCCCACGCCCCAGGTGGAACCGGCGACTGCCGAGATGAAGGTATAGCGCCGCGCCCAATAGGAGGGATCGCTGTCGGGCGCGCGATGCTTGTAGGCCGTCGTCAGCTGCTCGGCGATGATGACGATGGTGATCTGGAAGATGAGGGGAATGAAGATCAGGACCGTCGGCGCATGCGCGGCGAACAAGGTCGCGATCATGCACAGGGCGGCGAAAGGCAGCGAAAGGTAATGGCGCCCGAGCGCATACAGGATGTCGATGCGCCCGGCGAATACGACGCGCGCTTCACTGTCGTCTGCGGTATTCTCGGCGGCCATTGACGCAAATCCCCCAGAAAGCTTAGTTTTCGCCCCTTTCGAAACGATTAAGGCAATCATTTCAATGACTTCTGCCCCTTTAATTGCCCTCCGGCCCGATCTTGCGGCGGCCGCGCATGCGTGGCCCTTCGAGGAGGCGCGCAAGGTGCTTGCGCGGGTGGAGAAGAAGCGGGCGAAAGGCGAGGCCGTTACCGAGGTCATTTTCGAGACCGGCTACGGGCCGTCGGGCCTTCCCCATATCGGCACCTTCGGCGAAGTCGCGCGCACGACGTGGGTGCGCCATGCCTTCCAGATGATGTCGGACATCCCCACGCGGCTGATCGCGATCTCAGACGACATGGACGGCCTGCGCAAGGTCCCCGACAACGTGCCGAACAAGGAGATGGTCGCGGCCAATCTCGGCAAGCCGCTGACCTCCATCCCCGATCCCTTCGGCACGGCTGACAGCTACGGCCACAACATGAATGCGCGGCTGCGCGCATTCCTCGACACGTTCGGGTTCGAGTATGACTTTCGCAGCGCCACCGATCTCTACAAGTCCGGCATCTACGACGCGGCGCTGCTGCGCGTGCTCGCAAATTACGACAAGGTCATGCAGGTGATGCTCCCGACGCTCGGCGAGGAGCGTCAGCAGACCTACTCGCCGTTCCTTCCCATCAGCCCGCGCTCGGGCAAGGTACTTCTCGCCAAGGTCACAGCCCATGACGCGACAAAGGGCACCATCACCTATGTCGAGGAGGATGGAAGCGAGATGACCGTTCCCGTCACCGGCGGCCATTGCAAGCTGCAATGGAAGCCCGATTTCGGGATGCGCTGGGCGGCGCTTCATGTCGACTACGAGATGTACGGCAAGGACCATCTGCCGTCGCAGCCGCTTTACGATTCGATCTGCCGCATCGCGGGCGGCGTGCCGCCCGAGCATTTCGTGTTCGAGCTGTTCCTCGACGAAAAGGGCCAGAAGATCTCCAAGTCGAAGGGCAACGGCCTCACCATCGACGAATGGCTGGCCTACGCGCCGCGCGAGAGCCTCTCGCTCTACATGTTCCAGAAGCCGCGCGTCGCCAAGCGGCTCTATTTCGACGTCATCCCCAAGGCGGTCGACGATTACATCGCGCTGCTCGAATCCTATCACGCCAACGAAACGAGCGAGGCCGAGCGCATCGAAAATCCCGTCTGGCACATCCATGACGGACATCCGCCGGCGGAACGCTATCCGATCAGCTTCGCGCTGCTGCTCAATCTGGTCAGCGCGTCCAACGCGCACAATCGGGACGTGCTGTGGGGATTCATAGGCGCCTACGCACCGCAGGCGTCGCCCCGGAACAATCCCGGCCTCGACCGTCTCGTCGATTTTGCGATCCGCTACTACGACGACTTCGTCAAGCCGCAGAAGCGCTATCGCGCGCCGACCGAGAAGGAACGCGCGGCGCTTTCGGAGCTTGCCGGCAAGCTTGAGGCCCTGGCGGGCGAACGCGACGCGGAGACCGTGCAGAACGTCGTCTACGAGGTCGGCAAGGCGCATGGCTTCGAGCCGCTGCGCGACTGGTTCAAGGCGCTATACGAAGTGCTGTTCGGACAGAGCCAGGGCCCGCGTTTCGGCTCCTTTGCCGCCTTGTTCGGCTGCGCCGAGACCGCGGCGCTGATCCGCCGGGCGCTTGCCGGGCGAGTTCGCCGAGGTCGATCTGGGTGAAGGGCGCAGTGCATCACCGCTTGTCGTCGCGCTGGTCGCGGCGACGCCGGCGTACGCGTCGATCCGCCTGCGTCTCTACGCGCAGGCAGATACGATGCGCCATGAAAGCCGGCGCCGCGCGAGAACGACGCGCAGGGAATACCATCGCCGCGCGGGCCGCACTCGCCGACGCGACGACGCGCGTCGCCCTTGTCTGGAATGCCTCAAGCGGGCGGAAGACGTTGGCTCGCCGCGCCGTCGCCGTCGACGCGAGCTGTCCGATGCGCATATCTATCTCGCAGTATCGCTCGGCTACGAGGCGCGCATCGTCGGCGCGGTTGCCGCCCGGCTGCACGACTATCCGGGACAGGCCAAGAGCGCACTCGACGCGGCGCTCGCCGACGATCCGAAGAATGTCTGGGCACTCGGCGCACTCGGCGGCTGGAACATCGAGATCGTGCGCACCGGCGGTGCCTACCTGGCCGACTGGATCTATGGCGCCACGTCGAGCGGGGTCTCGATGCCTTCGCGCAGGCGTTCAAATGCTCGCCCGACAATCTCGCGGTGCGTTATCAATATGGCCTGTCGCTGGCGGGCTACGATCCCGACCGGTTCCACGCCGCGATCTTGGACGCCTTCGCCCGCGTCGGCCGCGAGACGCCGCAGACAGCTTACGAGAAGCTCGCGCAGTCCCGCGCCGCGGAGCTCGCCGCGCTCTGGAAAAAAGGCGACCGCGACGCCTTTGCAGCGAAGGTGCGCAAATATCAGGGTTATCCGTAGAAGCGACAGTTCGCCCTCTGCGACCCTCCCCTTG
>CAWDKN010000024.1:0-3712 GCA_963802815.1 uncultured Alphaproteobacteria bacterium
GTTCGAATTCGACATGTCGCCGGGTCGCTTCTCTTCGACCTCTGGCGAAATAAACGCATCGCCCGGCATCGGGGATTCGTTCAAGCACGAGCACATCGATGAATCTCTTATGACACAAAAGATTTTGAAAGAAAAAAATAAATTTCGAGCGCGCGCGAATTGCACGGCGATGGTGCATAGGGCGGGGAACGAGGAGTTATATGCGCTATTGAAGTGCTTTATTTATAGGATATTTACGATACCACCTCGATTGCGTCGGCACCTTGCAGCAGCGCGCCCGACGAGATCGTACGCATGCTTGTAATGCAGATCACGATGCCGCTGAACGGCTGTGGTGCGAAGGCGCGCGACAAATGCGTGCAGTACGAAGATAAACTCTTGCGAATGCGTGATCGGCGAGCGGCACGAGTCACGATGTTGGTGCGCGCGTCACGGGCGCCGGGAGCCAGCGCGCGGGAATTCTGCGAGAGCGCAGAATGCAAACAACGGAGATGAAAAGCAAATAGAAAGCCGCCGGGCCAAACGCCGAGCGGCAATTCGTCCACGAACCCGGTGCGGGTGCGCCGCTGCAGTCAGCCGGTGATGAGGGAGGGCGATGCCGGTTGTCGATGTCCCTTAAAAGGAATGCGTAGGTGATCGTCGCTCGGTATCGATCGGGCGCCTGTGGATCGATGCGCACCTTGTCGAAGACCAGGAGACGCGTGCCGAGATGAAAGCTTTCCCGGACGTCGTGAGTGACCATGACGATGGTCATCTTGTTGAGGTTCCAGAGCTTGAGGATGAGCTCGTGCATGTCGGCCGTCACGCCGGGATCCAACGCGCCAAAGGGCTCGTCCAGCAGCAGGATCTTCGGCTGGCAGATCACGGATTGCGCGATCGACAGGCGCTGCTGCATGCCGCCGGAAAGCTGCGCGGGATACTTGCCGCGCGAGGCGCCGAGGCCGACCGCCTCGAGAAGCTCCTCCGCGCGGTCGATGGCGGCCCGGCGCCGTGCGCCGAACAAACGCGCCAGGGCCGGCGCCCCCTGCAGCTCGAGCCCGAGCAGGAGATTTTGCAGGACCGTCATGTGGGGGAACAGCGAGTAGCGCTGAAACACGATGCCGCGATCCGGCCCGGGCTCGCCGGACAGCGGCCGGCCATCGATCAGGAACTCGCCGCGGCTCGGCGTTTCGACGCCGAGGAGCATGCGCAAGAAGGTCGTCTTGCCGCAGCCCGAGGCGCCGATGATGGTGACGAACTCGTGATCGCCGACGTGCAGACTGACGTTCTCGAGCACGACCTGGGTGTCGTACTCCTTCCAGAGCCGCTTGACGGTGATCTGCGTCATGGAGGATGACCGCTCATGCCCAGGGAAACACTTTGGAGCGCAACAGCCGCAGCAGCGCGTCCATGCTGAAGGCAAGGAGCGTGATCCACGCAACGTACGGCAGAATCACGTCCATGGCGAGATAGCGCCGCACCAGGAAGATCCGGTAACCGAGACCGTCGGTCGAGGCAATCGCCTCCGATGCGATCAGAAAGAGCCATGCGGCCCCGAGCGAGAGGCGAAGCGCGTCGATCAGGCGCGGCCAGGTTTGCGGCAGCACCACCCGAAGTATCAATTGCCACGTCGAAGCCCCGAGCGTCTGCGCCTTGATCATCTGCTCGGACGGCAGCTCCTGGATGCGGAAGGCGAGATCCCGCACGATCACCGGCGCGACTCCGATCACGATCAACAGCACTTTGGCGAGCTCGCCGAGCCCCGCTACGATGAACAGAATCGGCAGGATGGCGAGCGGCGGAATCAGCGAGAGCGCCGCGACGAACGGCGCGAACGTCGCGCGAAGATACGGTATGACACCGATGGCGACGCCGAACGTCACGCCCAGGAGGGCGCTGAGCCCAGGGCGATCAGCAGGCGCTCGAGGCTCGCCGCCGTATCGCTCCACAGCAGGATCTCGCCGGTGCGCTGGTCGTCCTCGAGCGCGTATCGATGTATCGTCGCGGCGAATGTGGCGGGCGACGGCAGCAGCTTGTCGCCGGGGTTCGCGGCAAGGCGGGCGCTCGAGGCGGCGAGATAGGCCACGATAAACAGCACGAACGGCATCATGCTCAGCACGAGCATGCCGCCCCGGTGGGTCACTGATTAACGAGACGCCGCACCGGATGCCCCCCTCAACTGCCCGTTCTCGGCCCATCTGGATGAATTTCGAGTCGAAGCGCATCTTGAAAGTGCCCGGTTCGCCGAGCGCCTTCCCCCCGGGGAATTGGATGCCCCGACCACATCGGGCTGCCCGCTCCCTGCCCCGAGCAGGCCGTGATCGAAACGAAGAGCGCCGCACCAGATCCAATCGTCTTGACAGCGCGTCCAAGCGAAGCATGGCTTCCGCAGCCGTGCCGAACAGTGCGCATCGTCAGCGAGCTCCGAATCGAGGATCCGGCTCGTCGGTGCCAGGATAGCTCGGCCATGGCTGCCAAGCAGACTTCGACCCACGTCGTCGCGCGGGGTCGGCGCCAATGTCTCGTAGAGCGCGGCAGTTGCCTTTGCCGGTTTCAGGTTCGCCGCGAGGGTTCCGCGGGATGACCACCATCAGGTCCAGGTTTTCACAAAAGATCTTGCTCAAGGTCGGACGCAGGCTCCGCCTGCGAGAAGGCCCATTATCACGCTCAACTCTACGGCTGAAGACGACCACGAGTCGTTCATCCAAGCACGAACGCGGGGACGAGATAAGCGTGCGAGTCTTGACGGCCTGAGTGTCGCACGCGCACAATTCCCGCTCACCAAGCGCCGCGCACCGAGAGGTCAGTACGACGCCGACGGCTCGACCAGTGCGTCCCTCTCGGCCTTCGCGTCTACATCTGCTTCCCCCTGCCTTTCAGCACCACGCCATTCGTTCCCATTCGAGAGGTGCCCAACGATCAAGGCCGTCGATCGAGCTTCACCCCGCCCGCTCGATCAGTCGCATGTCCATGTTGTTGGTCAGGCAGGCGTCAACTCGCCAGCAGTCTATTTCGTTCATCGATTCAACGAAGTCGTTGATCTCGGTCGGCTTGATCTTAATACCGTCTTCTCGGCCCATTTTCTTCAGAATGCCGCTGCTGTCGGCGGACCGTCCCACGGCATCCAGCCCACATAGATGCTCCATGCAACATTGAACATTGTTCGTCAGCAGCATTGAGCCAGCAAGCGAGGCCGGTCGACGCGGAGCCGCCGATCAAAAGTAAGCCTTTGCGGCAGAAAATTTACGACACTGCGGCACTTCCTTCAATCTTCTCCCCTGTCGGCCGCTCCACGCCGAGGGCGCCGCGGCGTGGGCGACGTCGCCCCACCCTCCCCTCCCGCCGAGCGCAGCTCGGCCACGACACCATCAACCAGGCCGTCACCAGAATTTCCATCTTCATGGACTGAAGAACACCAGCGCCAGCATGTCGCCCGCCTTGACGCTTTGCCCCGGCGTGCACGACATCCGCCAGACGCTGCCGCTCACCGGGCTCGTGACCGCGACGCAGCCCGTGGGAAGATCCTCGAAGGCGGCTTCGGCCGGCACATCACGGACCTCGGCGGAATAGCCGATCTGACCGCTCGCCCGCCAGCGATCGCGCTCCGCCTCGAAGGCGCGTTGCTGGCGCGCCTTGTGCGAGGCGATGCTGTCGTGATTCGCCGCCAGGAAGCCGCGGTAGTCGCGCAACCGGAAGATGCTGTCCTCGAATTCCAAATGCGCCCGGCCATTCA
>CAWDKN010000025.1:0-14205 GCA_963802815.1 uncultured Alphaproteobacteria bacterium
TGCCTTCGCCGAGGTGCACCCGCGCATCGCCCGCAATCGCGATTCCCACACGATCGACGTCATCATGAAGATCGATCAGGGCCCGCGCGTCTACGTCGAGAAGATCAACGTCGTCGGCAACACGCGAACCTTGGACAAGGTCATCCGGCGCGAAATGCGCCTGACTGAAGGCGACGCCTTCAACCGCGTGCTTGTCGACCGCTCGCGCACGCGTATCCGCGCACTCGGTTTCTTCAAAGACGTCGACATCAAACAGGCGCCGGGCTCGCAGCCGGACCGCACCAATCTGACGGTGCAGGTTACGGAGCAGTCGACCGGCGAATTGTCGATCGGTGCGGGTTACTCCTCGACGAGCTCCTTCGTCGGCGAGTTCGGCTATACCGAGCGCAACCTGTTCGGCCGCGGCCAGTATCTGCGCGCGAGCATTTCGCTGTCGACTATCAGCAAGGAATTCCAGCTAAGCTTTACCGAGCCGTGGTTCCTGGATCGCCCGCTGCAGGCCGGTTTCGACCTCTACAAGGTCGTGACCGACTTCAACCAGGCCGACTACGAGGGCGACACGACGGCGGCCAGCATCCGCTTCGGCTTCCCGACCTCGGAATACGGCTCGGTGGGTCTGCACTACACGTACAAGATCGATTCGGTCACGCCGTTTACCGGTGCGCCGCTTAGCGTGCAGGAGGCCAAGGGTACGATCTCCAGTTCGGCGATCGGCTATAGCTTCGGCTACAACACGCTTGACGATACGATTTGCCCGACGCGCGGCATGGCGTTCAGCTTCACGCAGGATTTCGCCGGTCTCGGCGGCCAGATCAAGTACCTGCGCTCCGTCGCTCAGTTCGGCTTCTACCACCCCATCTTCTGGGACGACCTGATCGGCTCCATCTCCGGCGATATTGGTGACATCGTTGCCTATGACGGCGGCTTTGACGATAGAGGCATTCCCATCCAGGAGCGCTTCTTCAAGGGTGGCGACAGTTTTCCGGGCTTCCAGCTCGCCGGCATCGGCCCCCGCGACACCGATGTGGCGAATAACCAGGGCGCCGTCGGCGGCAACGTCTATGCCATCGGCAATGCGTCGGTGCGGCTGCCGAACTTCCTGCCCGAGGACTACGGCATCACGACGTCGTTTTTTAGTTATTTCGGCACGTTGGGTCGCATCGACGACAAACCAATGGACAATTGCATTCAGGGCTCCACCCAATGCATCAAGGACAATCTGGCCCTCCGCGTGTCCGCTGGCATCGGCATCGGCTGGAAGTCACCATTCGGACCAATTCAGATTGACTTGGGCGTGCCGCTTGTTAAGGCACCTTACGACAGATCCGAAATCATCCACTTCAGCGCTGGGACAGGACTTTAACTATGAGAAAAACCCTTTTTGCCGGTCGCGTGACGCTCGTTGCCGGCATGCTCGCTCTTGCCACAATTTCGTTTGCGACGGCGGCTTCCGCAGGGCCAGCCCCGCAGCCTGGCATTCCGCAGCCCAAGATTCTCGTGATCGACCGCGCCGCGATTCTTCGCGGGTCGGCAGTCGGGGCATCGATCGTCAAGCAGGTCCAGGCCTATACGGTACAGGCCGAAAACGACCTCAAAGGCGAAGGCAACGCGCTGCGCGCGGACGGCCAGGCGCTGCAGCAGCAGATCGCGATCCTCGCCCCCGACGTAAAGGCGAGAAAGGTGCATGACTTCGAGGCGCGTCAGGCCGCCCTTCAGCAGAAGGCGCAGCAGAAGCAAAATTTGATCCAGGGCGGCTTCTTGCAGGCGCGCCAGCAGGTCGAGCAGGCGCTCGGGCCGATTTTCCAGGGCATCATGGCCGAGCGGGGCGCCAATCTGCTCGTCGATCGCAACGCCGTAGTGATGAGCACGGTCGACATCGACATCACCCAGACCGCGATCCAGCGCCTCAATCAGAAGCTGCCCAACGTCAAGGTGAATCTCGTTCCGTTGCCGCCGGGCATGGCCCAGCAGCAGCAGCAACAGCAATAAGGCTCCAACCAAGATCAAATGGCCGATCCGCGTTTCTACGACAATTGCGGCCCCTTCACGCTCGCTGATGTTTGCGCGGAGTTGGGGGCGCACTTGCCGGAGGGCGCGGATGGCGGCTGGTTGGTCGAGGACGTCGCCAGCATGGCCGGCGCAGGCGCGACGCATCTGACGTTCTTCTCCGGCGCAACCAAGGACACGGGCCAGCTCGCGCAATCGCAGGCAGGCTACGTTCTCATCCCGGCGAAGTCGTCGCGGCCTTTTGCGTTGCGCGGCGGTGCAGTCGGGCTTGCCTGCGGCTCGGTCCAGCACGCTTTCGCGGCCGCGGCGAGACTGTTCTATCCCGAATACAATTTCACTCGATGGTCGCAACAGACCTCGATCGATCGTACTGCCGAGATCGGCGAGGACGTCGTGCTGGGCCCGGGCGTCGTCATCGGTCCCGGGGCCGAAATCGGCGATGGCACACGCATCGGACCGAACACGGTCATCGGACGCGGCGTCGCCATCGGCAAGAACTGCGAGATTGCGAGCAACGTTTCCATCGCGCACGCCTATATCGGCGACGAAGTGGTCATTTTTCCCGGAGCGCAGATCGGCGCGCCGGGCTTTGGATTTGCGAGCGGCGCGGGTGGCCATATCAAGATTCCCCAGCTAGGCCGCGTAATCGTACAGGACCGCGTCGAAATCGGCGCCTGCACGACGATCGACCGCGGCGCGATTGGCGACACGGTCGTGGGTGAAGGCACCAAGATTGATAATCTGGTCCAGATTGGGCACAACACGCGCGTCGGGCGCCACTGCGTTATCGTGAGCCAGGTCGGCATTTCGGGCAGCTGCGAGATCGGCGATTTCGTCATTCTCGGCGGACAGGTCGGCGTTGCCGACCACTGCCGCATCGGGCCCGGCGCAAGGCTCGCAGGTCGGACGGCGACGGCGTCCGGACAGGAGCTTGCCGGCGGCCAAGATTACGGCGGCGTTCCGGCAAAACCGGCGAGGGAGTGGATGCGCGAGATCTACACGCTGGCCAAGCTCGCAAAGGTGAAGCGGGACGACAATGGGTGAAGCCGGTCAGGACAATGTCGTGCTGGACGTGGAGCGTATCAAGATGCTCCTGCCGCATCGCGCGCCCTTTCTCTTTGTCGAACGGCTCTCGGACATCGTGCCGAGCGAGAGCGCAGTCGGACACAAGGCCGTTTCGTTCAACGAGCCGCACTTCAAGGGGCATTTCCCCGATTACGCCGTGATGCCGGGCGTGCTGATCGTCGAGGCGATGGCGCAGACGGCCGGAGCACTGGTGGTGCATTCGCTCGGGCTCACCAGCAACAATCGCATTGTCTATTTCATGACCATCGAGAAGGCGCGCTTTCGCCGTCCCGTTCGGCCCGGCGATATGCTGCGCATGCCGGTCAAGGCGCTCAGGCGCCGCGGTCCGGTTTGGCGTTTCGAAGGACACGCTTATGTCGGCGATGCGCTTTGCGCCGAGGCCGAGTTCAGCGCGATGATCCAAGACGGCGTGCCCGGCAACGGACAGAGCGGCAATGAGCATCCATCCGACGGCGATCGTTGAAGACGGCGCGCTTCTGGGCGCGGGCGTCGAGATCGGGCCGTTCTGCCTTGTCGGCCGCGCGGCGGTCCTGGGGGACGGCGTGCGTTTGTTTTCCCATGTTTCTATAGCGGGGCATACCGAGGTCGGTCCGCGCTGCGTGATCTATCCGAATGCGGCGCTGGGCGGCGAGGGACAAATCCGCGGCAACGCGTTCAAGGAAGGCAGGCTCATCATTGGCGCCGATGGCGTTATCCGCGAAGGCGTGACGCTAAGCGTCGGAAGCGAGCGCGGCGGCGGCCTCACGACCATCGGCGATCGCTGCTATCTCATGGCCAACAGCCATGCCGGCCACGACTGCCATGTCGGCAATGACGTCACGTTCGTGAATGGCGCCGTTCTTGGCGGTCACGTCGCCATCGGCGACGGCGCAATTCTTGGCGGCAATTCGGCCGTCCAGCAATTCGGCCGGGTGGGGAAAGGCGCCTTCATCGGCGGCATGACCGGCGTCAACACCGACGTCATTCCCTACGGCCAGGCGATCGGCGATCACGCGGTGCTGGGGGGGCTCAATCTGGTCGGTTTGAAGCGGCGCAATCTTCCGCGACCGACGATCCATGCGATGCGCGCGGCGTTCCGGCTTATTTTCCGCGGGACCGAAGGCTCTGTCTTCGACCGCGCTGCACGCGCGAGGGGTGAGTGGCCGTCCACTCCGGAAGTCCAGGAGATCGTCGATTTCATTCTCGCCGACGCCAAGCGCCCGATCTGCATGTCGCGCAAGCGCGCAGGCCAGACGGACGCAGACTGATGACCGGAGATGCACTGGGCATCATCGCGGGCGGTGGCGACCTCCCGCGCGCGATCGCGGAAAGCGTAAGCGCCACCGGCCGCAAGGTCTTCGTGCTTGCTTTGCGCGGCTCGTCGGACCCCTGGGTCGCCGCCTATCCTCACCAATGGATTGCACTCGGCGAGACGTCGAAGGCATTCAAGGCCCTGCGCGATGGTGGCTGCGGCGATGTCGTCCTGGTGGGACGGGTCGAGCGACCGAAATTTTCGGAGATCCGGCTCGACGCCAAGGCCGTGTTTCTCGCGCCGCGCGTCATGGCGGCGGCGCTGCGAGGCGATGATGCCCTTCTGCGCTCCATTGTCGACCTCTTCGATCGCGAGGGCTTTCGCGCCGTCAGCGTCGCGGCGGCTGCTCCAGGACTTATCGTGGGGACCGGCCCCGTCGGCAAGCGTTCGCCGTCGACGGAGAATGCGGATGACATCGTGCTGGGCTTCAAGGTCGTGCGGGCGCTCGGCCTGCTCGATGTGGGCCAGGCGGCCGTCGTCTGCAATGGGCTGACACTAGCAGTTGAAGCTGCAGAAGGCACCGATGCAATGCTCGCGCGCGTGATCGATCTCCCTGAGCACATCCGCGGCACGCCGCAAAAGAAGCGCGGTGTGTTGGTGAAAGCGCCAAAGCCCATTCAGGATCGCAAGACGGATCTGCCCGTCGTGGGCCGTCAGACCGTCGAGAATGCGGCAGCGATGGGTCTCGCCGGCATTGCCGTCGAAGCCGGCGGCGCATTGATCGTGGACCGCGCTGCCGTCGCAGCAGCGGCCGACAACGCTGGACTTTTCGTGGTCGGCATAGCGCCCGGCGCATGAGCGGCGTATCTCTCCCCGCAAAGCCGCTTACGCTCATGCTGGTGTGCGGCGAGCCTTCGGGCGACCAGCTCGGCGGGCAATTAATGGCAAGCCTCAAAGCCATCGCGGGCGATAGCTTGAAGATCACGGGCGTGGGCGGCGACGCGATGGCCGCGCAGGGGCTCGTTTCGCTCTTCCCGCTTACCGACACCGCGGTGATGGGCCTTCGCGAGGTCGTTCCGAAGATTCCGGTGATCCTGCGCCGCGTGCGCGAGGCGGCCGATTTTGCGCTAGCAAGTCGGCCTGACGCCGTTGTGCTGATCGACAGCCCGGATTTCACCCATCGTATCGCGTATCGCCTGAAGCGGGCCGATCCGCGCATGCGCACTGTGAACTATGTGGCGCCGCAGGTTTGGGCTTCGCGCGCTTATCGCGCGAAGAAGATGTCGCGATATTTCGATCTTGTGCTGGCCCTCCTGCCGTTTGAGGCGCAGTTTTTCGAGAGGTACGGACTTCATGCGAATTTCGTCGGGCATCCGGTGATCGAGCGCGCAAGTCGCATGAGGGGCGGCGATGCATTGCGCGCCCGCCTCGGCATCGAACCGGAGGCGCCGCTTCTGGCAATCCTGCCGGGAAGCCGCACCAACGAGATTCGTTTTATTCTGCCGATCTTCCGGGAAACTGTCGCGCGCATTCGCGAGAACGTGCCTGGCCTGGTGACGATCCTGCCGACCGTGCCGCATGTCGTGGAGCGCGTTCGCGCGGGGACCGGTGACTGGCCAGCGCCACTCCACGTACTGGAATCCGAAGACGACAAGTTCGCGGGTTTCGACGCGGCCGACGCGGCGCTGGCGGCCTCCGGCACGGTGACGACGGAGCTCGCGCTGTCACGAACGCCGATGGTTGTCGCATACCGCGTCGGGGCACTTACCTACGCGCTTGCAAAGCCGCTTTTCCGGCTGCCTTACTTCACGTTGGTCAATTTGCTGCTGGATCGTGGCGCAGTCCCGGAATTCCTCCAGGGTCGCGCGACTCCCGAGGTCCTCGCGCGCGAGGTCGTAACGCTGCTGACGGACAAGGCCGCCGCCGCGCGACAGGTAGCCGATCTCGACAAGGCCACGGCGCTCCTGGGAGCCGGCGACGAGGCCCCGTCGTTGCGTGCTGCGCGCGCGATACTCGCCTTCGCGCGCGCGTCCGCCTCCTAGCTAGGGCGCGAACCCAATAAATTCGTTGTCGGCTGAATCGGTTGTTGATTCTCTTTGCTCGTATGATTCGGAGCAGAGACGATGCGGCGCAATCTGTTTTGGCTGAACGATGATCAGTGGCGGCAGATCGAGCCGTATTTGCCGAGAGACGTGCGCGGCAAAGCTCGGGTGGACGACCGCCGGGTGATCAGCGGCATCCTGCACGTGCTGAAGAGCGGCTGCCGGTGGTGCGACTGCCCACCGGAATACGGCCCGCCGACGACGATCTACAATCGCTTTGTGCGCTGGGCGGAGCGCGGCGTGTGGGAGCGGTTGTTTCGCGAACTTGCCGCGCGCGGGCGGTCAACCCACACGCAGATGATCAACTCCACCCACGTCAAGGCACACCGCTCGGCCTCGGGCGCAAAAAGGGGGAACAGAACCAAGCGATTGGACGCTCGCGCGGCGGGCGAAACACGAAAATCCACGCAATCGCAGATGCTAAAGGCCGTCTTCTTTCCATCCTGCTGACGGGCGGCCAGGCCCATGATTGTCCGCCGGCACAGCGTCTGATCCGGCGCAACAAGGCAGCCAAAAAGCTTCTTGGCGATAGAGCTTACGACAGTGCCGAACTGCGCCATTGGCTGAGCGAGCGCGGCACCAAACCCGTCGTGCCCAACAAATGCAATCGCAAGCAGCCCTTCACCTTCGACAGAAAATCCTACAAGCAGCGCCACCGCATCGAGAACGCCTTCTGCCGCCTCAAGGACTTCCGCCGCATTGCCACGCGCTACGACAGGCTCGCAAGAAACTTCCTCGCCTCCGTATGCCTCGTCGCTGCTATCGTATGGTGGATTTTATGAGTCTGGACCCTAGTTGGCTAGCAGCTAGCGCTTGGCGATAGGGACGTAGTCGCGGCGGCCCTTCCCGGTATAGATCTGCCGCGGCCGGCCGATCTTCTGGTGCGGATCCTCCAGCATCTCGTTCCACTGTGCGATCCAGCCGACAGTGCGGGCGAGCGCGAACAGCACGGTGAATATGCTGGTCGGGAAGCCGAGCGCCTTCAGCGTGATCCCCGAATAGAAATCGATGTTCGGATAGAGCTTTTTGTCGACGAAATATTCGTCCTGGAGCGCTATGCGTTCGAGTTCGAGAGCGACCTTCAGGAGCGGATCGTTGTGGATGCCGAGCTCGTCGAGCACCGCATGACACTGGATCTGCATGGCTTTGGCGCGCGGATCGTAATTCTTGTAAACGCGATGGCCGAAGCCCATCAGGCGGAAATTGTCGTTCTTGTCTTTTGCGCGTCGGACGAATTCCGGGATTCGCTCGACGCTGCCGATCTCCTCCAGCATCTTGAGCGCGGCTTCGTTGGCGCCGCCATGGGCCGGTCCCCACAGGCAGGCGATGCCGGCGGCAATACAGGCAAAAGGGTTGGCTCCCGAGGAGCCGGCGAGGCGCACGGTGGACGTCGATGCGTTCTGCTCGTGATCGGCGTGCAGGATGAAGATCGTGTCGAGCGCCTTGGAGAGCACCTTGTTGACTTTGTACTCCTCGGCCGGGACCGAGAACATCATGCGCATAAAGTTGTCAGTGTAGCTCAGATTGTTGAGCGGATACACGAAAGGCTGTCCGACCGTGTACTTGTACGCCATTGCTGCCATCGTCGGCATTTTGGCGATCAGACGGTGGCCAGCGATCTCGCGCTGGCGCGGGTCGTTAATGTCGGTGGAGTCGTGATAGAAAGCCGAGAGGGCGCCCACCACGCCGCACATGACGGCCATCGGGTGCGCGTCGCGGCGGAAGCCGCGGTAGAAGGTCGCCAGCTGCTCGTGCACCATCGTGTGCATCGTGATCGCGTGGTCGAAAGACGCCATCTGCTTCTTGTCGGGCAGCTCGCCGTGCAGGAGCAGGTAGCATACTTCGAGGAAGTTCGAATGCTCGGCCAGTTCGTCGATCGGATAGCCGCGATATAGGAGGATTCCCTTGTCGCCGTCGATGAAGGTGATGTTGCTTTCGCAGCTTGCGGTCGAGGTGAAGCCGGGATCGTAGGTGAAGACATCGGCGTCGCCGTAGAGCTTGCGGATGTCGACGACTTCGGGACCTTCTGAGCCCGCAAAAACCGGCAGATCATATTGCTTGTTCTTGTAGGTCAGGGTCGCGTTGCCGTCGGGCTTTATTTTGCTCTCTCTCATGAATGCGGCTCCTTTGATCCCTTCTTGGCAGGCCTCGGCCGACCGTTGTTTTGCACTGCAGCAATTATAAGCAGGAACGGTTAATTCCGTCACCTCATTCCTGCCGAATAAGCAGGCAGGGCCGATCCGAGGTCAGGCCGAATAAGCCCTTAGACGTTTAAGGGATTCGGTTCTCCCCAGGACCGCCATCATCTCGAACAGGGGGGGGGACGACACCATGCCCGTCAGCGCCGCCCGCAGGGGTTGCGCAATCTGCCCCAGCTTTGTTCCTGCCGCATCTGCGAAGGATCGCGCGGCCGTTTCGAGCGCCGGTGGAGACCAATCGGTGGCTTCCAGCACCGGCAGAACCTTGCCGATGAGGACGCGCGCCTCGTTGCCAAGAAGTTTCTCGGCGGCGGCATCGAGGGGCTGGCGGCCATCGGTGAAGAGGAATTCTGCACGCTGGCAAAGCTCGACGATCGTCTTGGCGCGCTCCTTGAGCGCGGGCATGGCGTATTCCAGACGCGACCGCGCCATCTCGTTCAGGATGCGCGGTGGCGCCTCGCGCGCGAGGAAGGCGATCACTTCGGCCGCGAGCGTTTTGTCGTGGGTCGAACGGATGTAGTGGCCGTTGAGATTGTCGAGCTTCTTGAAGTCCATTCGGGCCGGAGCTCTTGCCGACGCTCTCGAGATTGAACCATTCGATGGCCTGTTCGGTCGTCACTATCTCGTCGTCACCGTGGCTCCAGCCGAGACGGAGCAGGTAGTTGCGCATGGTCTCAGGCAGGTAGCCCATATCGCGGTAGGCTTCGACGGCGAGGGCGCCGTGGCGCTTCGACAGCTTCTGGCCGTCGGGGCCGTGGATCAGCGGAAGGTGTCCGTAGATCGGCTCCGGCCAGCCGAGTGCGCGGATTAGCTGAAGCTGGCGCGCGGCGTTGTTGAGGTGATCCGCGCCGCGGATGACGTGGGTGACCTCCATGTCGTGATCGTCGACGACGACGGCGAGCATGTAGGTCGGATTGCCGTCGCTTCGGAGCAGCACCATGTCGTCGAGCTGATCGTTCTGAAAGCGCACATCGCCGAGAACGACGTCGTGCACGATGGTCTCGCCGGTCTGGGGCGCGCGCAGGCGAATGACAAAGGGCGCGCCGGCCGACGCCTCCGTCGGATCGCGATCGCGCCAGCGCCCGTCATAGCGGATCGGTTTTCCTTCGGCGCGTTGCTTGGCCCGCATCTCGTCGAGCTCCTGCGGAGGTCGCAAAGCAGCGATAGGCGTTGCCTTCGGTCAGAAGCTGCTCGGCGATCTCGCGATGACGGCCGGAGCGGGCGAACTGGTAGACGGTCTGCCCGTCCCATTCGAGCCCCATCCATTCCATACCGTTAAGGATTGCGGCCACGGCCTCCGGCGTGGAGCGCTCGCGGTCCGTGTCCTCGATGCGCAGCAGGAATTTTCCGCCTGTATGGCGGGCATAGAGCCAGTTGAAGAGCGCCGTGCGCGCGCCGCCGATATGGAGATAGCCGGTGGGCGAGGGAGCAAAGCGCAGGACGGGTTTCTTGTCTGAGGTCATGACCGGTTGGAGCATTGGCTCTGTCTCGGCGAGCCGGTGATTGAGACGACTGGAGCGGGTCTTCGCATACTTTGCGACATTCGATTTCGCATATTCGGCGCTGAGCTTCTAACAGGGCGACCGGAGTGGCGGTAGCTTCGCCTTTGCAAATTCGGCGAATCGTCGGGGCGGCGATCGCGTCTGGCGCCTGGTTGCGCCTGTCTCTTGGTGTGGGGCGGGGCCTGGCGGCGTCGGCTCGCGCCGAACGCTCCCGCTGGCCGCTTTGGCTGCCGGTCGCGCTGGGCGCGGGCATTGGGTTTTATTTCGCATTGCCCTTCGAGCCGGTCTGGCCGCTTGCGCTCGCCGCAGGCGGATTGACGATCGCTGCCGCGGCACTCGCGGTCCAAAGCCGGACGCCCACGATCGCTCGCGCCGTTCTGGCGCTCGTCGCGGCGATCGCGCTCGGCTTCGCGGTCGCCAAGCTGCGCGAGGAGGTCGTCGCGGCGCCGATCCTGACCGAGTCCATCGGACCGTCTCCGCTGGAGGGGCGCGTGGAATTCGCAGAGCCTCACGGCAAAGGCATCCGCATCGTTCTCGTCGAGCCGCACTCGCCGCGTTTCGCGGACGGGGCGTCACCGAAACGCCTGCGACTCTCCTTTCGCGCCGGCGCCGATCAACTGGTGCCAGGCGACAAGATTCACGCGATGGCAGTGTTGATGCCGCCGCCGACCCCGGCCGCGCCCGCCGCCTATGATTTTGCCCGCGCGGCCTTCTTCGATCGTCTGGGCGCGGTCGGTTATGCCTATGGTCGGCCGCAGATCATCGAAAAGTGGACGCCGTCGGGAATAGGTGACCGTGCGCTGATGGCCATCGCCGAATTACGCTGGCGGATGACCGTGCGCCTGCAGCCGCGAACTGCCTGGAAGCGACGGCGCCATCGCCGCCGCATTGATCACCGGCGAGCGCGGCGGGATATCCGAAGGCGATGAGCAGGCTTTGCGCGACGCGGGCCTCGCCCACGTCCTCGCGATCGCAGGCCTGCACATGGCGCTCGTCGGGCTCGGCCTGTTCTGGCTCGTACGGGCGGGGCTTGCGGCCTGGCCGCGTGTAGCCTTGCATTATCCCATCAAGAAATGGGCGGCCGGAGCGGCGCTCGGCGGCGCGCTGTTCTACCTCGTGGTGAGCGGCGCGGCCGCGCCGACGATCCGTGCCTTCACCATGCTGGCGATGATGCTCCTGGCTATCCTCGTCGACCGGCCGGCCTTGTCGATGCGCGCGGTCGCGCTGGCCGCGACGATCCTGCTTCTCCTGCGAGCCGGAGAGCCTGATCGAGCCGGGATTCCAGATGTCGTTTTCGGCGGTCGTCAGCCTGATCGCCGTCGCGGAATGGGAGCAGGCCGCGCGCTCGCAAGGCCGCCGGTCGGACCCAGGCGCTTCGCGGCGGTGCGCCGTTATCTCCGCGGCATCGTCACGACAAGCTTGGTCGGCAGCATCGCCACGATGCCTTACGCGGCGTTCCATTTCGACCGCGCGACGCATTATGCCGTGCTCGGCAATCTGCTGGCCATGCCCGTCATGGGATTTGTCACGATGCCGGCCGCTGCCTTTGCCGTGGTGCTGATGCCGTTCGGCCTCGATGCCTGGCCGTTGCATGTGATGGGCTGGGGCATCGATGCCATGCTTGCCGTCGGTCGTTTCGTCTCGCGTTTGCCGGGCGCGGTCTCGGTCGTCTCGGCGTGGCCAGTCTCGGCACTGGTCGCTGATCTCCCTTGGTGGACTGTGGTCGTGATCTGGCGTCGGCGCTGGCGCTGGTTGGGCCTGGTCGCGATCGTGGCGGGGATCGTGCAGGCGCTCGCTGCGCCGGGCGCGGATATCCTGATGGCCGCGACGCGGAAACCATTGCTTATCGCGGCGGCGACGGGTTGTTGCATCTCGTCCGGCCGGCGCGCGACGAATATTCGGCTGAGCGAGTGGCTGAAGCGCGATGGCGACGAGCGCACCGCAGATGTCGCGGTTGCGGCGCCTGCGGACGGCGTGCACTGCGACGGCGAGGGATGTGTCACTCGTTTGCCGGACGGCGAGACGCTGCGCGACACCGCTCCGGTCCGAGGCGCTGGCCGAGGATTGCGCCCGCGCCGACATCGTCGTCAGTGCCGTGCCCGCACACGGCATTTGTCCGGGACCGAAGCTTGTTGTCGACTCGAACGATACCGCTGCGAGTGCAGGCGACTCGGTCAGGCTCGCGTCCCCGCCGTTGGTCGAGACTGTCACGGCCGCGCGCGGCGCGCGGCCGTGGAATCCCGACCGGAAAGGCCTAGTAGCGACGGATAAGCCCGACGAGTCGGCCCTGGATCTTTACCCGGTCGGCGCCGTAAAGCCGCGTCTCGTAAGCGGGATTTGCCGCTTCGAGCGCGATGGAATCGCCGCGCCGGCGCAGCCGCTTCAGTGTCGCTTCCGATGCATCGACGAGGGCGACGACGATCTCGCCCGTATTCGCCGTGTCGGCCTCCTGGATAATGACGGTGTCGCCGTCCAGAATGCCGGCATTGATCATGGAGTCGCCCGTGACTTCGAGCGCGTAATGTTCGCCACGCCCGATCATGCTGCCGGGAACCGGGATATCGGCGATCTTGTTCTGCAGCGCCTCGATGGGCGTGCCCGCCGCGATGCGCCCGACCAGCGGCACGTTGATCGCACCTTCGGCGTCGCCCATGGCGCGCCGGGGTGCCGCCGCCGCGCGTATCGACGGGCGCGCGGGCTTCGCTCCGGCCGTGCCGCGCGCTCGGCATGCAGGCGCTGTGCCTGGTTGCGTGTTGTCGCGGGCCTGAGCGTTTCGGCGACATTATCGGGCAGCTTGACGATCTCGAGCGCGCGGGCGCGCTTTTCCATGCGGCGCAGGAAGCCGCGCTCCTCCAGCGCAGTGATCAGGCGATGAATGCCCGATTTCGATTTGAGGTCGAGCGCGTCCTTCATCTCGTCGAACGAGGGCGGAATGCCCGTTTCGCGCACCCGCTCGTGGATGAACATCAGAAGTTCGTATTGCTTGCGGGTCAGCATGCCATGTTCCTTTCTCTGCGGCTAATCCCTTGGGGCCCAAGTCGCCGCGAAGCACCGGCGAACAAAGCCGAAACATGGAGAATCGTTCTACTTTAGTTCTGCGGGTCCGTCAACGCGCAAAATATCGGGCTGAAGCCCAGCGTCAGCGGGCTCATCCGTCGAGCGGGATAGCGTCGACTTTTTCTCCGGCCGGGGCGGCCGGCGCATGCGGCCCGCGCACGATAAGCGCGTCGGCTTGCGCGAGAACACGCATCATCGAGGAATCTTGGATGAAAAGGGCTCGACCCAGACATTCGCCATCGCGGGTAAAGAGCCTGTGCGCGAAGATAGTCCTGCCGCGTGTCATTGGCGCCAAGCGCGCGGGTAAGGCGCGCGACGGTGTTTCGCGCACGGGCTCTCCGAGCATCGCAGCGATCGCGGGCCTCAGAAACAGATCGGCGCAGACGAGCGTGGAAACGGGATTGCCGGGCAACCCGAGTAGCGGCGTCTTGCCGAGGCGCCCGAAGATGAGCGGCTTGCCCGGCCGCATGGCGATTTTCCAGAAATCGAGCGCGAAACCTTTCGGTCCGAGCGCGCGCTGCACCAGGTCGTAGTCGCCGACAGAGGCGCCGCCGAGCGTCACGATCATGTCGGCCTTTGCGCGGCCTCCGCGATCCCGGCGATGGCTTTGCTCGTGTCTGGAAGGATGCCCAGATCGCGCGCCTCGCCGCCCCAGTGCGCGATCAGCGCGCAAATCCGTACCCGGACGATGCCACGATGCCGCCGGGCTTGCGTGGCTCGCCGGGTGCGAAAGTTCGTCGCCCAGTCGCCGCAAAGCCATGCGGGGTTTCCGGCGGACGTCACGGATGATGTCAGCTGCCGCGAGCAGGGCAATATCGCGTGGGGTAATTCTTCGCCCCTTTTGCACGAGCGTATCGCCGGCGTGGAAATCGAGACCCGCCGGGCGGATGTGACGGCCCGACGAAGCCGCGACGGACAAGGCGACGTGTTCGCCCTCGGCCAACGCGTCTTCCTGGATAGCGATCGGTGGCGCCTTTTGGGACAACTGAGCCCGTGAAAAGTCGCACGGCCTGTCCGTCCCA